>DHCV01000012.1 GCA_002399025.1 Bacteroidales bacterium UBA4893 | reverse complement strand
AATATGTACCATATAATTCAGAGATAGGATAATCAGTATTTGTATTTGTGGTATTATCATTATCTTCACATGAGAAGATAAGAAGTGATAAAAATACACCTAAAATAAAAACTATTTTTTTCATATTCAATCAATTTATTTAGTAAGTATCATTCGTTTTGTTTCAGCTTCTTGTCCATTAACAACCAAAGAATAAATATACATTCCTGCGTTTAATGAAGAGCCATTAATAACTACAGAACCAAAACCATTATCACTTAAATTATATGTTAATAGTAAATTTCCTTGTAGGTTAAACACATAAATATAAGCATTTGTACTTCCTTCTGGTAAGAAGTATTTTATTTCTGTTGTTGTATTAAAAGGATTAGGAGTGTTTTGATATAAGAATGCATTTGCTAAAATAGAATTTATTGTATCTGTTGTTGTATTTGTATCTGAAGTTGAGCTTTTTGTTGTAAAGTTGCTATCTGTACTTGATGAACTACTCATTGTTGTTATATCTTCCGCCAATAAGCCCATTTCTTTGATTGAAAGAACAAAACTTTCTTCTATAAGACATAAAACACCATACAAAGTGGTGGTACTTCTTTTTATTAAAGAGTCACATTGTATTGGGGGTAATATGTTGGAGTAAGGAATCATTTCATATTTAATGAGAAGATTATGCGGCAAACTTACAAACTTATTTCCAATATCCCAAACAAAAAAGAGAATAATTCTTTTATTGCATAATAAATATATTTAGCACCACGTTAAAAAAGCAGTTGCAAAAGATAACTATCCTAACTCCCTAAAATCCTATCTCTTGACTCCATAACACTATTGTAAAGAATTATTATAAGCTTATTTTAAACTGAGATAACTATCCCAAACTCTCAAGATAACTATCCAAGAAGCTCGAGATAACTATACCAAACTCAAAAAGTCGCACTTTCCAACCAAAAAAGTCGCACTTTTTAGAAGAAAAGTCGCACTTTTTTAATCCGAGATAACTATCGCAGAGCCCCCAGATAACTATCTTGGAAAAACGAGATAGTTATCGGAAGCATAAATAACTTTGTTTGAACAAGATTGTTTAATATAAAAACCAAAGGAAATGTCTATAAAATTTTTTAAATACAAAAGGAATGTGTTTCTAAATAAGGAGTTGCAAGAAAAATATATGCCTAAGATGCAAATTGAAACTATTGCGGACTTTGAAATGATTGCCCAAATGATTGAAAAGAAAAGTTCTATGAGTAGAGGTGATATTTTGGGGGTGTTGGCAGAGCTTGAAACAACTATTTTGTGGATGCTGGAGAATGGACATCCTGTTTCTTTGGGACTTTTGGGGACTTTCTATCCTGCAATTGAAGTGCAAATGGTGGATAGTCCACAGGAGGTTACCAGAAATTTGATTAAACGTTTTAAGATAATTTTCAAGCCATCGAAGTTTTTTAAGGAGAGGTTCAGAAAGGTTGAGTTTGTGTTGGGAGACAGTGAGGTTAGGGGAGTTAGTTATAAGAAGAAATAGAGATATTATGCTATTTATTAGCACGTGTAGTTCATTTATTGTTTAACGTTAATTTTTTCTGCTATGAAGTTCAGAAAGAAGAAAAAGAAGATTGCTGTAGGATCAAATCCTGGAGACAAATGGATGGCTCAAATGATTAAGGGGCAGACCATCAACTTCAAGAAATTGGCTGCAATGATTGAGAAATCAAGCACGGTAAGCAAGGGCGATGCTCTAAATGCTTTAGATGCTTTGGTGGCTTCAACAACTTGGATGCTTCAAGAAGGGCATTCAGTTAAGTTTGATGGCTTGGGAACCTTCTATCCTAAGGCTAAGGTTAAGGCGGTTAATACTCCAGAAGAGGTAACTGCTGACACAGTTCTTAGAGTTGGGGTTGGGTTTACTCCTGAGACTGATTTCAAACAAGACATGAAAGGTGTTTCAATCAGTGTTGAACCTTTGGAAGAAGAAGGTACGCCAACGCCTCCGTAATTATCTTTCATTTATGTGCCATAAAACGCAAGAGAAGGGTTTCTTTTGAAGGTTTATGGCGAGTTGTTAATCAATTAAAACAAAGAGAAGCTCATGGAAAGGGCTTCTCTTTTGTGTTTTAGAAATATCTTACGGATTGTAAGTCCTTATAATAATATAGTACGGAAGTACTTATCCCGCACTACGAGATTCCGCACAACGAAAGTAATTTAGTCGTTAAATAAAAAGAGGAGCTTTATACTTGTATGATAAAACTCCTCTTATATTTTGTCTCAATCAATGACAAAGTGACTTAGATTTCTATTTATATTTGATTGCAACTCCTGAAGCATTAGGCCACCAGAACTGATAATCAAACCTAATGTCAATAATAGCATCACAACCTTCTTTTTTGGCTCTTTCTTTTAATTTTTTAATTAACGCCTTGGAACCATGAAAAACACTACCATCAGCTTGGATATACATTACTTCTGTATACTCTTTAATTGGTTTTTGAGAGAAAAATAAATCAACATCATTAGCAGTTTCTTTTTGATTGTTTGCCACTTGAGTGGTAATACAACTTGCAAATAAAAACATTGAAACGACTAAAATTCCTAATTTAATTAACTTGTTCATGATAACTTAATTTTATTCACAAGCACCATATGTAATCATAGCTAATGCAAGTATAGTATTATAAATCTTTTTTTCTTTTGAAGAACATCTCCATCTAGAATATTTACATTTATAAACTACCCACGCACCTAGTCCAGCAGTTATAGCTATAGCTACTATCTTCCAAACTGCAATATTTGTTTCTGCTCCTCTGCCAGGCTGGCTTCTTACATGAGATAATTCTTCAAGTTTTCCAATTAAATGAGAAATAAGATTGACTCCTGTGTTCCCTGTTGATAAGGATTTGAAGGTTTCAATCACAACATCATCAATTTCTTTTACGTCAGAAGGCTTTATCTCAACATAAACTAAATTTTCCTTTAGTCTAATATGATATTCTTCTAACACTTCCTTAAAAGAATCGTCAATAACTGGTTCATCTTTTAGAGTATCTTTAAATTTTCTCAAAAATTCTATTGACATTTCTGTGATATCAATCCCTTCTTTGTTTAATTTTTCTCCGTACTTTAAAGAATAACTTTCTAAATCCGGATGAACTCCTAAAGTTTTACATCTTTCTCCTTGTCTTATGAAAAGTTCTGTTTGGATAAAGTTAGAAACTGCTCCTTCAAACGAATCAAAGAATCTAGTAAAAGAAATGTCTTCCTGATCTGTTACAACTGATTTTAGTTGACACATACTTGTTTTGAAATTGAACACTGCTTGGTGTTCTCTACTTAATGTTTGCATAACAAAAATTTTCAAATTAATACTTATGCTAAAACGGATACAATAAAATCATATTGTATATTATTATAAAAATATTTACCTGTAAGTAAGGATTTTAATTTCTGCTTGCATCATATACTCGTCGTGTGGGATAGTGTATATCCTGCATGACAAGTATATATTAGGAGGTGGCACTATATAAAAAACAAAGAGACATAAATTAATATGCCTCTTTCGTTTTTATTGTAGTTGTTTATTATTCTGCACAAGCTTTGCAGTCGCCTGCAATTTTATATTTTGCAATTGCTGATTCTTCAAAGTTCATAATAAATGAAGCTGCTTCTTCAACCTTGCTTTGTCCCATGCGAATCATTAGTTCTGCTGAGTTGCTAAACATAGGGTTTTTGTTGGCGTCAATAACTAATAGGTGTCCCATAATTAAATATCCACACATTTCAACCAAACGGCGAGAATTGAAATCGTAAAACTCAGAATTTGAACCAAAGCTGTTTGCTCTTTCAAGTGCTTGTTCAAAGCGTTCTCTCATTTGACAAAGAACTTTCTTCATTGTTGAAAATTCTGGTTTTGCTTCTTTTGCTTCGTAGCTTTTAATTAAATCGATGTACCCTCCATTGATAACTCCACGAATTGCAGCAACAACTTGTAATTGTGATGTTCCTTCGTAGATGGTTAAAATTCTTGCATCTCTATACATTCTTTCAACGGCATAGTCTTTCATAAATCCACTTCCTCCATGAACCTGAATTGCATCGTAGGTTATTTGGTTGGCATATTCTGATGAGAAGAGTTTTAGCATTGGTGTTAGTATGTCGGATAGTTTTTGATATTGTCTGAGTTTTTGCTTTTCTTCTGGTGTGATTGAACTGTATTTTGCTTTGTCTTCAATTGCTTTGTATATGTCAATTCCTCTTGCTGTTTCGTAAAGTAGTGTACGGATTGCGTCTGTTTTGGCTCTCATGTTGGCAAGCATTTCATACACGCCTGCAAAATTATGAATAGGTTTGCCAAATTGTTCTCTTTCTTGTGCGTATTTATATGCTTCTCTGTATGCTGCTTCTGATAGTCCAACAGATTGAGCACCAACTCCAAGTCTTGCTCCATTCATAAGGGACATAACATATTTAATTAGTCCAAGCTTTCTATCTCCAACCAATTGGGCAGGTGCGTTATTAAACACCAATTCTCCTGTTGGGGAGCCTTTAATACCCATCTTGTTTTCAATTCTACGAATGGTTACAGCCTTGTTCTTTCTGTCATAAACAAAGTAGGAGAGACCTCTACCGTCATTTGTCCCTTCTTCAGAACGAGCCAAAACCAACTTAATGTCAGCATCTCCATTTGTAATAAAACGTTTTACTCCATTAAGTCTCCAGCAATTTGACTTTTCGTCCCAAGTAGCTTTCAATTGAACAGCTTGAAGATCAGAACCAGCATCTGGCTCTGTTAAGTCCATAGAGCAAGTAAAACCTTGATTTATTTTTGGTAAGAATTCATCTTTTATTTCTTTTGATGCATATTCGTAAATGGTTTCAGCACAGTCTTGCAAGCCCCAAATGTTAGCAAATCCACAGTCTCCACGAGAAACTATTTCAGCAGCCATAACATATGGTACATAGGAGAAGTTCAGTCCACCAAACTCTCTTGGAAGGCTCATCCCATAAAGTCCTGCATCACGCAATGCTTCATGATTTTGTTGAGTTCCCTTTGCATATATTACTTCATTGTTAACAATCTTTGGTCCTTCTTGATCAACGCTTTCAGCATTTGGAGCAAGAATTTCTCCAGTGATTTCTCCAACAATCTCCATTACTTTTTCGTAATTATCTAAAGCATCCTCATAATCCTTTGGAGCATCGTCATATTTTCCGTAATCAGCATAATTGCGTTCCTTTAATTGAATAATTTCTTTCATCATTTCATGAGAAAGATGGAACTTTAAGCTTTCATTATCATTAAAAAAATTAGCCATATAATTATTCTTTATTTATCGTTATTTTGTATTAGCCTTGTAGTATTTAATCATCTTTGGTAAGACTTCCATAACATCCCCAATAATTGTATAGTCTGCTATGGAGTTAATAGGTGCCTTAGGGTCGGTGTTGATTGAGATTATCTTGGAGCTTTCTTGCATTCCTGCACGGTGTTGAACAGCTCCCGAAACTCCGCAAGCAATGTAGAGCTTTGGACGAACAGTAACTCCAGTTTGTCCAATTTGTCTTTCATGCTCACACATTCCCGCATCAACTGCTGCACGGGTTGCTCCAACCTCGCCTTGAATTACATCAGCCAATTCGTGTATTAGACGGAAGTTTTCCTTCGAACCCATTCCATAACCTCCACAAACAATGATTTGAGCTCCCTTAATATTGATTTTTTGTTGCTCAATATGTCTTTCAATTATCTTTATGCAGAAATCATCATTCTTTACATAATCTTCAACCTTTAGGAAGTTAATTATTCCTTTGTGAGAGTTGTCAAATATTTCTTTTTTCATTACACCTTCACGCACGGTTGCCATTTGTGGTCTGTGGTCAGGGTTGATGATGGTTGCAATAATATTTCCTCCAAAAGCTGGACGGATTTGGTAAAGAAGGTTTTTATATTCTTTCCCAGTTTTGTTTTCAGTATGGTCGCCTATTTCCAATGTTGTACAGTCTGCAGTTAGACCTGTGCGAAGAAATGAAGCAATACGAGGTGCTAAATCCCTTCCAACAGAGGTTGCTCCAAAAAGAGCTATCTGAGGTTGTTTCTCTTGAAATAATTTAGTTACTATTGAGAAATGTGGAAGAGTTTGATATGGAAATAGTCTTGAATCCTTTGCGTAGTTAATAATATCAACTCCGTAGGGGTAAAGCATCTTTTCAATATCCTTAATTTCTTCTCCACAAACCAATACTTCCAATTTAACACCAAGTTCGTTTGCAAGTTTCTTTCCTTTTGAAACAAGCTCCAAGCTTACATCGGCAATTGTCCTATCCTCTGTAATCTCACAATATACAAATACATTATTCATTGTCTTTTCTCCTTTCTTGTTTAATAAAAAGAATTATCCTAATATATGTGAGGAAATGAGCTCTTTCATAAGTTCATTCATATCCTCATCCTTAGGAGTAATAACCTTGCTTTCTTTTTGTGTTAATACTACGTTTTCAATCTTCTTTACCTTTGTTGGAGAGCCAGTAAGTCCCAAACGAGAATCCTCTGCCATAATATCAGCAGCTGACCATTCCTCAATCTTCAAGTAAGGCTTTTCGTTCCAAAGGTTTGAATAGTCTTGACCCAACTCCTGCAATTCGGAATTACTCTTAGCTAACTTATACTTCATTAATCTCTTTGCGTGGCGAGAACGACATTCCTTAGCTGAACCATGAACTATTATCAAACAAGGATAAGTGCTTTCAACAACTTCAACACCTCTTTCCAAACGGCGTTTAATTCTGATTTTCTTATCAGTAACTTCCATAACCTCTTCAGCATAGGTGATTTGAGGGCATTCAAGCTTTTCAGCTGTTTGAGGACCAACCTGAGCGGTATCACCATCAATTGCTTGACGACCTGCAATAACCAAGTCAAACTTCCCCATTTTCTTAATTGCTTGAGAAATTGTGTACGATGTTGCCAAAGTATCACTTCCAGCAACCTTACGGTCAGAAACTACAACCCCATTATCTGCTCCACGATACATAGCCTCACGTACAATTTCTGCAGCACGTGATGGTCCCATAGTAATTATGGAGATAGTTGCATCTTTAACATTATCCTTAATATTTAATGCCATTTCTAAGGCATTGAGGTCTTCTGGATTAAAAATAGCAGGCAAAGCGGCACGATTAACAGTGCCATCTTCCTTCATTGCATCCTTCCCAACATTTCTTGTGTCGGGAACTTGCTTTGCTAAAACTATAATTCTAAAACTCATTGTTCTTAAATTAGTTAATAAATTAAACGAATTTTCCAATTTGCAAAGATATAAAATTTTTAGGAAATCAATACAATAAGAATTCTTTTAAAGAATGTGATTATGGTCTAAGGGGCAAAAGGAGGCTAATTATAATATAAGTTTTAAATTAAATTTTTTTGACCAAGAATTAAACAAAGATATTATCTAAATAAAATAAACAAGGGAGTAACTTAATACTACTCCCTATCTTTATTACGCTTTATATTTGGATTATAATTTTCTGCCCTTATAGTTTGGATTATCCCAATGAGAATACTTGTTCTCATCCTTATCTCCAAAATAAACAATCTTTCTTTGAATAATCCTTACAATCTTACCATCCTCATTATACTCAGTTTGCTTTGTCCAATTATTATTCTTATCATAAACATACTGCCAAGAAAACTTATCTTTCAACTCTCCCTTAGAATTATATTTGTATTCCACAACCTTATTTCCTTTTGAGTCCGACTTATAAGTCCTTATCCACTCAATCTCATTGGTAGGCAAATAAGACACATATCTATACTCATCCTTTGCTGGGTTATATTCATACTTTATTGTGCTAACGAGATCTCCTTTTGAGTTATATTGAATAGCCTCAGTCTTATTGTTTAAAGAATCATATTTATACAAATAACGAGTCCCTCTTTCACCATTTGACTTCAAGGCTGAAGTTTCAATATTATTATTTTGATTATCATATATATATTGAGTCTTGCTAACAACAACCCCACCTTCATAATAAACATACTCTGTCTTATTACCATTCTTATCGTAGGTGTAGGTCTCCATACTTTCAATTGCTCCTTTTTCATCGAATTGGACAGCTTGAGTAATTTCGTTCATTGATATGTATTGATAGCGAAAGAAAAGAAACTTTGAGCGATAGAGGAAGACATCAATATTTCCGTTCTTATGGAATTTAGTAAACTCGTAGCTCCCAATCTCATTTTGCCCAACCTTCCCATCATAATTCAAATCAGCATATATTGTTTCTTCAAGATATTTTACTTGACCATTAAGCTGTATTAGGTTTAAATCTGCGTTCTTTGGCTTTTGAGCATAAGATATAGTAGCAGACAGCATTAGAATTATTAATAAACTTTCTCTCATCATATTTTTCATAAATTTCAAATATTTTACAAAGATAATAGTTTAATCTGACAGAGTGTATGTTGAAATACTATTTTCTTAGAAATCTTTTTTGTCAGTATAAAGTTTTAAATTTGCAACGAATTTAAAACTAAGTATTATGAAAAGAATTTATTTAGCATCATTAATTACTTTATGCTTTATGTTTGTGGCACCAAGTCAAGCCATTTCATCAACTTTCTTTAAAGTGAAAGATATAAAGCTAAAAATTAAGAATTGCGAATTGGACAATACAACACTTTTAGCTAATAAAATTGAGTTTAAGATTAAGAAAAAAACTCATAGCTATAAAATTTTTGGAGGTAATATTACGCAAGATTACTATCCATTTAGCTTTGATGCATTAACCATTGAAGAGTTTCATGAAACAGATTTGAATGCGATACTTACTGCAATCTTCACTAACATAAACAAAGGAGTGGTCAAAGGTTATGGTAAGGATAAAATGGGCTTTGAATATGAATGGAAAGCAGTGAAGCATAATACTATATCCAATACCTATAATATTGAGATAGAAATAGAGTCCTAAAAGAAGTATTGAACCTAAGCTCTAAATGCGAGAAAATGAATTTTATTATATATACAACTTAAATCAATATTTTCGCATTTTAGTTAAAATATTTCTTGTAGTGTATTGAATTAAAGAGTGTTATCCAATAGTCTTAAACAATTTCTCAAAAAACTAATTTTTTCTATTTCTTCGAAATATATTCTTTCCCGTTTAGAAATACCCTATCAACCTTGTTTGTTCCATAATAATAAGGCATATACTCTAAGTTTGGTATTTCCTTAGTAATATAGAAGTTTGCCACCTTTCCTTTTGCTATAGAGCCGTGAGTTTGACTAATTCCCATTGCATAGGCTGAGTTGATTGTTGTTGCATTAAATGCTTCTTGAGGAGTCATCCTATAATTTACACATGCAAAACTAAGAATTGTTTGCATATTACCACTTGGAGATGAGCCAGGATTGAAATCTGATGCCATTGCAATAGGTAATCCAGCATCCATCATTGTTCTAACAGGCGACAAACGCATATTCAGAAAGAATGCTGCACCAGGAAGTACTGTTGGCATAGTGTTGGAGTTAAGCAAGCTCATGATTTCGTCCTCTCCAATAAATTCTAAGTGATCGCAAGAGAGAGCATCGTGCTTAACTGCAATTTGAACCCCTCCCGAAAAGTCTAATTCATTAGCATGTATCTTTGCTCTCATGCCATACTTTCTTCCTTGAGTTAAGATTCTGTCGGTTTCCTCAACCGTAAAGAATCCCTTGTCGCAAAACACATCAATAAAGTCCGCAAGGTTATCCTTAGCCACCAAAGGAATCATTTCGTTGATAATTAGGTCAACAAACTCTCCTTGACGTCCTCTATACTCCATTGGTACTCCATGTGCTCCCAAAAAATTTGACTTAATTGTAAGTGGTGAATTTTCTTTGAGCCTCTTAATAACCCTAAGCATCTTTAGTTCGCTTTCGGTGTTTAATCCATAGCCCGATTTGATTTCAACAGCACCAGTTCCCATCATAATTATCTCATCCAAGCGTTTTTGAGCATCTTCATAAAGCTCATCCTCACTTGCTTGTTGAAGACGTTTGGCAGAATTAAGAATACCACCACCTCTTTCTGCTATCTCCTCATAGGATAATCCTCTAATCTTATCAATATATTCAATCTCTCTGCTCCCAGAATAAACCAAATGTGTATGTGAGTCGCAGAATGAAGGGAAAACCAATCTATTTGTAGCATCAACAATAATATCTGCCTTTTCTTCCTTCAAAGAGCTCATTTGACCAAAGTCCAATATCTTATCGTCTTCAATTAGTAAAAAAGCATCCTTAATTGTTTGAAGATTTGCCATGTCTTTCCCACAAACCTTTTCTCTTATTTGGTCTTCAACTTGAACTAACTCTTTAATATTTTTGATTAAAGTCTTCATATTTTATCTGTTTTATTAATTGTCAAACATTAAATCCATATAACTGCCATTAAATATTAGTTTGGTTAATTCGGAAATATTAATTTCTTGATATGAACCATCTTTTTTGTTTAATTCAATCTCACCATTACTTACATTAATGTATAGATTATTTTTTTGAATTTGATTATCAATTATTTTATATTTTTCTACTAAACTTGGGTTAGATTTAGCATAAGCCTCCATAACCCTAACAACATCAATAATCCTAATCATAGCATTGGTATTAGGCTTAAGAGTTGTAATATTGTATCCAAGTTCTTTATAGAGCATGAAGGTCTTTTGGTTGTGAATAATTGATTTATTATTATCCTTTTCTCTTTTGTCAGTAAAACAATTAGAATAACCATATCTAATATAGGTTGTCAAAAGTTGTTCAGTTGCTGGAATCAAACAAGAGATTGGAAAATCATTCTCAATAAGCTTTTGGAAAACCTCATGCATTGTAATTCGGAAATATCCCTGATTCCTATATTCAGGATTAGTTAAAACAGCAGTAATATAACCTATTGGGAGAATTTCATTGTAGTATTTGTAATCATACCTAACAATTAAAGTCATATAAATAAACCCATTCTCTTCAATGTTAGGATTAATTATAAGATTATTAGGCTCATAAAAGGTAGAGAAATACTTATTTAGAAAGTCTAAATCGTCTCCAAAATGTTTGTTCCATATTTCTTTAACTCTCTGTTCCATCTTGTATTAGAGTAGCGACAGTTTTTGTAATCAATTCAATTGGATTATATGAAAGCTTTGCCTTTCTCAAACCTTCCAAACCTAAGTCTTCCTCACGATTAATATAGATAAATTCCTCAGGCAGATGCAAAGCAAATTCCTTGTTAATCATTGCATAAACTCCTTCATAATCTTCTGAATTTGCTTTCTCTATATGGGTGCAAAAAGTTTCGTTATTTACTTTTGAACCAATTGTGAAAGCAACCAAATCATCTTCAACAAATAGTCCAGCACCAATTAATCCAAGAGCCTCAAAGTTCTCAGCAAAATACTCTAAAACCCTTATTTCGCCTTCATAACCTTCAACGTCAGGGTCGCTATTAGTTTTAATCTTATAGTTAAGCCAACGCTTTGAGAAGTCAATACAGATACCAATATTAGAACTGTTTATTTCTGAATATGTATAGTTATAAGTCTTCATAAACTTATTCACATGATTCCTCTTAGCTTGAAGCTTCTTCCCTGAAAGAGTAGCCAATGATTCTCTTAAATAAATATAATCGAAGTATTCTCTTTTTTGCTCACAAGTAAATCTACTGCAAAAGTTTTCTCTGAAAAGATCATGACAATCAATCATCATCTTCATAGTAAAGCCTTTTTCTTTGGCATCATTGATTAATTCATTGATAATAGCAACCTTATCGCCAGTGCCAATAGGGCAATGATAGCAAATCACCTTATTGAGTTCAAAATGAACCCTCGTAATTAGAGTGTTATCAATCACTGCATATTCTCCATTTAAAGCAAATCCATAAGCACAAAGGTTGGCAAAGGCAGTTTCGCAATTCTTTACAGTTTTATATTGATAGAATGAATCAAAAATATCCTTATCTTCGGGCGTAATTCTTTTAAAGTTCAACATTATTAATATTTTTAATGTGCAAAGATACGACATTTAAATATTTCTATTATCTTTGCACCTAAATTAATAACTAATTATCAACAAATCATCATGGCAAAATTAAAACTTTCATTATTTCTGCTAGTATGCATCTTGGCAACTTCATTTGTGCCTTCTTATGCTGGCAACGATTTAGTGTTTAACACAAACTTTTCAGAATTATCTTTTAATGAACTGAATTCCTTAAATGCTCCAAAGCGTCGTCCAGTTAAAAGAGGACGTAGAGGCAAAAAAGGAAATGAGTATGCATTTACTAAAGGAAAAATTGCAATAGATGCTGGTGTTGGTTTTCCAATGCTTGCTGTATTTCCTACATTGTCCATGAAAGTACCAGCCCTAAGTTTGGCTGGAGACTATTGTTTCTTTTCAGGCGGTAGAATTGCCCTAAGTGCAGGAATAACAGGTTCATATTCACAAATGACAGAAAGACAATCGCTTGGAGGGATGTCATTATTAGACTCCAACTCTACTCCAAAAGATTTTGGAACTTATTATGCTGGAGGTAAATTTACCTTTACAATCAATTTTAGCAAAAGCGTATTGATGTACTACAATATATCATTAGGTTACCTAAATATGGATTTAGCAACTCCAGATTCAGAAACTTTCCACTACTCTGGATTTATGGGAACATTAATGATGGGATTTAAGTTTTATTTCACCAAGAATATTGGAGCCTTTATAGAATGGGGATTTGACCTAAATAAGGTTGGAGCCGCTGGGATAGCACTAAAATTCTAATTCAGAAGATTTAAACAATAAAAAACATTTAGAAAGAGGCTGGCATAACCAACCTCTTTTTTTATTAATGGTTAATGATAAAAGTCCTTATACTCCTAAAATTAAACGGGACTTAATTGAAATTATCTCCTGCAAAAATTTATTTATCTCCTGCAAAAATAAAATTATCTCCCAGATAAATTTATTTATCCACCGAATAAATTTTCTCAAACTTGGTTTAAATTTTTTTCAACCTTAGTTTATTTTCAAGTTAGGATTTCTTATTTGGAGGATTTTTATATCTCTTAGCCTTTTGATGTTGTTTTTTTTATATATTTGCATATTAAATTATATGGTTAGTTTGGATAATTTTGTTTAGTATATGATAATTAAGATTGAACCTTTGGCAGGATTTTGTTTTGGAGTTGTGTCGGCAATTAATTTGGTTGAGAAAGAACTTAGGGATAATGAAAAGCTTTATTGCCTTGGGGACATTGTGCATAATAATATGGAGGTGGAAAGACTCTCAAAGCTTGGCTTAGAGGTTATTGATATTGAAAGGATGAAAACCCTGAAAGACACTAAGATTATGATTAGGGCTCATGGCGAACCTCCTTCAACCTATGCTTTGGCAAAAGAAAATAATATTGAAATCATTGACGCAACCTGCCCAATTGTGCTCAAACTCCAACAAAATGTTAGAAAAGGCTATTTGAGGATGAAAGAAATTGGTGGACAGGTGGTTATCTATGGAAAGAAAGGTCATGCAGAGGTTGTAGGATTGGTTGGTCAAACAAATAATGAAGCAATAGTTGTAAGTTCAAAGGAAGATTTGGATTTAATCAATTTTGAAAAGCCTATACATTTGTTTTCTCAAACAACTATGAGCAAAGAAGATTATAAGAGTTTATGCGATGAGGTTTTATTGAGATATAATTCTAATAATAAGACAAATAATGATTTAATTATTACAAACTCCATTTGTGGAAAGGTTTCTTCTCGCTCAAAGGAATTGATTGAGTTTTCAGATACGGTTGATGTACTTTTGTTTGTTAGTGGGAAAAATAGTTCAAATGGGATGTATCTTTTTAATTTATGTAAGGAACATAAGGAAAAGACTTATTTGATTTCCAAAAAGGAAGATGTTAAGAAAGAGTGGTTTGAGGATTGTGAGAGTGTTGGTATTTCAGGGGCAACCTCAACCCCAAGATGGTTAATGGAAGAAATAATGCAAGAATGTATCTCAATAAACTAAAGCTTAGTAATTTCAAGAATATTGAGCAAGCCGAACTAAGTTTCTGTAAGAAGGTTAATTGTTTGGTGGGTGAGAATGGTGTTGGCAAAACTAACATACTTGATTCCATTCACTACCTTTCTTTTTGTAAGAGCTACTTTAATGTGATTGATTCTAACAACATCAGGCATAATGAAGATTTCTTTTCAATTCATGGGTTCTATGATTTTGATAATAATGGAATTGAGAAATTTTCCTGTGTTTTAAGAAAAGGCGAGAGAAAGCTTTTTAAGTGTGACGATAAGGAATACACTCGTTTTTCGGAGCATATTGGGAAGATACCATTGGTGATGATAACCCCATCTGATCAAGAATTAATTGTAGGAGGGAGTGAGTTGAGGAGGAAATTTTTGGATTTGATTATTTCTCAGGTTGATAATCTCTATTTGGATAATCTAATTAAGTACAATAAGGCGTTAGTTCAAAGAAATACACTACTAAAACATTTCTATCAAACAAATACTTTCAGCACTGAGTCTCTTAAAATTTGGGATGAGCAGATGATTTCCTATGGATCTGTCATTCACAATCGAAGAAAATCCTTTATTGAGGAATTTTCTCCCATCTTCCAATACTACTATAACTTTATTTCATCTGATAAAGAAAAGGTTAGCTTGGAGTATGTTTCTGATGATTTGGAAAATAATTACGAAAAGCTTTTAGATGATTCAATTGAGAAGGATAGGATTCTTAGATACACTTCTATAGGCATTCATAAAGACGATTTGGGATTGATGATGAATGATAATTCAGTTAAGAGATTTGCATCACAAGGACAGCAGAAATCCTTTCTTTTGGCTCTTAAACTGGCTCAATTTGAATATATATTTAAAAGAACGAAGATTAAACCAATTCTCTTGTTGGATGATATTTTTGATAAATTAGACTTAAAAAGAATAAATCAACTCTTGGTTTTGACAGCAGGTGAAAGATTTGGTCAGGTATTCATCACAGATACTCAATTGGGCAGGGTTGAATCAATGTTTGAACAAACAAATATGGAACACAAGATTTATAGGATTTCTCAGAAAGGAATTGATTATGAAATATAGGAATTATGTAGATAAGATCAACCGTAAGGCAAGAGGAACTAAGGAAGAGAGTATTAAGGATGTACTTAAAGATTTTTTTAATTACTACCATATTGATGCCAATTTAGATGAAGAAGATATTATTTTAGCTTGGAGGGAGATTACAGGAGAGTTGATAAATAAACTAACCACCAAAATATACGTGCAGAATGCGTGCTTATATGTTAAAGTAAACTCAGCTGCCCTAAAACAAGAATTGCTAATGGTTAGAACATCAATATTGGAAAAGATTAAAGCTAAGTTGCCAGATTCTAATTTGAAAAACATATACATTTTGTAGTTTATTATTTTTGTCAAAGAGTTAAGATATTATTTAATGAATATAGTTAATGAGTTTGTAAATAAATACATTAAGGAAAACGAAATTTTTTCTCGTTTTATTAAGGTATTCTCAGTTGATGTGTTGGTTAGAGGAGCAAACTTTCTTCTAATACCTGTTTTCCTTAGACTAATGTCACCAGAGGAATATGGGCTTTACGGATATTTATATTCTTTTGCAATGACACTATCCACCATACTTTGTTTTGGATTTTATATTGCCCTTATTAAGCTATATGCAGACACTGTTTCTGATAAAGATAAGCAGGGTTCGATGCTTTATACTTTGACTTCTTCGCTTTTTATATTAGTTTTAATATCAATAATCATTGTCTATTTCTGGAGAATTGATGTTGATTTCTTTTCTTTTTTAAATAAAACTAACTCTGTGGGAGCCAATCAATATTTTACATATAGAGATTTTGTGTTTGTTGCTGCAGCCTCAATGATTTTTTCAACCTATCTTACTTTCTTTTTGGTTTCTTCGGAAAGAATAAGAGGTCTTCAAACATATAATTTATTGAGATTCTTTCTTACCAATCTTACTGCTATATTAGTTATTTATTATTCTGATGGAGATAATGTTTTCCAACGTCTTGCTGTAACTTATTCAATGGAACTTATTCTTACGCTTACTTTTTCTATTATTATTTACAAGAATTTTGTTTTTAAATTCAGCTCTTACTTTCTTAAGAAAGCTTTTAAGTTAGGTCTACCAATTATGGCATCTAGCATAATGTATGCTGTTGTGAACTTTGGAGATAAGTTTTTTGTTGCAAAATATTCTGGAGAGAAAGGTATGGCTATTTATTATCTTGGATTTTTGCTTGCTACTATTGTTTTAATAATTTATCAATCTTTTAATTTTGTTTGGAATCCACTATTTATGAAAGAAAAAGACTTGATAGTTTTAAGAAGAAAAACAAATAGATATTTATGGATAATTGCATTTGGACTTAGTTTTGTTGGTTTATTAATATGGATTGGTTCATATATAGGACTAAAAATTAATCTAATTCCTCAAGATTATTATCTAATTCTTGAAATTCTTCCTTTCTTAATTATCTCTCAGGTAATTGCTGCAATGGCTCAATTAATGATTAATTTTATGACATATTTTGAAAAAACATATATTCATGTTATACTTGGAGGAGGTTTGAGCTTAATTGGATATTTCCTTTATGATTTTGTGGGAATAAATTTTGGGGTATTAGGTATTTCATTCGGAGTTATGTTTCTTAATATTCTTATGTTTCTTTTCTATTATTTCAGAACACAATATTACATTAATAACAGATTAAAGGCTTAGCTGGCTGATTTTATTATCACATACTGAGAATTAAAAGATATATTTATTAAATTTGCAGGTCGTTAAATTAAATTCAGAATGAAGAAAATACTTGTAACAGGAGGGGCAGGATTTATTGGCTCTCATCTTTGTGAAAGATTATTAAAAGAGGGTAATGAAGTTATATGTTTAGATAATTATTTTACAGGAAGTAAGAGAAATATTGTTCATTTATTGGATAATCCTTATTTTGAGCTTGTACGTCATGATGTCTGCACTCCTTACTTTATTGAGGTTGATCAAATATATAACTTGGCTTGTCCTGCTTCACCAATTCATTATCAGTATAATCCTATAAAAACTATAAAAACTTCTGTAATGGGAGCTCTTAATATGTTAGGTTTGGCAAAAAGAATCAATGCAAGAATTCTTCAAGCCTCAACTTCTGAAGTTTATGGAGATCCAATGGTTCATCCTCAAGTTGAAACATATTGGGGGAATGTTAATCCAATTGGAGAAAGAAGTTGTTATGATGAAGGTAAAAGATGTGCTGAAACCCTATTTTTTGATTATCATAAACAAAATAATGTTGACATAAAGGTTATAAGAATATTTAATACTTATGGTCCTAAAATGCATCCAAATGATGGAAGGGTTGTAAGTAATTTTATTGTTCAAGCACTTAAAGGAGAAGATATAACTGTTGCTGGAGATGGCTATCAAACAAGAAGTTTCCAGTATGTCGATGATCTTTTGGAAGGAATGATTAGAATGATGCAAACAGATAAAGGTTTTACTGGTCCAGTGAATATTGGTAATCCAAACGGATTTACTATTTTAGAACTCGCTAAGAAAGTTATTGAATTGACTGGTTCTAGGTCTAAAATAAAATATATTCCACTGCCATCAGATGATCCAACTCAAAGAAAACCTGATATTAGTTTGGCAAAGGAAAAACTATCTTGGCAACCTACTATTCAGCTTAATGAAGGATTAACTAAGACAATTCAGTATTTTGATGCTACTTTGAGATATATATAAATAAACTATTAATTACTAAGATATGGCAGATTATAAAGATTATAGGGGAGAGAATTTTGGAATAATAAATAAGGATCAACGTAAGATGTTGAGATGGATTAAACCAAATACAAGAATTTTGGAGCTTGGAGCTGCAACAGGCTATATGACTAAGTATTTTAAAAATGATCTGAATTGCTCTATAACTTGTGTCGAATTAAATCCAGAAATGGCTAAGAATACTATTGAATTCTCCGAAAAGACAATTGTTGCTAATTTAGATGAAGACTTATGGTGCGAACAGGTTGAGGGTGAATTCGATTATATTATTTTGGCAGATGTATTGGAGCATCTTAGACAACCAGAACATACATTAACCAAAGCAATTGAGTTTTTGAAGTCTGAAGGGGAATTATTATTGTCTATACCTAATATTTCACATAGTGCAGTGATATTTAGTCTTTATGATGGAGATTTTACATACAGAGACTGGGGGCTGCTTGATGATACACATATTCATTTCTTTACATGGAAAACTGTTGATAAAATGTTATCAAACCTTAACATGAAATTAGTTGAATGTGATGTGAAATTTAAAGCTCCAGCATGTACTGAATTTAAGAAGTTTATGATTAAACATCCTCTTATTGCATTGTTTGTAATAATTCGTAAAGACGCTTTTACCTATGAGTTTTTTACAAGTTGGAAACGTAATGAGGCATGTGTTTCAGCAAAGAAAATGATAAGAAGGCCAAAATTCTTTTTATTTATTAAGTTACTTTTGGAGGATATCTCTTATTTTTTCTATTCTTTAATGTTCCCAAATAAGAAGTTTAGGAAATGAGAACATCTATTCTTATTCCTATATATAAATCAAATCCATCAGAATATGAGATTATTTCCTTTGATAAATGTTTAAGAACTCTGAGTAAATATGATATTTATATAGTTACTTTTAGGGAATTAGATTTATATATTTACAAGGAAATATCTAAGAGAAATAATAAAGATATTCAATTTTCTTATTTTGATAGAAGTTATTTTTCCTCTCTAAGAGGCTATAACAAGCTAATGATGTGTCAGGATTTTTATTTGAGCTTTAAGGATTATGATTACATGCTTATTTATCAGTTGGATGCATACGTTTTTAGAAATGACTTGGATTATTGGTGTAATTTGAATTACGATTATATTGGTTCTCCTTGGTTTGAAGATCATAAGAGTTATGAGGATGGCAAATCACTTTGGAAAGTAGGTAATGGAGGATTATCATTAAGAAAGGTTTCTAAGTTTATTGAAGTTACTAATAAAAAAAATTATAAACTGAACTACAAATTCTATTATGATTATTTCAAAAGTTTTAATGCGCCAAAATACAAGAGTGCTATAATTTCATTTATCTGTACATTCTTCTTTAAATATAAAATAAATGAGGATTATTTTTTGATATATTTATCTGATTATTTAAATATGGGAATAAAAGTTCCTGATATTCCATTAGCAATTGATTTTGCTTTTGAAAAGTCTCCTTCTTATTTATATGTTTTAAATAATAATAAACTTCCTTTTGCATGTCATGCTTTTGAGAAAAATGAATTTAATAGTTTTTGGAGTAAATTCATTAAATAATTGTCTCCCATTTTTAGTATTGTAGTAATAGTTTCATTTACTGACAGAAAAAGTTAGTATATTTGCATGACTTATTTTAAACAGAGTAAAGGTTTTTATTTTATATAGGATTATATATTAGTAATATGTGAATATGGAGAAGATAATTGTTAATTACTTGCAGAGGGGAAAAAATGCAATTCCATTATATGAAGATACTGTAAAGATAGCGAGCGAATGTGGATATAGATTATATCTACAAAAGATAGATTCCTATGATTTTTTTTGTAAAGGAAAGGATAACTTAATTACTAAATTGCGTTATAATCTTATTAAAATACCAATATTCATTAAATCTTTAATACAGATACCTAAAAACTCCAAGTTACTATTTATTTACCCTAATCCATTTGGTATATTATTACCTATTTTCTTCTTTTTATTGCATAAAAAGAAATGTTATATTACATTGTTGTGTACAGATATAGATTATTTTAGGGGTATGAATAAGTACTTAACTAAAGATCTTAATAATCTAAATTCTGCAGATAAATTAATATTTCAAACATCTAATATGCTAAAAAGATGTAGGGAAGTGGGAGTTAAAACTCCTGCTGAGATAATTCATTTTTTTGACTTTCTTACAGAAGATTCAGCACCTTTAACAAATGGAAAAGAAAATTATAGAGTTGCTTTTGCAGGAAACTATAATAAGGCTACATTCATAAATCAATTAGAAAAACTAAACTATAGTAAAATTAAATTATTGGTCTATGGAATATCCAATAATTCTACTAGCCCCAATTGGATTGAATATAGAAAAGGATTTCCATTTAGAAAAATAAGTGAGGTACATGGAGATTGGGGACTTGTTTGGGATGGAAATGGATTAGATAACAATGATATAAATAACCTTCATGGGCAATATCTTAGAATCACTATACCTTCTAAAGCAATATTATATATTGCTGCTAATATGCCCTTGATAGTATGGGAAGAATCAGGTATTGCTAAGTTTGTAGAAGAAAATCATTTGGGATTATTAATCAACTCATTATACGAATTAGAGGAGAAGATACTTTCTGTTTCAAAAGAAGAAAAGAAAAAAATAGAAGAGAATGTTAAAATTTTTGCACAAAAAATTCGTAACGGAGAAATGTTTAAAGCAGTTTTAAATAAGATTGATCAAGAATAATAATAATTCTCAATATCTAAAATACCCAATATATTTTTGTTTTGAAAATAGTTTTGCTTGAGATGAAATCAATGAGAGGTTGTATTAAGTGTTTAGAAAACATCAACGATTAATAACTAATATGTAATTATTTTTGAAATTTTCGTCAAAAATATCTGATTATAATAAATTTATTTTTATTTTTGCCTAGTTATTAGAGTAATAGAATAGGGAATTTTGTTTTATTTTGTATTCCTTTATTAAGGGAAATAATATATTTACATAAAGTCGGAAGGATTTATTTGTTAGATAAATAATAAAGAAAAGTCTTACAAATAATAAAATGATTGATTAATTAATTAAAAACTTTTTTAAATTTGAAGTTTGCTGAAAATAAATATGAAATTTGCATAGTTGTAAATCCAAATGAAAAGTGTATTGTTCAAAATTACAATAGCAAACTAATAACTTTAATATGATTCTTCTATAATTTAAAACATATATTTGATGATTAACCCAAAAGTATCCATTATTACAGTAACCTTCAATGCTGAGAAGGTTTTGGAAAGAACTCTAAGGAGTATTAAAAAGCAGGATTATAATAATATTGAATCAATAATTATTGATGGAGCATCAACCGATGGGACATTAAAAATTGTTGAGAAGTATTCCGATGTTGTAACAAAATGGATTTCTGAAAAGGACAATGGACTCTATGATGCTATGAACAAGGGCATAAGTTTGGCTACTGGAGATTATGTATGGTTTTTAAATGCTGGAGACACAATTTGCAAGTCTGATGTCCTTAATTATTTTTTCTCTAAAGAGTCTTTTATGAGAGATGTTTACTATGGAGAGACAGTGATTGTTGATGAAAATGGAAAACAGATAGGAGACAGAAGATTGAAAACAAAGAATAATTTAACCTGGAAAGACTTTCGAATGGGAATGCTTGTTTGTCATCAATCAGTTTTGGTTAAAAGAGAGATAGCTCCTGAATATAACCTTAAATTTAAGATAGCTGCTGATTATGAGTGGGTGTTGGAGTCTTTCAAAAGGGCAAAATATATTTTGGGCACCAAATATAAGATAACTTGTTATTTGGAAGGAGGGCTTTCAAGGAAAAATATTTTGAAGGCTAACAAAGAAAGATTCCTTATTATGAAAAAATATTATGGACTAATTCCTACTCTTTGGTTTAATTTCCTAATGATATTCCGATTTCTTTATACAGTTGCCAAGTTAAGGCGAATTTAACCCATTCTCAAGGGTGATTTCCTACTCTTAATTCATATAAATTGGCTTTTGATTTGTATTTTTTGCTTACCTTTGCAAAAAATAATTTTAAAATACTAATAGAATATGAAATTACTTGAAAATAAAGTAGCTCTTATTACGGGTGCTTCTCGTGGGATAGGAAAAGCAATAGCCATTAGTTATGCAAGTCAAGGTTGTAATATTGCTTTTACTGATGTTAGAAGAGATGAAAACATGGAGCAATGTGAAAAAGAATTATTAGCTTTTGGAGTTAAGGCAATAGGTTATGCATCCAATGCATCCTCTTTTGAAGAAAGTGCTCAGTTGGTTGAAGCAGTTGCACAGGAGTTTGGAAGGATAGATATTTTAGTTAATAATGCTGGAATTACGCGTGATAATTTGCTTATGAGAATGCAGGAAAAGGATTGGGATTTGGTTATGAATATTAATCTAAAGAGTGTCTTCAATCTAACACATGCTTGTCAGAAGATTATGCTTAAGCAGAAGAGCGGTTCAATTATAAATATGAGTTCTGTTGTTGGCGTAAGTGGAAATGCTGGTCAAAGTAATTATTCAGCATCAAAGGCTGGAATTATTGGTTTTACTAAGAGTATAGCTCAAGAGCTTGGTTCAAGAAATATTCGTTCCAATGCTGTGGCTCCAGGATTTATCATTACTGATATGACTGCTCAATTACCAGAAGATGTTCGAAAAGATTGGGAAAAGAAAATACCTCTTCGTAGAGGTGGATTGCCTGAGGAAGTTGCAAAAGTTTGCGTATTCTTGGGAAGTGACTTATCCAGTTATGTAAGTGGACAAGTTATTAACGTTTGTGGTGCAATGAATTGTTAAAAATATAATATCATGTTAAATAAAAAATTTGATCCAGCAATGGCAATTAATTCTGTTGCTGAAATTTCTGCAGAAAGAGGTATAAATCCAAATATTAATGATTCTGCAACATTTTGTTTCCCTTACGGACAAACAATGACAGACACTTTCCATGGAGAGACTGAAGGTTATTTCCTTTATTCTCGCCATTGGAATCCTTCAAATCTTTCATTATGTAAAGCATTAGCAGCAATGGAAGGAACTGAAGCTGCATGGGTTACTGGATCTGGAATGGGAGCAATAACATCTGCATTGTTACAATGCGTTCAAAAGGGAGATCATATTGTTGCTTCAATGACAGTTTATGGAGGAACATTTGCGTTCTTAAATAATTATGTAAAGAAATTCGGAATAGAAGTAACATTTGTTGATACAACTAATCTAGAACAAGTAAAAGCTGCAATCAAACCAAATACAAAGGTGGTTTATACAGAAACAATGTCTAATCCTCTTCTCAGAATTTCAAATATTGGAGAGCTAAGAAAACTATCTGATACTGTAGGTGCAAGGCTTATTGTTGACAATACATTTACTCCAATGATTTTCTCTCCTTATGTTTTGGGAGCTCATGTTGTTGTTTATTCAATGACTAAGTTTGTAAATGGTAAGAATGACTGCGTTGCAGGAGCAATTTGTGCTGATGGTGAATTTATTAATTCATTGATTGATGTTAACGATGGAACAGCAATGCTTTTAGGACCAGTTTTAGATAGTTATCGCTCAACATCTATCCTTAAAAATCTATACACTTTACACATTCGTATGCAACAACACAGTCGCAACGCATTGTATTTAGCTAAGAGATTTAATGATATTGGCATTAAAGCAAACTATCCAGGTTTACCAGAACATAGAGACCATCAATTGATGAATCAGCAAATGAATGCAGGCTTTGGATATGGCGGTATGATTGCAATAGACCTTGAAACTGCAGAAAAAGCAAATAAATTTATGGAAAAAATGCAAGAAAAAGGAGTTGGTTATCTTGCTGTATCATTAGGATATTTCCGTACATTATTCTCTTGTTCAGGCAAATCAACATCTTCCGAATTGCCAGATGAAATACAAAAAGAAATGGGAATGAGTGAAGGTTTGGTTCGTTATTCTGTAGGTCTTGACAATGATATGGAAGCTACATTTAAAGTAATTGAAGCTTCTCTAAGAGAATTGAAATATATTTAATATAGACTTTCTGGAGATTATTATTTCAATCTAAATAGTAATCTCTTCATATAAGCTTAAAATATATATCCTTATTTATATAAGATATGTATTTTAAGCTTTTTATTTTTCATGTAAATATAGAAATATCAATTACTTTTTCAATTAAATAGCCAGTAAAGTTTACAAGTATAGCTTGAATATTTATAATTAAAGAAGAAAAGATAGAATATTCCCCCAACTAAGTGTTGGGGAATATTCTATGATGATTAAATATTTATTCATTCTATATGTATAGGTTTGAATAAATGAATATGAATATTTTGAAAGAGTAAAGTATTGATAGAATGGTGGGTAATGTGAAAATTGTAGATTGATATGATATTTTGTATGAATTCTATTCCATTAGAATAAAGAGAGAGTAAAATAAAACCTTGTTTCAGTAAATTAAAACGAAGAAAGAAAAAATTATTACTTGATTTCAGTAAAATGAAATAAAGAGTTATAAATGCAACCCCAATTTTTATAGCAAAGTTATGTGTAACTCCCAAGTTTTACTTAGGGTTACCTTAACTATTAAACTTTTGAATAGAGTTCTGTTTATTAAGTAAAGTTTCCAAGTTTCCAAACGAAAAATAGCGAGTAAATTAGTTATTGAGAAAAAACTCAATCATAATTAAAAATAAGTCCTTCATATTTTTAATTATGATTAATATAGGAGTAATGGACATTTTTAAT
>DHCV01000039.1 GCA_002399025.1 Bacteroidales bacterium UBA4893 | reverse complement strand
TATTAAAAATGTCCATTAAGCCAAAAAATTCATTAGCAAAAAGGGATTCGTTGATTGAATCCCTTTCATGCTTTACTTACCTTTAATTATCTATTTAGGCTTAATGGACATTTTTAATGGTTTTTATTTATCCACTTTTGTTATTCTTTTGGTAGATACCTCCCCTAGTTCTTCAACTTTGGTTATCTTAAAATGCTATAGTAATCCTTCTAGTAAAAAATAACTTATAAATGCCTTTTCAAATTCCATTTTTTAGCAATTATAAAACTAATCTCCAAATATTTAATCTGAGCCATTAAAATCTCTTTTAATGCATCAAAACTTACTGTACTATAATATGAAGAAAGAATATCTTATATCGATAATCTTTCCTTTAATAAATTGTAGCCTGTTTGACTTGCCTTTAATTCATAGTTATTTTTGAGTTTTATCTTAAACTGATTTTTCTTGTAATTATGTATGCTACTTATAAAATCTACATTTACGATGTAACTGCGATGTATTCTTACGAATTGTTTTGGTGGAAGATTTTTTTCAAAATGCTTCATTGTTTGCTCTTTTAGGTAAACATTTTCTTTAGAATATATTGAAACATAATCTCCATTTGATTGCATAAACATAACATCTTTTATCATTATCACGTCAAGCTTTTGCCCTGTTTTAACACTTATTCTTTCTATATATTCTTCTTCATTAGTTAAATCTTTTTCTTCAATACTATCTTTTTCTTCTTTTAAATTTTCTCTTTGAGTTTCGTATTGTTCTTCTTGACTAGGAAAGACTTTGTTTAATAGAAGTTGAAGAAGGAAGACAAAGAGTCCGAAACTTAGAATTGTAATGCTAAAAAGGAATAATAGGTTTTCTTTTGTAAGAAGTCTTAATAGCAATGAAACAACTACTGACCATATAATAAGAAAACCTATTGTTATGAATATAGTGTGCTTATTTTGAAACATCTATTTCTATTTTAATTCTTAATTTCTATTCCTCCAAAAACGCAAGCACCATTTATTATTAACTTTTTAGTTGAGGAAGTTGTTTCTTCTGTATAGAATCTTTTATCCTCAGTTTCTCCTAAGACATTAGTTGTATTTATAACTATTTCCCAATTGGAAGGGACATATATTTCAACTCCTCCAAATACAACATTCACTTCAACTCTTGTCTCTCCTTCTTCAATATCTGTTTTACGAAGATCTAATATTACTTCTCCAAACACTGTGTTTATTTCTGTCCCTTTAAATAATGGGGCAAGAACCATATTTTTTGATGAGCCAAAGATAACATTTTTTCCTGAGAATAGCTTTTGAATAAAATTATTATCTTTTGAAGATTCAAAAAATTCATATTCCTTATTATTATATTTCTTCGGTTTTGAAACTACTTTTGAAATAATTGCAATTCCAAACAAAATAAATAGGATAGGAAGAATTGTGTTTTCGAGTGTTAGGTTTTCAAATGGAAATGTAATTAAATTAGGATAAAAGGTAGAAACCTTTGGTACTAAGAAAATTAATGATATTAATACTCCTAAAAATCCCCAAAAGAAATGTTTTCTGAAAATCCAATAAAGTGAGAGTAATAGTAGAAGCATAGGAAATGTTATTACTATTTCTATTATTGATTTCTCAATATAGCCTAAATTATTTAGAAGGTAAATTAATCCTCCGCTTATTAGGATTATTCCTACATATATTCCAAAACTGGAATTTGATTTAGATTTTTTTTGTTCTTTCATGGCTTTATATTTTTTTGGCAAAGATATTGATTTATTGATGAAAGGAACAAGTAAAAAACGACGAAAGTAACCTATTTATACGATGAGATTATTCGTTTTATCGACTAATTAATAAAAAAGGGATCCAAAAATGAATCCCTTTTAAAGTTTATTTAACGATTATCAACTATTATTTCTAAAAAATTCAGTTAGTTCTAATTTTCTTTCTTTGGAAATTGCGTTCCATTTAATTCCTTCTATTGCTCCTTCTACTGAGTATAGAAGGTTTATGCAGGTATTTGGATCTTTTGATTTTAACTTCTTAAACGCTTGTTCGGTGCCTAAATGTACTAAGGTTTCATAGGAATCTATTCCAACCTCATTTAGTTTTCGAGCAGTTTCCTTTCCAATATTTAGGGCTTTGGTTAAATCATTTTCCATAGAAAGTTATTATTACTATTCTTCGTCTTTTGTTGCTTCTTCGTATGCTTTCAACAATGCGTTTTGAACATCTGTTGGTACTTGTTGATATTCTTTATATTTCATGGAGTACCATCCTCGTCCAGAGGTTAGTGATGATAATGAGGTTGAGTAGCGATACATTTCAGCAAGGGGAACTTGTGCTTTGATGATTTGATTTCTTCCTTCAGAGTCCATTCCCATTACTATTGCTCTTCTTCCTTGTAGGTCGGTCATAACTCCTCCCATCATATCGCCAGGTACTTCTACTTCCATGTCGTATATCGGTTCAAGGATTTTTGGTCCTGCATTTTTGAAGGCTTCTCTAAATGCGTTTCTTCCTGCTAACTTAAATGCCATTTCGTTGGAGTCAACTGGGTGCATCTTTCCGTCAAATACATTAACGACTATGTCTCTTGCGTAAGAACCTGTTAGTGGTCCTTCTTCCATCTTTTCCATTATACCTTTAAGGATGGCTGGCATAAAACGAGCATCGATTGCTCCTCCTACGATACAGTTATTGAAGACTAACTTTCCTCCCCATGGGAGTTCGTGTGTTTCTGTTCCTCTTATAGGATATTTTGTTTGGTTGGACATTCCGTCAAAGTAAGGTTCAATTAAAAGATATACTTCACCGAATTGTCCTGCTCCTCCTGATTGTTTCTTATGGCGGTAGGAGGCTTCTGCACTTTTTGTTATGGTTTCACGATATGGGATTTTTGGTGCAAGGAATTCGATTCCTATTTTGTGTTGGTTGTCAAAATACCACTTTAAGGTGTTTATGTGCAACTCTCCCATTCCTTTGATTATGGTTTGTTTTAGTTCTCTTGAAAGTTCTACTCTCATGGAACGGTCATGTTGACAAAACTCATTTATTAATCCTCCTACCTTTTCATCATCGGTGTTTTCGAGTGCTCGTACTGCAGTGGAATATATTGGTAGTGGGAATTCGATTGGTGATACTGTGTCGGAAGCATTTTTTGGTGAGTTGAGGGTTGTGTTGGTTTTGGCATCCTTTAGCTTTATTGTGGTTATGATGTCTCCTGCTAAGGCTTTGTCTAATTTTGTTCTAGTCTTGCCTGAGTTTGCAAAGATTTGAGATATTCTTTCTTTAGCTTGGTTCTTTGAATTTAAAACGTCCATTCCTTCTACTACCTCTCCAGACATTACTTTCATAAAGGCAACTTCTCCCAAATGCTGTTCGTTGGAGGTTTTGAAGACAAAGAGTGAGGTTGGTTTTGTTGCATCATACGATACTTTATTGCCGTTTGTTAGTGTTTTTACACTAACTGCTTCATTTGGGCTTGGAACATTGTTTGATATGAATTCGAGCATTCGTCCTACGCCTATGTTTTCTCGTGAAGAGCAGCAAAGTACTGGGAATACGCTTCTGGATGCTAATCCTAATTTTAAGCCTCTTCTTACTTCTTCTATGCTTAGGTCTCCTTGGTCAAAGTATTTTTCCATTAGGTCGTCTGCTCCTGCTGCTGCGTTCTCAACTAAGGTTAGGGAGAGTTCGTCTGCTTTTGCTTTCTCGCCTTCTGGAATATCAAGAATCTCAGGCTTGCCACCTCCCTTTGGATATTTATACATTTTTTTGGTAACTAAATCAACAAAGGAGTCAAAGCCTACACCAGCATTCACAGGATACTGAACAATAGTTATCTTCTCGCCAAAGAAAGATTTCATCTCCTTAATCTTTTCATCAAAATTAGCTTTCTCAGCATCAAGCTGATTCATGGCAAACATAATTGGAATATGAAGTTTGTCTGTGTGCTTGAAAGCAAGCTCAGTCCCTACCTCAATTCCTATCTGTGAATTGATAACAACTACTGCTGTTTCAACAACATTCAAAGCCCCAACTAATTCTCCCTGAAAGTCAGAAAAGCCAGGTACATCTATAATGTTAATTTTCGTTGTGTTATATTCAGCAAACAGGGCTGTGGCAACAACAGAGTTCCTGCGGTCAATTTCTATTTCTCTGTAATCGGAAATGGTGTTCTTTTCCTCAACACTTCCTCGGCGATTGATTATGCCCGCCTCAAATGCCATTGCTTCGGCAAGGGTTGTCTTGCCGCTCTTAGCCCCTCCTACCAAGGCTATGTTCTTGATCTCTGATGTTTGATATACTTTCATATAGTTCAAATAAGGTTTTATGTTAATATATTAGTATTTATTTTCTCGTAAACAAGGAGGCAAAGATATAAAATTGATTCTTAGTGGCAAAGAATTTTGAGGGAAAATGTTGAAAAAAAGTTTTCTTGACCACAAAGGGCTTATAAACACAGCCTAAGTGCCTAAGAATATACCCAAATGAAGGATGGTGTTGGTGTTCTTGCTCCTGAGTATGTAGAGAAAGGGACGGCTTAGGATATGATGCTCTGTTTTGGTGTTGGAACGGAGCTTGGTGTCGATGTCGGTTTCTTCATGCTCAAGCATGGCTCGTGTGGGCATAAGGAAACTGACTCTGGTGGTGAGCAAACAGGATTTCCTCTCATGGGGGGTGTGGTTGTTGATGGTGGGGAAATGGAGGCTGAAGATGGTGCTTTGCTTGAGCTCGGGTAGACTTATCCTGAGGACTTGATAGCTGAGCTTCTCCACAATTTCCTTATATTTGCTCTCGGTGAAGGTTTGGGCAAAGGTTTTTATGTCCTTATCCATCGGCTCCAGTATCATGAGGGAGTAGTTTTCATTGCCCACTGGTATGTCTAAACAGAGTTCTGTTTCGCTACGAAAGAAACCAAAGCGTGAGGAGATTTCATAAAAATTCATCTGCCTTTGGCTTGAGTCCATTAGGGTGAAGTTGGATTGTATGGGATTTAGCATTCCTTCATAGGGGAATGGGATTTGGAGTTCTTGAACAAGGTCTGAATAGGGCGAGGTTTTGCTTGGTTGGACTTGGGTGCTTTCTTTTATTGTGGAGTCTATGTCGGAGACTAAGGAGAGTAGGTCTGAAATATTTTGCACAAAGGCTTGGGAATCAGAGATGCTATAGTGTTGTTCAAGGACTCTTTGGTAGGTTGTGTCGGTTAGGGTGTAGAGGTTTTGGAGAAAGCCTAAGGTTGAGTAGGAGAAGGGAAAGATTGTGTCGGTTGAGGTGTAGATTTGGTTGAGCAAATGAAAGCTTAGGGAGTTGGTGATTCGTAGTAGCTGAACCTGGTCTGCTGAAAATCTTTCTGAGGGCGTTCCCAAATGCTTTGGGGCTGAGATTGATACGCCATAGTCCTCTGGCTTGGAACCCTTGCCACAGGACAAAAAGACCAAAGCTAAACATAATAGGACTAAGCCAAATTTTGAGCTTCTCAAGACTGAAAATTATTTAATTAAATTTGATGCAAAAATAATATAATTTCGTTTCTTTGCAAAATAATTCTTTTACAAGAAGTTTAAGGTTGAAGGTTTAAAGTTTAGGGTTGAAGGTTTAGGGTTTAAGGTTTAAACTTGTCAGGCGAAGCTTAAACCTTAAACTTTCAACCTTAAACATATTTATATCAACCTTAAACATATTTATATTAACTTTAAACCTTAAACATTAAACCATAAACATTTATTTATGAAAGATAATGACAAAAGGATTAGGGATGCTTTTAGTTGGGCTAAGGCTTATTGTAGTAAGCAGGAACGCTCTCATAGGCAGGTTGTTAATGGACTTTTGAAAAGGGGGCTTGAGCCTTGGGAGGCTGAGGATGTGCTTGCGGAGCTTATCTCTGAAAACTATGTGAGTGAGTCTCGTTTTGCTCAGCTCTATGCCAAAAGTAAGTTTAATCAGAACCAATGGGGGAGAAAGAAAATCCAACATGAGCTAAGGCTAATGGGGCTGTCGGAAAGCAATATACAATTGGGCTTAGACCAAATCCCAGAGCATGAGTACAAAGCCCTATTGGAAAAGCTATGCCTTAGGAAGATGCAAAGTCTTGGAAAACAAGAGCCAAGCTCCATCAAACAGAAAACAATCGCCTTCCTATTGTCCAAAGGCTTTGAGTATGAAGAGATTGTTTCTGTCTATTTATCATTGGTTTAAGGTTGAAGGTTTATTTTTTAGGGTTGAAGGTTTAGGGTTTAAGGTTTAAACTTGTCAGGCGAAGCTTAAACCCTAAACCTTAAACTTTCAACATCTTTTAAAAAGGGTTAGTGGTGGGTAGAAAAAATCGAGACTAAGTCTAATTTTATTTTAACTCAGTCTAATTTTGCTCAGACTCAGTTAAAAAACGCAAATGACTGAGTTAAACCTATGTTTTTGTCCGTTTTCTTAGTTTCCCCATAAGTTTGCAAAGGCTGTAAATAGCTGATTACTATGCCATTACCATAGGACAAAGGGGAATTTTTTCCTAACTGAGTCTCCTTGTTTTTTAACTGAACCTGAGCTTTTTTAGACTCAGTCTAAAGACAAGCAGACTCAGTCTAAAAACGAGGAGACTCAGTCTAAAGACGAGGAGACTTAGTCTAATGATTATTGCTTAGTGGTTAATGGTTATTTGATTAAGTATTAATCATTTAGAACTAAGCATTAATTAAATTCAACTTAGTTTTAAGAAAAAATTTCCAAAAAATTTGGATTTTGGATTTTGTTTGCTTATATTTGCAAAGTGTTTGATTCTAAGCAAACACTAATGAAATATATTATTAACCAAAATCTTTGTATTATGCTGTGGCTAACAAAAATTATCAAAAAGATTTCTACCGGTTTAAATCCAGGTATGAAGTTTTTGCCGGCACTTGTTCGTCAGCCAAACATGACTAAGAACGAGGTGGAGCAGGAGATTGCTGATTTATCTTCACTTTCTCCTGGTGATGTTTCCAATGTCTTCAAGAACTTTGGACGTGTTCTTGGCAAGAGTGCACAAAACGGCAGGAGCGTTGAGACTGAGATTGGTATATTCCAAATTCAACTCAAGGTTACTTCCGCTAACACTTTGGAAGAACTAACTGTGGACAATGTTTTGAAGGTAAACATTCGCTACATCCCTTCAAAGGAAGTTCAGAAATCCTACAAGAAGGAGAACAATCAACTTATGTTTGTGGACGTTACTCCTTCGGGACATCAGGAAAAGACTCCTGAAGAAGACCCTATGCTTCCTTAAAATTAAACTTAGTTTAATTACCCGAAAACTCTTTCTGATTTTTGTCAGAAAGAGTTTTTGTGTTATCTTTGCACATCTAAAATTTTGGAAAAGAAGATGAAGAAAATTGAAATGGTAGATCTTAGGGGTCAGTATTTGAGGCATAGGAAAGAGATTGACTCTGCCATAAAGGAGGTGATTGATAATACTGCTTTTATTAATGGCTCACATGTTGAGGCTTTTTCCGAAAATCTCAAAACCTATCTTGGGGTTTCACATGTTGTGCCATGTGCTAATGGGACTGATGCTCTTCAGGTTGCTCTTATGGCTCTTGGTCTTAAGGCTGGGGATGAGGTTATTGTGCCATCCTTTACCTTTATTGCATCGGCGGAGGTTATTGGACTCTTGGGCTTACGTCCTGTTTTGGTGGATGTTGACTATGATAGCTTCAACGTTACTGCCAAAAACATTGAACAAGCCATTACCGTAAACACACGTGCCATCATACCTGTTCATCTCTTTGGTCAGGCAGCACCGATGGAGGAAATTATGACTTTGGCTAAGAAATACGACCTTTGGGTTGTTGAGGACAATGCTCAGGCTTTGGGTGCTGAATATGTGTTTGATTCTGGCAAGAGACAGTTTCTTGGCACCATAGGTCATATTGGATGTACTTCCTTTTTCCCTTCCAAGAATTTGGGTTGTTATGGCGATGGTGGAGCTTTGTTTACCAACGATGAGGCTTTGGCTAAGCGCATAAAGATGATATGTAATCATGGTTCGAGTGTGAAATATCATCATGAGGTTTTGGGCGTTAATTCCCGATTAGACACTCTTCAAGCCGCCATTCTCAATGTAAAACTTCAACATCTTTCCACCTACAACAAGCTTAGGTATGAGGCAGCACAAAGATACTCCTATTCCTTTAGGGATATCTCTGAGCTTATCACGCCTAAGGAATTTTCCTATTCAACCCATGTCTATCATCAATACACCCTAAAGGTTCAAGGCGAAAAAAGGGATGAGCTTAAGGAATATCTCTCCTCATGTGGCATACCCTCAATGGTTTATTATCCAATACCACTTCATCGTCAACAGGCTTTCCTTCAGATAGCTCATCAAAGTGGAGATATGGTTCAGTCGGAGCGTCTTTGCAAGGAGGTTCTCTCTCTTCCCATGCACACTGAGCTTGACCTTAGTAAGATAGCATTTATAATAAGTAAAATCCTAAATTTCTATGGCAAATAAAGACATAACCATACTCGTAACCGGTGGGCTTGGCTACATAGGGAGTCACACCACAGTTGCCCTTCAAGAAAAAGGCTATAAGGTTTTGATAGCCGACAATTTGTCCAACTCTACCCGTGATACAATTGACCGTATTGAGAAAATAACAGGACTTAGGCCCGATTTTGTGGAGCTTGACCTTAGCCATAGAGAGTCTTGTCGTGCATTTTTTGAGTCCCATAATAATATAGAAGGGATTATTAACTTTGCAGCATATAAAGCCGTTGGAGAGAGTTGCCTTAACCCTGTGGAGTATTACCAAAACAATATTGGGATACTACTTAACCTTTTGGAGAACATGACTAAGCATGGCATAAAGCACCTTGTCCATTCTTCCTCTTGCACTGTTTATGGTGAGCCTGACTCCCTTCCCATCAAGGAGCTTTCTCCTATCAAGAAAGCTGAGTCTCCTTACGGCAACACTAAGCAAATGGCAGAGGAGATACTCCATTTCACCACTCAAACCAAGCCCATTAATGCCATAGCCTTAAGATATTTCAATCCAATTGGGGCTCATGAGAGTGCGATTATAGGAGAATTACCTAACGGAGTACCTAATAACCTTATGCCTTTCATTACTCAAACTGCAATTGGGAAACGCAAGGAGCTAACGGTATTTGGCAACGATTACCCTACCCCTGACGGCACTTGCATTAGGGATTATATTCATGTGATGGACCTTGCTGAGGCTCATGTTATCTCACTTGACAGGCTATTTGGGGGCAAGAACAAGCAGGCTTTGGAATATTTCAATATAGGTACGGGCAATGGTTATTCGGTTTTGGAAGTTATTAATAGCTTTGAGAAAACCAGCACTCAGAAGCTACCTTATATCATTGGACCAAGGCGTCAGGGAGATATAATTCAGATTTGGGCTGACACAAGCCTGGCTAATGAGGAGCTGGGTTGGACTGCTAAACGTACGCTTGACCAAATGACCCATAGCGCTTGGCTTTGGGAAAAGGAACTTTCGAGTAAAGGTTAGTAGTTAGTGGTTAATGGTTATTTATTTGGGGTTTATTTTCTTTTATCTAAGGTTACGCTCACTCCATATAGCTTTCCTCCCAATGGGGGATTAAGTTTTGTTACCTTAACCTTACAGTATTCCATTTGGGGGAAGTCCCTCATTAGAGTGTCTAAGATTCTTCGCGATATGTTTTCCAATAAATGCGATGGGGTTTCGAATAAATGTTTAATGGTTTGGTAAACGCTCAAGTAGTTAACGGTATCTTGTATTGAGTCGGTTTCCTCTGCCAAGGAGGATGGGAATTCGAACAATAGGTCTACCCTAAAATGTGTTCCGATTATCTGTTCTTGTGCAAAGCATCCGTGAAAAGCATAGAAGCTCATGTCTTCCAATTCTATAATAGCCATTCTTTGTGATTTTTCTAAGTTTAATAAAAGTAGGACTTAGTATGCTGAGGAGAACTGTTTGAGAAATCGCAGGTCGTTTTCGAAATATAATCTTAAGTCTTTGACTTGGTATTTCAACATGGCAATTCTTTCTATTCCCATTCCAAATGCAAATCCAGAGTATACCTTTGGGTCTATATTGGAAGCCTCCAAAACATTTGGGTCAACCATTCCACATCCCATAATTTCGAGCCATCCTGTTCCTTTACAGATATTACATCCTTTACCTCCACATAAATTACATGAGATATCCATTTCTGCTGATGGTTCAGTGAATGGGAAATAAGAAGGACGAAGTCTTATCTGTGTGCTTTCGCCAAACATTTCTTTAGCAAAGTATAATAGGTTTTGTTTAAGGTCTGCAAACGATACGCCTTTGTCTACATATAACCCTTCGACTTGGTGGAATATGCAGTGTGCTCTTGCCGATATTGCCTCGTTACGAAACACTCTTCCAGGGGCAATTATTCTGATTGGTGGTTTCTCCCTTTCCATTGTTCTTACCTGAACAGATGATGTATGTGTTCTTAAAACAGCGTTGTTTCCGTCCTCTCTTGTTTCAACAAAGAATGTGTCCTGCATATCCCTTGCAGGATGTTCTGGGGGAAAGTTTAGTGCTGAGAAAACGTGCCAATCGTCCTCTATCTCTCCGTCTTCTCGTACTGTGTAACCGATTCTTGAGAATATCTCAATGATTTCATTTCTTACAACAGAGAGTGGATGTCTTGAGCCTAAGTCCAATAGGGCTGAGGGTTTGGTAAGGTCGTCCTTAACTGAGCTTTCTTCCGAAGAGTCTTGGAGTCCTTGCTTTAGGGTCTCAATTTTTGACTGTACGGCGTTCTTTAAATCATTTAGGAGTAAGCCTATTTCTTTTTTGTTTTCGTTTGGCACCGTTTTAAATTCGGCAAACAAATCGTTAAGCAAGCCTTTTTTCCCTAAATAGGCAATTCTATGCGTCTCAACTCCCTCTAAGTCCGATGCAACCAACCCCTCTACCTTTGAAATTTCCTCTAACAATCTTTCCTTCATCTCTAATCTTATTTTTCTTCAATTATAGTAACCTTCATCATAATGTCTTGCAAAGGACGGTCAAAGCGGTCTTTTTGAGCCTTTGCTATCTTGTCAATAACCTCAAGCCCTTCAATAACTTCTCCGAACACAGTGTATTCAAAGTCCAAGAAAGGAACACCACCCACACTTGTATAAGCATCTCGTTGAGTTTGGTTAAGTTTCTTACCCATTCTCATTTCCATATTCTGGAGTTCTGCTGCAGAATAACTCTTTCCCTGAGTAATATAGAACTGTGATCCTGAAGAGGCCTTCTGTGGGTTTACATTATCTCCCATTCTGGCTGCAGCCAAAGCTCCTTTCTTGTGAATAAGACTTTGGTTAAATTCAGCAGGAATAGTGTAGCTTGGACCACCTTGTCCCAATTGTTTTCCCTTAGGGGCATTCTTTGAATCGGGATCTCCTCCTTGAACCATAAAACCGTCAATTACTCTATGGAAAAGCAATCCATTGAAATAGCCTTCCTTTGCAAGCTTAATGAAATTATCTCTATGTGCAGGTGTTTCGTTATACAAAACAGCCTTCATATCTCCCATTGATGTACTAATTAATACCATAGTTTGTTTCTCCTTTTTGGTTTGTTTTTGTGTTTCTTTGCTTATGTTTTCTGCTTGTTTAGTTTCCTTTTGAGTTGATTTATTTGCACAACCAAAAGCTAAAAGTCCAGTAAAAAGGACTAAAATTGATAAATATTTTGCATTCATATTAATTATTTTTCTTAGATTTGCACTTTAATTAAACCGCAATATTACAAAATTTCAGCCTTATGAAAAAGAATATCGTTAGATTTTTTTCTTTAATGCTTGTCTTAGCACTTGCAATTCCTTTCTTTTCAGGATGCAAAGAAGATAATAAATGCAGATTAACTGTTAAAGTGCAAGATGTTACTAATACATCAATTGTCATCCCTGGTGCAAAGATAGAAATTTCTAAGGAAGGAGGGAGTGTAAGGGCAGAAGGCGTGACAGATAGTAAGGGAGAGGCTTTTTTTACTTTTGACCACGAAGCCATCTTAGATATTAATGTAGAGAAAAAAGACGCAAACAACTATATTCGCTATGGAAAATCTACAGTGAGACTTATTCCTGGAGAAACAGTTGAAAAGCAAGTTCTTCTTCAACAATAATCCTCTGGGATTTTCTTTCTTCTAAATAAAATCTTACCCAATCTTATTATTAATTTTAGTAGGTTTGGGTATTTCCATTCTTAGTTAATTGATTCTTCGTTTCAGTGAAATAAAACCTTATTTTATTTTCTTAAAACGAAGAAATAATTTATTTAAATAAGCTCTTTTTTTCTCTAAAATTAATATCCTCACTCTTTAAACTTAAGATAAAGGATTTAGAGCTTTAATAACAAATACATGTGGAAAACTTTTGATTTTTAAACAAAAAATCACCTCCTCAATATTGGATTGTTTTGTAATTTCGCAGAACTTAAATTTAAATAGAAATATTATGCAAGATTTGTTTTCATTTGATGAACCTCAGACAATAAAGGCGGAAGGAATCCTTTCAGAGAAATTTATTTCAGACAGGAACTCAAATATAGTTAAGGCGAATACTTTGTTCAATGAAGAAAACAATCAAAACATTAAAATAGAACCTAATATGAATGAAGCTTTACCAAAGGTCTATAAGACAGAAGAGATTTTAGATGCATCAAACTCCTATTTTGATGGGGATACGCTTGCTGCTGATGTGTGGATGAATAAATATGCCCTTAGGGATGGGGAGAATGTTATGGAAGTATCTCCTGATGATATGCATAAGCGTCTTGCAAGAGAGTTTGCTCGCATTGAGAAAAATTATCCAAATCCTATGACTCAAACAGAAATATATGATTTGATGAAAGACTTCAAATACATAATTCCTCAAGGAAGTCCAATGAGTGGAATAGGTAATAATTTTCAGATTGTATCTCTTTCTAATTGTTTTGTGATTGGTAATAATGAAAATTCGGATTCTTATGGAGGGATTCTAAAGGTTGACCAAGAGCAGGTTCAACTAATGAAAAGAAGAGGAGGCGTTGGTCATGACCTTTCACATATTCGGCCAAAGTCATCGGCTGTTAAAAATTCTGCCCTAACCTCAACTGGGATTGTTCCTTTTATGGAGCGTTACTCCAACACAACCCGTGAAGTTGCTCAAGGGGGAAGACGTGGAGCTTTGATGCTTTCTATTTCTGTTAAGCATCCTGATGTGGAAGATTTTATTGATGCTAAAATGGAGCAAGGAAAGATTACAGGGGCTAATGTTTCTGTTAAAATAGATGATGAATTTATGCGTGCTGTTGCCTCTGGCAAGCCATACAAACAACAATTCCCTGTTCACAGCAATACTCCAAAGGTTGAAAAAGAGATTGATGCTCGCAAGCTTTGGAATAAAATTATACATAATGCTTGGCAAAGTGCTGAGCCAGGAGTTTTGTTTTGGGACACAATAATTAGAGAATCTGTGCCAGACTGCTATAAAGATTTTGGTTTCAAGACTGTTTCTACAAATCCTTGCGGAGAAATTCCACTCTGTCCTTATGATAGTTGTCGCTTGCTCGCAATTAATCTTTATTCCTACGTTGATAATCCTTTTACATCAAAAGCTAAATTTAATTTTCCTTTATTCAAAGAACATGTTCGCAAGGGGCAAAGACTAATGGATGATTTGATTGACTTAGAACTTGAGAAGATTGATAGGGTATTAGCAAAAATTGAATCAGATCCTGAAGACGAAGACATAAAACGAGTTGAAAGAGATCTTTGGTTAAACATTAAATTAAAATGTTTAGAGGGTCGTCGTACAGGATTTGGCATCACTGCAGAAGGAGATATGTTGGCAGCAATGGGTTTGCAATACGGAACAGACAAGGCTACAGAATTTGCAACCTTGGTTCAAAAGGAATTAGCATGCTCAGCTTATGCTTCAAGTGTAGAGATGGCTAAGGAAAGAGGAGCTTTCCCTCTTTATAACACCAAGCTTGAGGCTAAGAATCCTTTTATTCTTCGTTTGAAGGAAGCTTGCCCTGATTTATATGATTCTATGCTTAAGTATGGAAGACGCAATATTGCTCTATTAACCATTGCACCAACAGGAAGTGTGAGTATTTGCACACAGACTTCTTCTGGAATTGAGCCTGCTTTTCAAGTTGTTTACAAGAGAAGACGCAAGGTAAATCATAATGACAAGAACAATAATATTACCTTTGTTGACCAAGAAGGTCAAGAATGGGAAGAGTATAATGTTTTGCATCATAAGTTTGCCACTTGGGCTAAGATAAACGGATATGATGTTGAGGACATAAAGAATAACTATACACAAGAACAGTTGGATGATCTTATTGCTAAGTCCCCTTATGCAGGAGCGACGGCAAATGATATTGATTGGGTAAATAAGGTTAAGATGCAAGGAGCATTGCAGAAATGGGTTGATCATTCCATTAGCGTTACAGTAAATATCCCAGAACAAACTCCTGAGGAAATTGTAAGTCAGATATATCTTTCTGCATGGGAGAGCGGCTGTAAGGGAATGACAATTTATAGGGAAGGTTCTCGTCAAGGAGTATTGGTGTCTAATTCAGAGTCAGACAAGAAAACCCCAACCTTTGCCGAAACACAAGCTCCTAAACGTCCAAAGAAACTTGAGGCAGATGTAATTCGTTTCCAGAATGACAAAGAAAAGTGGATTGCCGTTGTAGGTATTTATGAAGGACGTCCTTATGAAATCTTTACTGGAAAAATTGAAAACGACAGGCTTTACATACCTGAAGGAATAAATAAAGGATGGGTTGTTAAGGTTAAGGAAAAGGCAGACTCACGCTCAAGATATGATTTTGTTTATTTGGATAAGGATGGCTATGAAAATACAATAGGAGGTCTTTCACGACTATTCAATAAGGAATATTGGAATTACGCAAAATTAATTTCTGGAATACTTCGCCATGGAATGCCGCTAAATAATGTTATTGACTTAATTTCAAAACTAACCTTAGACTCAGATACTATAAACACATGGAAGAATGGTGTTGCAAGAGCATTAAAGAAGTATATTCAAGATGGAACAATTGCTCAAGGCGAAAAATGTCCTTCCTGCTCACAGGAAACAATCATATTTTCAAGTGGATGTAAGAGTTGTTCATCATGTGGATGGAGTAAGTGTAGCTAAGAAGACTCACCAATAGAACCATATAATGCAAATAAAGAAATGCATACTACTGTTTTTTCTTATTATATGTCTTTCTTATGACCTTTTAGCTCAGACTAATAATCATACATCAACACGTATTTCCTCTATTGAAGAAAGCGAAATCTCAGAAAGTGAGAAGCAGACTTTGATAGAGGATTTATATTATCTAAGCCTTAACCCCATAAATATTAATACTGCAGACAGAAACACTCTTTTGCTGATTGGCTTAAGTGAGTTTCAAATTCTTTCCCTTCACAGATATATTAAGGAAACGCATCCACTTTTAAGTATTTACGAAATCCCTATAATTAATGGTTTTTCGGAGCAAACACTTGAGGAAATCCTTCCATATATTTATGTTGCACCAGTTAATTGGAAGCCTTCCCTAAGGTTGGATTCCATATCCTCAAAAGCAATTCACGACATTAGACTTCAATATAAGCAAGTCTTGGAGAAAGCATGGGGATATAGGAGGGATGACAGCTTAGGATTTATTGGGGATAATTTTTCAAATAATATTCGTTATAACCTTAACTACTACGATAGGTTATCCTTATCTCTTATAGCCGACAAAGATGCTGGCGAACCTTTCTTCTCTTCCAATCAAAAATATGGATACGACTATATTTCCTTTCAAGCAACCATTAAAGATATTTCCTTTATTGAGCAAATTACAATTGGGGACTATCGTCTTGGATTTGGAGAAGGCTTGGCGATTAATCAAAACCTTAATTTTGGACATTTCTCTCCTGATGCAAAAAGCAAGAAAAACTATAGTGGAATTAAGCCCAATCGTTCTGTTATAGAATATAACTATATGAGGGGATTAGCGACCAAACTCAAGTTAAAGGATTTTTCAGTCTTTCTTTTTGGCTCCTATAATAAGATTGACTATTCTGGGAGTATTCTTGAAACAGGTCTTCATAGGACTTTGAATGAGTTAAGTAAGAAGGATAGTAATAGGGAAATGGTTTATGGAACACATGTTGGGTGGAAGAGAAAGGGTTATGAGATAGGAACCACCATATTTCACTATGAATATAAAGACTCCATAAAAAACTCCAACCAAAACTATATGAAACATTATTTTGAAGGCAAGGAAAATAATATTTATAGTGTAAACTTTTCCCTCCCCCTAATAAGAAGATTTAGACTCTTTTCAGAACTTGCAATGAGTAGCAACAAAGGCTATGCAGGACTAATAGGCTTAGATTTCAGCATAGCATACAAAACCAACCTTTCAATAAACTTCCGCAACTATCAAAATCAATTTCAAAACTACTACTCCTCTGCAATTGGAGCTCAGTCAAGAAATGCAAACGAAAAAGGAATATACGCTGCCTATTCAATGTTAATAAATAGATACTTTAATTTCTTTATTGCAGGGGATTATTTCTATTTCCCCGATGAAAGCTATAGAGCCAACCAAGCTGTGAGGGGATATAAGATAAAGGGAGAAATAAATTATAGTCCCAACTCAACAAATCTGCTAAGCCTTTTGTACAAAAACAATAACCGACCCTACAACGAAACCCACCCAAACAAAGAAATATACCCAGAAGATAATATCCTGCAACAAATTCAACTTCGCTACTCCCTAACTCATAAAGATTGGCTAATGTTGAAGAGCAGGATTGGATATTCACAAACCCAGTCCTATCCCTCCGAAAAAAATCAAGGAGGATTTATTTCTCAAGACCTTATCCTAAAACCCCAATCCCTCCCATTAAGTCTTAACCTACGTTTTGCCTATTTCAATACCGATGATTATGATAATGCTTTCTATGTTTATGAATATGGCTTGCCTCTAAACTATTCCAGCTCGCAACTTTATGACAAAGGCATTCGCTCCTACATTATCCTAAGATACGATTTCAATCCCAACATATTCCTTACAGCACGTTATAGCCTAACCAACTATTTCAATAAAACTACAATACATTCTTCTAACGATAGGATTGACAGCAACAAAAAGCAAGAGATAGGTTTTCAGTTCTATTGGCTAATAAACAAAAAACGCCGCAAAGAATTTATTTTTGAGTATTAAACAATACCTCCTTTTACACTTACTTTAATTCCTAACAATCTTGCGAGTATAAGTATTCTTATCAGTAATAACCTTTATTACATAAACTCCTTTTGGAAGGGAAGAGAGATTTAACTTTTCACTTTTAGTTTTTAACTTTTCACTCTTAATCATTGTTTGCCCTCCCATATTATATAAGGTATAGGAGTTTATTCTTTCATTTGTTGATATAATATTTACAAAGTTTTTTGAAGGATTAGGGTAAATTATTATTTTATTATCTGTTAGACTAATAACATAATCTAAGTTTGTAGTGTCTCTTGGCTCTTGGTCATTTAGAGTATCTCCACCCTCGAAAGGTACTAAGAAAGAAGAATCACTACTAAACTTAACAATATAAGCATTGCTATTACCCCCACCTGTCAATTGTATATTACCAAAATCAATACTATTATTAAACATTCCTGTTAATATCATATCTCCATTATCATTTACTAATGTATTCTTAACTCCATTTCTCCCTCCAGATGATGTCGTAGGGAAGTCCTTTACATCTATAATATATCCATTATCCTTCCATCTTATTAATGCAGTCCCAAGAGCATTATCTCTATAATAATTTGTATCTACCCCCATTATATGTCCCATATAAATTGTTTGAGCAAATACCTGATTGTTTTTTACAGTAAATGAAGGATTGGTTACATTATAATTATAGTTATAGGCTGTACCAGAAGCTGAAGGAGCTATCCCATGTGATATGTATCTTCCAGTTTCTTTATCCAATTTGGCAAAAAACAATTGATTAGTTGTACTGTCATGATATTTTCTAAGGGGAATACTGTCTTCAAAATATAAACTTCCTCCATATACTGGATTAAGAAATGCTCCATAACCAAGAAAATAGGCTGCATTATTTTCTTCAGAGATTACAACATTTGATATATCACAAAAAGGACCTGAACTTGTTGCTTCATAAGATTTACCATACATTTGATTAGTCCACATAACATCTCCATTGCTATTATACTTTACAATAAAACCTGTATGAGAATCTTTAGGTGCTATCCTTATTTTATGATTAGGATTATTTGGATTAACTATAACATCGGTATAACGTGTAGAATCTCCAAAACCTTCACTATATATATCTCTATATACTTGTAAATATCCTGTTATATAAACATTTCCAGAACTGTCAATATCTATTCCTCTTGCATAGGGCATAAAAACTACAGAATCCCCCCCATAAAATACTGTATCTATAGTCAAACTTCTTTGCCAAATCAAATCTTGACAATCAGGAGAAAACTTAAATAAAGTTAGATTTTCAACAAACGGAATATTAAATGGACCAAATTCCCTTTCTTTATCAGCAATTATTTGTAAACTATCTATAATAGTATTTGAATATAATGCCAATGTTCGTGTATATACATATATATATCCGTCTTTATCTATATCAAATGTCCCTTGTATATCAATTAAAGAATTGCTATAAACTTTTTGATTATTACTATCAAGAAGTGCTATTTCTAAGAAGTGATTATTTATTAGATTTCCATCTAAATCTAATGTTATTAGCATACTTCCGCTATAGCCTCCATGAAAAGGATATTCAGGAAAAGGTTGCGAACCTATAACTAATGTATCTAAATAATATAAATAATAAGAACTAGTATATCCAGCAGTTTTCATGTTTTTAACAAAGAAAACAATTGAAGTATCTCCAACAATTCTAAGATTATTAGCAGGATAAATATCATAAGTACTCCAGTTCTTTATAGCCTTTCTCCATAACATATTCCCATTAGTGTCAAGCTTTGCCACAACAAGAGATTGAGCATTATTAAATAACTGAGCATCCAAAAGAGGTATTCCATCAAAAGTTGCTCCTTCTCCAAATGTCCCAACCATATAAATATTACCTTGAGTGTCACAAACAGTATTATAAACAGTGTTAAAAAAAGAAGTGGAACTTCCCTCATTGCCAGTATAACTCTTTGCCCATTGTTGTGAGTAAAGATTAAAAGAAACTATTGTTATTGCAATTAATGTTATTAGTTTTTTCATATTGTATTTGTGTTTAATTTTTTAATTTCTAATTACCTTACGAGTATAACTATTCTTATCAGTAATAACTTTTATAACATAAACCCCTTTAGAGAAATTAGACAAATTCAACTTTTCCCTTTTCGTCTTTAGTTTTTCACTCCTCAAGAGAAGTTGTCCATTAGTATTATAAAGAGAATAGGAGTTTATCATTTCTCCTTTTGAGGTTATATATACTTCGTCTTTAGTTGGGTTGGGATAAAGAAAGAGTTGATCATTGGATAAATTACTAATATTACTTATTAAGTTTAATGTATCTGGAATTGAATCCGGAACATAAAAATAAACCTCTCCTTCGTACGGTTGATTAAATGTTGGGTCGGAGTATATTGCTATAAATGCTCTACTGTTTCCAGCCGAACCTTGTCCTATGGTAAATGGTCCTAAGTTAATCTCATTATCAACACATCCAAACAAAGCAGCCTCACCATTATTACTCATAGTTAATCCTCCTGCAACCATTCTTTGATTTTGACTATTTATTGGAAAATTTAAAACCTCAATCAATCCTCCATCTTCTCTCCATCGAATTAATGCAAGCCCTGAACCATTGTATCCATTATTTGATGCATGAATAACAGTATCAAATCCAATTATTGTATTCCTATAAATTACTTGAGTAAACACTTGATTATTTCTTACAACAAAAGGTATTGTTCCAAAACCATAAGCAATATGTGTTATTGTCCCTCCATTCAGCGTTCCTCCTCCTTGTGAATAAGCAATTCCATGAGAGATATAATCCCCATTATTTTTATTGTATCTTATAAAAGATATATTTTCAGCATGAGATCTGTATGTTATTGTATCATGAAATATGATATATGAATTAGTATCCACTCCTCCTGCATACATCTCAGCAATAACATAAACAGAGTTATTGTCTTCATTTATTGCTAAATTATGAAATTGGCTCCCAAATCCTAATACATAACCATGATTTTCATTTCCTACAAATTGAGTATAACCATGAAGTTGATTTGTCCATAAAACATTACCAAAGGTATCATATTTGATAATAAATCCTACATTCCCTGCTCCTGGTTCTATTTCTATTGTATGAAATCTATTATTTGTATCAATATATATTTTTCTATAATAGGTTGTGTCACCTACATAAGGATAACCATTTCTTTCGTGGTATATATGCCCACAAACATATATATTGCCTATACTATCTGATGCAATGCCCGTAATAGATGGAGGAAGAGACTCAAGTTGTGTATATTCTCCTATTTCAGTTGTATCCATCATTAAATCTCTTGACCATATTAACTCATTAAAGTTTGGAGAGAACTTAAATATCTTTGAGTTATTTCGATATTTCATTCCAAAGTCAATAGTCCTCTGCCCATCTATGATTAAGCGGAAGGATTCACTCGTATACAATGCTGTTGGAGGATAAAGTTTATTTAATTGAGAACATATATAAATATTGCCACTATTATCTATATGAAATGGGGAAACTACTCCATTTGGTGTAAAATTGGATGTTCCCATATCTTCAATCCAAGTTCCTAAACTATCAAGATAAGCTATTTGCAGGAAATGTTGATTTACTATATTTCCATTTAGATCAAATGTAATAAATGCATTGCCAGAAGTATATATATTATTTCCTCCGTTATAATATGGAAAAGGGTAATTAGGATTAGGTTCGTAAGAACCTGGAGCTATTAATGTATCAAGATACCATAAGTCAATATTATAAGTAGCTAAATCTAAAACAGTAGCAACAACTAAAGATGTATCACCAACTAATTTCATCCAATTTGGATAATTGGAATTTGCACTTGAATTCTTTATTGACTTTTTCCAAACTATATTTCCATTTGGGTCTAATTTCATAACTAAGATAGATGTGGTTGCTCCTCCAAATGCTAATCCTAAAAGATCAGTATCATTTAATGAGGCTCCTTGTCCATAGACTCCTAAAATATATGAATTACCTTGTGAATCAAATTCTGTATGATATATTCTATTTGTTGTTGAAGTAGGTGTTGAAAAAACCGCTTCTGCTCCCATATAGCTCTTTGCCCATTGAAATGTTCCTTGAGAAAAAGTAGGAAAAGAAAAAGCAATAATGAATAATGTTGTAACAATTTTTTTCATGATGTTTAGGTTTTTGGGTATTTACTGAAATAATTTCTCTTACTTTATCTATATAACAACCATTTTTAGTAAAAAGTAAGTGGAATAGTGAGAAAAATAATCTATTTTATTAATCTTTTGAGCAAAGTTACAAAAAAATCAATAAAAAATTAGTTACTTAAAAAAGAGCTTAAGGTCATTAAGGTCTTTAAAGTCCTTAAGGATTTTCTATAATCAAGAGATAGAAATTAGAATCAAGAGATAATTTATTAGAATCAAGAGATAATTTACTAAAATCAAGTTTCAATAAAATAGAATCAAGTTTTAATTTTATAGAATCAAGTTTGGATTTGGGGTTTCAAAACTTGCAAATAAATAAATCTTTTTGAGGTTAAATGAAAAGTTTAGAGGTATCTTTTTATTTTGAAAAGGGAATGGGTATAGGATTGTGTGTCTGTTCGGAATATGCCTTTTTCATCAATACTATCAATCCTTACTTGTCCTGAAGAGTGAATTATTTGGTTCTTCCCCAAATATATACCCACATGTACTACCTTTCCGTTTTCATTGGTAAAGAAACAAAGGTCTGCCTTTTGGGCTAAGGATAGGTCTTGGACTTCTTCTCCTTGGGTGATCTGCTCTGAGGCGTCTCTCAAAAGGTTTATCCCAATTTGCTTAAAGCACATTTGGGTTAATCCCGAACAATCAATCCCAAAAAGGCTTTTCCCTCCCCAAAGATATGGGGTTGAGAGGTATTTGAGGGCTATGGTTGTTAGGTGGAGTGAGCTTAGGTTGAGGTTTTTGGTGATTGAACTTTCGGCTATCTCAAATACTATTTTATTTAATTGGAATTTTGGGGAAATGATTTGAGAACCAAGGTAAACGGGATAGATTATCTTCTCTTGTGTTATTGTATTGGTTTGAAAAACGTAGGATATTGCTTCTTTGACAAATTGTTTTGAGGTATTGATATAGGAATCATACTCGTGCTGATTTATTTCTATCACTTGTTTTTCGTCCACCCATCCAATATAGCTGTCATCAAAGGTTTCGATCAAAAATCTTCCGTTGCTCTTATCTAAAACAGTGAACACGTCCCCAAACAATAATTGACTAACCTGCTCCGACTGTTCGCTGTTTTCCTTCCTTAGTGGAGCAATTCCAAGATGACAAAATCCGTGTTGCATTATTAAATCCTATTTGTTTCTATTCCGTAGATTATTTTCTCAATTATCCTATCCTCTTCGTTTGTTTGAGGATTATATTTTGAACGAAGGTTGTATCCAAATAGCTTTCCGAGAGATTGATAGAAGAATGCCCTAAAGCTTCCCCTTAGTTCCTTAACCAAGGTATAGGAATCGTTTCCGGTTTCCCTATCAACCAACCTAATCAAAACCTTTCCCTGACTTCTTGTAAGTTTCTTTAGGCTTGCTCCAAACTTCATATTAATTTCGTCTTCAGCCTGCTTCATAAGTTTCTTTTGATCTTTCTCGCTCATATCTCTCATTGCCAAACTATATGTTTCAAGAAGCTTCCCTGCTTGCTTAGCATAGGGATAAGTTTTCTTTACATTACGAATAAGTTTTGCATACTTATTCATTTCTTCCTTTGTGAGCGGTGCAATAAAACCTTCAATTCTAACTTCTTTCAAATAACTCTGAGGAACAGTATCTCCATTAATTATTGTTGCAAAGGTTACTATCCTTCTTTCTTGTGCATTTGCAATAAATGGGAGCAAGAAAACCAATATTAAAAATCCTAACTTTTTCATCTCAAATAAATTTAATTATTATTCATATAACAATTATTGTGCCATAAACTATTTTTGAGACTCACTAAACTTATCTCCAAATCTCTCAAACTGCTCAGAGGCAAACTTTTTGGTTATTGTTATATCTTTTTTTGTTGTTTCAGGAGTCTCATACATAAGGTCTGTCATAACCGATTCAATCATTCCCCTAAGTCCTCTTGCTCCCAATCCATATTCAATTGACTTTTCAACAAAGAAATCAAGGGCGTCATTATTGAATTTTAACCTTACATTATCCATCTCAAACAATTTCTTATATTGTTTAACGATTGCATTCTTCGGCTCTGTAAGAATCCTCTTCAAAGCATCCTTTCCCAACGGGTCAAGATGAGTTAGGATTGGGAAACGTCCAACCAATTCGGGGATTAAGCCAAAGCTCCTTATGTCTTGAGGTTGAATATATTTTAATAAGTTTTCCTTATCAATATCTTCTCTCTTATTCGATTCAGCATATCCGATTGCATTTGACTTTAATCTTCTGCCAATAATCCTGTCAATATTATTAAATGCTCCTGCAGCAACAAAAAGAATATTCTTTGTATTTATTGCAATTAGTTTTTGCTCTGGATGTTTCCTCCCTCCTTGAGGTGGGACATTCACAATGCTTCCTTCCAAGAGTTTTAGGAGTGCTTGCTGAACTCCTTCTCCACTAACATCCCTTGTTATTGAAGGATTATCTCCCTTACGGGCAATCTTGTCTATCTCATCAATAAAAACAATTCCTCTTTCTGCTTTTTCCACATCGTAGTCTGCTGCCTGCAACAAACGAGTAAGGATGGTTTCGACATCTTCCCCAACATAACCAGCCTCAGTCAAAACAGTTGCATCAGCAATAGTGAAAGGTACGTTTAGCATTCTCGCAATTGTTCTTGCCAAAAGAGTCTTGCCCGTACCTGTCTGCCCAACAATAATAATATTTGATTTATCTATCTCAACATCTTGAAAGTTACCATTGCTCAAGGTTTCAAAATTATAGTTTAATCTCTTGTAATGATTATAGACAGCAACCGAAAGCACCTTCTTTGCCTCTTCCTGACCAATAACATACTGATCCAAGTATTCCTTTATCTCCTTTGGACGTTTGATTTGGAGCTTTTTCAAAAATTCCTTGTCCTCAACTCTCTTGTTTTCAAGCCTCATCTTATGGAGCTCGTCAATACAAGACTCACAAACATTTGCGTCAATAGAAGAAATCATAAATTCCACTTCTTTCTCACTCTTTCCACAAAAGGAACAATAGTTCTTTTCCTTAGCCATATTCTTTATCTTCTTTTTATTTAGTTTTTCTTCCCAATCTTATATCCCTTAATGGAATAGTATGCAATATAAATGTAGCAAGGTATTAGGATTAGGTAAGGTATTTGTCTGTTATCAATAATTGTTGCCCAATGTCCATAAATCAGTGGAAGAATTGCACCACCAGCAATTGCCATAATCAAAAGTGCGGAAGCAACAGGTGTGTGTTTTCCAAGCTTATCGATTGCAAGGGGCCAAATGCCTGGCCACATTAGGGCATGAGCAAAACTCAAAAGAATAATAAATACAATTGAAGCAATGCCTGAGGTGGTTAGAGCTAAGATTGCAAATGCTAAACCCAATACAGCACAATAGGTTAAAGCCCTGCTTTGTGATATATACTTAGGGACAAGAATAATTCCCAAAACATAACCAATGGTTAGGGCAATCAAACTAAATGTTCCTAACATCGGAGCAATCTCTTTCGCCACTCCCTGACTTTGAGCATAAAGCCCCAAGGTATCAATAGCAATAACCTCAACTCCAACATAAAGAAACAAAGCCAAAACCCCAAGCCAAAGATAAGGAAATTCAAAAATACTCCTCTCTTGAGCTTTTTCGTACTCACTTTCCTGGTTTTCTACCTTAGGCAACCTTGCCATAAGCACCATAAAAGCCAACAAAACCAACCCAACAGCAATGCCAATATAAGGAGGAACTATCCTTTGAGCAAGCAAATCAAGCTCCAATAGCCTCGCATCGCCCGAAAGAGTTTTTAGATGTTCACTCAAAGTACTCATATCGGAGAAAAGAACCTTTGAAAGCCAGAATATCCCAATCATACCAGCAATCTTATTGAAAAGTCCCATAATACTCATCCTTTTTGCAGCCGATTCAATAGGACCAAGAATGGTTACATAGGGGTTTGCTGCCGTTTGCAAAAGAGCAAGACCCGTTCCCTGAAGGAAAAGCCCCACTAAGAAAATAATATAGTTCCTTTCATTTGCAGCAGGAATAAAAACCAAAGAACCAATCGCCATAACCAAAAGTCCCAAAGCCATTCCCTTAGCAAAACCTGTCTTTTTCAAAACCCATGACGAAGGAAGAGCCATAACGAAATAGGAAATATAGAAGGCAAAGGTAACCAAATAAGCCTGCGAGTCCGAAAGTTCGCAAGCCTCCTTTAGGAAAGGAATCAAAACACTGTTGAGCCAAGTAATAAACCCAAAAATAAAATAGAGAATTCCAATAATTGTCAGGCTAAAAATTAAGCCATTATTCTTTTTTGTCATACAAATTTATTGTTTTTTCAAGTCGCAAAGATAAGAAAAACTAAATGAAACTTGATTTTTCTACCAAAATAACCTTAAAGCAAAAGAACAATAGCCCATAGACAACATAAACTTGCAGCTTGTTTTATTCTGAAAGGAATAAATTTCAAAAAATTGGGATAAACCAATCCAAACTCAAAAAATAAAGAGAATTTGGCGAAGAAAAACAAACTAAAAAAACCAAAAGAATAAGCTTGTAAACCAGTCAAATAAGCTTTCAAAAAAATTAAACTTCGTTTCAATCTCAAAACAATGGTATTGTTTCCCACAAACAACCGCATTGTTTCACCAAAACAATGGCATTGTTTTGAGAAAAGAACCGCATTGTTTTGACATCAAAGCTTTATTTAAAAATTTTTAAACCCTATTTGGGTAGGATTTAACTAAGTTTTGTGAGAGAAAAACCTTGTTGGATTTGATAAAATCTATTTATCTTCCCATTTATTCCAGCGAATGTTTTCTTCGGTGAATTTTTGTTTTGGCTTTTCTTGACCTGTTTGCCAACCGATTGGGATTACATTTAATGGAACGATATGTTCCGGAAGTTTTAATTCTGTCTGAATCGTATTAACTATCTCTTTCCTTGGATAGGCTCCTGTCCAAACGGCTCCTAAGCCCATACTTTCTGCTGCCAAAAGAATATTCTGAGTGGCTGCACTGCAATCCTGAACCCAAAACTCTCTTCCTTCTCCCTCACCAGCTTTTTGCATATTCCCACAAACTATAATGGCTGCCTTTGCCTCCATTAACATTTTTGCATTTGGGAGTTGCTTAGCAAGATTATCAAGAATCTCTCTTTCATCAATAACAAAAAATAACCAAGGTTGAAAGTTTCTTGCACTTGGAGCTGCCATTCCTGCCCTAAGGAGTTGTTCTAAATGCTCTTTCTTAACTTCTTTATTAGTGTATTTTCTAACACTCTTACGATTTAGGATATTTTCCATAACTTTTTCTGAATTATCACTATTTTGTCCAACTGCCATTGTGCTTATTAGAAGCAATGATATAAAAACTAATTTCAAGGATTTCATTTATTAAATATTTTATTTGTTTTTAGGGTTGATTAATGGGCAAAATTAATAAGAAATTATCGTTTTACAAATTCTTATTCCAATAAATTCATTTCTGTTTTCAGAATTTTAAAATAAATATGTACTTTTGTAGATTATTAGCTTTACAATGAAGAAGATATTTTTGTTGCTTTTTATCTTAGTGTTTCAAAACATTGCTTTCTCTCAAATCAATGTTATTGAACAAGTACATATTGAGTTAAAGGCAAGAAAGGAAGCTAAAATCCTTATTCCAAAATCTGAGATAAAGGATATTAATCTTTTGGGGCAAACAATTAGTTTGGATTATCCTGAAGGAGATTTTTGGTTGGGTTATGTTAACGAAAAACAATATAACAATTTCCTAAAGCTTAATTTAAAGCATTCTATTTATAGAGAATCTTCTCCAAAGATTATACGGATGGCTACTAATCTTTCTCAAATGAACTCTTGGGATAGGTATCCAACTTATATGGTTTATGATTCATTAATGAGAAGAATGGCAACAAGTTATCCTAATATATGCAAGTTAGATACTATTGGCTTTTCAGTAAATAACAAACTAATTTTAGCCTTAAAGATTTCATCAAATCCTAACTCCGATATTGATAAGCCTAAATTCTTCTACTCCTCAACAATGCATGGAGATGAAACTGCAGGTTATGTTTTACTTTTACGTTTAGCAGATTGGCTTCTGTCAAATTATGGTCTTGACCAAAGAGCAACCGATATTATTAATAGTACTCAAATATATATTAATCCATTAGCAAATCCAGATGGTACTTACGCTTATAGTAATAATTCTGTTTTGGGTGCTACACGCTATAATGCCAATGCTGTAGATTTAAATCGCAATTTCCCTTCAATTCCTAATGGATTGCATTCTGATGGAGAGCAATGGCAAAGGGAAACCTTAGCATTTATGACTTATGCTGATAGTAATGAGTTTTCGGTCGCAGCTAATCTACATGGAGGTGCTGAAGTATTGAATTTCCCTTTTGACTCTTATACTTCAACTTCACTTTCGCATGCTGATGAAAATTGGTTTATTGATGTATGTCAGCAATTCGTTAATTCAATTCCATCGTCTGCACCTTTAACTTTTTTCAGAGATGTTACTCATTCCGGATATACAAATGGTGGAGATTGGTATGTTATCACTGGTTCTCGACAAGATTATCATACATTTTTTAAACATGTGAGGGAAATTACTTTTGAGGTTTCCAAAGATAAGAGCTTATCTACTAATGAACTGAATAATTATTGGAGCTATTTGAAAGAGGGTTTATTATTATATATTGAAACCTGCCAAAAGGGACTTCAAGGATATGTTAGGGACAGCATCACTAACCAACCTTTGAAATCAAAGATTTGGATTAATAATCATGATAACTTTAATTCAGAAGTATATTCTAAGTCTTCAACCGGCTACTATTATCGCCCTATTCAATATGGCAATTATTCAATAACTTATAGTGCTGATGGATATTATTCTAAGACTATTAATAATGTAAATATTTCATCTGGGATTATGAATAATCAAGATGTTTTGCTTGTGAAGAAACAAGATAATTTGAATGATATTAAATCAGATGAATCCTTAATCAGTGTTTATCCAAATCCTGCCAAAGATGTTTTAAAAGTTAATTTACCTAATAACTCAATCATAAATTCTTATTCAATCTACAATATTTTTGGAATTGAAGTAATGAAGGGAATGATAAGCAATGAAGATATTTCTATTAAACACCTTAACAAAGGGATTTATTTTATTCAGTTAGGAAACAATACTATCAAATTTATTAAAGATTAAATCAAATAAAACAACGTATATGAAACATTTAGTTTTTATTTCTCTTTTTCTGCTTTCTTTTACTTCTGTTTTGGCACAACAAAAGGACGATGGTGAAAAAATTGTTGGGGAAGACAAACCAATTTCAACTCCTTTCTGCACTGCAGCAATTGGATGGACATTTCCTGATGGGGAAATGGGCAATAGATATAAGAGTTTTATGAATTTGAATGCTAACTTTGGTTGGAAGACTGAGAAGAATTTTGTTTGGATGCTTGAATTTGGGTTTGGATTTGGTAATGATAATATTAGGAATAAGGAAGATATCCTTGCAGGAATTATGACAAATGATGGTACCGAGTTTATTATTTCAAAGGAAGGTTCGGACGCTGGAGTTGTTGCTTATAATAGGAATTTGAGTCTGTCAGGAAAGATTGGGAAACTTATTCCTTTATCAAAGAAAAGACCTAATTCAGGATTATTATTAATGGCAGGCATAGGTGGATTGCAACATCAAATTATTTATCAATCTACTCTTGAAATTGCTGAACAGCTTGAAGGAGATTATGCTCTTTTATATGATAGGCAAATGAGAGGAGTTATGCTTTCTGGCTTTGTTGGATATATGCATATGAGCAAGAAGAACTTTACAAATTTCTATATTGGTGTAGAATTTAATCAGGCTTGGACTAAAACAACCAGAGTTTATCAAATAAACTACAACCATAGCTATGATAAATTATTCCAAGATAGAATGTGGACAATTAAAGCTGGTTGGATGTTCCCATTCTTTGGAAGAGATACTGATAAGGTATATTATTATTAGAATGAGATATATTTATTCTATTTTTATTGCAATATATAGTTCTTTAATCTTTTTAGTTAGCCCTTTCAACAAGAAAGCAAAGCAAATTATTAAAGGACGCAAGGAGACTTTTTCAAAACTTAGAAATGGTATTTCAAAAAGCGATAAAGTTGCTTGGTTTCATGCTGCTTCCTTAGGAGAGTTTGAACAAGGAAGACCATTGATAGAATCATTTAAACAAAAGTATCCTGAATTTAAAATCTTGGTTTCTTTCTTTTCTCCTTCTGGATATGAGGTTAGGAAGAATTATAATAATGCAGATGTTGTGGTTTACCTGCCAAGTGATTCAATCAAGAATGCCAAACGATTTATCAAACTTGCTCATCCTGACTTTGTTTTCTTTATTAAGTATGAATTTTGGTATAATTTAATTAGAAGAGCAAAGAAAAAAGGTGCAAAAATTTATCAGGTTTCATTAATTCTTCGTCCTAATCAATATTTCTTTTCTCGTTGGGGAGGATGGTATAGAGGTGAGTTAAAGAATTTTGATTATTTCTTTGTACAGAACTTACAAACAAAAGATTTACTTAACTCAATTGGGATTAATAACTGCCAAATTACAGGAGATACTCGTTTTGATAGGGTTTCCGAAATTGCACTTAAGGCAAAAGAATTTCCTAAGGTTGAAGAATTTTGTCAGAATGATAAGGTAATTCTAATGGGAAGTAGTTGGGAAAAAGATGAAGCCTTGATGAAAGAAGCATTAAAAGATACAAAAACTCATTTTAAACTTATTATTGCACCTCATCAAATACATAATTCCCATATTGAACAAATCAAAACTCTTTTCCCTGATTCAATAAAGTATTCTGAAATAGAAAATATTGATTATCAAAATAAAGAAAATGCAGACAAGGTTTTGATTATTGATTCTATTGGTATCTTATCTTCATTGTATAGGTATGCGAGCATTGCTTATATTGGAGGAGGGTTTGGAGTTGGGATTCATAATATTTTGGAAGCTGCAACTTTTGGCAAACCAATTCTCTTTGGTCCAAATCATGAAAAGTTTAAAGAAGCTAGTGATTTAATTGAAAAAGAAGGTGCTTTTTCCTTTAAAGAAAGCAATGAATTATCTAAGTTGGTTGATAAATTATTGTCAAATGAGGATTATTACAAAAAAAGTTCAGATATTTGTAGGGGTTATATTGAGGAAAATATAGGTGCATGCGAAAGAATCTTGTCTAAAATAGAACAATTGAATAATAAAGATGGGGATTAAAAAACTCTTAAACTTACTATTCTTATTTTTTCTTACTGTGATTATTATTACGGGTTGTAGCCCCTATAAGCACATTTCTAAAGACGGATATTTATTATCAAGAAACAAAGTTTTAATTTCTGAAAAGAATTTACCAAAGTCTGATTTTGTAAATCTAATTAAGCAAGACCCGAATAGTTCATTTATAGGAGTCAAATGGGGAATGTATTTTTATAGTAATTCTCCAGCTGGAGAAGATTCAACAGTTAGCTTTTTCTCAAGAAATGTTTTCAGACGACTTGGACAAAAACCGGTTGAGTTTAGCAAAGACTTGACTTACTCTTCTGCAAAAGAGATGAAAGAGTATTTAAGGGTTAAAGGTTGTTTTGATGGGAAGGTAGTTGATAGTGTTGTATATAAAAAACGAAAGGCTAAGGTTTTTTATCATGTAAATATTGGCAAACGTTATAAGGTAGATACCTTCTTTGTTAGTTCGGAAGACAACTCAATCCTGCCTTCAGTTTTAGAAATAATGTCTAATAGCCCAATAAAGAAAGGTGTTTACTATGATGAAACTATGTTTGCAGATGAAAGAGACAGACTTGCTTTAGAACTTAAAAAACAGGGTTTTTTTGATTTTTCAGCTGAGTATATTCTTTTTAACATCGATACTTCCAATAACAATTATACAACTAAGGTAAACCTATTTATTTCTTCCAAAAGAAAATCAGCCAATTTGGAGGATGATTCTTCAACAGTAGTTCAGAATAATACTTTTTCATCCTTCAAAAAATTTAAGATAAGGAATATTTATATTTATCCCGACTATTCAACAGAATTACTCAATACTGACCTTTCAAAATTAGATACAAGTATTATTTTCCATAGGCAAAAGGACAAATTTGGTCTTAATAAATATGTTTTTATTGCTCCTTTGCCACAAAAGATGAAGATAAAACCTATTCTTAGAAGTGTAATGTTTCAAAGGGATAGTTTTTTCTCTCCTATCTATGCAGAAAGGACATATAATGCTTTAAATCAGTTGAGGAATTTTAAATTTATTGATATTTCCTACATTCCTTTTATTTTTGACAACAAAGCTACAGAATTAGATACCTCACTATTGGATTGTGTTATTAGACTTTCTTTGGTGAAGCCTGTTCAAATTTCAACTTCACTTGAAGCCAATTTTTCAGCAGTGAATAATTCTCTTTTAGAAACTAATAGCTCCAATCTTGGAATGGAGTTTAATGTGGGAGTCTTTCATAAAAACATCTTTAAAAGTGCTGAAATATTCTCTTCAAATGCAAAAGCTACTTTTGAGATGAGAAGTGATATTTTTAATAGAAATGCAGATACAATTAGTAGATGGTCGTTAGTTAATGCTCTTGAAGCAGGGATTGACTTTGGAATTGAATTTCCTCGTTTCCTAATTCCTTTTGGAACAAAATTCTATTCCATGCAGTTTCTTCCACACACTACTATTAAGGCTGGTTACAATTTCCAGAAAAGAGCATATTTCGAACGTTCAATTTTTAACCTAAACTATGGGTATAGTTGGAACTACACAACTAAATATTCACATGCAATAATTCCAATTGACATTAACTTCGTTAAGATAAACATTACAAGTCAAGATTATGTTGACTTTATTGCTACTTTGGACAGAAGAATTAGGTATCAGTATTCAGATCATTTAGTTACTGCTACTCGTTATAGCTTTATTTATAATTCCCAAAAGCTCAACAAAAAAGAAGACTTTCATTATCTTCGCTTCAACATTGAATCGGCTGGAAATCTAATCTATTTGATAAACAACTTGTCTGCATCACCTCAGAATGAATTAAAACAATATACTATTTTTGGAATTCCTTATAATCAATACTTAAGAACAGACTTTGATTTTAAAAGATATATTTATCTAAATGAGAAACAATCTTTAGTGTATAGGGTTTATGGAGGTATTGGTGTTCCTTATGGCAATTCTAAAGGCTTACCTTATGAAAAGAGCTTTTTCTCTGGAGGAAATAATAATCATAGGGCATGGGAATTAAGAGAATTGGGTCCTGGCTCTTCAAAAATGGATGAAACTCAACTAAGATATGATCGCTCTGGAGATATTCAAATTGGAGGGAATATAGAATACCGTTTCCCTATTTATTCAATTGTTGAGGGTGCGACTTTTATGGATGTTGGAAATGTTTGGACTCTTTATGAGCAAAAAGATATGGATGGAGGGCAATTCCAATTTGATAGGTTCTATAATGAATTAGCTGTTGGAGCTGGTTTAGGGCTTCGTCTTAATCTTCAATTCTTCATTGTTAGATTTGACTTTGCAATAAAGGTGTGGGACCCTGCTGAGGATTTAAAGAATAGATTGGTTATTCCGAATACTAAATTTAGTGGTATAAACTTGAATTTTGGAATCGGGTATCCATTCTAATACATAAGCATAGAAAAACCATATTTCTGCATTTGCTTTGCCTTATCCTTTTTCTGATTAATGTAATTGGTTCTGTCGGAAGTTCTGTACTTATATAAGTATTCTTTTCCGTTCTTATTCCAAATATAATAGTATTCATCGTCAATCACTCCAAGCTTATCGTCTGCAGAAAAATAACCATAAGAACGAGGATAGGTTTCAAAGTCTATTCCTAGTGTTTTATCGTTTTCTATTCCCAAATAGGCAGAAATAATTGCAGGGACATCAATTTGAAGTCCAATATTTTCAACTTTCTTAGGATTTAGCATTGTTGGAGAATAAATAAAGAAAGGTGTGTGGTTATAGGATAAAGGCAATTCAAAGTCTGAGCTTCCTTTATAGGCACCATGGTCTGCAATAAAAACAAATATTGTTTTATCAAACCAAGGGGTTTGTTTTGCCTTCTCAATAAACTTTCCAATTGCCCAATCAGAGTATTCAATCATCTTATCCTTAATGTCTTTAGACTTTGGCTTTAAAGAAATATTATCGGGATATATGTATGGTCCATGGTTCGCAGAAGTAAGTAGTGTAACAAAGAATGGTTTAGTTTCATCGAGTGAATTAAGTTCCTCGATTGCCCTATCAAACATTACATGGTCAGACACTCCTAAAGTACTTTTTACTTCATTCTTAGGGTAGTCCTTAACTGAGATAATTCTCTCTACCCCATTTGCCGAAAGAAAACCTCCAATATTATCAAACTGATCATCATGCGTAGTGAAATAGATTGTTTTATATCCTTCTTCTTTAAGCACATTTGGCAAACCACCCTCAATTTTTGGAATTATAGTTAAGTTCATTGAGTGTTTATGTAAGATTGCAGGCTGACCAAAAAGAGTTGAATAAACTCCATTATAGGTATGGATGCCAGCTGTGTAAACATTCTCATAGGATATGGAATTATTTAATAAGTAGTCCAAGTTAGGAGTTAGATTTTGTTCATTTCCAAAATATCCAATATTACATGTTCCCATTGCTTCCATAATAACAAGTACGACATTAGTATTTTTCTCAAGGAGGATTTCTCTTTTAGCTCCTGAAGATTTCATTCTTCTAAATTCTTCATCAACAAAAGCCTTTGCCTCCGCCTTATCCATTAGATTGAGTGGTTTATTGTCTTGTTTTGACTTTTCTTCAATACTTTTTATTAGAGTAAAGTTTGGATTAAGCCCCATTTGATTGATAAGAGGGTTGTTGGAAAAATAGGCAGTTCCTACTTTCATTGGCGATTTCTTTTCAATTCTTCCTCTCATTCCCAAAAAACAAAGACCAATAAGAAGAATAAACAAAAGGGAGTTAAGGATATATGTTTTAGCTGTTCTGTTTTCTGTGGTTTTATTTGATTTAATGTTACTTAAGAACCTTTTGTAGTTACTAAACATCAACCAAGAGTAAAGAATAATTATTGCTATGAAAATAAAAAAGTAAATTATGTAGGAAGGCTCTTGTGAAATCATCTTAAAGACAAAGATTGGACTATCAATCCACATAAATGCTTGAACATTGAAACGAGTAAAGAAATATTTGAAATAAGGTATATCAATGCAACAAATGGCAAAACACAGAGAAAAAAGAACTACAAGAGCATAATGATTAATCTTATAAAATATTCTATTTCTAATTTTAAAGTAATAGGCTAAAAGGAAGCTAATAAGGAAAGGAGAAAGCACAAAACAAGAAATTAGAGTGTCAAACCTAAATCCCATAAAGAAAGCTTTAAACAAAAGCATAATGCCTCCTTCTTCAGAAAGAATTTCCCTAATAGATTCAATGTTTAGAGGCAAGATTGCAAGTCTAAAAACAAAGAAAAAACAAATAGCAATTATATATGTCCAAAGCAAATAAGCAATTTGCTTTGGTAAAAAACCTCCCTTTTGCATAAAAACTAAATTTAGTCTACAAAAGTACTAATTTATTATTATTTAAAAGAGGTTTGGAACTCATTAATTGACTTGTCCTGAAAAAAG
>DHCV01000002.1:94428-155303 GCA_002399025.1 Bacteroidales bacterium UBA4893 | reverse complement strand
ACTTTTTTCAGGACAAGTCATTTTTTGAGTTTATAATCTTGTTTATTAAGTATTAAGTCTTGATTTCTTCCTCTTATATTTAGATTTGATTTTTGCCTTTAAAATCGTATTTGTTTTTTAAAGATATATTAGGGATAATTTCTTTTGTTTTCTCTTTGTTTTCTAACTTATCATTATATTTGCAGGTAGTTTAACTCTTAGAATTTTATTTTATGGAAAACAAATTGGCAGCTTCGGAACTAACATTGGCTAAGGATGGAAGTCTTTATCATATTCACTTAAAACCTCATCAGCTTTATGATAATATAATCTTGGTTGGCGACCCTCAAAGGGTGGAAATGGTTTCAAATAATTTTGATTCAATAGATTTTAAAACTTCCAATAGAGAGATATTTGTATGTTCTGGAAAGTTTAATGGTGTTGGCATTACTGTGCTTTCCACTGGAATGGGAGTAGATAATATTGATATTGTTTTAACTGAATTGGACGCTTGTGCAAATATTGATTTGCAATCAAGGGAGTTCAATCCAAAGCATAGAAACTTAAACCTTATTCGCTTAGGTACTTGTGGCTCGCTGCAGAAAGAGGCTGGCTGTGGTAAATATGTTGTTTCAAAATACGTGGTTGGGATTGATGGGATAATGTATTTCTATAAGAATAATGAAGGTGTTATTGATGAAAGGCTAACTCAAAGTTTTATTTCTTTTATGAATTGGGATAGTTCCCTACCTAAACCCTATGGGGTGGAATGTTCGGAAACGCTTTTGAAAAAGATTGGATTTGATATGTTGGAGGGCATTACCATTACAGCACCTGGCTTTTATGGTCCTCAGGGAAGGCAAATCCGACTTCCAATTGCATTTTCGGAAATCAATAATAAGCTTTCGGACTTTTCATTCAATGGCTGCAAGGCAACAAACTACGAAATGGAGACTTCATCCTTGTATGCTTTGGGGAAAAACTTAGGACACGATTGCCTAACTATTTGTTTGGTGATTGCCAATAGGGTAGAGGGTAGGTTTTTGGAAACCTATAATAAGGAAATGGAAGATTTGATTGAGAAAGTTTTAAGAAGGCTATGCTTTTAGCTCCCTGCCAGAAAGCCGGTTGAGAATGCTATTTGAAGATTAAAGCCTCCCGTATCGGCATCAAGGTCTAAAACCTCGCCACAAAAATACAATCCCTCAATAAGTTTTGATTGGAGGGTCTTAGGGTTCACTTCCTTGAGGCTAACTCCACCTTGGGTAACAACAGCCCTTTGAAAACCCATGCTATCTTCAATTTCAAAACTCATATTCTTCATTAAGCCAATGATTTTCTTCCTTTCCTCCTTATTGATTTGGGATGAGGGTTTGGAAAAATCAAGTCTGGCTTTGGACTTGAGAAGGTAAATAATCTCCAAAGGTAGGAAGGCTCTAAGTGAAGATTCAATAGTTTCTCTTCCTCTTTGGTTGAGTTCGGTTTGAAACCTTTTGTCAAGACTAATTGTGTCGATTGCTGGCTTAAGGTCTAATTCCAAAACAAGCTTTTCCATACCAATCTTACTTGCAACCTGACGACTTATAGTAAGAATAATAGGTCCGTCAATATAATCCTCTCTAAAAATAATATCTCCAAACTCCTTTGCAATAATTCTTCCTTTTGCATCCTTCACAACTGCCCCAACATTCTTTGTTTCAAAGTTAATTAGCTTAGGATTAATGCTATTGGCATTATAACCTAATAATCGCAGCCCAACTAAGGAAGGGAAGGTCTCTTCAACCTTATGTCCAGCAATTTTTGCAAGCCTTATCCCATCTCCATCACTACCTGTGTTGGGATAGCTTTCTCCACCGCATGCAAGAATTACCTTTGAGGCAAAAAAGTTTTTGGTTGGAGCCTTGTTGGTTTTAGATACATCGCCATAGGCTTTGGTCTCAACCCCATTTATCTTATTTCCCTTAATGATTAAATTATTTACCCTTGTATTTTTAAGTATTGTGCAATTGTTTTCCTCCAAAAACCTTATCAGAGCCAAAAACACGTCTTGTGCCTTACCAGATTTAGGGAAAACTCTGTTTCCTCTTTCAACAATAAGTTCAACGCCCAAGTCTTCAAAAAAGCTTATTAGTTCATTATTAAAGAATTTGGAAAAAGAAGGATAGAGAAATCGTGGCTCAGAACCACAATGGCTTAGAAATTCTTTAAGAGGGAGAGTATTTGTTAGGTTACATCGTCCCTTGCCTGTAATTCGGAGCTTCAAGCCGCATTGAGGCATCTTCTCCAAAACCAAAACATTCTCGTTCTTCCTTATTGCGGCAATGGCAGCAACCAATCCCGAAGCACCACCTCCAATTATTATTGTATCGTACATTTATTTGTTCTCGTAACCAAAACGTCCCAAGGAAGTTGAGTCATTTCTCCAATCCTTAAGCACCTTTACCCTCAAGTCCAAAAAGCATTTCTTGTCGGTAAAGGCTTCAATATCTTTTCTGGCTTGAGTTCCAACCTTCTTAAGCATAGAACCCTGATGACCAATAACGATTGCCTTCTGGCTTTCCCTTTCAACAAAAATGGTACAGTAGATTTTGTTAATGTTCTTTTCTTCCTTAAACGAATCAACTACAACTTCGCAAGAATAAGGGATTTCTTTCTTATAATTAATAAGGAGTTTCTCCCTGATTATTTCGCTAACAAAGAAGCGAAGAGGCTTATCGGTCAGGTCGTCCTTCGAAAAGAATGGTGGATTCTCAGGCAAGAAATCAATTATGGTTTGTAGAACTAAGTCTAAGTTAAACTTTTCTGTTGCAGAAATTGGAATAATTGTAGCATGAGGAATTATTTCTTTCCAATAGTTTACCTTCTCCAAAATATTCTCCTGACTTGAGAGGTCAATCTTATTAATCAAAAGAATTATTGGAATATTAGAGCTGATAACCTTTTCCAGGGTCGCATGATTCTTTAATGTCTCTCCAATCTCAGTTACCAAAAGGAAAATATCTGCATCCTTAAGAGCTGTATTAACAAACCCCATCATACTTTGATGAAGTTTATAATGAGGACTTACTAACCCTGGAGTATCAGAATAAACAATCTGATAGTCTTCATGATTACAAATCCCCATTATCCTATGTCTTGTTGTTTGACTCTTGGAGGTAATGATAGAAAGTCTCTCACCAACCAAATGGTTCATAAGAGTTGATTTCCCTACATTAGGGTTGCCAATTATGTTTACGAAACCAGCTTTATGCAAAACAAATTAATTCTTAGCTTGGTTTTGGATTAATTCAGTAAACTCTTCAACAGAAACAGATTTCTTTGTAGTTTTGGTATTTTCGAGTAGAGTTGAGGTTAGTTTTTGGTCAAAAAGATATTCGTAAACCTGCTTTGTTTGCTCTTGATTCTTTAACATATTCTCAGCAATCCCTTCGATTGACTCCATGCGTTCTTTCTCTTGTGCAGGGTCTTGATCCTCTATGGTTGGGAAATAGTTTTTGATAACATTATCAATCAAATATTGCTTAATTTCTTCCTTAGTTACCTGAATAGCGTATTTTTCAGTAATTTTATTTTCAATCAATTGCCATTTCAAGCTTTCTTGATACTGCTCATAGTTGTTCTTTACCTCTTCTTGGCTAAGTTTGCCTTCACTATTGGCTGCTATCCAACGTTGCATAAATTCATCTGGAAGCTCTAAAGCAGTTGCTTTAATGATTTTTTTAGTTACCTCGTTAGTGAAATAAGTATTTGTTTCCCTACTATAGGTTTGTGATAGGTCTTCCTTTGCTCTTTGTTGGAATTCCTCAGGAGTTTTGATTTCTTCTCCCTTATAAGCCTTTGCAAAAAGCTCTTCGTTCAATTCGTGAGGAACAATTCTGCTTATGGAGGAAACAATAAACTTAACATCAGAACTAAAATCTTTCAAATCTTCCTTTTCTTTTGAACGAATTACCATAGCCTTGTCGTTTTCCTTAGGGAATGCTTTTCCAAAGTTAAAGGTGATTTCAGCATCGTTTTCCTTTCCTATGAATTTCTTTTGTATTGTTTTTTGAGCAATCTTTTCTACGAATATAGATGTCTTTTCCTTAATCCCACCTTCTTTTTCATTTCCTTCTTCATCAAGCTCAATAATTTCTCCATAAACTAAATCGCCTTCTTCAATGCTTTCAGGAGAAGAGAATTGTCCAAAACGTCTTTGAATATCCTTTACAAAATTATCCAACATCTCCTCAGAAGGCTCAATATTATAATATGTCTCTTCTATGTTTTCTAAGTTTATGTCAAATTCAGGTTCAAGAGCAATGTCAAAATAGAAAGTAAAATCCTTTTGATTATTCCAGTCAACTTTTGTCTTTTCATCGTTTGCCAGAGGGTAACCAAGTATTCTTACCTTTTCTGCCTCAAAGTATTCATACATTGAATCTGACATTAATTTTTCAATAATTTCTGCTCTAAGAGGAACTTCATACATCTTCTTAATCATTCCCATAGGAACTTGACCAGGACGGAAGCCTGGCATATTTGCCTTACGACGATAAGACTTTAGTTGTTCATCTAATTTTGGAGTATAGTCATCTTGTGAAATATCAATTCTCAAAACTGCTGTTAAATTCCCAGTGTTTTCTTTAGTTACTTTCATTTTCTATGATTTATTTTCTATTAAATTTCTAATTTTAAGGGTGCAAAGGTACAATAATTTTGCAATTTCCTTCCAATAATTTTAAGTAATTGTAATTAGGGTTGAACAACATTAACAAATCCTAAGTCCAAATCTTGAATTGAAAACTCCACAGACTCTTTCCATGTTGTGTAACTTCTTTTAACATGCAAACGTCTTGATGCAAAAATCCCAACACCATTATCTATATTGGTATAGATTGGCTTTTCTGAAAGGGAAAGATCAGGAGTATTGTTCTCCATGAAGTTTTTTAGTTTTTCGTTGCAAGCATAAACATAGAGTTCAAAGGTTGGTTCATCCAAAAGGAACTTCCTTTCAGCCATTGCTCTCTTGCCTATCTTTTCTTTGATTTGAGAAAGGAATTCTCTTTCTGTGGCAATATAAGAAATTGTTCTATCTTCATCAAAGAAAGGATTAGAAACTGTTGAATAGTCAATGAAGATATGAGTCAATTGACCATTTTCAATGAAATTAAACTTAATTGCTGGCTGATACAAACGTCCCATTTCTCCCTTAGCATTTATAGATTGATTAATCCACTTGCAAACAATCTGATTCTGTTTTAATGTCGGATTATACCTAAATTCAAATCTGCTGTTTGACGGTTCGTTTACAACATAGTTAGCAACAAGTTTAGTGTTTGAAGTTACAACGTTCCCAGTTTTAGTATTCTTAATAACAAGATAATAAATAAAGTCAGAATTTAGTTTTTCTGTTGTGTAATAAATAGGTGCAACCTCTGAATAGAAACCACCTTCAGGCTTGGTGTAGCTCTCTGTATAGTTTAAATATATCTTTTGTCTTGCATTATTAATCGTATCCCAACCATTTGACTCCCATTCATAGAAGGCATAGAGACTAACCTCCAATTCGTCTTGATGATAGTAAATTGAATCTTTTTGTCTTGCAAATTCAATATAATTACCTTCTCCAAGAAAGCACCTTTGAACCCTTATGAAGTTAGTATCGGCATCTTGATCCAAAACCCCATACACAATGGTTGTTTCTTCCCAATCGCCATTAGGGTCAAATTCCACATCGCAAGAATTAAAAGTCACTAAACTAATAGTTAGAGCTATAAAAAGAGTTATTTTGTTTTTCATTTTTGTCTTTAAGAATTGAGTTGCAAAGGTATTAAATAATTTGTTTTCTCACAATAATTTTGGAGAAAGAGCAAAAAGATGTAATTTTGCAAGTCAATCATCTATCAATTAGTGAGAATAAACACCCCAAATTAATGAAATTTTGTAAGGACTTTATAGTAGTAAAGAACGAGACTATAACACCAACACTTTATATTTTAAGACTACAATACCCCCAAACACTTCCAGAAATCAAACCAGGACAATTTGTTGAGGTTTTAGTTGAAGGAGAAAAAGAAGCATTTCTTAGAAGACCAATTTCCATTCATGATGTTGATAAGGAGAAAAATCAAATAGCTCTTTTAGTTCAGGTTGTTGGCAAAGGAACAGCTCAATTATCCAATATTAAGGAAGGAGAAAAACTTAATTTGATTTTCCCTTTAGGTAATGGATTTACAATAATTGGGAATAAGGTTCTTTTGATTGGAGGAGGTTGTGGTGCTGCTCCACTTCTTTATTTATTAAGAGTTCTTAAGCAACAAAACATTCAATCAGATATTCTTATTGGATGCAAGGATATTAACCATTTATTTAGCAAAACAGAATATCAAGAGCTTTCAAATCTTCACGTTACGACTGAAGACGGTTCTTTTGGAGAGAAAGGTTTTGTTACTGCTCATCCAATTCTTAAAGAAGACTTTGATACTATCTATTGTTGCGGTCCTACTCCAATGATGAAAGCAGTATCTGACTATGCAAAGAAAAGAAACATTCCATGTTATGTTTCTCTTGAACATAAGATGGCGTGTGGATTTGGAGTTTGTTTATGTTGTGTTGCAGAAACCAACCAAGGAAACAAAAGAACCTGCGTAACCGGACCAATATTTCTAAGTACTGACCTTAAAGATTTCTAAAATCATGAATACAACTCAACATTTGGAAGTAAAAATCAATAATATGCTTTTGAGAAATCCAGTAATGACAGCCTCTGGAACCTTTGGTTATGGCTACGACTTTGAGGATTTTCTCAGCTTGGACTCCTTGGGAGGTATAATTGTGAAGGGTACAACCGGCACCGAAAGACAGGGTAATCCTTATCCTCGAATGGCAGAAACTCCTTCGGGAATGCTTAATGCAGTTGGACTTCAAAATAAAGGAGTTGATTATTTTTGCAATAAGATTTATCCAAAGCTAAAGGATAAGAAAACCAATGTTATTGTAAATGTATCTGGTTCCACAATTGAAGAATATGTTGAGGTTGCTACCAAAATCAACTCTTTAGAAAATATCCCAGCAATAGAACTTAATATATCCTGTCCTAATGTAAAAGAGGGAGGGATGGCTTTTGGAACAAGTAAGGAAATGGCTTTTAGGGTTGTGTCTGCAGTTAGAAAGGCTTATGGAAAAACTCTAATTGTTAAGCTCTCTCCAAATGTTACTAATATTGTAGAAATTGCAAAAGCTTCGGAAGATGCAGGTGCTGACGCCTTATCACTTATTAATACTCTTTTGGGAATGGCTGTTGATGCTGAAAAAAGAGAACCTCTTCTCTCAACCATAACCGGAGGACTTTCAGGTCCAGCTGTTAAGCCTGTTGCACTTAGATGCGTTTGGCAGGTTGCAAAACAAACCAAGCTCCCTTTAATTGGAATTGGTGGAATTATTAATGCTCAAGACGCAATTGAGTTTATTTTGGTTGGAGCAACAGCAATTCAAGTAGGGACAGCCAACTTTATCAATCCTTCAATCACTGAGGAAATTGTAAAAGGAATGGAAGAATATTTGCAAAGACATAATATTAAGCATATTTCAGATATAAGAGGAATAATTTAAGACCCTCCTCCAATCAAACCATTGAATATGAAAAAATATCTTGCACTATTACTTATCTCTTCTCTAATCTTTATGTTGTTTTCCTGTAAAAGTCAGCGTAATATGGTAGCTCCTACGCATGAAGTTAAGCAAGAAAAATCCAAAGAAAATACTTTATTGGAAGAGTTGAGCCATACTCCTAAAAAATTTAAGACCCTTTCTTCTAAGTTGTCAATTGAGTTTGAAGGAAATGCTTTTAGTGGAACAATGCGAATGGTTTCTGATAGTGCTATATGGCTTTCTTTGGGAAAATTTGGAATTGAAGGTGTTAGAGCATTATTAACCAAGGATAGCGTGATGATTCTAAATAGGCTTAGTCGGGAATATTTTACCGGTGGCTATGAATTTATTTATGATTTCTTGGGTTTTAGCGTAAATTATAACATGCTTCAAGCAATACTCTTAGGGAATGATTTTCAGAACTATGAATTTAATAATGTTAGGGTTAGTAATCAAAATTCAATTACTGTTTATGATTTTGATAAAAGACAAAACATTCAAAACCCAATTAGTTTCCCAACTCTTAGTCAAAAAATCCTCTATGATAATAACCTTAATGTTATCACTCGCAACTACTTCGAAGTCCTTAATTCAAAAGAGAAAATGGATGTTTACTACTCTACATACCTGCCTTTTAACAATGTTATGCTCCCTCAAGTAGTAAAGATTCTTATGTTTTCAAAAAGGACTTATAATGTTAATCTTAAGTTTGACAAACATAAACTTAATGATAATTTTGACATACCTTTCTCAATCCCCAAGTCATATACAAAGATTTCCTTCTAAAATCCAAAACAAGAATCAAGCTATTTTTGGATTTGTTTCAAAAAAACAAGCTTGCATATAATTAAAATTGAGCATGTTTTCTGTATTAAACCTTCAGGACTTAATTCCTTAAGTTTATCAATGTATTTGTCATTAAAACAACCCTTCGTTTTAGTAAAATAACTCCTTGTTTTAATAAATTCTTTCTTTGTTTTAGAAAATTCTTTCTTCGTTTTAATAAAACTATTCAAGATACATTTCTGAAAAACGATATTTTCCCATTTCAAAATCAATATCTCTTCAAAACAATTGAGCAGAAAAATTAAATTTATCTTCAATCTCACAAAATGAAACTTTTATAATTCATCATATTTTTTTTACATAAGTCCATTTAAACTTTTTTCCTTGTTAATAACTAATGTTTTAGAGAATGTAACATTAATATTATTTGTTCGTATCATTGGAAAAAATGGGATTAATTGGGATAAAAAAGAAAAAAAGTTACTAACAATTGGGATTTTTTGGAAATTTTATTGTAATTTTGACCACTGAATATAAATAGGAGAAAATTATGTCATCAATTATCGGTATAGAAAACTGTAAAGTAGATACAACAGGGCGATTTAAATTGCCTGTTGCATTGAAGAAACAGCTTTCGCTGACTGATGATTTGAGGTTTGTTGTAAGATGCTCCATTTACAATAGGTGTTTAGAATTATTTACCTACCAATCCTTCCAAAATGAAGTCGCCAGTCTTAAGTCAAAGCTTAATCTTTACGACCCTAAGGCTAAGAGACTTTTCAGAAAATTAACAGAATCAAACATCGTTGAATTGGATTCTTCAGACAGATTCCTCATTCCTAAGGAGCAACGCAGCTTGGCAAATATTGATAAGGATATTGTTGTGGTTAGTGCAGCCTCTTGTATGGAAATTTGGGATACTTCTATTTATAATTCAATTGATAAGGATGGATTTGATTATGTTAAAGCAGCAGAAGAATTACTTAAAGACTGAGTATCACACTCCAGTAATGCTTAATGAGTGTTTGGAGGGTTTGAACATCAATCCAAAGGGACATTATGTTGATGTAACCTTTGGTGGTGGTGGTCATTCTCGTGCTATTTTAGACAGATTAAATTTTGAGGGCAGACTATATGCTTTTGACAGAGATAGCGATGCCAAAAACAACCTAATAGAGAATGATTCAAGATTTATTTTTATTGATGAAAACTTCTCTTCTCTTTATGATAATCTAAGACTTTACAGAGCTTTTGAAATAGATGGAATTTTGGCAGACTTGGGTGTTTCTTCTTTTCAGATTGATACTCCTAAGCGTGGCTTTTCGACCCGTTTTGATGCTCCATTAGACCTAAGAATGAACACAGAGCAAGTTCTTAGTGCAAAGGAGGTAATTAATCAATATGAAAGAGAGGACTTGAAAAGAATTTTCAAATCCTATGGAGAACTAAGCAATGCAACCCTTATCGCAAAGAAAATATGTGAGCGTAGAGAAACTATGCCAATCAATACAACCTTTGAACTTAAGGACACAATTTTAACCCTTGCCCCAAAAAACCAAGAAAATAAGTTTTTTGCTATGGTTTTTCAAGCTCTAAGAATTGAAGTTAATGATGAGCTTGGAAGTTTGAGATTGATGTTGGAGCAGAGTGCTAAGGTTTTAAAGCCAAATGGGAGATTGGTTGTGATGAGTTATCATTCTTTGGAGGATAGATTGGTTAAGAATTTTATGAAGTTTGGGAATTTTGAGGCTAATGCAGTGAAGGATTTTTATGGAAACTTGATTTCTCCCTTTGAAATGATAACCAAAAAACCAATTGAGGCAAGCAGCGAGGAGAATGATACTAATCCTCGTTCACGCAGTGCAAAACTAAGAATTGCCATTAAAAGATGAAAAAGAAAAACATTAAAACTAAAGATTTCATTGACGGAACTTTCTTAGTAAAACAAGGCTTTATTGGATGGCTTCCATTCATATTTTTGCTCCTACTTCTAATAATATTGTATATATCAAATAGATATAATATTGAGAAGACAGCTAAGCAAATTGATAAATTGGAAACAGAGATAGGTTATTTGCAGAAAAAACATTCTGAACAAAAAGGATTGTATCAAAAACAAACACAGATGTTGGAACTTGAAAAAGTACTTACAGATAAAGGAATTAAGGTTAGTAAGCAAGAGCAAAAGCAAATAATCCTAATTCCAGATAACTCTAATAAAAATAAAAAATAACTCTAAAAATTAGAATGGAAGACAATAGAAGAGATATAATGCTAAGGTTCTTTTGGGTATATGGAATTATACTCCTTGGGTTCATAGTTGTTATTGGTAAAATTGCTTTCATTCAAATTGTTGATGGTAGTTTTTGGAAGAAATTAGAAGAAGAAAGATATGTTGAGTTAAGGCCTGTTAAGGCAAAAAGAGGAAGTATTTTCAGTGTTGATTCAGATAGTGGAGAATTACTAATGGTTGCAACTGATGTCCCCAAATACGATGTCTATATTGATTTAGGCTATACTTATGAAAAAGACCCTAAAACTAAAGAAAAAAAAAGAGTAAGGGTTATTGTTGATAGTATTTACAAGAGAGATATGCCAATACTATGCGATAGTATGGGAAAATTATTTTATGGACAAACAGGAAGCAAAACCAAGAATCAATATAAGGAATACTTAAACAAGTATAGGAGAATGGAGAAGGGCAATAGATATGTTCTTCTTCAAAAAAATATTACACTTGAGCAGTGGGAAAGATTTAGAAAATTCCCTTTAATATCAAGAGAAAAGGTAAGAAAGTCGCGTCAGACAGGAAAAATAATTCATTCAGGAAAGTTCTTCCTTACTAACTACATAAGTGTCGTTGAAAGAAACGTAAGATATTATCCTTACTATCCAATGGCTCGAAGAACAATTGGTGTTCCACTTTCGGGTTGTGATACTTGTTATGACGGAATAGATGGTTATTATTCAAACTTTCTAGCTGGAGAGACAGGAATTCGAAAAGAAAGGAAGATTAATCCAGGAATTTGGATACCGGTTGATGATAATGAACAAATTAAAGCTATAGACGGTCATGATATAGTAACAACAATTGATGTTCGTTTGCAGGAATTGGCTGAGAATAGTCTTAGGAAATGTTTGGATTCCAATGATGCTAAAAGTGGCTGTGTAATTCTTATGGAAGTAAAGACTGGTGCTATTCGTGCAATTTCATCATTACAAAAGAACAAGGATGGAGTCTATGCCGAAAATACAAATATAGCAATAAGTAGTTATTTTGAGCCAGGTTCTACTTTTAAGGCAATTAGTGCAATGTTATATTTAGATAAAGGGATGATTGATTCAAGTTCAATTGTTCCAACCTTTGACAAACGATTTGTAGGAGCAAGAACAAATATAAAAGATGTTGGAAGAATTAATTATGGGAATGTGAGTTTTGCAAGAGCAATGGAAATGTCTTCAAATGTTGGTTTAAGTCAAGTAGTGTTTGATAATTATATAGCAAAGAATAGAAAAATGCAATTCGGAAAGGACTTATTGGATTATTTCTACTATGATAGACTTAATATGGACATAAAGATAGAGGAACCAAAGCCATACATTAATGAAAAAGGAACTTCGGTTGATGATATTCTTCGTCTAAGTTTTGGATATGTTACAGCCATGACACCAATGCAACTGCTTACCTTCTATAATGGAATTGCAAATAATGGAGTAATGGTTAAGCCTATGTTTGTTTCCGATGTTTTAAAAGATGGTCAAATAGTGAAGACATTTAAGCCTGTTGTGATTAAGGAAAAGATGTGTAAGAAAGAAACTTTGGATGTGTTGCAAGATATATTAAAACGTGTTGTTGAGAATGGAACCGGAAGACGTCTTTCTAAAACTTCCTACGGTATAGCAGGGAAAACAGGTACTGCAGAGATTGGATATAGTAAGAAAGGAGTAGTTGCTATTCAACATAGGGCTTCTTTTGCTGGTTATTTCCCAACAGATGATCCTCAATATTCGTGCATAGTTGTTGTTTCAGAACCTCAAAAGAACGCAACACATGGAGGAGATTTGGCTGCACCTGTCTTTAGAGATCTTTCAGATAGAGTTGTTGGAACAAGGATTACCTATAAACAAAAGACTTCCACCTTACAAAAGCAATCACCAAACTATATTAGTGGAAATGTTGAGAGTTATAATAAGTTTTGTCAGAATTTAGGATTAAAAAAACCTAATACTATTTCAACTTGGCAACCAAACAAAGAAATTATAACTATTCCAAATGTCATAGGAATGACCATTCGCGATGCTAAGTATCTGTTGGAAAAACAAGGTTTGATAGTTAGTTTTGAAGGAAAAGGTAAAGTTGTTTCTCAATCTATTAGTGCAGGAACTGGTTTTGCTAAAGGTAATAAGATACATCTTAATTTGAATTAGGAAATGAGAGAGTATAGAGAAATATTTGATTTGATAGATTCCAAGAAAGTTAAAGGGATTTGTTTTGACTCAAGAGAAGTTGAAAAGGACTTTCTATTTGTTGCACAACAAGGAACAAATGTTGATGGACATAAATTTATTGATACTGCAATTTCAAAAGGAGCTAAATTTATTGTTTGTGAGTATATTCCTGAAGAAACTAAGGAAGTAGAATTAAAAAATAACGAAGTTCAGTTTTTTATTGTTAAGAATAGCAGTAAGGCTTTGGGACATATTGCATCGGAGTTTTTTGATAATCCTTCAAAAAAACTTAAGATTGTAGGGATAACGGGAACAAATGGAAAAACTACAACTGTTACACTTTTGCATAATTTATTTATGCTTTTGGGCTATAAGGTTGGGTTAATTTCTACAATTGTAAACAAGATAAATCATAAAGAAATAAAAGCAACTCACACAACTCCTGATGCTATAGAATTGAATAAATTATTTAATCAAATGGTTGTTGAAGGTTGCGAATTTGTCTTTATGGAAGTAAGTTCACATGCAATTGTTCAAAATAGGATTGCGGGAGTTCATTTTGCAGGAGGGATTTTTTCTAATATAACTCACGATCATTTAGATTTCCATAAAACCTTTGCAGAATACATTAAGGCAAAGAAGGGTTTCTTTGACATTCTATCTCCAAAAGCTTTTGCATTAACCAATATTGATGATCAAAATGGTATGGTAATGCTTCAAAATACTAAAGCTATGAAATATACTTATAGCCTAAAGACTATTGCAGATTTTCATGCAATTGTTTTGGAAAATGATTTTGAGGCACAGCTTTTAAATATTGAAGGGATTGAGATATGGACAAAATTAATTGGGCAATTTAATGCTTATAATGTTTTAGTAATTTATTCAACTGCTATTCTTTTGGGATTAAATAAAGATGAAATACTAAAAGTTCTTAGTCAATTAGAACCTGCACAAGGAAGATTTGAGTCTGTTTCGACATCAAAAGGGACAAAAGCAATCATCGATTATGCTCACACTCCAGACGCATTAATAAATGTAATAAAAACTATTAATCAAATAAGAAAATCCAACGGAAAACTCATAACTGTTGTAGGTTGTGGAGGAGATAGAGATAAAACTAAAAGACCAATAATGGCAAAAATTGCTGCTGAAAACTCCGATACATTAATTTTAACAAGTGATAATCCTCGTACAGAAAATCCTGAAGAAATCATAAAAGATATGCAGTCAGGACTTGATATAATAACAGAAAAGAAAAGTTTCACAATTCTAAACCGCCATGATGCTATTAAGTTGGCTTGTCAGTTAGCAAATAAGGAAGATGTTATCCTTGTGGCAGGAAAAGGGCATGAAACATATCAAGAAATTAATGGAGTTAGACATCATTTTGATGATAAAGAAGAAGTATTGAAATATTAGTTATAAATAATAAATAGAAGATTATGTTATATCACTTATTTACTTGGTTAGATTTGGAATTTGAAGTTCCTGGTGCAGGAGCCTTTCATTATATTTCTTTTCGAGCAGCCTTAGCTGTAATAACATCCTTGTTTATAACAATTGTTTATGGAAAAAGAATAATAAGTTTTCTTAAAAGAAAGCAAATTGGAGAATCAATCCGTGAACTTGGTCTTGAAGGACAAAAGGAAAAAGAAGGTACCCCAACCATGGGAGGAATAATAATTTTGGCAGCAATAGTTATCCCAACTCTTTTGTTTGCAAGATTAGATAATATATATGTAATAATTATGCTCCTCACTACCCTTTGGCTTGGTTTTATTGGATTTTTGGATGATTATATAAAGGTTTTTAAACATGATAAGAAAGGTTTAAAGGGAAAATTTAAGATAATTGGTCAAGTTGTTTTGGGAATTGTTGTTGGTGCAATGATTTATTTTCATCCTGATATTACAATTAAAGAAAAGACAGATGTTGAAAAATATGCTTTGGAGCATAATATTCAAAATGAGTCAAAATATCAAAAAGCTAAATTGGAGTTTTCTCAAGAGGCAAAGCAATCCACCAAAACCACTATCCCTTTTGTGAAGAATAATGAATTTGATTATGCTTATCTTATGAAATGGGTTGGAGCTGATTATAAGAATTGGGCATGGATAATCTTTATTCCAATCGTTATCTTTATTATTACAGCTGTTTCCAATGCTGCCAATCTAACCGATGGAATTGATGGACTTGCAACAGGGGTTTCCTCAATTGTCGGATCAACACTGGGAATTTTGGCATGGGTTTCGGGAAACATAATCTTTGCAAACTATTTAGATATAATGTTTATTCCAAACGCAGGGGAATTGACAATTTTCATTAGTGCCTTTGTTGGAGCAACAGTTGGTTTCTTGTGGTATAACACCTATCCTGCACAGATATTCATGGGAGATACAGGTTCATTAGCTTTAGGAGGAATTATTGCAGTTATTGCAATATTAATCAGAAAAGAATTACTTATTCCAATTCTTTGTGGAGTATTCTTCGCAGAAAGCATATCTGTAATCATTCAAGTTGCTTATTTTAAAATAACAAAAAGAAAATATGGTCAAGGCAAACGATTTTTCTTAATGGCACCTATCCATCATCATTATCAGAAAAAAGGTTATGCCGAACCAAAGATTGTAACAAGATTTTTAATCATTACAATAGTTTTAGCTGTAGCCTCAATAATAACTCTCAAACTTAGATAGTAAATGACAATAGAATTATTAGCAAAACAAGGAGCGAAAAAGGTTTATACTAATCTTGCAGGAAGAACGTATCAAGAGATTATGTTTAAGCATAAAGCAATGCATAATCAGTTCTCTCCTCAAATGGAACAAGAGCATCAAAGAGAAGTTGTTGCAAAAATAAAGGATGTAAAATACATTAATGATGCTTTCTCAATCAACACTAACATAACTTGGTTTACTATGGAGCAAATCTCAAGCAGGATTGTATGGATTGTTGAGGATGATAATAGTCAGCAGGACTATAATGCATTATTAAGTGTTAGCAGAGAAAAGGTAGTAGCATTGATTTGTTATGGAAAGAATATTGAGAAGTTAAGAATGACATTTCAGGGAATTATTCCTTCAATTCTACCTGTAAATAATATTAATGATGCTGCTCTTTTGGCAAGTGCAGTTGCTCAAGAGAATGATGTAGTACTTTTTTCTCCTGCCAATGGAACTAAGGAAGATATTGAGAAAAGAGGAGTTGATTTTCGTAAGGCAGTAAATAATTTATAAAACTAAATGCATAATGCAAGCAGGAAGGTTTAAAATAAAGATTCAAGGAGATAAGGTTATCTGGATGGTGTTCCTTTTGTTGATGATTATTTCAGCAATGGAAGTTTATAGCACTATTGGAAAAACTGTCTATGAACGTCAAGGAGGCTCTCCAATAACGATGTTTGCAAAACATATCTTTATTTTACTTTTAGGAACCTGCGTTTTGTATGCAGTACACCATATTAAATATACATATTTCTCAAGATTTGCAAAGATAGGACTGATTATTTCTTTCATCCTTCTAACTCTAACTCTTATTTTAGGTTCATTTGGAGATAAAGCTGCAGCTCGTTGGCTTACAATTCCTCTAATTGGTCAGTTCCAACCTTCTGAAATTGTAAAGATTATACTTATTATTTATGTTGCAAGAATACTTGCTCTTAATCAAGAAAAAATTAAATCTACAGAGGTTTTTCAGAAATTGATAATACCTATAGTCCTAATTTGTTTATTGATTTTCCCAGAAAACTTTTCAACCGCAACTCTACTTTTTCTAATATGTTACTTTATGATGTTTATTGGAAGGGTTAATAATAAGTTTCTAATATCAATTCTAATAATAGGGATAATAGGTCTTATTTCAATTTACTTTGTCCTTAAATCAAATCCAGATTTGCTTTCTCGGGGAGGAACTTGGGTGAACAGAATCGAAGAGTTCTTAAGCGACGACAAGACAGCTATTACACAATCTAATCAAGCTGAAATGGCTATTGCTACAGGAGGAGTCTTTGGGAAATTCTTAGGACATACAACTCAAGCTCGTTTCCTTAGTGAGAGTCATAATGACTTTATTTTTGCTATCATTGTAGAAGAAGGTGGTTTGATATTGGGAATAGTAGTTATTGCTTTGTACCTAATTCTTTTGTTCAGAGGGATTCAGGTTGCTCGTCGTTCGAAGGGTTACTTTGGAACTTTCTGTTCAATAGGACTCATAATAATGATTGTTTTTCAGGCAATGATTAATATGTGTGTTGCAACAGGATTACTTCCAGTTACAGGTCAAACTCTTCCATTCATAAGCTATGGAGGGACATCTTTCTTGTTTAGTTGTATAGCATTAGGAATAGTTTTGAGTATAAGTGCGAGTGCAAATAAGGAGCAGGCTAAAGAAAAATTAGAAAAAGATATTGTTGAAGAAGAAGTTAGTGAAGACCCTTCGCATGAAAACAATAATGTAGAATAGAACCAACCTATAGAAAATAGAGAGATTAAAGAAGAATACAATTAATAAAAGAAACTATATGAAAGCAATAATTAGTGGAGGAGGAACAGGAGGACATATATTTCCGGCAATAGCAATTGCAAATGCTATAAAGGAGAAGCATCCTGAGGCTGATATTCTTTTTATTGGAGCAAAAGGAAGAATGGAAATGGAGAAAGTGCCACAGGCAGGATATAAGATTGAGGGTTTATGTATTAGTGGTTTGCAAAGGAGATTGACTTGGAAGAATTTGTCATTTCCCTTTAAGGTAATTTCAAGTACAATAAAAGCAAGGAAAATAATAACGAGATTTAACCCTGATATTGTTATTGGGGTTGGAGGTTTTGCCTCTGGTCCAACTCTTCAAGCAGCATCAAGACTTGGTATTCCAACTCTTATTCAAGAGCAAAACTCCTATCCTGGCATTACAAATAAGTTATTAGCTAAGAAGGTTTCTAAGATTTGTGTAGCTTATGATAATATGACTCGTTGGTTTGAAGAGAAGAAAATAAACTTTACAGGAAATCCAATTCGTCAAAATATTGTCGATATTAAAGATAAGAAAGAAACGGCGTTGAGTCATTTTGGATTGGATAAGAATAAGAAAACTGTCCTTGCAGTGGGAGGAAGCCTTGGAGCATTAACAATAAATGAAAGTATTGCTTTGGGATTAAAGTATTGTGTTGATAATAATATTCAGATAATTTGGCAAACAGGTAAGAATTATTTTGAAAAAGCAAGGCATGAGGCATCCAAATACAATTCAAATAATATTAAGGTATTTGAATTTATTTATGAAATGGACTTAGCTTATAGTGTGGCAGATATTATTGTTTCAAGGGCAGGTGCCATTGCAATCAGTGAACTTTGCGTTATTGGTAAGCCAACAATTTTGGTTCCAAGTCCAAATGTTGCAGAAGACCATCAAACCAAGAATGCTATGGCTTTGGTTGAAAAGAATGCAGCAATATTAGTAAAGGATGCTTTAGCAAGAGAAGTGTTAATTAATGAGATAGATAGTTTAATTAAGAATAGTGAAAAGAAAATTGAGTTAAGTGAGAATATTATTAAGTTAGGAATTAAGGATGCTGACAAAAGAATAGTTGCAATTGTGGAAGAATTAATAAAGAAATAGAAAAATAAACAAAGGTCAGATTAAATGAAAACATATTATTTTTTAGGTATTGGAGGAATAGGAATGAGCGCTATTGCAAGATATTTAAATGAATCAGGCGATAGAATCTTCGGATATGATAGGGTAAGGACTGAACTTACAAGAGAGTTGGAAAAGGAAGGAATGACTATTACCTATAATGATGATGTTTCCACTTTGCCAAATAGTATTGATATGGTTATTTACACTCCTGCTGTGCCAAAAGATAATCTTATTTATAATTATTTTGTTGAAAATAATCTTCCAATGAAGAAGCGTTCTCAGGTTTTAGGTGAAATAACTAAGGGAAAGAAGTGTATTGCAGTTGCTGGAACTCATGGTAAGACTACTTGCTCAACAATGATTGCTCACATTCTTCATAATAGTTCAACTGGTTGCTCTGCTTTTTTGGGTGGAATTTCAAAAAACTTTAACTCCAACTACGTTATTAATCATAAGAGTGAGTATGTTGTCGTTGAAGCAGATGAATATGACAGGTCTTTCCTAAATCTATCTCCTACAATTGCAACCATAACATCAATTGATGCCGATCATTTAGATATTTATGGGAATAAGGAAGAGTTAAAGAAGTCTTTTGTTGAATTTGCAGATAAGACCAGTGAAGTATTAATTTATAAGTTTGGATTAGACATCGAATTGGAAGAAGAAACATCTTATAATAAGTATTCCTACACAATCAAAGGTTTTGATGCAGATTATTATGCCGTGAATATTAGGAACTATAATGGAAGTTATTATTTTGATTTAAGAACTCCAGAGAAGGTCTATTACGATATTTGTTTGAATTATGGAGGAATACATAATGTTGAAAATGCTGTTTTGGCAATTTCAGTTGGATTAATTTGTGGAGTTACTGAGCAAGAGATTAGAAAGAGTGTTTCATCTTTCAGTGGAGCTCAAAGACGCTTTGATGTCAGGATAAAAAAAAATAATTTCATATATATAGATGATTATGCTCATCATCCAAACGAAATTAAGGCTTTTATTGAGTCCTTGCGTTTTCAGTATCCTAATAAAAGAATTACAGGAGTCTTTCAGCCACATCTCTATTCAAGGACAAGGGATTTTGAGAATGATTTTATTAGAGAGTTAAGCAAACTGGATGAGGTCGTGCTTTTAGATATTTATCCAGCAAGAGAAAAGCCTATTGAAGGAGTAAGTTCAAAAGCGTTATTGTATAAGATTGATAAAATGGATAAATACTATACTTTAAAGGAAGGTCTTTTGGATTTGTTAGATGCACTTTATCCAGAAATCCTAATAACTATGGGTGCTGGAGATATAGCTGACTTGGTTCCACTTATTGAGGAAAGATTTAGAGATGAGTAAGAGAGGAAAAAGAATTTTGGTGTCGCTGTTTTTTATCATACTATTAATTATTTTAATAGTGTGTTCAAATATCTATGCTGGGAAGATTAATGTTCAAAATGTGAATATTAAGATTTCCTATGGAAGAAGCGATACAATAATTCTCTCAAACAATATTAACATGTCCTTAAAAGAAGAGTTTGGAGATTTCCTAACCAAGCAAAGAAAGGATATTGACATAAAGAAAATAGAAAGTTTCTTAAATCTTAACCCATATATTGAACAAGCTCAGGTTTATCAAACATTAAAAGGAGCTTTGAATATTGAGATTAAACAAAGAGAACCAATCGTAAGGCTTTATACTCTTAGAAATAAGGAATACTATATTGATAAATTAGGAAAAATAATATTGATTGATGATAATCAACTAACGGATGTTGTGATTGCAAGCGGGAATATTGATGTTGGGAATAAGAATTTGGAGAATAATTTAGATACAATAGATATTGAAAACAAGAAAGGATTTGACAAAACTCTTTCAAATATCTATTATTTTGCTCAAAAACTTGCTTATGATTCTATCCTTAGTTATCAAATTGACCAGATTTATGTCCCCAACAAAGGAAATTTTGAGTTGATTCCTAAGATAGGAAACTATATAATTAGGGTTGGACAGAATGAAGACTTGGAAGATGAGCTTATCAAACTTAGATATTTGTATAAAGAAGCTTTCTCCAGAAGTGGATGGGATAATTATTCTGTTGTTGATTTAAGATTTAGACATCAGGTAGTTTGTACAAAAAAAGGAGAATCATAGATTTATGTGTTGAAAAGCGAAGATATGCAGAACATAAATTAAGAATTAACCTAACAGAGATAATGATATATAAAATAAAAATAAATTAATATGGAAAGAGAAATAGTAGTTGGTATCGATATAGGTACAACAAAAATAGCAGTTTTCATCGGATCCAAAGACGAACAAGGCAAGCCTGTTATTCTTGGAATGGGGAAATCCGAATCAATTGGCGTTGATAGAGGAATTGTTAGAAATATTGAACAAACATCAATCTCTATTAAAAAAGCAATTGAAGAAGTAGAACAAAAGACAGGATATACTGTTAGGGAGGTCTTTGTTGGTATTGCTGGACATCAAATTCGCAATATTCAACATAGAGGAAACATAATGCTTGAGGCAAAGAATCATATTATTAGAGAGGCTGACAAGGAGCGATTGATAAAAGATCAGGAAAACCTTGTCCTACAACCAGGTGAAAGAATAATACATGTTGTTCCTCAAAGCTTTATTGTTGATGGTGATGGCGACATTATTAACCCGATTGGGATGCCAGGTAGTTGTTTGGAAGGGAATTTCAATATCATTACAGGCAATGTTAATAATATTGAGAATATAATAAGAAGTGTTGAAATGGCAAACTGCAAGGTAAGGAATTTGATTTTAGAGCCTATTGCATCTGCAGAAGCTGTGGTTAATGCAAGTGAGAAAGAAGCTGGAGTTTGTTTGGTTGATATTGGAGGTGGTACAACAGATATTGCAATATTCCATGATGGAATACTTCGCCATACAGCTGTTATTCCTCTTGCTGGAAATGCAATAACTGACGATATTAAAGAAGGGTGTTCAATAATCAAAACTCAAGCTGAAGCTCTCAAAACTCGCTTTGGTTCATGCTTGGCTGCATCTGCGAAAGAGGATGAAATCATCGCTATTCCTGGTTTTAGGGGAAGAGATCCAAGGGAGATTTCAATGAAAACACTTGCAGGTATAATTCAAGCAAGAATGGAGATGATTATTGACCAAGTACTTTTTGAGATTAAAACCAAGAAATATGAGAAGAAACTCATTGCAGGTATTGTTTTGTCAGGTGGAGGAGCTAAAATGAAGGATTGTGTTCAATTAACTGAGTTCATCACAGGCATTGATGCAAGGGTTGGTACTCCTCAAGATCATTTGGGAGGAACAATAACAGAGGAGATAACTCATCCTATGCACGCAACAGGGATTGGTTTGATTTTGGAAGGACTTAAGAAATTGGAGAAAGAAAATAGTCTTAACAGAACTCCAATGGCTTCAAAACAAAATGAAAATATTGAAGAAGAAGAGCCAGAAGAATTGATTGAAGAAGAAGTTGAAGATGAAAAAGAGCAAAATGATAAGAAAAAATCTTCCGAAGGTAAGACTAAAAGCTTTATAGTATCTTGGTTAGAAGGACTTTTTAAGGATGAGGGACCAGAATAGTAGTTATAAACAAAAACTTGTTAAAAACTAATATCTGTAAGAGTTTCATGACAAATAATAATATACTATTTTTACAACTTGAAATAATAGAATTTTTTGAATAAATAATAAATAAAATCATATATAAATGTTACAATTTGAAGCACCTAAAGAAAACTCTAAATACATCAAAGTAATTGGTGTTGGTGGAGGTGGAACAAACGCAATAAATCATATGTACAATAAGGGAATAGAAGGTGTTGATTTTATTGTTTGCAATACTGACCAGAAGTCATTGGATTCAAGTCCTGTCCAAAATAAAATAAAGATAGGTAAAGATGGCTTAGGAGCAGGTAACTGCCCAGAAAAGGCAAGAGCATCTGCATTATTAGCAGAAGAGGAAATAAAACAAATGTTGAGCAATAATACTCAAATGCTTTTCATTGCAGCAGGAATGGGAGGTGGAACAGGAACAGGTGCTGCACCAATAATTGCAAAATTTGCTAAGGAGATAGAGTTTACAAATGAGCAGGGAGAGAAGATAAATGATGAGATTTTGGTTGTTGCAATTGTAACACTTCCTTTGTCTTTCGAAGGGAAAAGAAGAAAAGAACAAGCAGAAGAAGGGATAAGAAACTTAAAAGAAGTTGTTGATGCAATCATAATCGTTAATACCGACAAGATAAGAGAAAGAGGGAATATTCCACTTCCAAAGATGTTTCCAATGGCAGATGATGTTTTGCTAAGAGCAGCAAAAGGAATTGCTGAACTAATCACAAGCAATGCCTATGTAATGGTTGACTTCAGAGACGTTCAAAGTGTAATGTCTAACTCAGGAGTTGCCCTTATGGGAACCGGAACAGCTTATGGAGAAGGTGAAGAAAGAGCACTTGAGGCAATTAGACTTGCAGCAACAAGCGACCTTTTGAACGACTGCGAAATCAAAGGAACAAAGAATATGCTCCTTTACATAACAACATCTCCAGAAGAACAATTTTCAATTACTGTTGATGAGGTTGATGCAATGACAGATTATCTTCATTCTCAAACAGAAAATGAACCAGATATTATTTGGGGACTAAAATATGACGAGTCTTATCAAGATAGAATTGACATAACCTTAGTTGCAACTGGCTTTGAAGAAAAGGAAATCTATAACCCTTATCAAAGAGATGTGATTCAAAAAAAGAAAACCCTTCTTTCAAATCAGACATTTGAGCAAGTTGACAACACAAACATCTCAAAGCTTGATCAAATTAAAGCCACAGAAGCCTTTATCAAACAACCATATATTATTACTGCAGAGGAAAAAACTCAAGAAGAAACCATTGTCCAAACACAAGGCAGCACTCGATACTCATTAGATGTTTATCCAGAAACCATTATTGAGAAAATGGAAATCAAAGACAAGGAAGTGATTGACCATAAGGCTCACGTGGATAATAATGTTTTGGGAATTGAACTCAAGCAACAAACCGAAATTGATGTAGAGGTAGAGCAACAAAATAATGATTTTTCAAACGAAAACCCTACAAATTTAGACCAGGGATTTGACATTAGAAAATTACATAAAGAAACTCAATCAACAAATCCTCATTATAACAATAATCACTCAAAGTTAATGGAGGACCGTCAAAAGAGAATGGAGTTATTTGCTCAAATGATGAGAGATAAAAATGGTTTGGAAGAAGTTCTAAGAACGCCTGCTTATCAGGCTTATGATATGGATGTTGACTTTAAAAACTATTCTTCTGAAAGAGAAAGTTCAAGCATTAATATAAATGAAAATGGCTTATTTGCCAACGATAACCCTTACATTCACTCCAATCCAGACTAAAGAAACATAGAAAAAGGCAAGTTACTATAAAAAAGACGCCGTTATTTGTTCAAAAGATCTCATTATTTGACCAAATAATGGCGTCTTTGACTATCAAAGATCTCGTTATTTAGTCAAAAGATGCCGTTATTTTACATCAACAATCAGAATATTTAAACACAAAACAAAAAAAAGAGAGACTATATTAAATATAATCTCTCTGATTTTTTGTTCAAAACCACTTGGATTTGCTTATGCTTTAAAGCATTTTCATTGAAAAAGAAATCTCTTTTTATTCATTTAAACCATTGGAAAAGCCTTACGACTCTTCCACTACAGAGTCTTTGTATTGAACACCCTTAATGTTTGTATCAATATACTTAACACCAGCTTTGCTCAAAGTCTCTCTTAGGTCAACAGTAGGATAAAAACTCATTCCAATCTTTTCAATAATCTCAGCAGTAGCTTCTTCTTTAGTGTTAACTGCCTTAGACTTAATAGTTGGATAAAACGTTCCGAGCAAATCAAGTTTAACAGATTTTCCTTCACTTAGATAGATTGCAATTACTTCTTGAAGAGTTTGCAAAACATTTAAGACGTCTCCAATACTCATAGCAGAACGAGCAGCAATATCTTTAGCCACCATTTTTTGAGAAATCTTCTTTTCTCTAAAAATACGAGCAATGAATTTCATTCCAGGAAGAGCACCTACAGTAATTTTCTTAAGTTGAATCACATAACCTATAGCCATTTTTCATACCTCCTTTCGGCTTTTTAAAAGATTAATAACATTTGTTTTTAGGATAATTCTTTTGCAAAAGATAATTTTTTTGTTTTCCTAATACACTAATAAGAACAACAAAAAATTTAAAAAAGTAAACAATTTATTTTAGATTTAATATTTATTATGAATTTTAAATGACATTGAAAGGAGAAATTTGTAAATTTGCCACAAGTTAAAAGCATAAATTTATGAAAAAAATAATCATTCTTAGCTTAATAATATTAAGTTTTGGGATAAAGGCACAAACTTTTAATCAAACATATTTGAGTGATAGTGTTCAAATAAAAGAGTTAAGTAATAAGCAAGGGCTCAGTTATAAAATTAAAAACTATGATAATGATAGTTATTGGTCAAAAGCAGCTAATAATATATTTATCAATTATAATGATTCTTTAGAGATTACGAATATTCTTGAAATACCAGATAGAGATTATATGTTTAAGTATGGCAATAAATTATATCTATTAAATACTGCCTTTCACTATGACTATGATACAAGTTTTAATCAACTATTTGTTGTTGATTCATTTTCTTTTATTTATTATGATATTGAAAATAGAACAGAGAATTATGTGAATATTAATGACAGTCTAATTGAAATTAATAATAAATATATGTTTCTTGAACAATCTAAAGAGATTGCAATTGTTTCTGCCCCTCGTATAGAAATGTTTGATAGTAATAGCGTATTAAATTCAACTTCTTTTAAAATAACAATATTAGATACTCTTGGAAATGTTTTAAGATATAAAAAGATTAATAGAAGATTACATGATTTTTCTTTTGAAGAACAAGCTAATAATATTTTAATTAGTGGTGTAGCTTATGGAACTTATACAACATCATTAGATAATAAAATATATTACATCAATAAAAATTCATTAGACTTAGTAGATAGTATTAATACAGATAAACATTATTTATTTTTTAAAACAATTAATGATTCAATTGTTTGTGGAATTACTGGCTTGTATACTATTTATGTAGATATGTACAATACAATAAGTAAAACTGTAATTAATAATAATTATTCTGTTAGTTCTCCAGCAATACATTGGTTTAATCAATATTTTTATAATACATCATCATTATCAATAGATTTTATTAATGAAGATTCAATATTTTTTGTTTGCCAACTTAGAGATGCAAATCCATATAATTCTCGTGGGATTGAGATGTTTAATTTTAAAAGAGATGGTAGTTTAAATTATAGATATATTTTTAATGATTATCAATCCAATCTTCAAAGAGAGATAAATGGAATTACTGCAACAAGAGAAGGAGGTTTAATAATTGATGTAATGTCAATAATTAATTACAATTTTTCTAATGCTTGGTTGTTAAGATACTCTCATTATGGGAATTTAGATTTATTGGATGTTAAAAAAGAAGATAAATACACGATAAATCTTTATCCAAATCCAACAACAGACTTTATAAATATTGTTTCTTCTGATGAGATTAAAGAAATAACAATTTACAATTCTCTTTCTCAGAATGTATATTCAAAGAAACATAAAGGAAAAGATATTGAAATCGATATTTCTTATTTTTCAAAAGGAAGCTATATAGTAGATATTAGAACCGAAAAAGGAAATATTCGAAAGAAGTTTATTGTTGAATAAATCAAAGTAAGGAGTGTACAAAATACACTCCTTTTTTATTACTGCTCTCTTATTTTCTTCTTCCCTTGTATAAGGCAGTTTCATTTACATTATTCTTAAAAATACTTACATTGTTTATTCTTTGATTTGTTTTTTGTAATTTTGACCCTCATTTAGAAATTTTTAATACATAATAGTAATGAAAAAGATACAGTTTATCTTTGCGATAGTTGTTATACTTCTATCTCAAATTAGCTTTGCTCAAGTTAGAATTGATTCTGACTCTCCTGCAATTAGTGTTGCAGCTCCTTCAAAGGAATATAAGATTGAAAGAGTTGAAAAAGACCCTATGAATACAATTATTTATACCTTAGAAAATGGATTAAAGGTATATATGTCTGTAAATAAAGAGGAACCAAGAATTCAAACCTTTATTGCTGTTAGGGTGGGAAGTAAGAATGACCCAAGTGAGAATACTGGGTTAGCTCACTATTTTGAACACCTAATGTTTAAGGGAACTCAAAAGTTTGGAACAACTGATTGGGAAAAGGAGCAAACCTACATTAAACAGATTGAAGGGCTTTATGAGGTATATATTAAGGAAACAAATAAGGAGAAAAGAGACGAGATTTATAGGCAGATTGATAAACTCTCTTATGAGGCTTCAAAGTTAGCTATCCCTAATGAGTACGATAAGTTGATGAAATTGATTGGTTCAAGTGGTACAAATGCTGCAACTTCCAACGATTTTACTTATTATATTGAGAATATTCCTTCCAATCAGATTGAGAATTGGGCAAAGATTCAAGCTGACCGCTTTACTAATCCTGTCCTACGACTTTTCCATACTGAGCTTGAAACAGTTTATGAGGAGAAAAATATGTCTTTAACTAACGATAGACGTAAGGCTAATGAAGCTATGATGGCTGCTCTTTACCCTAATCATCCTTACGGACAGCAAACAACATTAGGAACTTCAGAACATTTGCGTAATCCTTCAATGGTTGCAATCAATAACTACTTTAAGAAATACTATGTTCCAAATAATTATAGTATTGTAATGAGTGGGGACTTTGACCCAGAAGAGGCTATAAAGATAATTGAGAAATACTTTGGACCAATTCCAAGTAAGGAGATTGAGCCTTTTAAGTTTGAATATGAGAAGCCAATTACTGAAGTAAAACGAGTTGATGTTGTTGGTTTGGAGGCAGAAAACTTGATTATTGCATATAGGATTAATGCCGGTTCAACTTCAAAAGAGGTTATGTTGGCTAATTTGTTAGATAAAGTTATGAATAATGGCAGTACAGGTATTATGGATGTTAATGTTAGACAAAAGCAATTGGTTCAAAGTGCTTTTTCTTCTGTTTATGACTTAAACGATTATGCTGCATTCACAATTAGGGCAACCCCTAAAATAGGTCAGAGTTTGGAAGAACTTGAAGCTTTGATGATTAAACAGATTGAACAATTGAAGGCAGGAGATTGGGATGAAAATATTTTGAAAGCTGCTATTAATCAACAAAGGCTAAGTGAGATGAAAGGGTTGGAGAGTAATCGTTCAAGGGCTATGAAGATGGTCTATTCCTATCTTTCTGGAGAAGATTGGCAAAAGACTGTTGGGATGACAGAAGAAATGAAAAAGGTTACAAAAGAAGAGTTGATTGCCTTTGCCAATGAGATATTTAAGGATAATAACTATATAGTTGTAAGGAAACTTCAAGGTCAAGGTGCAGAAATTGAGAAGGTTGAGAAACCGCCAATTACTCCAATTCATGTTAATAGGGACGCCAAAAGTGATTTCTTTAAGGAAATAGAAGATGTTGCAGTTAAACCTATTGAACCTAAGTTTTTAGACTACGATAAAGATCTTTCAAAGGATAAATTACAAAATGGAGCCAATGTTTTATATGTTCAAAACAAAGAAAACGGACGATTTTCCCTAACTTATCGTTATGATTTTGGTAAGCTTTCAAACAAAAGATTGGGACTTTTGTGGAACTATCAAATGTATCTTCATCCAAAATCAACTACTCTTGAGAAATTCAAAGAAGAACTTTATAATATTGCTTGCCAAATAACCATTTATCCTGCACCTGACTATATTGAGGCAAAGGTTGAAGGCTTATCGGAGAACTTTCCAAAGGCTCTTTCTTTGTTAGAAGATTTGCTTTCCAATCCAAATGTTGAGCAATCAACGGTTGATAACATGATTAAGGAAATTCAGAAGAGTCGCAATGATGCAAAGAAAAGTCAGCAAAGTTGTTTCTCTGCCTTAGAGAATTATGCTGTGTATGGTAAGGATGGAGCTTTCTATGATTTTATACCAGAAAAAGAACTCCTTAAGATTACCCCAAAAATGCTTACTGAAGACCTTAAGGAAGCAACAAAATACTCTCATCAAATAGCCTATTATGGTGATTTAAGTTTGAGTAATTTGGTAACAACTCTTAATAAAGAACACGTTTCATCCCCTTCCAAGCTTAAGGCAAAACCAAATGTTAAGTTAAAGGAGAAACTTCCAACAAAAGAGAATAAGGTTTATTTTGTACATTACGATGCAAAGCAATCCTATTGTCGCCAATTCACAACCGGTGGAGTTTTTGATGATAATCTAAGTGCAATAATTTCTCTCTATAATCAGTATTTTGGAGGAAGCATGAATGCTATTGTATTCCAAGAAATGAGAGAGAAGCGTTCTTTGGCTTATCAAGCTCAATCACGTTTTGTTGTTCCAGGAAGAAAGGGAATGACTTACCAAAACCTATCACATATTGCAACTCAAAACGATAAGGTTATTGATGCCTTCGATGCTTTCAATGAACTCTTTGACCAAATGCCTATTTCACAAACAAATTTTGATTTGGCTAAGGATGGATTAATATCTTCTTTGAGAACAAGCAGAACCTCAAAGGAAAGAATTATTTTATCTTATATTAATGATTTGCAAAAAGGAAGAACCAAAGACGGCTCAATTGCAATTTATAATGAAATACCTTCCCTAAACTTAGAGGACGTTGTTAGATTTAATAATATGTATGTGAAAAATAAACCTAAGACTTATATCGTTTTAGGGAATAAGGATCAGGTTGACCTTAAGAAATTGGAAAAATTTGGTAAGGTTCAGATTCTTACCTTAGAAGAAATATTTGGATACTAAGAAAAACATTTAAAATGAGTTTAAGAGGCAAAAGTAGTAAGATACTTAATATCTTACTTATTAATTTACTTATATCTTTAAATCTTTTTGCACAAGAAACAACATCTTGGTATGGGGAGCTTAAACTTCCCACCACCTCCCTACCCATAACACTTAAGATTGAAGAAAAGAAAGATACTACAATTATTCTAATGGGTTCGCCCTCCCAAACCAATGAAATGTTTTCCGTAACTAGGCAACGTCTGACTCAAGATTCCATTTTGTTTACAATTAAGACCCATAGTATTGTTTTCAGAGGAAGGTATAATAGTACAAGGGACACAATCTTTTCAACTTTCAAACAAGGCTTCCTTCAAGAAGAACTTGTACTAATCAAAACAAAGGAACTCTTTGAAACAAGACGCCCTCAAGAACCTAAGCCACCTTATCCCTATATTGAAGAGGAGTTAGGATTCAAGGTAGAAGGGGTTAATTATGATTTTAATGGAACTCTTACCCTACCCTCAAAAGAAGGAAGGTATCCTTGTGTTATTCTTATTACTGGCTCAGGTCTTCAGAATAGGGATGAGGAATTAATGAACCACAAACCATTCAAGGTTATTGCCGACTACCTTAGCAGAAAGGGAATTGCTGTCTATCGTTATGATGATAGGGGTTGGAATGGCGACATTACAGACTCAGTAATTGTTAATTCAACCACCCTTGATTTTGCAATTGATGCTCAAGCAGCCTTCGAAATGTTAAGAAATCACCCAAACATAGACCCAACAAAGATTGGGATGCTTGGACATAGTGAGGGAGGAGTAATAGCTTCAATTGCAACTTCCAAGAATAAAGACATTGATTTCTTAATCCTTTTGGCTTCAACCGGACAAAAAGGAATTGATGTGCTTATACAACAAAATGAAGTTATTCTCAGGAATATAAAAATGCCCGAACATGCTGTAAATATGCAGGTTTCTGCTCTAAAGCAAATATACAAGTATATTGAGAAGGATTATTCTGATGAGAAGATAACAAAAAGGATGAATAAGTGGTTTGAGAAGGAATTATCAAAGCTTACTCAGGAGCAAAGAAAAGAATCTCAGTTTCTTATCCCAATGGAAAGGACCAAGTTTATTAATCAACTCTCCTCTAACTGGATGAGAAATTTCCTTAAGATTAACCCTTATGACTATTTGATTAAAGTCCAACAACCAACCCTTGCACTAAACGGAACTCACGACGTGCAAGTCCTATATCAACACAACCTTCCTCCAATTGAAAAGGCATTAAAGAAGGCTAAGAATAAGAATTATATAATTTATAAGGCAATAGGGCATAATCATCTTTTCCAACAAAGTACTACAGGGATGATTGATGAGTATAGCAAGATAGAACAAACAATTTCACCAATCATTTTAGAACAAATAGAGGAATTTATACGTAATACAACAAGGTAAGCCAAAAAAACAACTGAAACATGAAATTATTAAGACGAATATTTTTTCCATTATGGAAGATAAGTGCAAGATTTTGGGTAAGTAAAGGAATAAAAGAGGAGAAGGAGCCAATAAGAAAGGTTGCCTCAGCACTTAAATCTTCCCTGAAAAAGAAATTAGACATTGAAGAAAAGCTCTGGAGAAAGAATATTGAGCAACTACGACAGGAACTAAAGCAAAATGAACAGGAAATAATTGTTACAGACTTTGGTGCCGGCTCCCCAAAGGTAAGCAGGAGCCCTCAAGAGATGTACACCGGGATAGTAAACTCCACAACCTACTCCAAAGTAGTAAAGGCAAGCAAATCTCCCTTTTGGTCTCTTTTCCTACACAAACTTATCCGTGAATTTCAGCCCGAGAAAGGTCTTGAATTCGGGACAAGCTTAGGACTTTCAGCCGCATATCTTGCAAGCGGCATGACAATTAATGGAAAAGGAAAGCTCATAACCATGGAAGGCTCCCTTTCCCTTGTTGAGAGTGCAATAAAGAATTTCACAAAAATAGGATTGATAAACATAGAAACAGTTCAAGGCAGATTTGCCGATAATCTTGACAAGGTACTAACCGAGAATAATCCCCTTGACTTTGTATTTATTGATGCTCATCACGACAAGGATGCAACAATAGGCTATTTCCAGACCATTTTGCCTTATCTTTCGGAAAATTGCATTGTTGTTTTTGATGATATCCGCTGGTCCAAGGGGATGAAAAAGGTGTTTAAACAAATTATTGAAACCCCTCAAGTGCGATATGTCTTCGATTTAAAGGAAATGGGCGTATGTATTTTGGGTTCAGAGCAAGAAGAAAAGAGAATATTTAGGGTGTAGGGCAAATCATCTTGAATTTTCCGATGAATTATTCTTAGATTTCTGTTTCCAAACGAAGTCTATATAAAATTTAACTCCGTTTAGAACTATTTTAACTCCGTTCTAATCTATTCAAACACTGTTTAGAACTATTTTTTCGGCGTTTTGATGTCAAGATCATGCCATGATCTTGGTCATATCATGGCATGATCTCATTGAAATCATGGGATGATCTGGGTGAGATCATGGCATGATCTATAGATCAAAACGAAGTTTAACGAGATTAAAACCTAATTAAAATAGTTTGTAACGGAGTTAAAATAGTTCTAAACTCCCTTAAAATACTGCAAGTATCCCTTAAAATACTTCCAAATGGAGTTAAATTTGATTGGAATTTTGTTTTGGAAAATTTAATCAGGATTTCTTCACCAAAAAATTCCTTTTCCTCTTGTTTTAAGGAGAAAAAACAGTTTAAAAATTTTATCTCTTCTTTTGTTTGAAAGTGAAAAAGGCAATTTGTAGGGATTTCGTTGGGATATTATTTGTGTAAATCAATTTATAATTATAACTTTGCACACAATAAGTTCAAAAAATAATTTAAATATATATTTCATGGAAAAATTACTTCTATTAGGAGATGAGGCTATTGCTCAAGCTGCTATCGATGCAGGTTTGTCTGGCATTTTTGGCTATCCTGGCACTCCTTCAACAGAAATTATAGAATACATTCAGGCTTCAAAAGAGGCTAAGCAAAAGAACATTCGCAGCAGTTGGGCATCCAACGAGAAAACTGCAATGGAGGCTGCTCTTGGAATGAGCTATGCTGGGAAAAGAGCTATGTTTACTTGCAAGCACGTAGGGATGAATGTGGCTGCAGACCCATTTATGAACTCAGCAATTACAGGTGTTAATGGTGGATTGGTCTATATTTCTGCCGATGACCCTTCAATGCACTCTTCTCAAGACGAGCAAGACTCACGCTATTATGCTTTTTGGGCAAAGATTCCAATCTTAGAGCCTTCAAATCAGCAAGAGGCTTACGATATGATACATGAGGCATTTGAACTTTCAGAAAAGTTCCGCATTCCGGTAATGCTTAGGATTACAACCCGTCTTGCACACTCACGTGCAGGAGTTGTTATAAGACAAGATAAGAGAGAACAAAATCAAATAGGAATACCAGAGAATCCAAAGCAATTTATTTTGCTTCCTGTCAATGCTCGTCGTCAATACAAGGAGCTGTTAGCAAAGCAAGAAGGATTGGAAGAGGCATCAACAAAATCTGTTTTCAATCATTATTATGAAGGAGAAAACAAGAGCATTGGAATTATTGCTTGTGGACTATCTTTTAACTATTTAATGGAGAATTTCACCCAAACCAAATGCACTTACCCAATTCTAAAAATCACTCAATATCCAATACCAACCGAAATGGTTAAAAAGCTATACCAAGAATGTGATTCGATATTGGTTTTGGAAGAAGGACAACCTCTATTTGAAGAGAAATTGAAGGGCTTTTTGAATAATGGTAAGAAGATTATGGGACGTTTAGACGGAACTCTTTCCATAGATGGAGAACTTAACCCAGCAAAGGTTGGAAAAGCCTTAGGGTTGAAAGTGTCTGAAGGGCTTCCAGTTCCTGAATTAGTTGCTCCAAGGCCTCCAAAACTTTGCGAAGGATGTCCTCATGCCGATACTTACAGAGCATTAAATGAAGCAGTTGCTGATTTCTCTAAGGGAAGAGTTTTTGCTGACATTGGCTGTTATACCTTAGGGGCACTTCCTCCATATAATGCTATAAACACAACAGTTGATATGGGAGCATCGATAACTATGGCAAAGGGAGCTTCCGAAGCAGGATTCCAACCAGCAATTGCAGTTATTGGAGATAGTACCTTTACTCACTCAGGAATGACTGGGCTTTTGGATTGTGTTGTTGATAATACTCCAGTAACAATAATTATCTTGGATAACTCCATTACAGCCATGACAGGTTCTCAAAAATCTTCAGCAACAGGACGTATTGAGTCAATTTGCGAAGGTATTGGCGTTGCAAAGGAACATATTAGAGTTATAACACCTTTGAAAAAATTCCATGAAGAAAATGTTAGAATAATGAAAGAGGAGATAGCCTATCAAGGAGTTTCAGTAATTATACCACGCAGAGAATGTTTGGTTTGGTTAAACAAGAAACGTAAAGAAGAAAAACAAAGACAAAAGCAACAAGAGTAATAATCTAAAAGTAAAGATGATATGAAAATAGATATAATATTATGTGGAGTAGGAGGAATGGGAGCATTGAGTAGTGCTGCCATTATTTCGCAAGCAGCCTTAGAAATGGGAATGTATATGAAACAAGCAGAAACACATGGAATGGCACAAAGAGGAGGCGATGTTCAATCTCATCTTCGCCTTTCTGATAAGGAAATAGCATCAGACCTTATTCCTGACGGACAATGCGATATAATAATTTCCGTTGAACCAATGGAAGCCTTGCGTTATTTACCTTTCCTTAACAAAGAAGAAGGTTGGGTGATAACAAATGAAAATCCATTTATCAATATTCCTAACTATCCAGAAAAGGAAGAAGTTTTGGCAGAAGTAAGAAAGGTTAAGAACAGTATAGTTTTTAATGCTGATAAGATAGCACTTGATCTTGGCAACCCAAAAGGAACAAATATGGTTGTTTTGGGAGCAGCCTCCAAATATCTTAAGATTGATTTAGAAAAGCTTGAAAATGCTGTTCGTTCAATCTTTGGTAAGAAAGGCGATGCTGTTGTTATGGCAAATATTAATGCCCTAAGAGCAGGAAGAGAAGTTGCAGACAAGATTTAATAATTCAAAATCTGCATAAATGCAAAAGAGATTTCATTCATTTGAAATCTCTTTTTTGTTTTCTATTTAGCCACGATTGATAAAAAAAAAGGTTAAAAATCAATTATATGTAAATATATTCTACAAATATTTATACATTTGCATTATTAATAATAGGTATATTAAAAATGTCTATTAAATTATTCTATTAATTCTAATTGTTTATGAGAAAAATAGTTATTTTAATCTTTGCTTTATTCTTTTGTTTAAGTTGTTACTCTCAAATAACAATTGAATACTGCCAGTCAAAAGCAAAAGCTAATTATCCAACCTTTTCAAATACTTCTTTGCTTGAAAAGAGTTCTGCTTATTCACTTGCGAATGCAACAAGAAACTACTTGCCTCAAATAAATTTTTTCGCAAAAGCAACCTATCAATCCGATGTTACTAAAATTGACGTAACTCTTCCTCCACCTCTAACTGCTGACTTCATTAAGTTTCCTCAAATGTCAAAAGACCAATATCAAGCTGCTTTGGAATTAAGTCAAGTAATCTGGGATGGAGGATATACCTATAATAAAAGAAAAGAGATAAAGGCAGAACTTGAGGCACAAAAGGCAAATCTTGAAGTAGAACTTTATACTCTTAGAGAAAGGATTGCTAATCTATATTTTGGAATTCTAAGTATAAAGGAACAAAAATCCTTAACCATTCTTATGCAAAAGGAGTTAGATAGAAATATTGAACAAGTAAACGCCTTTGCAGAAACAGGACTTGCAAATGAATCAGACTTAGATTTATTGAAGGTTGAAAAGTTAAACCTCGAACAAAGAATTGTTGAAATTGAACTTTTGGAGAAATCATACATTAATATGCTATCTCTAATGATGGGAGAAGATTTAAGTAATGATACAAAATTTATTGAGCCAGAGTTAAAATCTTCCAATCTTTCAACAACTATTCTTCGTCCTGAGCTTAGGGCAATGGATAATCAGATTAAGCTTCTTGATGCTAAAAAGAAAATGATAAATGCCGGCTCAATGCCACATCTTGCTGCTTTTGCACAGGGTGGTTATGGGAAGCCTGCATTAAATATGTTTAATGAAGACCCTGACTTTTTTGCTATTGTAGGACTGCGTTTAAGTTGGAATATCAGCAGTTTCTATACAAAATCAAATAATGCACATCAAATAGATATAAACAAACAACTTCTTGAATCTAATCGAAATACCTTTCTTTTCAACACAAATCTTCAAATGGAAGGGCAAATGACAGAGATAGAAAGATTAGAAAAGCTATTGAAGTCAGATAGGGAGATTATAGTACTAAGAGAAAGAATAAAGGAGACCTCGCATTTTAAGATGGAAAATGGAGTTATGAGTGTAAGCGATTATATCAAAGAAGTAAATGCAACAGACCTTGCAAAGCAAAATGAAATTCTGCATAGAATACAATTATTAATGTCAATTTACAAACAAAAGAACCTAACAAATCAATCATATGAAAATTAAAATATTAACAATACTAAGCATTCTGTTTATTGTTTCTTGTGGAAATGGAAAAGAAACCTTTGATGCAAGTGGAGTCTTTGAAGCAACAGAAGTTATTGTCTCTTCAGAGGCCAATGGGAAAATCCTTTCGTTAAATATTCATGAAGGGCAGGATATAGGAATTGGTAATGAGTATGGTTTAATTGATACCTTGCAACTTTACCTCAAACGCCAACAATTGCTATACGGAATTGAAGCAATGGGAGGGAAAAGTATTGATGTAAATACTCAGATTGCGGCTTTGGAAGAGCAGATAAGAAAACTAAGAATTGAAAAACAAAGAGTAGAAACCCTGCTTCAAAAGAATGCAGCAAACACAAAGCAATTAGATGATATAAATTCAAATATTGCTGTATTGGAGATGCAGTTAAAGGCACAAAAGTCTTCTTTCGAAAAAGGCAATAAAAGTATTAGTTCAGAAGAAGCTTCTTTAAGAGCTCAAGTGCTTCAAATAAATGATCAATTAAATAAATGTAGAATTACAAGTCCAATAAATGGAACTGTCATTATGAAATATTCTGAAAAAGGAGAGATAACTGCAATAGGAAGACCATTATTTAAGGTTGCCGATATGGACAATATGATTCTTAGAGCATATATTACCTCATCACAATTAACTCAAGTAAAGATAGGGCAGGAAGTAAAAATATTTGCAGATTATGGAGAGAAGAGAAAAGAATATAAAGGTAAGGTAAGTTGGATAAGTTCTAAGGCAGAATTTACACCAAAATCAGTTTATGTTAAAGATGATAGAGATAATTTGGTTTATGCAGTAAAGGTAAGTGTTAAGAATGATGGTTATTTGAAGATAGGAATGTTTGCAGATGTTAATTTATGAAATCAATTGTAGCAAATAATATTTCTAAGTCCTATAAAGGAAAAACAGCTTTAAATAATATTAGTTTTGATATTGATAAAGGAGAGTTGTTTGGCGTTATAGGACCAGATGGAGCAGGGAAGACCACTCTTTTTAGAATTTTGACAACACTAATTTTGGCCGACGAAGGAGAAGTGAGTGTTGAAGGCTATGATGTAGTTAAAGACTATAAGAAAATTAGAAATATTGTTGGATATATGCCAGGTAGGTTTTCTTTATATCAAGACCTAACTGTTAGAGAAAATATTGAATTCTTTGCAGCAGTTTTTAATACTAATGTTGAGGAAAACTATCATTTGGTTAAAGATATTTATTCCCATATTAAGCCATTTGAAAAAAGAAAATCAGGAGCATTGTCGGGAGGAATGAAACAAAAACTTGCTCTTTCATGTGCCTTAATTCATAAACCAGATGTTTTGTTTTTAGACGAACCAACGACAGGAGTTGATCCAATAAGCAGGAAAGAGTTATGGAATATGTTGAAAGATTTGCAGAAAAAAGGAATAACAATAATTGTTTCAACTCCCTATATGGATGAAGCAAATCTTTGTGATAGGATAGCATTAATTAATGAAGGAGAGTTTATAGATATTGATTCTCCAAAAACAATTGTTGATAAATTTCCTAAAAAACTCTATAGTGTTGAAGGAGACAATATGCCTAAACTCTTAAAAGAGCTTAGAGAGAATAAGAATATTGAAACATGTTTCTCTTTTGGAGACTCATGTCATATAACTCTAAATAATGAGGAAGAAGAAAATAATTATAAAGAAATCAAACCTACAATTGAAGACTATTTTATGAGATTATCAAAATAAATAACAAAGAATCTTCCAATAGTAATGGATAATATCTTCCAGTAGTAATGGAAGAAAATATCCATTTGTAATGGATAAAATAGTATATTTGCAAGGAAAAAAGTAAGTAATTATGATAAGACAAGAAGAAATATCATTAACAATAGATTCTCAAAAAGAGGAGTTTTCGTTAAAAGCATCGTTTTTAGAAAGAGATGAGTTAAAAAATATACCTGTTATAGATAGTTTTGCAACGATAATAACTGGTATTAGGCGATGTGGAAAAAGTACATTATTATTGCAGTATCTTAAACAGCATAAAGGAAATATTATTTATTTTAATTTTGATGATATTCGTCTTGCTGAATTTGAAACTTCCGATTTTATTCGTTTTCACAATGAAATAAAATCAAGAAAAGCAAATACAATAGTATTAGATGAAGTTCAGATAATAGAGAAATGGGAGATATATGTTCATCAACTATTGAGAGAGGGTTATAAGGTTTTTGTTACAGGCTCTAATGCATCCCTACTAAGTAGAGAATTAGGGACACACCTTACAGGAAGACATATCGCAATGGAATTGTTCCCCTTCTCTTATTCCGAATACGTAAAATATACTAAGACAGATTATAGTGAAAAGAGTTTGTTAGAGTATTTTGATTTGGGAGGAATGCCTGAATATGTAAAAAACAAACAGATGATCATACTTCAAAATCTGTTGGATAATATATTAATGCGAGATATAGTTGTGAGACATAATATTAAAGATACTGTTTCATTAAGAAGCTTGTCTGTTTACCTTCTTTCTAATGTGGGAAATCTTGTAAGTGCAAACAAGCTTGTTGGAATGTTTGGAATAAAATCATCTACAACAATTCTTGATTATATGTCATACTTAGCCGATTCATATATAATAGATTTTGTGCCTAAATTTTCTTATTCTTTAAAATCTCAAGCAAGAAATCCCAAAAAAGTTTATTCAATAGATATTGGGCTTATCAAAGCTGCTTCAATTTCTTTCACGGAAGATATAGGACAGAGATTTGAGAACTTGATATATCTTCATCTTCGACGCAAGAATAAAGAAATCTATTATTATCAAGATAAAGGAGAATGTGATTTTCTCGTGGTTGAAAAAGGGAAAGTGATTAGTGCTGTTCAGGTTTGTTACAAAATAACAAATGAAAATTTTGAAAGAGAATATAATGGATTACTGCAAGCAATGAAAGCCTTTGATTTAAAAACAGGAACAATAGTAACCTTAAATTCTCAAGATATATTTGAAAAAGATGGATTAACAATTAACCTTGTTCCTGCACATATATACTTGACAAAATAAATATTCGATATATATGAAGGTCGTAACTTGGAATTGTAATGGAGCTTTACGAAATAAATTTGAGAAGTTAGAAAAATTAGATGCTGACATATATATTATACAAGAATGTGAAGATCCTAATAAAACAATGAATAAAAAATATATTAATTGGGCTAAGAATAGTTTATGGATAGGGGATAATAAGAATAAAGGTTTAGGGATATTTGCAAAGGAGAAAATTAAAATTAGTCATTTAAATTGGAGTCATAAATACATGGAACATGATGTTAAATACTTTTTACCTTTTTCTATTGATAATAAGTCTAATATTCTTGCTCTTTGGAATCACAAAAATCATTCTCCAAATTTTGGGTACATCGGACAATTGTGGAAATATTTACAAGTTAATAAACATAAAATGAGTAATACAATTGTAATTGGTGATTTTAATAGTAACACTATTTGGGATGAATGGGACAGATGGTGGAATCATTCTGATGTTGTTAGAGAGTTAAATGAAATAGGAATAGATAGTGTTTATCATCAAGTTTCCAAAGAAAAACAAGGAGAAGAAACTTCTCCAACATTCTTCTTATATAGAAATATTGAAAAATCATATCACATAGATTATGTTTTTGTACCAAAGCATATAATGAATAACTTAGTTAAGTTTGAAATTGGGTCAATCGATGAATGGTTAAAATTAAGTGATCATTTACCAATAATTTGTGAATTTAAAGTTGAATAATAAAAGAATAAATAGAGATTGTGAGTATAAAAAGGAGGATAAAGAGGATTATGTTTGTGTTAATAGTAATTATTGCAGTTGTTATAGGTTTTGTGTTTTTATATATGCAGCTGCCTGTCTTTGGGCAAAAACCTAAAGGGGAAAGATTGGAAAGAATGGAAAAATCTCCTAATTATAGGAATGAACAATTCCACAATCAAAATTCAACACCTATGTTTGTTAGTAAGAAAGGAATGTTTTCAGTAATAATGGATAAGTTATTTGATGAAAAGCCTCAAGGACTAAGACCAAAGGATATCATTCCAACAATAAAAACTGATTTAAAATCTATTCCAAAAGAAAAAGATATTGTAGTATGGTTTGGGCATTCTTCATACTATATTCAAATTGATGGAAAGAGATTTTTGATTGACCCAGTGTTTTCAAAACATGCCTCTCCTGTTCCTATTCTTATTTCATGCTTTGAGGGGACAAACATATATTCTGTCGAGGATATGCCGCCAATAGATTATCTTTTAATTACTCACGATCACTACGACCATTTGGATTATAGAACAATAAAGAAATTAAATCCAAAAATTAAACAAGTTATCTGTGGCCTTGGAGTAGGCTCTCATCTTGAGAGATGGGATTATTCAAAGGATAAGATTAAGGAAATGGATTGGAATGAAACCATAGAATTAGTAGATGGTTTCAAGATTAATTCTAATCCTACAAGACATTTTTCAGGAAGAACAACCAAAAGAAATAATACTCTTTGGCTTTCATTTGTTTTGCAAACTCCTTCAAAGACAATTTTTATAAGTGGAGATGGAGGATATGATTCTCATTTTGCAGAAATAGGAAAGAAGTTTGAAAAGATAGATTTTGCATTTTTGGAATTAGGACAATATAATGAGAAATGGAAATATATCCATTCTATGCCAGAGCAGGTAATTCAAGAAGCAAAGGACTTAAATGCTCAAAAAGTTTTGCCAATTCATTGGGGAAAGTTCGCTCTTGCAGAACATCATTGGAAAGAACCAATAGAAAGACTAATGAGTTCAAATAAGAAGGACAATCTAAATATACTGACCCCAATGATTGGAGAGATTATTGATTTGAATAATGATAGTCAAGTTTTTCCTTCATGGTGGGAGAATATAAAGTAAGTAGAAAACAAATTATAAATATTATAAACATTATAAACATGAAGACAGCAATTATTTATTATTCAAAAAAGGGAACAACTCAAAAAGTTGCTAAGATAATTTCTGAAAAACTAAATTCAGAGGAAGATTTAATCAATTTAAAGCAAAACACTCCTTTAGATATTAGTTCTTATGATAGGATAATTATAGGAACACCTATATATGCAGGCAATAGTTCAAAGAAAGTAAAGAAATTTATAGTTGCAAATCTAAATCACTTACAGAAAAAGGAAATTGGATTATATGTGTGTGGAATGGAAAAGGAAGAAGAAAAACAAAGAGAAGAATTGGAAAGAGCCTATCCAAAAGAGCTAATTGATAAAGCTAAATCAAAACAATTTCTGGGCGGAGAGTTTTTATTTGAAAACATGAACTTCTTTGAGAGGATGATTATTAAAAAGATAGCAAAAACAGATAAAAGTATCTCAGAAATAAACCATCAAAACATAGATAGGTTTGTTCAAGAATTATCTTTGTAATTATTAATATTTTTTAGCTTTATGTCAATACCAACATCAAGAACAAAAGAGCCTGGAAAAATAATAATCGATACAGATAAATGTATTGGTTGCGGGCTATGTGTTAAAGTCTGTAAGGACTTTTCTTTGGAGATAGTAGATAATAAGGTTCGTCAAAAATCAGAATCCTGTTTTGGATGTATTGCTTGTGGACATTGTATGGCCATTTGTCCTAATGGAGCAATAGAAATTAGTGGTAGAACACTCTCAAAGGAAGATTTATTTGACTTGCCTGAAAAAGAATTTGCATCGAATTATTCTTCTATTTTAAGTTTATGCCAAAGAAGAAGAAGTATTAGAGAGTATAAAGATAAAGAGGTTGAAAAAGATTTAATAGAAAAGATACTTTTTGCTGCGAGAACCTCTCCAATGGGTTTGCCACCATCAGATGTAAATGTTTTAATCTTTGATACAAAAGAGAAAACAAATCAATTTGCTAAAGACTTCTGTGAGTATCTTAAAGGGATAAAATGGTTGTTCTCCGATTTATCACTTTCTCTTATGCGACCTTTCTTAAGTAAGGCAAATTATGAGATGTTTAAGGATTTTGTTCAGCCTATGTTTTCTATATATCAAGAGAGCATGGATAGAGGAGAAAATGTAATTACTTACGATTCTCCTGTTGCTATCTATTTTTATGGCTCTCCTTACACTGATCCTGCGGATCCAATAGTTGCAGCAACTTATGCAATGCTTGCAGCAGAATCTCTTGGATTGGGAACTTGTATGTTGGGAGCAATTCATCCTTTAATTCAGAATGGAGGGAAAGCTACAAAGTTTAGAAAAGAACATGGAATTAAATATAAAAGCAGAGAAGGATTATTTCTTATTTTAGGCTATCCAGATGTAGAATATAATAAAGGAATAAAAAGAACATTTGCCTCAGAAACTTATAAATAGTAGTTTATGGAAGATGTAATTATTGTAAAGGATTTGACTAAGAGGTTTGGGCATTTTGTTGCTGTGGATAATATTTCTTTTAATGTGAAAAAGGGAGAGATATTTGGATTTTTGGGGGCTAATGGTGCAGGAAAGACTACCGCGATGAGGATATTATGTGGTTTAAGTCGTCCAACATCGGGAGAGGCTATGGTTGGAGGGTTTGATATTAGACATGAAACTGAAAAGATAAAGAAGAATATTGGTTATATGAGCCAGAAGTTTTCACTTTATCAAGATTTAAAGGTATGGGAAAATATTAAACTCTTTGCAGGTATATATGGAATGAAGAAAAATGAAATTGCTTTAAAGACAGATATACTTTTAAATGAATTGGGCTTTGAGAAAGAAAAAGATACCCTTGTTAAAGACCTTCCTTTGGGATGGAAACAAAAGCTTGCTTTCTCGGTAGCAATATTTCATAACCCAAAAATAGTTTTTCTTGATGAACCAACAGGAGGGGTTGACCCAATTACAAGAAGACAATTTTGGGAAATGATTTATGATGCATCGCAAAAAGGAATAACTGTATTTGTAACAACTCACTATATGGATGAAGCAGAGTATTGCGATAGAGTTTCAATTATGGTTGATGGGAGAATTGAAGCTATGAATAGTCCTAAAGAATTGAAAAGAGAATTTAACGCTGAAAATATTGATGAAGTCTTTCGCCTATTGGCTAAAAAGTCCACAAGAAAAGAAATTTAGATTATGAAACAATTCCTTTCATTTGCAAAAAAAGAATTTCTTCACATTTTCCGAGACACATGGACAATGATGATAATCTTGGTTCTGCCAGTAATTATGATGTTGCTTTTTGGATATGCAGTAACAACAGAAATAAGAGATACAAATATTGGTATTTTGGACAATAGTGGTGATGAGATAAGCAATAGATTGATTGATAAATTGGATGAAAGCGAGTATTTCTCAGTAGTAAAAGTTTTTAAAAGTAATTCTGAAATAGAAAAAGCATTTCGCAAAAGTGAAATATCTCTGTCAATTATTATAGAAAACGATTTTTCAAAGAAATTAATCAATCAAGCTAATCCCAAGATTCAAATGATTGCCGATGCTTCAGACCCAAACCATGCAAAAACTCTTGTAAACTATGCAAGTGGAGTAATTGCTCAAAGTCTTATGCAAGAATCAAAAGCAAATTCTCCATTATCCCAAATAAATACAGAAATTAAACTATTGTATAATCCTTTAATGAAAAGCTCCTATAATTTTGTTCCAGGGGTAATGGGCTTTATAATTATTATTGTTTGTTCAATGATGACCTCAATTTCAATTGTTAGGGAAAGGGAAAGAGGGAGTATGGAATTATTATTGGTAAGTCCTGTTAAGCCAATTACCATTATTCTTTCAAAGGTAACACCTTATTTCTTCCTATCAATAATTAATATACTTACAATTTTTCTTGTGTCTTATTTTGTTATGGGAGTACCAATTAAAGGTAGTCTCTTATGGATATTTCTTCTATGTATAGTCTATATTTTGGTTTCTCTCTCTTTAGGAATACTTGTTTCAACTATTGCCAAAACACAATTGGTTGCTTTGGTTATTAGTGCAATTATTCTTCTTATGCCTTCAATGTTACTATCAGGAATGATGTTTGATATTAGTAGTATGCCTTTAATCCTTCAAGCAATTGCTCAAGTTATGCCAGCAAAATGGTTTATCAGTGCAATAAGGAAGCTTATGATTATGGGCGTTGATGTAAGATTTGTTTTAAATGAGTTTTTAGTATTGTTTTCTATGGGTGTGGTTTTAATACTTATTAGCCTTAAGAAATATAAAAATAGATTGGAGTAGAGATTATGTTAGGATATTTAATTGAAAAGGAGTTTAAACAAATCAAAAGGGATTTTATTCTTCCAAAGCTAATACTTTTATTTCCTTTTATTGCATTAATATTATTGCCCTATGCTGCCAATTTTGAATTTAAGGACATAAGAGTTGTAGTTGTGGATAATGATAAAAGTTCTTACTCAAATCAAGTTCTTAATAAATTAAGAGCCAATACTTCAATCAATATTAATTATTTTGAAGATACCTACGTTAAGGCAATGGAATTAATTCATGAGGATAGGGCAGATATGATAATTAATATTCCTTTAGGATTTGAGAAGGATTATATTGTAAATAAAAAATCAAATATACTAATTGCTGTAAATACAGTTAATGGAATAAAGGGATCAATTAGTGCTATGTATGCACAAAATATAATTAGTGATTTTTCTCATGAAAAAAACTTTTCAATACAAGTTCTTAACTCTCCTAAAATGGAGATTCAACTGCTCTACTCTTTTAACAAAACCCTAAACTATAAATTCTTTATGGTTCCTGCCCTAATGGTAATGATACTTACTTTAATTTGTGGTTTTTTACCTGCTTTCAATATTGTTGGGGAAAAAGAAAAAGGCAACATGGAGCAAATTAATGTAAGTCCAATAACTAAACCTGTTTTTATTCTCTCCAAACTTATTCCTTATTGGATAATTGGAGCAATAGTAATAAGCATTGGCTTTTTGGTTGCTTGGCTTTTCTATGGGATTACGCCACAAGGAAGTATTTTTACTGTATATTTATTCTCTTTTATCTTTACTCTTGCAATTTCTGGCTTCGGGTTGGTACTTTCCAACTATGCTCAAACCTACCAGCAAGCAGTATTTATGATGTTTTTCTTTATAATGATTTTAATTCTAATGAGTGGACTTTACACTCCTTTTACCTCAATGCCTCCTTGGGCACAAACAATAGGTTCTTTTAGCCCTTTGAAATATTTTATTGATGTGATGAGATGTGTTTACCTTAAAGGAAGCAATATTGTCGAACTCCTTCCTCAACTTTACGCTTTGTTAGGTTTTGTTGTAGTTGTTAATACTTGGGCAATATTATCCTATAGAAAGAAGAACTAAAATTCTAATTCCTTAATTAGAACTCCTATTAAAAAGAAATTATCAATAATTTCCATTTGTCGTTTAATAAAAGATTATTACCTTTGTCCCATTCTTAAAAATCATTATTTCTATTTTATAGGAATATTCTCAAATAAATAGAATGAGTTATGAGAAAATTATTTTTCATCTTACTGCTTTTTTGTTCAAGTAGTGCATTTAGTCAAAAGGTTAATCCATGGTCTTTAGCAATTGGAGGTAGTAGCTATGGTTATGTTTTTGATAGTTGGATAGATGATTATGCTAATAAGTTTAATTATGAATTTTATATTCTCCCTTCTAAAAATTTTTCATGGCTGAAACTTACAACAGGAATTATGTATTCAACCAAGAATATTAAAGGTTATGAATTTACCAGAATTAATGAGGAATCTGTATTTCATGATTTGTATAAAGTTGATTATGAAATTGACTATATTAAAGTACCTATATTGGCAACGGTTGGATATTCATTTAAAAGAGTTCGGTTTAGCATATTTGGAGGATTTATATTAGATCATATTCTAAACTATAGAGTAAAAGTGAATTACTTAAATGGCGAAAGTTCATATAAAGACTATAAGTTTAATGATTATAATATGTCTGTTAGAGGAGGTATTGCTATTTCATCAGAGATATTTAAGAATATCAATCTAACTTTACAACCTTTTATTGATTATAAGATAGATCCTGATGATATATTTGATAATACTGGTAAATGGGGATCTCGTGATATTTATGAATATTATTACGATCTGATACCAAATGGAGTAGTTCCTGATGACTTATATAATGATTATGGAGGAATATTATCTTATGGTTTAAGCATTGGACTTGAATACACTTTCAAGTAGAATTGGTTATGAGATATCTTTGGTGTTATTTTCCCTTTTAGAAAACATAAAATTTTCAATTTTTTAATAGGCGTTTTGATTCTTATATGCCTTTTAATTCTTTGTTTTAGTTAAAGATTATTATCTTTGCTCAATTATTATTAAAATTTAGTTTAATGAAAAGTTTTATCGCCAATATAAAACAAATCTTTAGGAAAGATAAACAAGAAATTGAAACCATAAATTTTGATATTAAAGAATTGTCTTTATATTATAATCTGTTAAATGATGAGGTTTTTAAATCAAAAACTAATCAATCTATTCTTGATTTAGATCTTAACGATGTTTTCTTTCAAATTGACTATGCAAACTCAATTGTTGGGAAACAATATCTTTATAATCATTTGGTAAGTCAGCAAGTAAAGGCTGAAGAAATTGATGTAATTGAAAGGAATATGGAGTATTTGGAAGGAAATCCTTTTGAAAAACTAAGCCTGCAAAAGATTCTTAAAAAGGCATCTTCAACCAAACTCTTTCAGCTACCTTATTTGTTCTTAGGATCATCAATTCCTCTCTATAAGAATATTAATATTTATTTCTTACTATCTTTTTCTGCCTTTCTTTCTCTTGTTTTATCCTTTTTTAATTCTTCTTTTTTACTTCTATTCCTTTTTATAGCAATCCTAAATCTTGCCATTCATTACAATAACAAGAGAAAACTAATAATTTATAGTGAATCCCTTTCGCAGCTTCAAACTCTCTACAAAACAGCTTTAGAAATAAAGAAATTATCTCCCTTTATTTCCAATCAAAACCTTAAGGAAGAAAGTATAGATTCTCTTTCTTCAATAAGACATTGGTTAAAACTGATTAGTTCTGGCAACTATATGGAATTAAACGACTTTATGCTTCTTCTTTGGTACCCTTTTGAACTTCTGAAAGGGTGTTTCTTAATAGAATTGATTGCTATGCATAAGGTGTTTCAAAATATTGACAAACAAAAAGAGAGCATTCACTATCTTTATAAGCTTATTGGTAAAACAGACCTTTGTTTATCGATATTGGAACTGAGAAAACAAATGCCATATTACTGTAAACCAAACTTTGTAAACAATACAAAAACTCTAATATGTGAAGATATTATTCATCCTCTAATTGATAACTGCATACCTAATTCAATTTCTCTTACAAATCAAAGCCTTATAATAACAGGTTCAAATATGTCGGGCAAAACAACCTTTCTTAGAACAATTGCAACAAACAATATACTTGCTAACACAATAAATACATGCTTTGCAAAACGATTTGTTGCTCCAAGAATGCAAACTCTCACCTCAATTAGAGTAACTGACGATATTTTGGAGTCAAAAAGCTTCTTCTTTGAAGAAGTTAGTTTAATTAAAACCTTGATTGATTACTCTTCAAAAGAGGATAACTGTCTTTTTATTATTGATGAACTCTTTAAAGGCACCAATACAAGAGAAAGAATTGCTACTTCAAAGTCCATTCTTCACTTTCTCAATAAATCAAATCATATTATTCTTTTTTCCACCCACGACTTAGAGTTAATAGAGCTTTTAGATGAGGGCTTTGAAAGAGGATATTTTTATGAAAAAGTTGAACAGGGAGAAATTAAATTTGATTATAAATTTAAGATAGGCAAGAGCTATTTGACCAACGCAATAAGAATTTTGGAGTTAAACAACTATCCCCAAGAGATTATAGTAGACGCCTACAATAATATAAAAGATTCTTAGTCTTTTTCATCCCTCAAACAATTCCTAACGATATTTTCTTTCTGTAAAGCTTTTCTTTTGATAATTTCTCTTTTTTGTAACGGAAATTAATCCTTATAAAAAACTGCTTAAATTTTATTTAGAAAAAGAATAATCTTGTTTAGATTTTTTTTATCTTTGCAAAGAAGTCATGTAATGCGGTTATGTTTTAAGTATAATGCCATTATATTCTAAGTATAATGCCATTAAACCGATGATATAATGCCATTATACTTGTGGTTTAATGGCATTAAATGGACAATATAATGCCATTATATGAAATTTATATCAAGTTTTATGAGTTTATTATAGTGTTTAATGAGGTGAAAATTAGGAGTTTTGAGTTGGATATTTGGGTTTTGTATTTTTTAGTTTTTTTGGTTGTGAAATTGTCAATTTAATTATATTCATTTAAAAATTTATTGTGTTATGAGTAAAATGTTTAGCATTTGGAAAAAGAAGTTTAAAAACGAAAACGGAGAAACCGTTGAAAAGTATTTTGCATGCCCTAAAACTTTAAGAACAGTTAAAACTGAAGAATTATCAGAAAGAATTTCTGGTTCTTGTTCTCTTACCCAAGCAGATGTGTTGGGTTGTCTTAAAGCTTTGTCAATAGAGATTAAATTATCTTTATTGGAGGGTAGTAACGTAAAGCTTGATGGTATTGGAACTTTTGGCATAGGGGTAACGAGTGAAGGTGTTGATGACCCAAAGAAAATTAATCCTAAAAAGGTAAAGGCTACCAAAATAACTTACAGGGCAGATAGAAAATTAACAAGGGATGTTAAAGATATGAAGTTTACTGCTGAACAAAAGGCTCCTAAGGGACTTGTTGTTAAGTCAAGCAAAAAGGTTGTTTCTGTTTTATTGTTGGTTTTCTTTTTGAGTTTCTCTGAAATGGGTTTTTCTCAAAGTGAAAGTTCAAATTCTTGCAAGTTCAACAAGGAAGATTTATCGCATACTATTCAAACTCAAGTGGGATATAGATGGATTGATGGTTTTTTGGGATTTTATGATTTTAAAACCAATCTTATCCCTTCCTATGAGATTGGATATAAGAATAAATACTTTGCTAAGTTGAGGTATATTACCTTTTCAGAAAAATATACTGGGAATATTTATTTGGCGGACTATGATTATATGCTTCCAATTAGGGATCAAAGGTTTAATCTCTTTTCTTTGGTTTTGGGATATAACTTTTTAAATGTTCAAAGCAATCATTTATTGAAACTTGGTTTGGAATTAGGTTATGGATTCGATAGGTTAAAATATGAAGATAGACATATAGACTATTATAATTATTTTGGCATTGGTGGAGAGCTTTCTTATAAGTATTTTATTACAGATAATATTGGAATAGGAGGGGAGATAAACTTTGGAAGAGTTTATGGAAACGATACGTACTTGACTAATTATGGAATAAATCTTACTCTTAGTCTTAAATTTTAAGAGTTAGGCACTTAGTTTAGGGGAAAGAATTATCATTAATATAAAATGATTGTTCTTTCTCTTTTTTTTGTAAACATTTTTTCCCTTTTGGTGTTTTAAGATATAATGAATAAAAAAATTAATATCTATGAAAAAACAACTATTGGCTTTATTTGTGTGCTGCTCTGTAGTCGTTGGCGGTTATTCACAAAAAACAAAAACAACAAACTACAGACCTTTTCCTAATCAAAGTGCAAAGGAAAATACAGTAAGTACTAAGTCTGCCCAATGTCTTTTACTTAAAAAGATGTCTTCCCCATTTGACAAGATTGAATTCAGTTATGACTTCGATGAGCAAAGACAAAAGTACTATTCTATTGGTGAAATTTACACCGATTACGACTATCCTGAATATAACTATAAGGCAGAGTACGTTTATGACGAGAATAGAAATATGATTAAGACTAAAATCTTTTCATGGAAAAATAATGAGTGGTTTTATTCTTGCTACGAAGAGTTTGAATACGACTCATTGGGAAGAAGAACTCTTAGAATAAATGCAAATGATTTAGGTTCTGGATTTGTTATTGGAGGAAAAGGCTATTATTCTTATAATAATCAAGGACAATTGGTCGAATATCTTCAGAAACTACATAGAGGAAATGATGTTTATGAGGATTTGAATAAGATTGAATACTATTATGAAGGTAATAAATTTGTTAGGACAATAGATTATTACTATTCTTATGGTCAGTGGACTGAACCTTTTTATGGCGATTATGTTTATGATTCTGTAAGCAACTTAAGAGTAGGTTTATTGAATTATGCATTCTATGAAGACCTTAATGCTACAGAGCTTCAAACAAAATATGAGTGGACTCGTTCAGCTAATGGTAAAGTTGCTCAAAGAGATTATTATCGTGCATCTTCAAGCACCACATGGTCAAATTTTAGTTTAGATAGATATGAGTTTAGATATGATGAATCAACTAACAGATATCCAATCTATCCAACAATAACAGATTTTAAAGGAGAATGGGAAGAATGGTTTACTCCTCAAGTAAACGGAAACCCCAATGTTTATACTACTCACAAGTGGTCAACAGAAGATCAAAATACAGGGAACTTAGCATATATTTTTGATGTAACTTATAACTACGATCAAGTAACAATTGGACTTAACGATGCAGAAAGAAATAATATTAATATGTCTATTTACCCTAATCCAACAAAAGACAAAATCAATATAGATTGTTCAACTCCTTTGTCAAATTCTATTGTGAAAGTTTATAACAGCTTAGGAAAAGAAGTGATGAGTCAAAACCTTTCTAACACAGAAGTTGATCTTTCTTCACTTTCTCAAGGACTATACCTTGTTAACGTTATCTCAAATGGTAAGGTAGTTAAACAAGAAAAGATAGTTAAGAATTAGTTAAGTCTTTATTTTATGAGAACATTTGAGGATATTTGTTTGCCCTATGACCAGAAGGTGGTTAGTATTGCCAATGAACTAAGAGAATTTCTTATTGCAGAGCTACCAAATATTCAAGAAGAAATGGATACTCGTCAAAATATGGCTTTCTATTCCTATGGTAAGGGCTATAAGAATTTAATTTCAATGCTTAGCCTTTCAAAGCAAGGCGTTAAACTTGGCTTCTATAAGGGATGGGACTTTGATGACCCTTTTAAAATGATGAAAGGACAAGGAAAAGTACATTCACATGTTGAGATTAAGGATTTAAGTCCTCAAATAAAAGAAAGAATAAGGCATTTCTTAACTCAAGCCGTAGCCTCCTACGAGAAAAGAAAATAGATAAATAACAAAAAAGCTGTTTGAAAATTAATTCAAACAGCTTTTTTTAGATGGGAGCTTATGATTATTTATAAATAATAATCTTATCTTGTTTTACAACGCTACTATTTACCTTTATTCTATAGATATATAATCCAGAATTAAGTTTAAGTTCAAAGTTTTGGGAATTAGATTTGATTTCTCTTTCAAATAGTTTTGTTCCTAAAATAGAATAAACCTCAATTTTGGAGTTAGGAATAAATTCTAGGCTGTTTACAATAAACTTACCATTGCTTGGATTAGGATAGATCATAAAGTTATTTTGATTTATTGTAAGAATATCCTTATTTGAAACATCATTATATCCACAATCAATGTTTTGAGAATTATAGAAAGTTTGAATTGCTGCTGCTCTTTGACGTAAAAGAGGTAAAGAGCCTTCAGGGGTTGTTGCATTAGAGTCTTTTGCAAAAGGATAAGCAAAATCAAAACATATTTTTTCATTTGGAGTTAAAGAAAAAGGGCCATAAGAAATTAATCCTCTTCTATCTCCTATTTCATTCCCAAGCGTAAGCTCATTCCATCCACTACCTAATTCTGGAAAACCAGAATACATATAATTGGTTGGAGGATTTGATTGATTAGTTCCATTTTCACCATAGGTTAAAGGGTTGCCAGTTCTTGTTTTGCCTTGCAAATAATTATAATGTTCATTTTGATTGGAAGGGTGTCCCAATTCTGGGTCATTTGAATTTTGAAAATAAACAAATTTAGAAGCATTTTGACTTAGAAGCATATTACCTTGAACAGGAGGAACCCCAGAATAAGCTGAGTAACTTGGTCCATCTAAGTTTCGTCCATTATATGCATAAGCTAAGTTAAGCACGCTATCGTATCCAATATAGTCATCTTGTCCATAGCCTAAGTCAAAATCTGTAAACATTCCCAAATAAGTGTCGGTATAGGTGTTTTGAGATTTATTAACTACTTCGTAACTAATAAAGATATTATTGTATAGTGCTTCATCTTGAGGATTTTCATAAGCATAAGCCATTGCTCTAAATTCTAAGCCTAATTTTTCTCCATTAGTAGATAAATGATCTTGGTTTTGGTCATTAAAAACAAAGAAAAGAGCTTGGTCTCCTCTAATTGCAGGATAATCTCCATTTTGTGGGTCGTAGTATCCATTAGAATTTACATCACAATATGGTGCTATTCTTTGTGATTCTCCATAAACAGCATCTCCATTTGCAGGCCAGTCTAAAATATTTTGAGGAATTACATATCCACCCATATAATAGTTGTCAATATGATTTTGAATCTCTGCCTTACTTACTTTCCAAACCTTATTATATTTTTCAATAAACTCAGAACTATTATAATTGGTTGAAATAGGTCCAAAAGAGAATTCTTTTTCGTAAAAAGTTTCAGCTGCCAAATGTAAGTTATCGTTCCCATCCTTTGCTCCAACCCAAATATTTCCTTGAAAAATGGTTGAGGTTCTTTCAGAACCTTTTGGAACAATAAAAAGAGGTGCACTGCTTTCAAAACCAGAATGAACTGAATTTAAGTTTGCTTGAGAATTAAATAATGAGCCAGTAGGGAATATTGCAGCTCGAATATTATTTATATCTAAGTAATTGAAATTGCCTTTTTCTTTAATGCTTATATTGTCAATCAACAAACCATTTGCTGAAAGAACGTTTGAGAAGCCTAAACTAAGCTCAACGCTTGCACTATCATCAAGGATAAAAGATGTAAAGTCAACTTTGTATTCAGTCCAATCATCATTATTAAAAACTTCCCTTGGGAAAATGGTCGTTATTGCTGATTGTCCAAAATAAATGTTAGTTAAAAAAGTCCCTTTCCCTTTTGTCCAAAAACTTAATTCATAAGTTTTATCTGGCATAATATAGAAAGGAGAGCTTGAAAGATACATAAAAGAGGTAGAGAATTGATCTTGAATTTTTAAAGAATATGTGCCAGAAATGGCATCGGAGGATTGAATCACTGAGGATTGTCCAATAGAAGTATTTAAGCCGTCCCATCCTAAAGGATAGTTGTTTTGCCATACTTCAAAATCTGATTGATAGAGAATTTGACTGTTTGCAAAATTCACAAAGAGTATTGCAAACAAATAAAGAACAAAGGTTTTCTTCATAATAATTGCGTATTATAATTAATACCGCAAAAATAGGAAATAATTTTTAATAATCAAACAATATTGTAATAGAAATTATTCTAAGCCAAATCTTTGCGGTTATATATCGCAATCTAGTATTGACTTCTATTTAATTCTCATCTTATAGAAGGTTCTCCAAACAAAGTAAATTGCAATTGCAGTAAAGCCAAATCCAAAATAAGGAGCTAAATCTCTGAATGATTCTGAAATTGCTATCTCCATTGCCAAAAGTCCAAATAGGGTTGTGAACTTAATAATTGGGTTTAATGCAACAGATGTTGTATCCTTGAACGGATCACCAACGGTGTCGCCAACAATTGTAGCATCATGAAGTGGAGTTCCTTTTTGTTCCATATCAACTTCCACAACTTTCTTAGCATTATCCCAAGCTCCACCTGAGTTTGCCATAAAAACTGCTTGATAAAGTCCAAAGATTGCAATTGAAATCAAATAACTTACAAATAAACTTATTGCATCATTTCCTCCAAATGAAGATGGAGATGCCAAACAAGCAATTCCTAAGGCAAAAAAGAAAACTACAATAAATATATTAAGCATTCCTTTTTGAGCATAATCAGTACATATCCTAACAACTTCAATGCTATTCTTTTCGTCAGCTTTCTTAGGAGCATCAATATCTAAATTTATATGTTTCTTTATGTATTGCACAGCCCTAAATGCTCCAGTAGTAACGGCTTGAGTTGAGGCTCCAGTAAACCAATAAATAACCCCACCTCCAAGTAAGAAACCTAAAATAGTATATGGATTAAGTATGTTAAGAATGCTTGCTGGGTCAATGCCAAGAGTTTTTTCAATCATAAGAATAAGTGAGAAAATCATTGTGGTTGCTCCAACGGCTGCCGTTCCAATCAAAACAGGCTTAGCTGTTGCCTTAAATGTATTCCCTGCACCATCATTTGCTTCCAAATAGTACTTTGACTTTTCCCAATCAGGCTTAAATCCAAAGTCTCTTTCTATCTCTTGGTCAATATTGTCGATTTCCTTAATTAGGGAAAGTTCATAGATTGATTGAGCATTGTCCGTTACAGGTCCATAGGAATCAACTGCAATTGTAACAGGTCCCATTCCAAGCATACCAAAGGCAACTAATCCGAAGGCAAAAATAGAAGGATAAATCATGATTGCTCCCAATTCACTGCTCATAAAATAAGCAAAGAACATAAGTACAACGAAAATCATTCCTGTCCAAAATGCTCCAAAGTTTCCTGAAACAAAACCAGAAAGAATGTTTAGAGAAGCTCCTCCTTCTTGTGATGCTTTCACAACTTCATTAACGTGAATTGATTTAGGAGAAGTAAATATCTTAGTAAGTTCAGGAATAATTGCAGCTCCAAGAGTTCCCAAACTAATTATTGTTGAAAGTATCCACCAAAGATTTGTATTGCCTGAAAGATTTGGAATCATTACATAGCTTATTATGTAAGTTCCAACAATTGAGAAAATAGATGTTATCCAAACAAGGCTCGTAAGGGGTTTTTCAAAGTCAATATCATCCTTTGAACCATATTTGTATTTGCTAAATGCATTGTTTATCCAAAATGAAAGAATTGAAGTAGCCACCATAAGAATTCTCATTGAAAAAATCCAAATCAATAATTCTTTTTGAATAGCAACATCAGTTATTGCAAGAAGAATAAAAGAAATAAGAGCAACTCCTGTTACTCCGTATGTTTCAAAACCATCGGCTGTTGGTCCAATTGAATCTCCTGCATTATCACCAGTGCAGTCAGCAATAACACCAGGGTTTCTTGGGTCATCTTCTCCAATCTTAAAAACAACCTTCATTAAGTCAGAACCAATATCGGCTATCTTTGTGAAAATTCCTCCTGCAATCCTAAGTGCAGAAGCTCCCAAAGACTCTCCAATTGCAAATCCAATAAAACAAGCTCCAGCCAAATGAGCAGGCATAAGAAGTAATATAATTAACATTAGAAGAAGTTCAACACAAATAAGAACAACCCCAATACTCATTCCTGCGGAGAGCGGAATTTTAAGAAGATTAAGAGGCTTACGTCTTAATGAAGCAAAAGCCATTCTGGCATTAGCAAAGGTGTTTATCCTTATGCCATAAGCTGCAACACTATACGAACCCAATATACCAATGATAGTCCATGCTAAAATAAGCAAAACTCCACCAAAGCCAAAGGTTTGTCCGTCTTCCCCCTTACTAAGAAATCCAAAATAGAAAACAATTGCTGCTCCAATAAAAATAAATAGCAAGGCAATAAACTTTCCTTGTTTCTTTAAATAAGTAAGGCATGTTTTGTAAATAACATTAGCTATGTCGAGCATTGAGCGATGAGCGGGAAGCTTCTTTATTCTAATATAATGATAACCTCCAAATAATAATCCAAGAATTGTTATCAAAAAACCCCAATGTAATATTCCAATTTCATGAATCTCTATAGGAATTTTTAAGTCTGCTTCACCTGCGAAAATAATAATAGGTAAAAATAAGAAAGTAATTAATGTTGTGATAGCTTTTTTCATAAAAACTTTGTTTAAATTAGGTTTTTATATACGGATTTTTTAGAAAAAGGTTTTGAGATTAAGTAAAATTTATATATAATTGCAAACTAATTTGAGGATGATTTACGTTATCTTCTATAGAATTACAAACCAAGTTATGGAAAAGAAAAAAATGATAATCAAGAAAATAGAGCAATCTGTCAATAGTGGATTGTATAATGTTTTTTTGCAGGAGGAAGAAGGAGAAAGAATGATAAATATTATGATTGGAGACTTTGAAGCTAAGAAAATGTCAATGATAATTGATGGAATTGAGCCTCCAAGACCCCTAACCTATGATTTATTCTATAATGTTTTGGTTGGATACGATATTTCTATAAAAGAAGTAATAATCACTAAGTTTTATGAAGGCGTTTATTTTGCTAATATTGTATGTTCCAATAATGGACAAGAAAAACTCTTTGATGCCCGCACTTCTGATTCAATAAATATGGCTCTTAAATATAATTCACCTATCTTTGCAAGCGAAGAAATTCTTCAAGATGTTGGGTTTTTGCCTCAGAATGAAACTAAAGATAACGTTGTTGTAAAAGAAATAACCATATTTATAGAACCTTCAAAGCAACTTCAAATATCGGAATTTGAAAAACTTTTGGAAATTGCAGTTGAGGATGAAGACTATGACGCAGCTGCAGATTTAAGAGATAGAATAGAAAAATTAAAACAAGAATTAGATAATAATAAAGATAAAGAATAACTATACTATATGTCATTATTAGAAATAAAAAACCTTCACGCTTCAATAAACGGAAAGGAAATATTAAAAGGAGTTGATTTAACTATCAGCAAAGGCGAGGTTCATGCAGTTATGGGACCTAATGGAAATGGAAAGAGTACCCTTGCGTCAATTATTGCTGGGAGAGATACTTTTGATGTTACTCAAGGAGAAATACTATATCAAGGAAAGAACCTATTCGATCTTTCCATTGACCAAAGAGCAGCCGAAGGAATTTTCTTAGGATTTCAGTATCCTGTGGAAATACCAGGTGTAAGCATTTCAAACTTTATGAAAACAGCCATTAACGAGCAAAGGAAATACAAAGGATTAGACCCTATCCCAACCTTTGAGTTTATGAAGTTAATGGAAGAGAAGAAAAAGATTGTAGAATTGGGTTCCAAATTAGCCAACCGTTCGGTTAATGAAGGCTTTTCTGGGGGAGAGAAGAAAAAGAATGAAATCTTCCAAATGGCAATGCTTAATCCAACCTTATCAATATTAGACGAAACAGATTCAGGATTGGATATTGATGCTTTGAGAATTGTTGCAGCAGGGGTTAATGCTCTTCGCTCTCCAGAAACATCAATACTTTTAATAACACACTACCAACGTCTTCTGGATTATATTGTCCCTGATTTCGTACATGTTCTTTATGAAGGAAAGATTGCAAAAACAGGACCAAAGGAATTGGCACTTGAATTAGAGGAAAAAGGTTATGAATGGCTCAAGTATGAATAGTTTTAGGAAGGCAATAAGACCCAAAGAAGAAGATTTTGCAGGATTTAGTTGTAATATTCCTCAACTAATAACCCATCGCATCAATCAGTTCAACGGGTTCTTCTTTGAAAACAAGGATAGCGGTTCGAAGATAAATAATGGAACAATTGTTTGTAGTATGGAAACTGCAAAGAAAGAATATGCTCATCTTTTGCAGGAGAAGAATATAAAAGACCTATCTTATTTTGAAGAAGGGATATTTATTTATGTTCCAAAGAATGCACAAATTGATTTGCCTTTACAGATTTTGGACGTAATTAAGGCAGAAGATTCCGTTTTGATAAGCTCTCAAAGTTTAATTATTGTGGGAGAAAACAGCAAATTGAAACTAATCTGTTGCGATGATACAATAAATAATAATGTAAGCAAGACCGAAAACAGCCTACAAATATTCTTGGAAGACAATTCCTCACTTGAATACTATAAGATGGAGAATATAAATAATCATTCTTCAATTTTCACAGAAACCTTCTTTACATTGGGAGAAAATGCAAGCCTAACAACTTTCTGGCTTAGCATTAACGGAGGCAACATTAAAAACAAACTCAATGTAAGCTTTGAAGGAGAACATTCAATTACCGAACTTTATGGATTATATTTGGTAGATAGAGACCAAAAGGTGGATAATGAGATTTCAGTTAAGCACAACAAGCCTAATTGTAATTCTGTTCAACTCTATAAAGGAATTCTTGATGATTCAGCAGAGGCAGACTTTAAGGGATATATCCATGTTGGGAAGAATGCTTATCTGACTGAAGCCATACAAAACAATAAGAATATACTTTTGACTGATAAGGCAAGAGTAAACACTCAACCTTTCTTGGAAATATACAACGACGACGTTAAATGTGCACATGGAGCAACAATTGGACAATTAGACGAGTCAGCAATGTTCTACATGAGAAGCAGAGGAATAACAGAAAGAAGTGCAAGAATGTTATTGATGTATGCTTTCTGCACAGAAGTACTTTCAAAAGCCTCATTGGAAGAGTTAAAAGACAGATTGCAGGATATAATCAAAAGACGTTTACATGGAGAACTCTCAACATGCGAAAACTGCGTTTTGCTATGTAATAATCCTTGCGAAACTATGGATATAGATATCACAAAATTAATTAATACTTGAGAAAATGAGGGTTGCCCTTTATGGAAGAACTCCAAAGCAAGAGGATATAATATACGTTCAAGGCTTAATCACAACCATAGAACAAAGCCATGAACATGTATTAATTCACAAAGCGTTTTATCAGAAGATAATCGATAAAATCCTTTTCAAGAAGCCTGTCAAACTCTTTTCTTCCAAAGAAGAACTAATAGAAGAGGCAGACATACTACTCTCACTTGGAGGAGATGGAACCTTGCTTGATACCCTTCAAATAGTCGGCAACTCTCAAATACCCATTCTCGGAATAAATATTGGACATCTCGGATTTTTGACCTCTGTTGGAAGAGACGGAATAAATAATCTCTTAGAAGAATTGAAGCAAAAGAATTACGATACAGAAAACCATTCCATATTGAAGGTTGATGATTCAAAAGCAATCATAAAAGATAAATTTGCACTCAACGATATTTGCCTTCGCTCAGCAAAAGCAGGAGAACTATTGGATATTTCAATATATATTGATGAGGAGTTTTTAGCAACCTATACCGCAGACGGAATAATCATAACCACCCCAACCGGCTCAACAGCCTACAACATGAGTGCAGGAGGAGCAATCATATCCCCCAAATCTTCCTGCATAGGCATAACCCCAATCTGTCCACACAACCTAACCTTTCGCCCAATCATAATCCCAGACAATTCAAACATTAGATTAGAAGTAAAAGAGCAGAATGAAAACCTACTTCTCTATGTAGATTCCCAATGTTTTTCAGCCCTATCACCATTTAGCGTAAGCATAAAGAAAGCCGACTTCAAGCTAAAACTAATAAGAATGAACAATCAAAGTTTCTTTTCCGCAATAAGAAAGAAACTAATGTGGGGAACATATATTCGTAGAGGATAGTTTTTCTTAGTGGTTGATGGTTAAGGCTTAGTGGTTAATGATTGTCGTGTTATATTTCTTTAATCAAATTCTACTAAATTAGAATCAAGTTTTAATTTATTAGAATCAAGAGATAGAAAATTAGAATCAAGTTTTATTATAATAGAATCAGATTTAATACTCATTTTTCTTTGTTTTTAGAAATTAATGTTTAGATTTGCAAAAATATAATTGGGAGAAAATAGCAGTAATTAATAAATATTTAGCCTTATGAAAAGAAGAATTATTAAATTTACTATGCTTATCTTATTTGGTTGCTTTGCACCCATTAACTCATATTCTCAAGTAAATATGAATAAATTTATTGAGATTAGATGTGATATTGGTGCTCCGTTTACTGTTGATCTTGCTGCTGACACAACATATACAAAAGTAATATTTCAGAATGGTTATTATAATAGACCTATGACAATACATATGACATTAGGTTTTTCTTCTACTTATACTTCAATTGCTTTAGATACAGTTTTAAGAATATATGGTGATGTTACAATTATTGACTTTAGAGGAGATGTTTTAAGTTCTTATAGATTTAACACAGATAGCAACACATATATAACTAATTTGATGTTGTATAATTTAAAGCTTAAAAATATTGATTTACATAAATTACATGATTTAGAATATCTACATTTATATAATTGTCGCCTTGATAGTATCGATGTAAGTAATTTGAAAAATTTAGAATATCTTGATGTTTCATATAATGAAAACTTAAAAAAACTTGATGTAAGAGGGTTAACAAAACTACAATTATTAGCTTTCCATGGCTCAGGTGTGTCAGATGTTAGAATTGATGGATTAGAAGAATTACGTAAAGTATACTGTTATGATGCGAAACTTTCAAGCATGGGTTATGATTCCCTTTTCTGTGCTTTACCTGAATATTTTGATGATGAAGCTAGATATATTGTTGTAATATATGATTCGATTCGATCGGATTATCAAACCTATATGGCTTCAAATTCAGAAAATGCAATATCTAAGAGATGGCTTCCTCTTAATAGGGGTTTTCAAGACCTTCCTCCAACCAACGGAACATTTGATTGTAGTTCAATAGGGATGGAAGATGTTCAATTAGATTTTGTTGAGGCGAAGATTTATCCTAACCCAGCAATAAGCAATTTGAATATTGAGGCAGAGGATAATATAATGCAAATAGAACTCTTTGATGTGCTTGGTAAAAAGGTTTTCTCTAAGATGTCTAATCAAAAGAATATAAATATTGACATCAGTCCATTAAAAGAGGGCTTATATATTCTTAAACTCCAAACCAAAAAAGGAATAGGAACCTATAAGGTTATGAAAAATTGATAATCGTAATGTGGGATGACATATCATGCACAACAAAATATAGAGTAAAATTATTGTTTAAT
>DHCV01000002.1:93653-94206 GCA_002399025.1 Bacteroidales bacterium UBA4893 | reverse complement strand
TTGTGATTACTGCTTTAAGTCTTACTTTCTTTTCGGCTTGTGAGGAGAAAGAGAATGATAATACAAATTGGAATACAAATGGAGCTAAGAAATGGGAGTGTGTTTTGTCTGATGATGCTAAAATAACTTTAGATATGTATGATGCAGATAATAAATATTACTCTACAGTAAGCGGTACTCCAGATGTGGACATATTGTTTGTAAATAATAATTGGGAATACTATCAAATGAATGGTGATACAATGATAATTGTTAAATCAGGTGATATAATAATAGACCCTGATGACTCTTCTCCTAAATGGATAATAAGCAAACCTTCAGATAGTGTTATGACAATGGAATATTTTGGAATTTTGCCTGCCGTTGCAACATTAAAAACGGAATATATGTTTAATTTAAGATAATATAGCCTTTCGTCGTGCGGGATATGTTATCCCGCACTAAGTTATTATTAGGATTTATAATCCGTAATATGTGGGAGTGTTTATCGGCTTACCGTTCTGCACAGCAAAGAAATCTCGCACACGACAATAGAGTAAAATTATTGTTTAAT
>DHCV01000002.1:45530-93439 GCA_002399025.1 Bacteroidales bacterium UBA4893 | reverse complement strand
TTGTGATTACTGCTTTAAGTCTTTCTTTCTTTTCGGCTTGTGAGGAGAAAGAGGAAAACCCTTTGATTGGTGAATGGGTATCAACAACCGAAAATTATGCTTATGGAGAAACCATTGTATTTACTTCTGATGGAAAAATTGAAAAATGGGCTGGACTTACATACAATCCAGTAGATTCCTCTTATGCTCCTGCACAATATAAAGTTTCTAATAATACAATTGATATTACTAAAGGAGGACAAACTCTTTCTTTTAAATATTCTATTAACAATTCAAATTTAACTATATATCGTTTAGGGTATTCTTTTACAATATTAGCAGTTGAATGGCAAAATGTTACGTTTAAAAAAGTAAAATAAGGAGCTCGTCGTACGGGATATGTTATCCCGCACAACAATAAAGGCGGTGTGGTTTTGATTAAACTACACCGCTTTTGGATTTAATGCAATGGTAAATGAAATAGACTTATGGCTTTTGCGATTTACTAATAAAAAAGTGTTACTTTTGCAAACCTAACTGCAAATTAAAAAAGTTAGGTTTTGCAATGAAACAAAAGAAAGTCGCCATTATTGGTTCAACTGGTTCAATTGGAAAACAAGCCTTAGAGGTTATAGAACATCATAAGGACAGACTATGCGTTGAGGTGCTTACCGCTAACTCGCAGGCTGATTTATTGATTGAACAGGCTCTTAGGTTTGACCCAAATGCTGTGGTAATTGCCGATAATAATCAATATAAAAAGGTAAAGGAGGCTCTTGCTTCAACCGATATTAAGGTGTTTGCAGGACAAGAAGCCTTAGAGGAAATCGTTCAGATGGAGACCATAGATATTGTTCTTACTGCCATTGTTGGATTTGCAGGATTAAAGCCTACTCTTAAAGCAATTGAGGCTAAAAAGCCTATTGCCCTTTCAAACAAAGAAACCTTGGTTGTTGCAGGAGAGTTGGTAACCAAGCTTTCCATTGAAAATAATGTGCCTATTATTCCTGTTGACTCCGAGCATTCAGCAATATTTCAGTGCTTAGCAGGTGAGTTCTATAATCCCATTGAAAAGATAATACTTACTGCCTCTGGTGGTCCGTTTTTAGGAAAGACAAAAGAGGAACTTATACATATCACTCCCAAAGAGGCTCTTAATCATCCTAATTGGGTAATGGGAAATAAAGTTACGATTGATTCGGCAACCCTAATGAATAAGGGCTTGGAGGTTATTGAGGCTAAATGGTTGTTTGATTTGCCTATTGAGAAGATTGAAACCGTTGTACACCCCCAATCTATTATTCATTCCTTAGTGGAATTTGAGGACGGTTCAGTGAAGGCACAATTAGGATTAGCCGATATGCGTTTGCCTATCCAATATGCCCTAACTTATCCCGAAAGGTTGAAAACTAACTTCCCAAAATTCAATATATATAATAATCCAAACCTTAGTTTCCTTAAGCCCGACAGTCAAACCTTCCCATGTCTTTCTCTTGCCTATCAAGCAATCCAAAAGGGAGGAAACCTACCAACAATTATGAATGCTGCAAACGAGATTGCTGTTGAGGCTTTCCTAAAAGAGAGGATTGGCTTTTTGGAAATTCCAGAAATTATTGCAAATGCAATGAGTAAATACAATTTTATTGCAAATGCAAACGTTAATGACTTCTTTGAAACCGATAAGGAAGTCAGGGAAGAACTAAGTTCGAAGTACCTACAATAAAGATAATAAATAATACCATAGATAAAAGAGATGAAGATTTTAGCATTATTACTTGCACTATCACTACTTGTATTCATACATGAATTAGGACACTATTTGTTTGCAAGACTATTTAAGACCAGAGTAGAGAAATTCTATTTGTTTTTTAACCCCTATTTTTCAATACTTAGAGCTAAGAAGATTGGAGGCAAATGGCAACTAAGCTGGTTTAGCAAAAAAGCACCAGAGAGCTTTGAAGAGAACAAAGAAAACACAGAATGGGGAATTGGATGGGTGCCACTTGGAGGTTATTGCTCAATTGCCGGAATGATTGATGAAAATACAACATCTGCCGATAAGCTTTCTTCCGAACCACAAGCTTGGGAATATCGTTCAAAGCCAGCTTGGCAAAGACTATTGATTGTTTTGGGAGGAGTGATAATGAATTTCGTTGGAGCAATCGTTATCTTTTCTATGATGCTTTTCTATTGGGGCGAAGAAACCCTGCCTTTGCAAAATGCAACCTTAGGTTACGACTACACAGAGGTAGCTCTTAAGAATGGTTTCCAAAATGGAGATATAATACTTGCGGTTAATGCAAAACCCGTGAAAGATATGACGGAAGTGGTTGAGAAATTGCTTTTAGACCAGTCGCACGATTGCACAATCAAAAGAGGATTTGAAACAATAAAGCTTGATTTGCCAAAGGACTTCGCAAAACAAATGATTGCCGCAGAAGTAAAACAATTTGCAACACCTCGTTTCCCATTTGTAGTTGGTCAATTTGCCTTAGGCTCAATTGCAGAAAAGAACGGAATGAAGGTAGAAGATAGCATAGTTTCAATAAATGGAGTCTCAACACCTGCTTTTTCCGATTTCGTTGCTGAAATAGCAAAGCATAAATCAAAATCTGTAAGCATAGGCTATTATCGTAATGGGGAAGAAAAGACTTCCACCTTCACACTTGATGATAATGGCAAGATAGGAGCAGTTGCAAAGAACCCATACCTAATGTTCAAGACTGAGAAGATTGAATATGGATTTTTTGAATCAATACCAGCAGGCATTTCGCAAGGAGTTTCAAGCTTGGTTAACTATGTAAAGCAATTTAAGTTTGTTTTCTCCAAAGAGGGAGCCTCATCACTTGGAGGATTTGGAACAATTGGTAATTTATTCCCTGAAACTTGGAATTGGCAAGTTTTTTGGAATATGACAGCCTTCCTTTCCATTATATTAGCATTTATGAATATTCTTCCAATACCAGCATTAGACGGAGGGCATGTAATGTTCACCCTTTGGGAAATGATAACTGGGAAAAAGCCTGGTGATAAATTCCTTGAAAGAGCTCAAATAGTTGGAATGGTACTTTTGTTTGCCCTATTGATATATGCCAATGGTAATGATTTGGTAAGATGGCTCAGCGGCAAGTTCTAATATTCTATAACTAAAAAGAGTTTTCAATCACATTATACTTCGTTTTGATGACCCTCAAACTTCGTCTTTATGAACACGAAATGGCATCTCGTTGCGATGAAATGCCATTTCGTGCTCGTGAACTCTTCGTTTAAGCTCCATGAAGTCTTAGTTTGAGGCTCGTAAAGTCTTAGTTTGAAGGTTGAGAGTTAAATTCCTTTATTCTTTTATTGAGGGATGCCCTTTCTAATGATTTGAAATAGTTGGGTAAGACGTTCTAATGGCTTTGAAATATACTTATTTCTATTTTCTATTCTTTTTCTTGGCTTTGTGCAATAAATTTCAGATATTTGCAATCTATAATTTAATTAAAATCTAATAAATATAGATATATGAAGACTGTAATTGTTGGGAGTGGTTATGTGGGTTTGGTTACTGGGACTTGTTTTGCCGAAATGGGTATTGAGGTTACTTGTGTTGATATTGACCAAAAGAAAATTGAAAATTTGAAGAATGGTATTTCCCCAATCTATGAGCCTGGCTTGGATGAGATGATTGAAAGGAATGTTGCAAAGAAAAGGCTTAGTTTCTCAACTTCCCTAAAGGATTCTTTGAAGGATGCAAACATAGTTTTCAGTGCTGTTGGGACTCCTTCGGATGAGGATGGGAGTGCTGACTTGAAATATGTTTTAGATGTTGCAAAGGAGGTGGGAGAGAACATTGAGGATTATTGTTTGATTGTTACCAAAAGCACTGTTCCGGTGGGTACGGCTGAGAAGGTTAAGAAAACAATTCAAGATGCTTTGGACAAGAGAGGAAAGAAGATAGATTTTGATATTGCTTCCAATCCTGAGTTTTTGAAAGAGGGAAATGCTATTAAGGATTTTATGTTTCCAGACAGAATAGTTGTGGGTGTTGAGTCCGAAAGGGCAAAGGAATTGATGGATAAGCTCTATAAACCTTTCACCCTAAATGGTCATAATATTATTTATATGGATGTTCCTTCGGCTGAAATGACTAAGTATGCAGCTAATGCTATGCTTACTGTTAGGATAAGTTTTATGAATGAGATTGCAAATCTTTGTGAGAAGGTTGGGGCAAATGTTTCTATGGTAAGGAAAGGAATTGGTAGCGACCCAAGAATTGGTAATAAGTTTCTCTATTCTGGAATTGGCTATGGAGGTTCTTGCTTTCCAAAGGATGTTAAGGCTCTTTATCAAACAGGATTAGAAAACGATATAGAGTTAAAGGTTGTTAGGGCAGCAGAGGAAAGGAATAATGAGCAAAAGCTTGTCCTTTTCCATAAGCTCAAAAAGATTTACCCTTCCTTAAAAGATAAAACAATTGCTATTTGGGGACTCTCCTTTAAACCCGAAACCGATGATATGAGAGAGGCTCCTTCGTTGTATATTCTTGAAGCTCTTTCAAAGGAAGGCTGTAAAATTAGAGCCTATGACCCAATTGCAATGGAGGAAACCAAAAGGCGCTTACCAAACATAAATATTAGTTATTGCGATGACCCCTATGAAGCTTTGGAAGGGGCAGATGCTCTTCTTCTTCTAACGGAATGGAAAGAGTTTCGCTTACCTTCATGGAAAAGAGCTAAGGACTTGATGAAAGAGCTTGTACTTTTGGATGGAAGAAACATTTATGAGGGAAAGGAAATGAGAGAATTGGGCTTTTACTACGAAGGAATAGGAACAAAATAGAAAGGAAATATGAAAGAGATATTGGTTACAGGAGCAAAAGGACAGCTTGGGTCTTGCCTAATGGATATTCATTTGAACTATCCAAGCTATGAATTTTATTTTACCGACTATGAAGAATTGGATATTTGTTCTGAAGGAAGTATTAATGAGTTTTTGGATAAGCATAATATCTCTTCAATAATAAATTGTGCTGCCTACACAGCAGTTGATAAGGCAGAAACAGAACAAGAAAAGGCTTATAATCTTAATGCTAATGCTCCAAAGCTTCTTTCCATTCAAGCCTCCAAAAGAAATATCCACCTAATCCATATCTCAACAGATTATGTGTTTGATAATTCAAAGAATACTCCAATATCCCCATTGGACAAAGCAACAAACCCTAAGTCTGTCTATGGAAAAACCAAACTTGAAGGGGAGAAATATATTCAGGAAATAGCAAGTTCTTACACAATAATCAGAACAGCTTGGTTATACTCCGAATATGGAAATAACTTTGTCAAGACAATGATACGCTTAGGTTCAGAAAGAGAAAGCCTTAATGTTGTTTACGACCAAATAGGCTCGCCTACCTATGCAAAAGATTTGGCAAAGGCAATTATGGAAGCCATAATCAAGTCCAATCCTTCCACAAAAGAAATCCTTCATTATAGTAATGAAGGAGTATGTAGTTGGTATGACTTTGCAAAAAAGATAATGCAGCTAAATAATCTTAGTTGTAATGTTAATCCCATACTTTCAAAAGACTATCCTGCTCCAGCTGAAAGACCTGTTTATAGCGTCTTGGATAAGGATGCAACAAAGAAATACTTAGGTATTTCAATTCCTCATTGGGAAGACAGTCTTAAAGAGTGCTTGACCCACCTATAAAGCAAATAAGGTAGTAGTTAGAATAAGCTTATCAGAACAAAAAGCCAGTGGGCAGAAATCCCAGCAAATAATCCTCCAATTGTGTGTGAAAGAATAGCCTTACCGGTTAGTTTTCTATATCCAAGAGAATCCAACATTGCTGTGTGAGTACTTAAATATCCACTCCAACACATTCCCATTGCAGTGAAAACAGCAACTGCATTTCCGTCAAGAAATCCAGCTGCTTGAAACTTTGGAACTAAACCTAAAGCAGCTCCAACAGCACCAAGTGCAGTTATTGGAAAAGCAATTAACTCTGGGTTAGTAAAACCAAATAACCATTCAAAAACAAAATTAATTTTTCCAGCAAGATAAGGCAGTAGTGCAATTCCTTCATAAGCTTTTCCTGTGTAACCTTCTGGAGAAGCACCAAAAGTAAGAATCATTACAAAAGTGGAAATAATAAGAACTCCAGGAATAATTGCAAGTCCCAAATCAACTCCTGTCTTTCCTCCATCTAAAATAGAATTTAATACTCTTAAGAACATATTACCTTCGCTTTTGAATGAAATCTTTTGTTCATCTCCTCCTTCAACGAATTCTGTTTTAAATTCTGGAAAATCTTTTATAGTAAATCTTTGCATTAAACGAGTAGAGATAATACTTCCAATAACAGCACCAACTAATCCAATAATGGCAGCACCAGCATAGCCTTTACCAGCCATAAATATAATTACAACTAACCCCATTCCAAAGGCAGTTCCAAAATTAGTTAGGGAAATAAGTTGATATTTTTTAAAGTACTTACTGAAGTTATTATCCTTTGCCAAAGAAATAATAGCTGGATTATCAGAAAGAAAAGTTAAAACAGCTCCCAATGCAGCAACTCCTGGCAAATTATACAAAGGTTTCATTAGAGGTTTAAGGATGGTTTCGAGCAAACGAACAACCCCAAACTCTGTCAAAAGCTTACCTAAGGCACCCGAAAGAACAGTAATTCCCATAATGTAAAGAACCGTTTCAATCAAAAGACTATACGATGTCTGCATAATTGTATTTAGCATATTTGGTAAACCCATAATCTTGGAGATATAACCAAAGACACCAAAGAAGATAATAAGGAATATTCCTGCCTCAATTCTTCTTTTTGTTAGAAACTTTAATGATTTAAAATTCATAGTTTGTATTTTTATTTTTTTACCTTTCTAAAACCTTCATTTGCCAACGCATCCCTATATTAAATGTATTGTATTGAACATCTGCATTATTACTTGCCCAAAATGCATGAATACGAACGTCTTTCTTATCCTTTATTGGGAAATACTCAAGCCCAATTCCGTAAAACAAATACTCCGTTCCAGGAATAACAAACCTATCGTAAACAAAAGCCTCTTGAGGAGTCTGAGCCTTGTTTTGGTCGTATCCTCCCTTTGCAAAGATTTTTAAATTATTATTTATATTGTATATCCCATTCCCAATAACAGTATAATCTGCAAAGAAATTGCTTTGTTCAGATGAGGCTCTATTCATTAAATCAAGTTCTAAAGAGAAGTTACCAATGCTGAACTTATTACCCAAAACTATATAGTTGATGAAATGTCCTTTTTCATATTCAACCATATTTGTTGAATAAATGGTTTTAAACCAATCCATACAGCCATACCAAATAAAGTTATAAGCATAAAGACTTGAAAGATTTTTGGTAGAAAAAGGAGAGTTGGAGATTTGAAAACTAAGAGTATGATTCTTATCTGGATTAGTATAGCTAATCATTGCTCCAAGCTCATAACAAAAAACATTATTCCAGAAATTAGACCAGAAATATTGATCAATTGGAGCATAATCATATTCCCATCCCCCAATCATAACAACTTGCTTACCTGCAGAAAGAGTAAAGGCATCATTAATCTTATAATTCAAGTATGCCCAATCAAGTGAATGAAAATTATTCATATTTTCTCTTCCAGCCATTTGATAATTATCAACTGCATTCATTGAAAAGCGCTGACGATAGTTATAAGAAAACTTTTCATTGATATCCCCATCAATCATAATGTTGAAATACTTCCCACTTATACCATTAAGAGTGCTTGAATCACTATCAGTCGGGACCCAAGTTTCAAAGTCGAAACGGGTATCAAATTTTAATCTAACTTTTGGGTTTATGTCTTGCGAAATAGAAATTAAGGGTAATAAATTGATTAATAATAATAAACTGCAAATTTTTCTCACGACCAAATCTTTTTTTCTTCTTTAAAAAACGGTGCAAAGATAATACTTATCTTTAGATTAAAAACATATTTTGAATTAATCTCATTTTGAAATAGGAATAATAGTTAAATGCTTATTCTTTATTATATAAGACTTATTGTTGTTGTATAAATATTTGTCTCGATAAATTTGAATCAATATAGCTTGAGAATTCGGCTCAATGGTTTTTTTACTATCTTTGCAAACTTTTAATTGGATAATATAAAAATATTGAAATATGACTACTCAAAAGAAAGAAAAATTGTTCTCAAAACAATGGATTAAGGCTTATGCACTTATTCTGATTGGTAGCTTTTTGTTTGCTGCCGGAGATGTAATGTTTGTTAATCCATATCGCTTGGCTCCAGGCGGAACTTATGGACTTGCCAATGTGTTTAACACTCTTTGGCCTTGGAAGATTAGTTACTATGCTTTTTGTATGGATATTCCACTTCTATTAATTGGAACATGGATACTTGGACCTAAATTTGGCATTAAAACAGTTGTTTCTACGTTCTTGATATTGGGTTTTGTGTGGATTTTGGAAACAACTTGGGGTTATGCTCCGGTTATTCATGATGGTTTTATTGAAAATCCAGTTGCTGGTGGGTTGAATTTTGTCCCTGATTACTTCCTCAATACATTAATCGCTGGTCTTATTTATGGATTAGCAATTGGTATGATTTTTAAATCTGGTGCAACTTCTGGAGGAAGCGATATTATTGCAATGATTCTTAATAAATATACCAAAATATCTCTTGGAACACTTGTCCTTGTTGTTGACTCAACCATTACTCTTACAACTTTATTTGCTTTTGGTCAATTCCGTTTGCCAATATACTCAATACTATTGATTGTAATTGAAAGTAAGATAATTGATATGGTGATTGATGGAATTAAAACTTACAAGACTTTATTTATTGTTAGTGATAAATATGATGATGTTAGAAATGCAATCCTAAATGATTTGAATCGTGGAGGAACTTGTATTAATTGTATGGGAATGTATCAAGGAACAGAGAGAAAAATTATCTATACAACTGTTTCAAGAACTGAATTTGTTAAGCTTAAAGAAGGAATTAAAAGTATAGACCCAGATGCTTTTATTAATGTTGTTGACAGCAGTGAGATTTTGGGTAAGGGATTTAAAGAAATTCAAGCAAATTAATTGTAAATATTTCATGATAAACATAAGGATATAAAGTTAATTCTTTATATCCTTTTTTATTTTCTTTCTGAGAAAAAATCAAGTGTTTCTATCTCCTTATAATAATTTACTGAAACCTTGTTTTAATTTACTGAAATCAAGTTTTAATTTTTTCTTTCTTCGTTTTAATTTACTGAAACAAGGTTTTCTTTTTTCATCATTAAATCCAAGTAAAATTTATTGAATATTGATAAAAAATCACTTCCATCTTATATAAGTATTAATATTTACAAGTGGCTTAGAGGTTGACTATAATTATCTGACAAGGTCATTTAAAAATAAATTCAAATAATCTATTTCCTTAATAATTTTAATCGTAAGTTTGCAGAATAAAAGTGAACTTAATTATTATATCTTTAAAATATATTATGATGAAAAAAATAATTTCCTTTTTTGTATGCAGTTTATTCTTATTGCCTTCATTATTTTCTCAAAACAAAACATTAGTCGTGAAGGTTGATGAAAGAACTGAACTTCTTGGTGTGGTTTGTTATTTAGCAGATTATAATGAGTATAAGCGTTCAATTATGTTTAAAGACTTTAGAGATAATATTGAAGAATACTTCAAGCCCTATTTGAATGATATTGTATTTTCTTATGCAAAACATTTAAAACAAGAAAGAGGAATAGGATATGATGCTCCGATGTCTTATGCAATAAATTTAATTATTGAGGATAGCTTAAGATTCAATACAAATATTCAATATAGTATTTGGGAGCATGATAATAGATGGACAAAAGAGACTGCAGAACATTTTCTTCTACTATTAAATGATTTCTATTTCAAAACTAATTTTAGAGATTTCTATAATAAGAATTTTGATTTCTACTCCAAATTGGAAGAAGGGTTTAAACCATTAATTAATGAAGTTAATTTATCTTGGTTCGATAGTTTCTATTCTCAAAAAAGTAATAATAATTTCTCAGTTATTATTTCTCCAATAAGTGGTCCTAATAATTATGGTCCTAAATTAACATATAAAAACTCAGATGAATATGTTTATTCTATTATGGGTTCATGGATATTTGATAGCACTATGACTATTAATAAGAAAACATCAATTTATATTATTCAAACCTTAATTCATGAATTTAATCATAGCTATTGCAATCCTATGGTTGAGAAACATTGGGATTTAATAGAAAAGAATTCAGAGAAAATTTATAAATTAGTTGAAGTGGACATGAGCAATCAAGCTTATCCTAGTCCAGTTTATATGATGAATGAGACATTTGTTAGAGCAGCAGCAATAAAATATCTTGCAGATAATTCAAAGGTAGATTTGGAAACTCTTTTTAAACAAGAAGAAGATAGAAGTTTTTTCTGCATAAGAGATGTATATCAAGCTTTTGATACTTATTCTAAAGAACGTTCTAAATACCCAGATTTTAATTCTTTTATGCCTGAATTTGCAAATCAATTCAATAAAATCAATCCAAGAAAATTAAAAAAGGCAATAAAGAAATATTATTCCGATTTTACTATAAAAACATCGATAAAAGATGGACAAGATAATGTTTCTCCTCAAACAAAAGAGATTATAATTAAGTTTAATAGAGAAATGAATACTGGATGTAATGGAAGAATTAGTTGGGGAAGGATATCCGATGTATCATATTTACCAAAAGTTATTTCAGCAAATTGGAATAATGAGACAAAGAAAGAATGGATAGTTGAAATTGAGTTGGAGCCAAATAAAGAATATTCCCTTTCATTTCCTTATAGATTCTTTTATGATTCTAAAGGCAAACAAGGCAATAGAAATAAAACATTCTACTTAGATTTTAAAACCGGGAAATAATCAATAGACTTTTACTCACATTAGATAGCTTAAAAAAATGAAGAAACCATACTTATATATTATATTATTAATTTCTACTCTTTCAATTTCAAGTTGTTCCTTATTAAAGAAACCTTCTTATGAAGAAACTGCTTGGGAGATTGAATTTGATAACGAAAGAGATACTTCAAAGCCAATAAATAAGGAAGAGGTTAAGATAGAGGATAGGACTTTGGCAAATTATTATGAAGGCTGGATTGGTACTCCTCATCGCTTGGGTGGAAATTCTAAGAAGGGAGTTGATTGTAGTGGGTTTGTTCAGAATGTATATAAGGATGTTTATGGAATAATGCTTCCTCGAACTGCTGCTGAAATGGAGAAAGCTCTTGATCCTATAGATTCGAAATCATCTCTTAAGGAAGGCGATTTGGTCTTCTTTAAAAATAAGAGCAAGAAAGTAAGTCATGTTGGAATATATCTAAAAGACAATACTTTTGTTCATACCTCAACTTCTCAAGGTGTTGTGATAACAAGTCTTAACGATAAATATTGGGCAAAACTATACTATAGGGGAGGAAGACACCCTAAGTTAAAGAAGGTAAAAGATAAAAAGTAAAAGGTAAAATGTAAAAGGTAAAAGGTAAAAGGTAAAGAGTGATTTATTTATATCCTTTATCTTAAATCTACAACATTTGCAGTTGGATAGTTCTTTTTGTTGAATACAAAATCGCTGTCTTTCAACTGAACTTTTGTTTTGTAGCTTGTTATATTATATGTATAGGAATTTGAATTGCGGTAGTTTACTTCAAGAGAAGAAATCCTATTTGTTTGAGTGTTTATTTTTAGTCTTACCTTTGAGAACTCCGACTTTGTTTTTGGAGTAAGGTCAATAATATAGTTTCCGTTTTCTTCCCTAATCAGCTTTGGACGAAACTTAGTGTTTGCCTCAGAAATAAACTTAGAGATATTTAGTATATCGTTTTGTGCATCCTCAACGCTGTTGATTGTAACCTCTTCAATTTCCTGCTGATAAATCCAAACAGATACTCCGTCGCAGTAAATCCTATTGTTTAAGAAGCTTCCAAAATACTTATTCCCGCTAAATGTAAACTCACCTTTCTGCCCAGTTGTCTTAATGCCTTTCTCGATCAATGAGAAGGAGATAGTGACTGGAGAATCTGTCTTTAACTTTTGTGCGACCTGAGTTATTATCTTTTCTGCTTTGTGGTCAATAACCATTCCGTCCTTTATGGTTGTCTGAGAGAAAACCAATCCAAAGCTCAAAATAAATATTATTAATAAAACAATTCTCTTCATAATCTTACTTTCCTAAATATTCTTTTAAAAGCATTTCAAGCTCTGCCTCTGTCTTTATCTTTACTTCTCTTGCCTTTGAGCCTTCAAATGGTCCAACAATTCCTGCAGCTTCCAACTGGTCAATTATTCTTCCAGCTCTATTGTAGCCAAGAGATAGTTTTCGTTGAATAATGGAGGTAGAACCATGTTGAAGAGTAACAATAATTCTTGCTGCCTCTTCGAACTTATCATCAATCTGTCTTGGGTCAAACTCCTTGTTTGGTTCTGCATTCTCATCAATATACTCAGGAAGTAGGAAGGTGTCAGGGTATCCTCTTTGGTTCCCAATAAACTCTGCCATTTGTTCAATTTCCTGTGTGTCTATCAAGGCACATTGAATACGTATCATATCATTATTTGCAGAAAGAAGTAAATCTCCACGTCCAATTAGCTGGTCCGCACCCGAAGCATCAAGAATTGTACGCGAGTCAATCTTTGAGGTTACCCTAAATGCAACTCTTGCAGGGAAGTTAGCCTTGATAATACCTGTAATGATATTTACCGAAGGACGTTGTGTTGCAATAATAAGATGAATTCCAACTGCACGTGCAAGTTGAGCTAAACGAGCAATAGGCATTTCTATTTCCTTTCCAGCTGTCATAATCAAATCGGCAAATTCATCAATTACCAAAACTATATATGGTAAATAGCGATGTCCTTCTTCTGGATTAAGTTTCCTTGAACAAAACTTAGGATTATATTCCTTAATATTCTTAACCTGTGCATTCTTCAGTAAGTCATATCTTTGGTCCATCTCTATGCAAAGAGAGTTAAGAGTCCTAACAACCTTTCTTGTATCGGTTATGATTGCCTCTTCCGAATCAGGTAGTTTAGCAAGATAATGCCTTTCTATCTTAGTATAAAGTGATAGCTCGACCTTCTTAGGGTCAACCATCACAAATTTAAGTTCGGCAGGGTGTTTCTTGTAGAGAAGAGAAGTAATGATTGCGTTCAGTCCAACCGATTTCCCTTGTCCTGTTGCTCCTGCCATAAGAAGGTGAGGCATTTTTGTTAGGTCTGCAACATAAGGAAGGTTTGAAATAGTCATCCCAATAGCAATTGGTAAATCATATTTACAATTAAGGAATTCAGGAGAATTGAGCATTGTCTTCATTGAAACAATTTGTGGATGCTGATTAGGAACCTCTATACCAATTGTTCCTCTTCCTGGTATTGGTGCAATAATTCTTATCCCAAGTGCAGAAAGACTAAGGGCTATATCATCTTCAAGGTTCTTTATCTTTGAAATCCTAATTCCTGGAGCAGGAACAATCTCATAAAGAGTTACTGTTGGTCCTGGTGTTGCAACAATTTTTGAAATATCAATGCTGTAATTTTTCAGTGTATTTACAATTCTATCCTTGTTGGCAACAAGTTCCTCCTGCTTAACTTCTATGTTCTTTTCTTCGTAATTAATCAAGAAATCAGTCGAAGGGAGTTCAAATGATGATAAATCTTCTTTTGGGTCGTAAATGGTGTTAATATCGTTTCTCTTAATTGGCTGTTCAAAAGCAATATCTTCATCCCCCAAGTTTTCAAACTCATTAATAATTGCCTTAGTTGAGGTTTCTATCTCAAAATCAATATTGTCATTTGAAGAAGTTTCATTAGCAAAATTATTCTTATTAACCTCCTGATTTTCCTTTGGAGAGCTAACTGAACGAAAATCTGTTTGGGTATTTGATCTATTTACTCCTGCTTTTATTTCAAATTGGAGCAACTCATCTTTTTCTTGGTCAGTTAATCCGTCTTTATTTTCTAATTCTTGCCTTTCAATATAAGAGGATTTAACTTCAAACTCTAAATTATTATCTTCTGATTCTATTTTTCTATCTTCAAGTTCTATTTTTTTATCTTCTGATACTAATTCCACCTCTTCAAGATTTGTTTCTTCTTGATTGTTTTCTTCTAAATTTTCAATTTGCTTTGGTTTTCTTTTAAAAAGTTTTCCTACAAAGGAATACTTAATTCCAAACATAAGCATTGGAAGAGTGATTGTAAAGAAAACTAATATGATTACAGCTCCCACGCCTCCAGCAAAGCCATGAAACCAAGAGTTTAGAGAAATACCAACTACACCAGCTAACTCGTAATAGTTTTCAAAGTTAAAGAAATAGACTACATATCCAATTATGGCTGAGAGCCACAACATTATTATTAGTGTATAGATAATAATTTTCCAGAAATGAAGAATCTTTACTCCAAAAAGTCTTAACCCTATTAATGTTGTGATGAGAATATATCCAAAGGCAGCTATACCAAAAGTAGAAACAATTAGAATATGTGATAGGAATGCTCCAATTGCTCCCCCCCAATTCTTTATGTCTTTGTTTCCAACCAAGATGTCAATTGCGGAAGAGGATTTGACAATATTATAATCTATTGTCCAAGAGATGAGAAAAGAGATAAAAGAAAAAAGCAAAAAGACAGATAGGAGTACAAAGAAAGTCCCAAGTACTCTTATAGAAACCTCACTTCTCAATGCAGAAGAAGCCATCTTTAATGGCTTTTCCTTTTCTGAGGGTTTCTTTTTTATATCTTTTTTTAAATCGTCAGATGTTGCTTTTTTCTTTTTTTCTTGTTTCACTTATTTAAAATACTTTTGAGAAAGAATTAAATATCATCACCACCTTGACCACCACCAAAAGCTTCTAAGATTGTGTTTATTATTTCTGTAAACTCTTCTTGTGAAACTTCGTCGTATCCGGTAGGTAGTAACATATCGGCTTCCTTAACTTTTCCTTCAGTTATTTCGCTAACAGTGAAAGTTATCTTGAACTTTTCAACCTCAACAGGAAATTCAAAAGGAACCCCTTTCAATCCAGGATAAAAATATAAATCCATTGAAGGTCCTATTTCGTCACAAAACCAGATTGTTTCTTTTTTTTCTGTTCCATCTTCAGACTTGAAAGTAACATTAACTTTTTTAGTGTTTTTGCCAGCAATAGTTTTGGTCTCAGATGTATATTCGAATACGTTTTTATCAATGTCTTCATTTTCAATTTTTGATTTTACATACCATTTTCCAGTTGCACCTTCAACAGGAATTTGAGAAAAATCAAACATAGAGTAAACGAATTTTGCTTCTGAATTAATAATTGTAGGTTCTTGGAACATGCTTAAAACATTTCTGAATGTAGCTTTTTGATCATATACCTTTACTTCAAAAGAAGTTGGAACACCAGGAGGAACTTCGCCTTCCCAATTTAAAGTGTACTTAATAGTACCTTTAAATTTACCTTGTTGTGCATAGACATTTGTGGCAAACAAGCCTATAGCTATAACTAAACAGATTGATAAGATTGATTTTTTCATTTCTAAATATTTAATTTGTTTTACGTTTATTTTCTTATTAAGCATACAAAGATACATTTTTTTTCTACACAATGAAAATTTTCAAAAAGTTTTGGGTCATAATTACAAATAAAAATACAAATCTTAAGGGGGTTTTATTTTATATTTATGTACTTTTGCATAAAATAATTTATTGTATGGAAATTGAACACTTCGATAAGAATAGTAGGGTTAAAAGGTCTAAGAATATATATTTTGCTGGAAGTATTTTGATAGCTATTTATCTTTTAATCCAAATTTTTCCACCTCTTTGGGTTTTAGATTCAACAACAATGAAACATTATGTGTTCTCAATACTAAATGTTTGTTCAATAGTGTTTTTATTGTTTTACATTCAACAAAATCAAAATTTAATACCTCAATCAATTTTTAAGAATAAGATAAGCTATTCATGGCTTTTGCTTATGTTTATTATGCTTCTTACTTTTTTTTGGTCAATGAATGTTGCAGAAAGTATAGTTACACTAAATAGATGGTTAATAATATATTTAATGTTCATTTATATTTCCATATTCCTTAATAAGAAACCTTCTCTCTTTGAACATATTATTACAATAACCTTAATCATAAGTGTGATTAATGTTCTTTGGTGTATTATTGCCTACTATGTTGTAGGAGCTCATGTAAATCCTAGAAATAATCTATATATAAATGGATTTTATGGGAATAAAAATATCTTTGCAGCAGCTATACTCTTTAAGCTACCATTTCTCTACTACACATTTATGTATAGAAAAAATTGGACAAGGTGGTTGTCTATAGCACTAATCTTTAGCCTTACTTTTTGCCTGGTAATCCTAAGTGCTAGAACAAGTTTTATTGGCTTAGTCTTGCAAATGCTCCTACTCATTGGGTTTTCAATTTTTATTATCTTAAGACTAAAAAAATCAAAAAAGATATTGATTTTTTCATTATTAATTATTACATCTTCATTTTTAGGCTTTGTTGGAGGAGATAGGTTTTTGAAATATAACTTTAATCGCTACTGTGTGAAAAGTAATATTGCCGAGAAATATGATTTGACTGAAGACACATATTCAGTTTCAAATAGATTAAAATCCATTGAGGAAGGTAATAGCAAGGGAAGGTTAATTATTTGGAGAAATACTATTGCTATAATTAAGGATAATCCGATAAAAGGTTATGGTGTTGGGGGTCATAAATTAGCAATAATGAGAGTAGAGGCACCACAAAAGCATAACTTTGTTGTTAGTGATCATGCTCATAATGACTATTTGGAAATGTGGTCAGAGTTAGGAGTATTTGGATTGATTAGTTATTTATTGGTTTTTGCATCAGCATTCTTCCTTTTTATTAAAACTCAATGGAAAATAAATATTAGCAAAATAACTCGTTTTATATCCTTTGTTGGATTATTATGTGTTGTAACCTACATGAATGACGCAATGTTTAATTTTCCATTAGAAAGAGCAGATTGTCAATTCTATCTTGCATTAGGGATGGCGTTGATATTAGTACCGTATTTAAAAACATTCAAGAGAGAAGACGATAAGAGTACAAAAAGGATAGTTTTTTATATAATAGGTATTCTTACAATTGGAATTACTACAATCGAAACCATGCACTACGTTTCTTCAATTCTTCAGAAGGCTAAAATTATTCAAACAAATGGGAGTCAAAGAATCAAATATACTGCAGAGCAATGGGATAAACTCTTTCCACCAATCCCTACAATTGATGAAAACGCCAATCCAATTGCGTTGACTAAGGGGATGAGGTTTTCTGCAGAAAGAAAATTCCGAGAAGCAATTGATGTAATAATTAATGATAAATCTAATCCATATTTAGCTCTAAGAGAATATCGCCTATCCAATTACTACTATAATTTAGGTATGTCAGACAGTGCAGAGTATTGGGCAAGAAAATGTATGGAGATGAAACCACTTTGTTATGACCCTGTTAAAATTCTTGTGAGAATATATTCAAAAGAAAATCGATATGATATTACAGATTCTATTCTTACTGATTATATTTACAAATATAAATACAATAAAACATCGTATTTGGATTTGATAAATGCAAAAATTAATCTTAAGCAAAACAAAGGTGCTTTAAATGTTATTGATTCAGCTCTATACTATTTCCCAATGGATATTGACTTGAAGAGAAGGAGAGAGGAAATACCTAAAAAGAATAATTTTATATCAAAAAAATAGAAAAATATATACACATATCAATATTTTTTGTATTTTTGCCGAGTTAAAACAAATAAATTGTCAAATTAATTAAAACACAATCAAAATGAAAAAAGCATTGTTTTTATTAGCTGTTGCTAGCATTTTTGCAGCATGTGGTGGAAGAACTGAAACTCCAACTGAAACTATAACTGAAACTCCAGTTATTGAAGAAGTTGTTGAAACTCCAACTGAAACTCCAGTTGAAACTCCAGCTAATTAATTAACTCCAGATTTTATCTGGTCTTAAAAAAACAGCAGTCCCAAGAATTCCTGAGACTGCTTTTTTTATGCACTTTTTTCAAGTATAACGACGATTTTCTGTTCCTTTATTAATTTTACCAATACAATCAATAAGTAGATTATTATCTTACAATAATTAAATAGTAGTTTTTCTTACCTCTTTGAATTAAAATATATTTGTCGTTTAATAAATCTGACTTAGTGCAAATATAATCTTCTTTGATTTTTGTTTTATTTAGCGATATTGCATTTTCTTTAATAGCCCTTCTTGCTTCAGATTTTGAAGTAAGTATATTTGTCTTTCCAGCAATTAAATCAATTATGCTGACTTCTTCATCAATGGAACTCCTTGTTATTTCAAATGTAGGCACACCCTCAAAAACAGATAAAAGAGTTTTTTCATCTAAGTTCTTTAGAGTTTCTGTTGTACCTTTCCCAAAAAGTATTTCTGAGGCTTCAATTGCAGAATTAAATTCTTTCTCGCCATGAACCCTGGTTGTCATGTCTTTTGCAAGTGTTTTTTGTAATTCTCTCAAATGTGGTTCTTTTTCATGAGAAGAAATCATGTTTTCAACCTCTTCTTTGGAGAAAAGGGTAAAAATCTTGATAAACTTCTTCGCGTCTTCATCGGATGTATTTAACCAGAACTGATAGAATGCATAGGGTGATGTCTTTTCTGCGTCAAGCCATATATTACCTTTCTCGGTCTTTCCAAATTTTCCTCCATCAGCTTTAGTAATTAATGGGCATGTTAGAGCAAAGGCTTCACCTTGAAGCATTCTTCTAATAAGTTCTGTTCCTGTTGTAATATTTCCCCATTGATCAGAGCCACCCATTTGCAATCGGCAATTATAGTTTTCGTATAGATATTTGAAGTCATATCCTTGCAATAGTTGATAAGAAAACTCCGTAAAGGAAAGTCCTGTTTCAAGTCTCTTTTTCACGCTATCCTTTGCCATCATATAATTAACTGTGATGTGCTTACCAATATCACGAATAAAATCAAGGAATGTCCATTCTTTTGTCCAATCATAATTATTTAAAACCTCAGCCTTATTTGGAGAATTGCTTTCAAAGTCCATAAACTTAGACAATTGTTTTTCAATACATGATTTATTATATTCAATTTGTTCGATTGACAATAATTTTCTTTCTTCGTTCTTAAATGAGGGGTCACCAATCATTCCTGTTGCTCCTCCCAAAATAACCAATGGACGATGACCACATCTTTGAAGATGAGTTAACATCATAACCCCAACCAAATGTCCAATATGCAAAGAGTCAGCAGTAGGATCAATACCAACATAGCCAGTGGTCATCTCTTTCATTAACAGTTCTTCAGTGCCAGGCATTACATTATGTATCATGCCTCTCCAAGAAAGCTCTTCAACAAAGTTTTTCATCAGATTTTTACTTCTTTAAAGTTTAATTTGGCAAAGTTAATAACTTGTACGCAAATGAGAAAATATTAAATAAAAAAAGGAGAGTAAACTCTTACTCTCCTTTGCTCCCCCTTTTGGACTTGAACCAAAGACCCCATGATTAACAGTCATGTGCTCTAACCAACTGAGCTAAGGAGGAATGTTTTTTGTTTTCCAAAAACGCGGTGCAAAGATACAATCATTTATTAGTCTGACAAATTTTTTTGAAATTATTTTCGGATATTTATCTTATTATGTTGAATTACAAATAGAAAAAATCAAGTTCATCTATTCTGCTCTTAGCTTAAACAAAAATTAAATTGATATTATATGCCATAAAAAGAATAAAATATGTATATTTGCAAGTTAGAAATACAATTATAATTATGAAAAAGATTATTGTCTTAATTTTATTTAGTTGTTTATACATAGGAGAAGCAATTGCTCAACCAACACCTGTTATGGTTTCGATAACAGATGTTACGTATTATGGAGCAAAACTAAATGCAAAAATAACAAGTACAGGAGGCTGGACAGTAAATGGAATTGGTTTTATTTACGACACAATCCCAATGCCTGTAATGAGACCTGGAATTCAAATAAGACTTGTTTCTTCGGTTGTACATGTAGATACAGTGTATTCATTTAATATTTCTACTTTTAACAACATTAACTTTTTCATGAAATCCGGCAAAACCTATTATGTTAGAGCATTTGCAAAGAAAATTTTAGGAGGAGCTGATACAGTTTGGTCAGCACCAATGGCTGTAAATATTCCTCATCCTACTCCGCCGACTTTAGTAATGAAGCCGACCACTAATATCGAAATGTTCAAAGCTACTTTAAATGCAGAATTGGATACTAACGATATTTCTGCTATTGCACGAAAAGGTTTTATTTACTCTTCCACTAATCCTATGCCAACTATTCAATCAGGAATTCTTGCAATCAATAATACAGCTTTAGATACAGTATTCCCAATGACAATTTCAAATAATTTATCGAGCCTTACTTCAGACAAGATATATTATGTTAGGAGTTTTTTAGTTTCAAAATTCAAAAACTATGCAAATAATGTTTATGATACTTTGATTACAGACCCAGTTTCCTTTAAAACTCACGACGCTTGTTATATTCTGCCAACAGAAGTTAAGGTTGACTCAATTGATATTTCAAGTGCAGTAATTAGTTTTGTTCCTGCAGCCTATCAAACTCAATGGGAAGTAGAATATGGTTTCCCTGGTCATACTCCAGGCACTGGAGTTACTGTAATCACCACTAACGACACTGTTCTTTTAGTTGGATTAACTGGTGGAACGAATTACTCTGTATTCGTTAGGGCTATATGTGATAATTCTTTTAGTGAATGGTCTGAAATTGTTACTTTCACAACACTGCCACCATTGTGTGCTCCAGTATCAAATGTAAGTGGTTCTAATTACACTCATTCTTCAGCACAAATTAGATGGATGCCAGGTTCTATGCTTCAGAACAGATGGGAGGTTCGTTTTGGATTATTCTCTCAACCACTCCCTGAAAATGGTGCAATTGTAGAAGGTGACCCAATATTTGTATTGGTTGGTTTAGCACCATTTACTGAATATAAAGTGCAGGTCAGGGCATTATGTGGATTACATAATAGTGATTGGTCAGTTCCTTATTCATTTATTACCCTAAGGGTAGGCTTAGAGGATATTGAAGATATTATTTCAAAAGTTGAAATATATCCTAATCCAACAAATGGTACAATTTACTTTAAGGATGAACATAAGGAAAATGTTACAAGGATAGAAATATGGTCTTCTTTGGGAGAGCTGGTTTATAAATCAAATGCTTTACCAGAAACCCTAACATTGGAACATTACTCCAAAGGACTTTACTTAGTCAAAATATTTAAAGAAGAAAAGATTCAGATAGAGAAAATAATATTAAATTAATTAAAAACACCTAATTCATGTTAGCAAACGTTTTATTACAAGTTCAAGAAGCTACTTCGACCTTAGTTCAAACAACATCTGAAGTTGTACCAACAATTAAAACTATGAATATTATTGATCTTGCTGTTAAGGGAGGATGGATAATGATTGTATTAGCAATCTTGTCAATAATAGCTGTCTATATTTTCGTTGAAAGATACTTAGCGCTCAACAAAGCTGCCAAAGAAGACAAAAATTTCATTAATAATATTAAGACTTTCATTCATAAAGGAGACCTTGAAGGAGCTAAATCTCTAACCAAAGGCAATAATACCCCAATTGGAAGAATGTTAGACAAAGGGCTTTCGAGAATAGGCAGACCATTAAATGACATAAATCAAGCAGTTGAAAATGTTGGAAAGCTCGAGATTGCAAGATTGGAAAATGGAGTATCAATGGTTGGAACAATTGCTGCCTTAGGACCGAGCCTAGGGTTCTTAGGAACAGTTACGGGTATGGTTAAGGCATTTTTTGATATGGCTGCTGCAGGAAACAACATAGATATTCAAATCCTATCAAGTGGTATCTACGAAGCAATGATAACAACAGTTGGAGGTTTGATTGTAGGTATAATTTGTAATTTCCTTTACAGCATTTTAGTAAGCAAAATAAATAAGATTGTGTTCCTCTTGGAGGCAAGAACAATGGAATTTATGGATCTATTACATGAACCAGCTTAATCCCCAGTCGCAATGATTCAAACAAGAAATAAAATTGACCCTAATTTTAATCCAGCATCAATGAGTGACTTGGTATTCTTGTTGCTTATATTCTTTATGCTGACTTCAACCCTAATTAGCCCAAATGCCATAAAGATTCTTTTGCCTAAAAGTGCATCTGGACAAACTATGGCTAAGCAAAATGTAACTGTAAGTATTGATACCAATTATCAGTACTTTGTTGAAAATCAGCCAACCCCCGAAGGAGAACTTCCTGCAGCAATTGCAAACTACACAGCCAACATTCAAGATGCAACAATTAAACTTCATGCCGATAAAACTGTTCCTGTTCAGTATGTTGTTACTGTGATAGATGCTGTAAATAAGATAAATGCCTCCACTGGTCAAAAACACAAGGTAATACTCGCAACCCAAGCCGAATAATAAATGGACATTAAGGATAAAGATAATAAAAGGACAATTATAGGAGTGATAGCAACTGTGCTATTTCACTCATTACTTTTATTGCTTTTGCTTGCAATGGGATTAAAATACCCCGATCCACCTCCACCAGAACTAGGAGTTGAAATGGATATAGGAAGTCTTGAGGATACAGGAAATGCAATGATTGGCGAATTGGGAGGTAGTGACGCCTCCAACCCAATTCATGAAGTATTAGAAGGAAGTGAGAACTACGTTGCTCAAAATACTGACGATGTTGCTTTAACTGCTAAACCAACCACAAAACCTACCACCAAGCCCTCAACACAAGAAACAACAGAAACACCTAAAGAAGAAACAATAAACCCTAATGCATTATTCCAAAGGGGAAAAGTTCAAAATACAGGTTCTGGAAAAGGAGATGGAAAAGGAGATGGAAAAGGAGATGGAAATGATGGAGGAGGAGGAACAGGCTTTGACGGAACAGGTTCAGGACATACATTCTCATTGGCAGGAAGAGGTTCCAAAAGTTTAGGAATTCCACCTTCCAAGACAGATGAGGTGGGTTCTATCGTAGTAACTATTTGGGTAAATCCCGAGGGAGAAGTTACTAGAGCAGTTGCTGGGGCAAGAGGCACAACTATTGATAATCGTTCACTTTGGAAAAACTGTGAAACAGCTGCCAGAAATTCAAAGTTTTCACCATTAGCAACCGCACCTCAAGAACAAAAAGGTACAATAACCTATAAGTTCAAAAGATAAATCTAAACAAAAACAACACTAATTTCTTTTAGATTGTTCGCCCCAAATCCTATTTTCTTATAATATAGAGTTAGAAAAATAAAACCTCGTTTCAGCAAATTAAAACGAAGAAAGAATAAATTAAAACGAAGAAAGAATTAATTAAAACTTCGTTTCAGTAAATTATAATAAGGAGTTATAAAACTTCTAAAAGAATTTCTAAATACTTTTCTTTTTTTTGAAGGTGAATTTCAAATCCAAATTTTAAGACAACTAAAAATCAATAATTTCTGATTATAGATTTATGAAATTTATTTACTAATAAACAAAGATTTATTTGTATATTTGCCAAAAGAATATGAATATACAATATTGTAGGAAAATATTATTTCAAAAGAAATATTTGTTATGACTGGAATTCTTGTTGATAAAGGTGTAGAAATTAAGAATTACTTAAAGAAAAATCGTGCTATAAAGGATTTACTGCTTTTTGTACTTGTTACAATTCTCTTTCATTTTCTTTATTGGGAAACAAAAATGAACACATGGCTTTTTGGAGCCTTTACAAAAGATATTTTTGATTTCTTTACCAAAATTGCATTTAATGGGGTTGTTTTTCTGTCAAGTATATTTTTTGATACAGATTTTGAAGCTATACAGTCAAGTTTAAGGTTTTATAATTCAAGTGATAATGCTATAATCTGCACTATGAAGGTTGTAAATAGTTGTTCAGGGATTAAGCAAATTCTTCAGCTTTTTATGATAATCCTTGTTCTACCAAATAAATTTTGGAAGAGAATGATTTATTTTCTTTGCACGAGTTTGATTGTGATTTTTTTCAATATTATTAGAATTTTTGGATTAACTGGAGTACTTCTTTATCACCCAGACAAATATCAATTTATTCATGATTGGATTGGAAGACCTTTTCATTATATAATTATTTTTCTGATTTGGCTTATCTGGATAGAGTTTTTTGCATATAAAAAGAAAAAGGCTGAACTAATTTCTTAGTTAGCCTTTTCTAAGTTTTGATTTTGTGGTTAAAATTAGTCAACCAATTCAAAATCTTCTTTGTAAGCTCCACAAAGAGGGCATACCCAATCTTCTGGTAGTTCACTAAAAGGAGTTCCTGGTTTAATTCCACTGTCAGGATCGCCTACTGCTGGATCGTAAATGTATCCGCATGGTTGGCATTCAAATTTTCTGTTGTCCATAGTTTTTAAATTTATTTTTGTTTGGCAAAGAAACAAACTTTTCTTGAATATTGCAAATAAAAAGCAGAAAAAAGAGATTTTGGGTAAAATTTTTTACAAATATTTGGTAGTAATAATTTTTTTTGTACTTTTGCACTCCCAAAATGAGGTAACGTCTCTTAAAAATGTTATTTTACTCTTGGTTCTTCATAGAGTAATTGGGTTGGACATTAAGAGAGTGAAAATCAGATAAAACCAAGTGGCTATGGTTGTTTTTGAACGTTGATTTTGGACATTTTATAGCAAAAGCAAATTAAGAAAGAGTTATATTTTTCTATTAGTTTTTGTGTAATTAAAATAATAGTAATACCTTTGCAACCCAATTTTAGCAAGGAAAATAAAAAAAAGATATATTAATTTGTAAATTAAGATATGCCAACAATTCAACAATTAGTTCGTAAAGGACGTCAAAGTTTAGAATACAAGAGTAAATCTCCTGCATTAGATTCCTCTCCTCAACGTAGAGGAGTTTGTACAAGAGTTTACACAACAACCCCAAAGAAACCTAATTCAGCAATGAGAAAAGTTGCTAGGGTTCGTTTAACAAACCAAAAAGAAGTTAATGCCTATATCCCAGGAGAAGGACATAATCTTCAGGAACACTCTATTGTAATGATTAGAGGAGGTAGAGTTAAGGACCTACCAGGTGTTCGTTACCACATTATTCGTGGAGCATTAGACACTGCTGGTGTTGATGGAAGAAAACAAAGACGTTCCAAATATGGAGCTAAGCGTCCAAAGGCAGCAAAGTAAAATAGTAAATAATACATATAATAATATAGCTTTACCATATCATGAGAAAAGCAAAACCAAAAAAAAGAATTATCCTTCCAGATCCAAAGTTTAATGAGGTTTTGGTAACAAAATTTGTTAACAATATAATGCTGAAAGGAAAGAAAACAACAGCTTACAACATATTCTATAATGCTATAGAAATAGTTAGTGAGCGTACAAAAGAAGATGGTTTGGAAATTTGGAAAAAAGCATTAGCTAATGTAACTCCTAATGTTGAGGTTCGTTCTCGCAGAATTGGAGGAGCAACATTCCAAATCCCTTCAGAAATTCGTCCAGACAGAAAACAATCAATGGGAATGAAGAGTTTGATTGGATATGCAAGAAAGAGAAATGAAAAATCAATGGCTCTTTGTTTGGCAAGCGAAATTATTGCAGCCTCAAAAGAAGAAGGTGCTGCATTCAAAAGAAAAGAAGATATTCACAGAATGGCAGAAGCTAATAAAGCATTCTCACATTTTAGATTCTAATAAAAAAGAAGAAAGATATAATTAGATGGCAGAATTAAAATTTACAAGGAATATTGGGATAATGGCTCATATTGACGCCGGTAAAACAACAACTACCGAGCGTATCTTGTATTTTACTGGAAAGAACCATAAGTTAGGGGAGACACATGAAGGTTCTGCTACTATGGACTGGATGGCTCAAGAGCAAGAAAGAGGAATTACAATCACTTCAGCTGCAACAACTGTTTTCTGGAATTATAATAATAATCAGTATAAGATTAATATTATTGATACTCCAGGACACGTTGATTTCACTGTAGAGGTTGAACGCTCATTGCGTGTTTTAGACGGTGCAGTAGCACTATTTTGTGCAGTGGGAGGAGTTGAGCCACAAAGCGAAACTGTTTGGCGTCAGGCTGATAAATATGGAGTTCCACGTATTGCATTCATTAATAAAATGGATCGTGCTGGAGCTGATTTTTTTAATGTAGTTAATCAAATTAAAGAGCGTTTAGGAGCAACTCCAGTTCCATTACAAATACCAATTGGACAAGAAGATTTGTTTAAGGGAGTGATTGATTTGATTACTAACAAAGCATTAATGTATGATGAATCTTCTAATGGAACTAAGTTATATGAAATTCCAATGCCAGAAGATTTAAAAGAAGTTGCTGCTAAATACAGAAAAACACTTATTGAAGGAGTTGCAGAAGAAGATGAAACTCTTTTAATGAAATACATGGAGGATGAAGAGTCAATAACTCCAGAGGAAATGATTTATCATATTCGTAAAGCAACATGCTCAATGAAAATTACTCCAGTTCTTTGTGGAGCATCTTTCAAAAACAAGGGAATCCAAAACCTTATTGATGCTGTTGCAGAATTTTTACCAAGTCCAATTGATGTCCCAGAGGTTGTTGGTGTTAATCCAAAAACTGAAAAAGAAGAAATTAGAAAGGTTGACCCAAAAGCTCCTTTCTCTGCATTAGCTTTCAAAATTGCTACTGACCCTTATGTTGGAAGAATTTGTTTCTTCCGTGTTTATTCAGGTTCATTAGACGCAGGTTCATACGTTTATAATGCTTCAACCGATAAGAAAGAGCGTATATCTCGTATTATGCAGATGCATGCAAATAAACAAAATCCTTTAGATAGGATTGAAGCAGGAGATATAGGTGCAGCTGTTGGATTTAAAGATATTAAGACAGGAAATACTCTTTGTGATGAAAAGTTCCCAATAATATTGGAATCAATGTCATTCCCAGAGCCTGTAATTTCAATCGCAGTAGAGCCTAAGCAACAAGCAGATATTGATAAATTTAACAATGCTTTAGCAAAACTAACTGAAGAAGACCCAACACTTAAAATCAATACAGATGAGGCATCAGGACAAACTGTAATGCAAGGAATGGGCGAATTACACTTAGACATTATAATTGATCGTATGCGTAGAGAATTTAATGTTGAATGTAATCAAGGTGCTCCTCAAGTAGCATATAAAGAGGCACTTACTTCTTCATGCGAACATAAAGAAGTTTATAAGAAACAAACAGGTGGTAGAGGTAAATTTGCGGATATTCAATTCCGTCTTCAACCTGCAGATGAAGGATTTAAAGGTCTTCAGTTTGTTAATGAAGTTAAAGGTGGTAATATTCCAAAAGAATTTATACCTTCAATTGAGAAAGGATTTAAACAAGCAATGGTTAATGGAGTCTTAGGAGGATTTCCTCTTGAAAGCATGAAAGTAACTTTAATTGATGGTTCATATCATGCTGTCGATTCTGATGCTTTATCATTTGAGCTTTGTGCAAAAATTGCATTTAAAGAAGCAGCAAGAAAAGCAAGCCCAATCCTACTTGAACCAATCATGTCATTAGAAGTTACAACTCCTGACACATATTTAGGTTCAGTAACAGGTGATTTAAATAGAAGAAGAGCAATCCTTGAAAGCATTAGTGCAAAAATTGGGATTCAAGCCGTTAAAGCAAAAGTTCCTCTTTCTCAAATGTTTGGTTATGTTACTTCACTTAGAACAATTACTTCTGGTCGTGCAAATTCAACAATGGAATTTTCTCACTATGCTGAAGCACCAAAAGATGTTGTTGAATCAGTATTAAAGAAATAGTAAAGATTTAAAAGAATAAACTAATATAAAGAGACAAAATAACGTGAGTCAAAGAATTAGAATTAAATTAAAATCATACGATCATAACTTGGTTGATAAATCTGCTGAGAAAATCGTAAAAACTGTAAAGCTAACTGGTGCAGTTGTAAATGGTCCAATACCTCTTCCAACAAACAAGAAAATATTTACAGTTAATCGCGCAACTTTTGTTAATAAGAAAGCAAGAGAACAGTTTGAATTGAGTTCTTACAAAAGATTGTTAGATATTTATAGCACTTCAGCTAAAACTATTGATGCTCTAATGAAATTAGAACTTCCAAGTGGTGTTGAAGTTGAAATCAAGGTTTAACAGAGTTGTCTTTAGTTTAGATAAATTAGTGTTAAACATCAGCCTATGCAAAGTGCATGCTGATTATTTGTAAAAGAAAAATATTAAAAAAATGTCAGGTTTAATTGGTAAAAAAATTGGAATGACCAGTATTTTTGATGCCTCCGGTAAACAACAACCGTGCACAGTTATTGAAGCTGGTCCTTGCGTAGTAACGCAAGTTTTGACTCCTGAAAGAGATGGTTATAGTGCCATTCAGTTGTCATTTGAAGAAATGAAAGAAAAAAGTTGTACAAAACCTATGAAAGGTCATTTTGCTAAATCAAGCACTACTCCTAAGAGATATGTTTTTGAATTTACCCGCTTTGAAGAAGGTCAAAGAAAAACTTTTGGTGAAATTATAAATTGTGCTATATTTACAGAAGGTGAATATGTTGACGTTGTGGGAATATCAAAAGGAAAAGGTTTTCAAGGAGTTGTTAAACGTCATGGTTTTAGTGGAGTAGGTGATAAGACTCACGGACAACATGATAGATTACGTGCTCCAGGTTCTGTAGGAGCTTCTTCTTACCCTTCAAGATTATTTAAGGGACTTAGAATGGCTGGAAGAACTGGAGGTAAAAAAGTTAAGGTTCAAAATCTTGAGATTCTTAAGATAATTGAAGAAAAGAATTTAGTATTAGTTAAGGGATCTGTTCCAGGTCCAAAGGGTTCAATTTTAAAACTTGAGAGATGGAGTTAAAAGTTTATAATATCAATGGAAAAGAAACTGGCAGAACAATTTCTGTAAGTGATTCTTTGTTAGGGGTTGAACCTAATGATCATGCTATATGGTTAGATGTAAAACAATTCCTAGCTAATCAACGTCAAGGAACTCATAAAGCTAAAGAGCGTTCAGAAGTTTCTGGTTCTACTAAAAAACTAAAACGTCAAAAAGGAACAGGTGGAGCAAGAGTTGGAGACACTAAAAGTCCAACAATTGTTGGTGGAGGTAGAGCGTTCGGTCCTAAACCTAGAGATTACTCATTTAAGCTAAATAAAAAGGTTAAAAGATTAGCACGAGTTTCTGCACTGACTTACAAAGCAAAAGAAGATAAATTAATTGTAGTTGAAGATTTTAGCTTTGAAACACCTAAGACAAAAAACATGATAAAACTAATAGGAGATTTAAACTTAGGAGAAAAAAAATCACTCTTTGTGTTGAATAATCAAGAAAATTGTGTAATTTTGTCGGCTCGTAATATTAACAATGTGAGCGTAACTGACGCAAAATCAGTAAATACATACGAATTGCTGCGTGCTAAAAATGTGATTTTTTCGGAAACAGCAATTAAAGAGTTTGAAAATTTAGTAATTAATTCTTAAAATAAGACTAATTAACATTAAAGATAATGGAAATCATAGTAAAGCCTATTATTACAGAGAAAATGACTAAAACGACTGAACGTTTTACAAATCGTTTTGGTTTCATTGTAAATAATAAAGCAAATAAAATTGAAATTAAAAAGGCGATAGAGACTTTATATAATGTAAAAGTTGATAGAGTTAATACTATTAATTATAAAGGTAAAAATAAATCACGTTATACAAAAGCTGGATTTATTCAAGGAAAAACATCTGCATATAAGAAAGCAATTGTAATGCTTGCTGCAGGTGAAACAATAGATTTTTACAGCAATATTTAAGAAGATAGATAAATGGCTTTAAAAAAATTAAAACCAACAACACCAGGACAACGTTTTAAAGTTGCTAGTACATTTGAAGAAATTACTACATCTAAACCTGAAAAAAGTTTAGTCTTTGGAGTTAAAAAGAGTGGAGGAAGAAACAATCAAGGTAAGATGACCATGCGTTATATTGGTGGTGGTCACAAGAAACTTTACCGTTTAATCGATTTTCGCAGAGAAAAAGATAATATTCCAGCTGTTGTTAAAACAATAGAATATGACCCTAACAGAACTGCAAGAATTGCATTAGTATCATATGCTGATGGTGAAAAACGTTACATTGTTAGTCCTCACGGATTAAAAGTTGGTCAGACAATCATGTCAGGTATTGGAGTTGCCCCAGAAATTGGTAACACACTGTTTTTAAGCGAAATTCCATTTGGTACAATAATTCATAACATTGAATTAAATCCAGGACAAGGTGCTAAAATGGCTCGTAGTGCAGGTTCTTATGCTCAATTAATGTCAAGAGACGGAAAATATGCAATTGTAAGAATGCCTTCAGGAGAAACAAGAATGATTCTTCAAGCATGCAAAGCAACCGTTGGTATGGTTTCAAACATTGAACACAACTTAGAGGTTTCTGGTAAAGCAGGAAGATCTCGTTGGTTAGGAAGAAGACCTAGAACAAGAGGTGTTGTTATGAATCCAGTTGATCACCCAATGGGAGGAGGAGAAGGACGTGCAACAGGAGGACAACCTCGTTCAAGAAAAGGTATTCCTTCAAGAGGTTACAAAACTAGAATTCCTAAAAAGCATTCAAGTAAGTATATAATTGAAAGACGTAAGAAATAATTAAATCATAGATAGAAATGAGTCGTTCGTTAAAAAAAGGACCTTATATACATTATAAGTTAGAAAAAAAAGTTTTAGCTGCACAAGAGCAAAATAAGAAAACAACAATAAAAACTTGGTCAAGAGCATCTATGATTTCACCAGATTTTGTTGGACAAACGATAGCTGTTCACAATGGAAATAAGTTTATACCTGTTTATGTTACAGAAAATATGGTAGGTCATAAACTTGGGGAGTTTGCTCCAACAAGAATTTTCCGTGGACATGCTGGACAAAAAGATAAAGGTAAAAAATAATAAAAAGTTGCAGAAAAATGGGATCGAGAAAACATAATAGTGCTGAGGCACGTAAAGAAATGAAGAAAACTCTTTATATTGCAAAGCTTAATAATAACCCTACTTCACCAAGAAAAACAAGATTAATGGCTGATGCTATTAGAGGAGTTGAAGTTAATAAGGCTTTAGGCATTTTGCAATATAGTCAAAGAGAATCTGCACCTAAATTGCGTAAATTATTACTTTCAGCTATTGCTAATTGGCAACAGAAAAATGAAGGAAAGAGAATAGAAGAAAGCAACTTGTATGTAAAACAAATCAGTGTTGATGAAGGAAAACAACTAAAACGTCTTCGTACAGCACCAAGAGGTTTGGGTTATAGAATTAAAAAGCGTTCTAATCACGTAACACTTGTTTTAGGAAGCAAGGTTGATGAGAAAAATGCTCAATTAACAAATGCTGAAAATTAATAATTAGATAATAGTAAAGATATATTAGGATGGGACAAAAAGCAAATCCAATAGGTAATAGATTAGGAATCATCAGAGGATGGGACTCTAATTGGTATGGAGGAAAGAAATTCGAAGATAAGTTGGTTGAGGACGATAAGATAAGAAAATATCTTAATGCGCGACTTTCAAAAGCTGGAATTTCTAAAATCTATATTGAAAGAACTTTAAAACTTGTTACTGTTACTATTAATACTGCAAGACCAGGATTAATTATAGGTAAAGCTGGTCAAGAAGTTGATAAGTTAAAAGAAGAATTAAAAAAACTTACTAATAAAGATATTCAAATTAATATTTCTGAAGTCAAAAGACCTGAATTAGATGCAGTTTTAGTTGCTGCAACTGTAGCACGTCAAATTGAAGGTCGTATCTCATATCGTAAAGCAATAAAAACTGCCATTACCTCTACAATGAGAGTAGGAGCTGATGGAATTAAGGTTTCTGTTTCTGGACGAATTGGTGGGGCAGAAATGGCAAGAAGGGAACATTATAAAGAAGGTAGAACTCCTTTACATACCCTTAGAGCTGATATCGATTATGCACAAGCTGAAGCTCATACAACTTATGGTCGTATAGGCGTTAAAGTATGGATTTGTAAGGGACTTGTTTATGGTAAACGTGAATTAGTTCCTTCAACTGTTGGTGGAAATGTTAAGGAGGGTGGTCGTCCAAGCTCTCAAAGATCATCAAATCCTAACCAAAGACCAAACAGAAAGAAATAATAGATTATTTAATAAGTCAAATATTGTACGATAATGTTACAACCTAAAAAGACAAAGTTTAGAAAACAACAAAAAGGAAGAATAAAAGGTATTGCTTTTCGCGGTCATGAATTGGCTTTTGGAAGTTTCGGTATTAAATCTTTAGAAACAGCATTTATTACAGGAAGACAAATAGAAGCAGCTCGTCAAGCAGTTACTCGTTATATGAAACGTGAAGGACAAATCTGGATCCGTATCTTCCCTGATAAGCCAATTACTAAAAAGCCTAATGAAGTTCGTATGGGTAAAGGTAAGGGTGCACCAGAATATTTTGTTGCTAGAATTATGCCAGGAACTATGTTGTTTGAAGCAGAAGGAGTTCCAATCGAAATAGCAAAAGAAGCTATGCGTTTAGCAGCACAAAAATTACCTGTTTCCACAAAATTCGTAGTTAGAAGAGATTACGTTGAAGAATTATAAATAGGATGAAGATGAAAAACAATGTAATAAAAGAACTCTCAACCTCAGAGTTACAAGAGAGATTAGCTGTAGATAAATTACAGTTAAATAAAATGAAAATTAATCATGCTGTTACTCCTTTGGAGAATCCTAATAAAATTAAAGAAGCAAGAAGGGATGTAGCACGAATAAAGACAGAGTTAAGAAAAAGAGAATTAGATTCTCAATCTGTTGATAATAAATAATACCTAAATTCAATTCAAAATGGAAAGAAATTTAAGAAAAGAAAGAGTAGGTCTTGTTATCAGTAATAAAATGGATAAAACTATTCGTGTGTTCGTTGAACGTAAAGTGAAGCATCCCAAATACGAAAAATTCGTAAAGAAAAGTTCCAAGTTTATGGCTCATGACGAGAAAAATGAGTGCAACATAGGTGATGTTGTAAGAATAATGGAAACAAGACCATTAAGTAAAAATAAATGTTGGAGATTAGTTGAAATTATAGAAAGAGCTAAATAAAATGATACAACAAGAATCAAGATTAATTGTTGCTGATAACAGTGGTGCAAAAAGTGTTTTGTGCATCAGAGTACTTGGTGGTACAAAAAGAAGATATGCTTCTATAGGGGATAAAATAGTTGTTACTGTTAAGGATGCAATCCCTTCTGGAAATGTTAAAAAAGGTATTGTTACTAAGGCTGTTATAGTAAGAACAAAAAAAGAGGTAAGACGTCAAGATGGTTCTTATATTCGTTTTGATGATAATGCATGTGTACTTCTAACTGCAAATGATGAATTAAGAGGAACGCGTATTTTTGGACCTGTGGCTAGAGAATTACGTGAGAAACAATTTATGAAAATCGTTTCATTAGCTCCTGAAGTGTTATAAAAGCAAAATATTTATAGATATGAAATTGCATATTAAAAAAGGTGATATTGTAAAGGTAATTGCAGGTGACTCCAAGGGAAGTTCAGGAAGAGTTCTTGTCGTTTATCCTAAAAAATGCCGAGCAATAGTTGAAGGAGTAAACAAGGTAAAGAAACATTCTAAGCCAAGTTCAAAAAATACTCAAGGAGGAATTATTGAAAAAGAGGCATCAATCCATATTTCTAATTTAGCAGTTGTAGATTCTAAGGGAAACTCTACAAGAATTGGAAGAAGAATGGATGAAAAAACTAATAAATTAGTTCGTTATTCAAAAAAATCAGGGGAGGTGATAAAATAATATGTCATATACACCAAGATTAAAGCAGAAATATAAAGAAGAAGTTATTTCTGCACTTACAAAAGAGTTTGATTATAAAACTGTAATGCAGGTTCCAAAATTAATGAAGATTTCATTAAATCAAGGATTGGGGAAAACCGCAATAACAGATAAAAAAGTTATTGATCAAGGAATTGAAGAAATGACTAAGATAGCTGGTCAAAAAGCTGTTTCTACTAAATCTAAAAAGGATATATCTAACTTTAAATTAAGAAAAGGTATGCCTATTGGAGTACGTGTTACTTTAAGAGGAGATAAGATGTATGAATTTTTAGATAGATTAATTTCTGCTTCAATCCCTCGTATTAGAGATTTTAGAGGAATTAGTGATAAAGGATTTGATGGTAGAGGTAATTATACCTTTGGGATTACAGAACAAATAATCTTTCCTGAAATTGATATTGACAAAATTAATCATATTCAAGGAATGGACATTACTTTTGTAACTTCTGCAAAAACAGATAAAGAAGCTTTATCATTATTAAAAGCATTTGGATTTCCATTTAAAAATCAAAATAGTTAATAGTAAAAATGGCAAAAGAATCAATCAAAGCGAGAGAACGCAAAAGAGAAAAAATGGTTGCTAAATATGCTGCTAAAAGAGCCGCATTATTAGAAGCTGGAGACTATGAAGGGTTACAAAAGTTACCAAAAAATGCTTCCCCAGTAAGATTACATAATAGATGTAAATTAACTGGACGCCCTAAAGGATACATGAGACAATTTGGTATTTCTCGTATAAACTTTAGAGAAATGGCTTTAGCAGGGTTAATTCCTGGAGTAAAAAAAGCAAGTTGGTAAAATAAATAAAGTATAATATAAATAATAATTATAGAGATGTTAACAGATCCAATTGCAGATTATTTGACTCGCATAAGAAATGCATCCTTAGCTAAGCATAGAGTTGTTGAAATTCCTGCTTCTAAGATGAAAAAAGAGATTACCAAAATTCTTTTTGATAAAGGATATATATTAAACTACAAGTTTGAGGACGATGTATTTCCAAAACAAATTAAGATAGCCTTAAAATATCACCCAATGACTAAAGAGTCAGCAATGTCTAAACTAACAAGAGTTAGTAGTCCTGGTTTAAGAAAATATGTTGGAGCTGCAGAACTTCCACGTGTATTAAATGGTTTAGGAATTGCAATTATTTCAACTTCTAAGGGATTAATGACTGATAAAGAGGCAAGAGCTTTAAATATTGGTGGTGAAGTAATCTGTTATATTAGCTAATAATAAAATTTAAGGAGAGAAATAAATGTCAAGAATAGGTAAATTACCGATAAGCCTTCCAAAGGGAGTCGAAATAACAGTAAATGATAATAATATTATTACCGTAAAAGGATCCCTTGGAACATTAACTCAAAATGTTGATCCTTGTGTTAAAATTAAAATAGAAGAAGATACATTAATTTTAGAAAGAGAATCCGATCAAAAACGCCATAAAGCAATGCATGGACTTTACAGATCATTGATTAGTAATATGGTTAAAGGAGTTTCTGAAGGTTTTAAGATTGTTCAAGAAGTTATTGGAGTTGGATATAAAGCACAAGCAAATGGTCAAGTGTTAGAGTTAGCTTTAGGTTATTCGCATAATATATTTTTCGAATTACCTAAAGAAATTAAAGTTGAGACAGTAACCGAAAAAGGGAAAAACCCGTTAATCATAATGACAAGTTATGATAAACAACTTTTAGGTCAGGTTGCGGCAAAGATTCGTTCTTTACGTAAGCCAGAACCATATAAAGGAAAAGGAATTCGCTTTCAAGGTGAAGTTGTTCGTAGAAAAGCTGGTAAGGCGGCTGCTAAGTAATTTCATAAATAATATAATCCGAATAAAGGGATGGCAAATAATAAAGAAATAAGAAGAATCAAATTGAAAATGGGGATCCGTAAAAAAGTTAGCGGAACACCAACAAGACCTCGTTTGACAGTTTTTAGAAGCAATAAAGAAATATATGCTCAATTAGTAGATGATATTAATGGTAAGACTTTAGCTTCTGCTTCATCAATCGAAAAAACTTTTACAAAAGAAGGTGCTAAAATTGAAGTTGCAAAATCTGTAGGTAAATTAATTGCTGAAAGAGCTTTGTCTGTAGGTATTGATTCTGTAGTATTTGATAGAAATGGTTATTTATACCACGGAAGAGTAAAATCATTAGCTGACTCAGCACGCCAAAATGGCTTAAAATTCTAAATATAATATGGCAGATTTAAATATAAAAAGAGTAAAATCAAGCGAAATCGAATTTAAGGATCGTCTTGTAAGTATAAATAGAGTTACAAAAGTAACCAAAGGAGGAAGAACATTTAGCTTTTCTGCAATTGTTGTAGTTGGAAATGAAAATGGCGTTGTAGGATACGGTTTAGGTAAAGCAAAAGAAGTTACAGCAGCTATAGCTAAAGGTGTTGATGATGCTAAGAAAAATCTAATAAAAGTTCCTGTTTTAAAAGGTACTTTACCACATGAACAAATTGGTAAGTATAGTGGTGCTAGAGTATTTATTAAACCAGCAGCACCTGGAACTGGAGTTATTGCAGGAGGTGCAATGCGTGCTGTTTTAGAGAGTGTTGGGGTTAAAGACGTGTTGGCTAAATCAAAAGGTTCATCAAATCCACATAGTGTAGTAAAGGCTACAATTAATGCATTAATCCAATTAAAAGATCCTTATACAATTGCGAAATTGAGAGGAATTGAAATGGATAGAGTTTTTAACGGTTAAAAAGTTGAAATAAAATGAAAGTAAGAGTTACTCAAATAAAAAGTGGAATTGGTAGAACACTTCGTCAAAAACAAACATTAGAATCTTTAGGTTTGAGAAAAATTAATCAAACTAAAGAACATGAACTAACACCTCAAATAAAAGGAATGATTGACAAGGTTAGTCATTTGATTAAGGTAGAAGAAATTTAATATATAACAATTCTTTAAATACAAATAATATCATGGATTTAAGTAATCTTAAACCTGCACAAGGTTCAGTTAAAACCCGTAAGAGAATAGGTAGAGGTCAAGGCTCAGGAAGAGGTGGCACGTCAACACGTGGACATAAAGGTGCAAAATCTAGATCAGGCTACTCTCGAAAAATTGGTTTTGAAGGAGGACAAATGCCTTTGTATAGACGTTTACCAAAATTTGGCTTTAAAAATATAAATAGAATAGAATTTTTGGCTATTAATTTAGATACATTAAATATATTAGCTGAAGAAAAAAATATTTCAGATATTACAATTGAAACTCTTGTTAACCATGGTCTTGCTACTTTAAAAGATAAGGTAAAGATTTTAGGAAGAGGAGAGTTAAAAGCTAAAGTAAATGTTTCAGCAAATGCATTTTCAATGTCTGCTAAAAAAGCTATTGAAGAAAAAGGAGGCATTGTAACAATAATCTAATAAACTATAATGAAAAGATTTATCAATACTTTAAAAAATATCTGGAATATAAAGGATTTAAGAACTAGGATTCTATATACTTTAGGATTAGTCCTTATTTATAGAATTGGTTCTTTTGTTGTTTTACCGGGTATTAACCCAGCTGATTTATCTAACTTGCAAGCTCAAACTCAAGATGGAGTTTTAGGACTGTTAAATATGTTCTCTGGAGGTGCTTTCTCAAACGCATCAATTTTTGCATTAGGAATTATGCCATACATCACAGCGTCAATTGTTGTTCAATTATTGACAATGGTAGTTCCTTATTTTTCAAAAATGCAAAAAGAAGGAGAAAGCGGTCGTAATAAGATAAATCAAATAACCAGATGGTTGACAGTTATAGTAACTCTTTTCCAAGCTTTCGCATATCTTGCAAACCTAAGATTTCAAATTCAAGGTGCAACAATTTATAGTATAACAGGAAGTGATAGTTTAAATTTTGTAAACTGGACTCTACCAATAGCAATTATGTTGACTTGCGGAACTTTATTTGTTATGTGGCTTGGAGAAAAGATAACAGACAAAGGTATTGGTAATGGAATTTCATTATTGATTATGGTTGGGATTGTTGCGAGATTACCTTTTTCTTTATTTGCAGAATTTGCATCAAGAATGGAAGAACAAGGAGGAGGATTAGTAATTTTCTTTGTTGAGTTAGTCGTTTTACTAATAGTTATCATGTTATGTATTCTTTTGGTACAAGGAACAAGAAGAATCCCTGTTCAATATGCAAAAAGAATTATTGGTAATAAACAATATGGTGGAGCTAGACAATATATTCCAATCAAAGTTAATGCTGCAGGAGTAATGCCAATTATCTTTGCACAAGCTATTATGTTCATCCCTGTAACTTTGTTTGGGTTTTCTGACTCAGATAGTATGCAAGGAGTTAAGGCAGCACTTTCAAATTTTAATGGTTTTTGGTATAACTTGATTTTTGCAATTATTATAATTGCGTTTACATATTTCTATACTGCAATTGCAATTAATCCAAAACAAATGTCTGATGACATGAAAAAGAATGGTGGTTTTATTCCAGGAGTAAAACCAGGGAAGCGAACTGAAGAGTTTTTTGACAATGTATTATCAAAAATTACTTTGCCTGGCTCAATATTCCTTGCTCTTGTAGCTATTATGCCAGCTTTTGTTAGTTTATTTGGAGTAAATTCCCAGTTTTCACAATTTTATGGAGGTACATCTTTGTTAATTTTGGTGGGAGTTGTATTAGATACACTTCAACAAATAGAAAGTCATTTATTGATGAGGCATTATGATGGTTTAACAAAATCAGGAAGAATAAAAGGAAGATCTCAAATGTAGTTCATTGCTCTTTGAAAATACAAAATGATAAATTTAAGGACAAAATTTGAGATTGAAAGTTTAAGAAAAAGTGCTCTTTTAGTTGGAAATACATTAGCTGAAGTTGCAAAATACATTAAGCCCGGTGTTTTAACAGAAGATTTGGATAAGATTGCTGAGCAGTATATAAAAGACAATAATGCAATACCAGCCTTTAAAGGTTATTATGGATATCCAGCATCTTTATGTATCTCAGTAAATGAAGTTGTTGTACATGGAATACCTGGGAAAAGGGAACTTAAAGAAGGAGATATTGTTTCAATTGACTGTGGAACGGATTTAGATGGATGGATAGGGGACTCGGCTTATACTTTTGCACTTAATGGTGCAAATGAAAAGACAATTAATCTTATGAAGATAACTAAGGAGTCTTTAATGAAAGGCATTGAACAATGTATTATTGGAAATAGAATTGGAGATTTGAGTTTTGCTATTCAGTCATATTGTGAAAGACATGGATACGGAGTAGTTAGGGAACTTTGTGGTCATGGAGTAGGGAAAAAAATGCATGAAAAACCAGAAGTTCCAAATTATGGTAAGGCAGGAAGTGGTGTGAAATTTAAAGAGGGCATGGTAATTGCGATTGAACCAATGATAACTTTAGGTGATAGAGCAGTAGTTTTTGAAAGTGATGGATGGACATGTAGGACCAGAGATTTTTCAAATGCAGCACATTTTGAACATGATGTTGCAATTACAAAAGAAGGACCTTTGGTGCTATCAAGTTTTGAAGAAATAGAAAATACAATAAAACAAAATAATAACTTAGTATTAGTTTAATATGGCAAAACAAGCTTCAATACAATTAGATGGTATTGTAATAGAATCTCTTGGAAATGCAATGTTCAAAGTTGAACTGGAAAATGGGCACGTAATAATTGCTCATATTTCTGGGAAGATGAGAATGCATTATATTAAGATTTTGCCTGGTGATAAAGTACAAGTTGAAATGTCTCCTTATGATTTAACAAAAGGGAGAATATCTTATAGACATAAATAAAAAAAATAATAAACATTTTACCGACCATGAAAGTTAGAACATCAGTAAAAAAAAGATCACCAGAGTGTATCATAGTACGCAGAAAAGGGGTGGTTTATGTTATTAACAAAAAAAATCCTAAGTATAAACAAAGACAAGGATAATTAGTAATTTAACAATATATAAATTTATGGCAAGAATTGCAGGTATCGACTTACCAAAGAATAAAAGAGGAGTTATAGGCTTAACATATATTTATGGAATAGGCAGAAGTACTGCTTCTCAAATTTTATCAAAAGCTGGAATAAGTGAAGACAAAAAGGTAAGTGAATGGACTGATGATGAACAAAATGCGATTAGAACAATCATTAATGATGAGATTAAAGTTGAAGGAGCATTGCGTTCAGAAGTTCAAATGAACATTAAACGTTTGATGGATATCGGATGCTATCGAGGTATTCGTCATCGTATTGGTTTACCTCTTCGTGGGCAGAGTACTAAGAACAATGCACGTACACGTAAAGGAAGAAAGAAAACTGTTGCTAACAAAAAGAAAGCAACTAAATAATAAATAATTACTCAGCAGATGTGGATTATCTATAATATATTTTTGGAACATCTGTATTTATAAAATTAATAAAAAGGAAATTTAAAGAACATTATGGCAAAAAGTTCTAAACCAACAAAGAAAAGAGTAGTAAAAGTTGAGCCTCAAGGAAAAGCGTTCATTTTTGCATCGTTTAATAATTGTATTGTTTCTCTAACTAATAATGCAGGTCAAGTAATTTCATGGTCATCTGCAGGTAAAATGGGTTTTAGGGGTTCTAAGAAAAACACACCTTATGCTTCGCAAATGGCTGCTGAAGACTGTTCAAAAGTAGCTTTTGATTATGGCTTAAGAAAAGTAAAAGTTTTTGTAAAAGGTCCAGGTGCAGGAAGAGAATCTGCAATTAGAGCAATTAATACTTGCGGTATTGAAGTATTGGAAATTACTGATGTGACACCAGTTCCACACAATGGTTGTCGCCCTCCAAAAAGAAGAAGAGTATAATAATATTATTTGATTTAAAGAAAAAATAGATATGGCAAGATATATTGGACCAAAAACCAAAATAGCAAGAAAATTCAGAGAACCAATTTTTGGTTTTGATAAAACCCTTGATAAAAAGAATTATCGTCCAGGACAACACGGACAAAGTAAACGTAGAGCTAAACAATCAGAATATGGAATTCAGCTTAATGAAAAACAAAAAGCTAAATATACTTATGGCATTTTGGAAAGACAATTCCGTAATATTTTTGAAAAAGCTTCACGTAAAGGAGGAATTACTGGTATTGTGTTATTACAATTAATTGAATCACGTCTTGATAATGTTGTTTATCGTTTAGGAATAGGAAAAACTAGAGATCAAGCACGTCAATTAGTTTCTCATCGCCACATTTTAGTAAATGGAGAGTTAGTTAATATTCCTTCATACTTACTAAAGCCAGGAGATGTTGTAAGCGTTCGCGAACGTTCAAAGTCACTTCAAATAATCACTGAATCATTAGAAGGAACTGTTAATCGCTATTCATGGTTAGATTTCGATCTTTCTCAAATGAATGGTAAATTTATGAATTATCCTGAACGTTCTGATATTCCAGAAAATATCAATGAACAATTAATTGTTGAGTTATACTCTAAGTAATAGATTATTAAATTATAAAGAAATGTCAATATTAGCTTTTCAACAACCTGACAAGGTTATAATGATAGAGTCAGATGATTTTCATGGGAAGTTTGAATTTCGTCCGCTTGAACCAGGCTACGGAGATACTATAGGAAACGCTTTGCGTAGAATTTTAATATCATCCTTAGAAGGTTTTGCAATTACTTCTATTCGCATTGAAGGAGTTGAGCATGAATTTGCGACAATTCCAGGTGTGATTGAAGATATGACTGAAATTATTTTAAATCTGAAACAACTACGTTTTAAACGTCAAATTGAAGATGAAGAAAGTGAAGTAATTAATTTTACTATCACTGGAAAGAATGTGTTTAAGGCAGGTGATATCAATAAACATTTGAATAATTTTCAAGTTATAAATACAGATTTTGAAATATGCCAAATGGAACCTAATGTTACTCTAAACATTACTCTAAGAATTGAAAAAGGAAGAGGGTATGTATCATCAGAGGAAAACATTAATTCAAATGATGTTCTAAACACTATTGCAATAGACTCAATTCATACTCCAATCAAAAATGTTATGTATGATGTTGAAAACTTTCGTGTTGAACAAAAAACTGATTATGATAAGTTAGTTTTAGAAATAACTACTGATGGTTCTATAACTCCTAAAGACGCGCTCACTGAAGCCGCCTCTATACTAATTCAACACTTTATGCTTTTTTCTGATGAAAAAATTTCACTTCAGACTGAAGCTAAACCATTAACTGAAGAGTTTGACGAAACTACTCTCCACATACGTCAAGTGTTAAAATCAAAATTAACTGATTTGGATTTATCAGTTAGAGCTCTTAATTGTTTAAAATCTGCAGAGGTTGAAACTTTAGGAGATTTAGTATCTTTCAACAAAGCTGACCTATTAAAATTCCGTAATTTTGGTAGAAAATCACTTACAGAATTAGAAAATCTTGTAAAATCCAAAGGACTTGAATTTGGAATGAATATTGCGAAATATAAATTAGAAAAAGAATAAGAGAAATGAGACACGGTTGCAAAATAAATAAATTATCAAGAACGCAGGCACATAGAGCGGCTATGCTTTCAAATATGGCTTCATCATTAATATTACATAAAAGAATTGAAACCACTTTAGCCAAAGCAAGAGCTTTAAGAGGATATGTTGAACCATTAATCACAAAATCAAAAACTGATTCAACACATCAAAGACGTATAGTATTTAGTTATCTTCAAAACAAAGAAGCTGTTACAGAACTTTTTAGAGAAATATCTGGAAAAGTTGCAACAAGAAATGGCGGATATACAAGAATATTAAAGGTGGGTCGTCGTCAAGGAGATGGAGCAGAAATGGTTATGATGGAATTGGTAGATTATAATGAGAACCTATTAAAGGACGCAAAACCAGCAAAAGCAAAAACAACTCGTAGAGGAAGAACAAAGAAAACAGAAAATGCAGAATTAAACAATGTAGAAGCAAAGGCTGAAGAAAATAATCTTGAACAAGCTAACACTGTTGAGGAAGTTAAGAACGAAGTTGAACAATCTGCTGAACAAACTCCAGAAACTGAAGAAAAATCAGAATAAGCTATACTTTTTGATTAATACTATCCTAAAAAACGTTGTTCTAATCTAATTGAACAACGTTTTTTTTATTTACAGCTGTGTGCAAATATTTACATAGTAGTAAGATTATGGTTATTTTCTAATAGCATATATTATTTCTCTGTGTTTAACTAATATTATCGATTTCTTACACAACCTATCTATTTTGCACAAGTTTTTTTATATAGATCATTATGTTAATGCATTAAAGATTAGTTCCGAAATAATGCGATTACATAAAAATGAAACGAAGTTTTGATAGATTAAAACTTCGTTTTAAAAATTTAAAACCTTATTCTAATCTTAGATAAAACTAATAGGCTTATTGCTTAAGTAAAACTCATTGAACATATCTTATTTACATTAAATCTTATTTTGTTTTGAATTGTCTTTTAATATCTATAACTCATTGAGTTCTTATGGATTTCTAAAAAATGAAATTATTTCCCACAAAAAATTTGGTTTTTAAATTATTAATGCTTTAACTTTGCACACTAAATATATTCTATAAATTTAATGTATAGAAAGTTTATTAATTTAAAATAGGTTTTTATGAAACGATTATTATTTTTAATGATAGCAACGATAATGTTTGCTATTCAAGGTTGGTCGCAAGGCGAAATTACTATTGGTAGTGGCACATCTACCACGTCTTATGTCCCAATGCATTGTAACTATGATTATAGTTACACTCAAACCATCTATAGTTCATCTGAAATTATGGGTGGAACAATTTCTCAAATTGCATATTACATGACAAGTACATCTGCTAGAACAGAGGATATTGTAATATATGCGGGAAATACAACAAAAACTGCATTTGTTTCTAATACAGATTTTGAGCCGCTTGCAAATCTTACACAGATTTTTAGTGGCACAGTTACTTTTAATCATGGATGGAATTATATTACTTTAACAACTCCTTTTTTATATAATGGGATTGATAATTTATTAATTGCTATTGATAAAAATACAGGAAATTATGCTTCTCGTTCATGGCAATCACATACATCAAGTTTTGCATCTTGTTTGTATTATTATCAAGATGATAATGATATTGATCCATCTGCACCTGCTGCATCAAATAAAGGTTTTGGCGCTTCAAGACCTAATACTAAATTTGTCATAACACCAGCAGATCCTGGTTTTTGTTTTGCTCCATCAAATTTAGCATATTCTAACGTATTGCCTAATCAAGCTACAATAACTTGGGATGCCAATATTGATGTAGCATCTTATTTAATTGAATACAAAACAAGCTCTCAAGAATGGGCAGATGCAACATTAATTCCTGGAATCTCTGGCAATACACATGTAATTACTAATCTTAATGCAAATACTCAATATAATATTAGAGTAACTCCAGAATGTACATCGGCTCTTTCTTCCATTATTAGCTTAAGAACAGCATGTGGAACAATTACTCAATTTCCATGGATAGAAGGTTTTGAAGATGCTTTTAATACTGTTGCTGTTGTCCCGGGAAATAAACCAGCTCCATATTGTTGGTTTGTTATAGATTCATTAAATACTTCATCATACTATTGGCAAAGAAGCACTTCTTCAAATAATGGAAACGGTGCTGCGTACATGTATGGTTATTCATCAGCAACTGCTACTACAGCATCTTATAATAATAATGATTGGTTAGTTTCTCCTATAATTACTTTGACAGGTAATGAAAGATTAAATTTCTGGTCTAAGAAATCTTCCTCTTTATATAATCCAGATTTATTAGTCTATGCAATGGATGTTTCAGCTGAAGATTGGAATGGAGCTAATAGTAATTTTGTATTAATTGCTTCATTAGACACCTTACTTACAACTGCATACGCAGAAATTGAAGTTAATCTTAGTTCATTGAGTGGAGATTATCGCTTGGCATTTGTTAGAAAGAAAATTGCAAATGGAAGTGTTTATATTGATGATGTAAAGATAAGTGCATTACCAACATGTTTCCCTCCAACAGATTTAGTTGTATCAAATGTTGGATATGATCAAGCAAATTTAACTTGGGAGGCAGCAAATACTACTGATAATGCTTGGGAAATAATCTTAGAAAATCTATCAACTAATACTATTGAAACAATTCAAGCAACTGCCTCTCCGCATACATTAACTACCCTTATTCCAAATACAAGATATAGTGTTTATATGAGAACAGATTGTGGTGATGGAACTTTTTCTGATCCAACTCTTCCTATAACATTTAGAACAAATTGTACTCCTGCCACACTTCCATATACTGAAAACTTCCAATCATCCATTTTTATAGAACCAACATGTTGGACTAGAATGAGTGCTTTATTAGATTCAACACTTTCTCCATCAACAAGTGGATGGGCACATTCCAATGTTTTAGATACTGTTTTAAGAGCTAATGTTTACGGAACTTCTTTTAATTATTGGGTTATCTCTCCATCATTAGATTTAGGAGATGGAACTACTCAATACCAAGTTGAAATGGATGTTGCTTTGTCAGCCTATAGTGGAGCACCTACATCTACTCCTGCGGCTGCACCAGACGATAAGTTTGCAGTTGTAGTTTCTTTAGATAATGGATTAACATGGTCATCAGCAAATGCAACAATTTGGTATGATGGAGATAGTGATTTAGATAAAAATTATTCTAATTTTGGACCAGCAGCAACTCATATAACCATAAAACTATTAGATTCATCTCAACAACCATATACAGGAATTTGTAAAATAGGAATATATGCAGAAAGTACAGTTTCTAATGGTGATAATTATATGTATATAGATAATTTTTCTATTAACGAAATCCCTTTATGCCCAGAAGTATATAATGTTGATGCAACTGCTCTTACTTTTACTTCAATGAAGGTAAACTTTTCAACTGATAATGCTGAGGAAGGAGGAACTTGGGAGTTAGCTTATGGTACAGCTGATGATGCAGCAAGTTTTGACCCAAGCACTGCAACCATAATTCCAATTGCATCAGCATCAGAAGTTCCTTACATAATAAATAGCTTAACCTCAGGTAGCAAATATTTTGTTTCTGTACGTCAAGCTTGTGGAGGAGCATGGTCTCAATTGGATAGTGTTATTATACCAAATATTGAACCTGTACAAACTCTTCCATATATACAAAACTTCAATGATTTAAGTAATATTAGCGAATGGACATTTACTAATCCTGATACTAATAAATGGTTTATTGGTTCAGTAATAAATCATCCAGAAGAAACAGGAAATGCTCTTTATATTAGTGATTCATTAGGATTAACTCATAGATATTATAGGAGTTCTCAAACCTATGCATACGCTTCAGCTTTAATAGATTTTGGAACCTCTCCTGCTGCTGAATATGCTCTTTCATTTGACTGGATGGGCGGTGGAGAATCGAGTTATGATTATTTAAGAGTTTACACTCTTCCAATTGATCAATCTGTTCCAGAAACAGAATTTCCTGTTGGAGGATCAGAGATTATTAATAGATTAAATCTACAAGCAGATTGGCAGACAAGATCATTACTACTACCTGCTTCACAATATCAAAATTCAATGCAAAGATTAGTTTTTGTTTGGAGAAATGATGGAAGTAGTGGGACACAACCTCCTGTTGCAATAGATAATATTTCAATTATACCACAAACTTGTGCATCTGTATCAAATATTGTAATAGATACAACAACCGCATCAAGTGCAACCCTATCTTGGACAGAAAATGGTACAGCCACTTCTTGGTTAGTTGAATACTCTTTAGATGGAACAACATGGCTTTCCCAAACTGCGACTACAAATTCAGCCTTTATCCTATCTCCATTAGATCATTCTTCACTCTATCAAGTGAGAATCACTGCGGAATGTTCACCAACTGATTACAGTATGGCTGTTACAAGTCATTTCAGTACTGCATGTGGAGCAATTACAGAATTACCATGGGAAGAAAGTTTTGAAAATATTGGAGCTGCTGGAAATTTACCAACTTGTTTTACTAAAATGGGAGCAACAGCAACTAAACTAACAACAGGTATTGTATCTACAACTTATAATCGTTCTGCACATACAGGAAGCAATTATGCTTATTTTGTATGGGGTTGTTGGAATAGATTATTTACTCCTGAATTTGATTTAACAGCAGGGGAGCAATATAGATTCTCTTTCTATTATGTTACTGATGGACTTTCAGGATGGCAAGAACTTTCAGCAGGCTTATACAATGCAGTAGATACAACAACCTTTGTATCTGCTATTGGAACCCCACTTACATCAGGATTAACAAATACCACATATCAAAAATACACAGGAGTCTTTACAGTACCAACAAGCGGTAATTATAATATAGGTATTTTCGCTAAATCAAATACTACACCATATTATTTGACAATAGATGATTTACATTTAGAAATTGCATGTTTAGACCCAACTGCTCTTACAGCTTCAAATATTAGTCAAACTACTGCCGATATAGAATGGACAGCTGGTGAAAATGAAACAACATGGGAAGTAAGACTTGGCTTAACAGGGACACCAGTTGAGGTTACTAATGCTTCATACCAATTGACAGACTTAACACCAGGTACAAATAATACCGTTTATGTTAGAGCAGTTTGTGGAGTTAATCATTATTCAGAATGGGTTCCATTGCAATTCCAAACCGAACATACACCTCCAACAGTTGTAACTTCACCAGTAACGGCAATTACTCAAACTACCGCAACACTTAATGGAACATTTACAGCAGGCACAAGAACAATTTTAGCAAAGGGATTTGCATGGAAAGAAGCTACTGCAACCACTTGGACAATGCAACCTGTAACAGGAACAACTCTTACATATAATTTAGCAGGCTTAACAGCAAATACAAGTTATGAGGTTAAAGCTTATGCTAGAACATCAGCTGATACAACCTATGGAGCAACTAT
>DHCV01000002.1:45076-45339 GCA_002399025.1 Bacteroidales bacterium UBA4893 | reverse complement strand
GTTAATCCTCCAACAGTTGTAACATCACCAGTAACAGCAATTACTCAAACTTCAGCAACACTAAATGGAACCATAACTGAAGGTAGTGAAACTATCACAGCTCAAGGTTTTGAGTGGAAAGAAGCTACAGCAACTAACTGGTCAAACCAAGCAGTAACTGGAGCAGCTCTAACATATAACTTAACTAATTTAACAGCAGATATTACTTATGAAGTTAGGGCTTATGCAATGACTTCAATAGATACAACCTATGGAGCAACTAT
>DHCV01000002.1:44705-44874 GCA_002399025.1 Bacteroidales bacterium UBA4893 | reverse complement strand
GTTAATCCTCCAACAGTTGTAACTTCACCAATTACAATATTTGCTCAAACAACAGCAACCTTAGATGGAACAATTACCGCAGGAAGTGAAACAATCACAGCTCAAGGTTTTGAATGGAAAGAAACTTCTGCAACCACTTGGATAAATCAAGCAGTAACCGGAGCAACTC
>DHCV01000002.1:24747-44481 GCA_002399025.1 Bacteroidales bacterium UBA4893 | reverse complement strand
CTTATAACTTAACAGGCTTAACACCAAATACAGCTTATGAAGTTAGAGCTTATGCAATGACAGCAATAGATACAACCTATGGCACAACTCAAACTTTCACAACCTTAGCAATAGTTCCTCCAACAGTTGTAACTTCACCAATTACAATATTTGCTCAAACAACAGCAACTTTAGATGGAACAATTACCGCAGGAAGTGAAACAATCACAGCTCAAGGTTTTGAATGGAAAGAATCTACTGCAACCACTTGGACAACTCAAGCAGTAACCGGAGCAACTCTAACTTATAACTTAACAGGCTTAACATCAAATACAGCTTATGAAGTTAGAGCTTATGCAATGACAGCAATAGATACAACCTATGGCACAACTCAAACTTTCACAACATTAGCAATAGTTCCTCCAATAGTTGTAACAAATCCAGCTGATCAAATTGCACAAACTATTGCTACATTGAATGGAAGCATAACTGCAGGAACAGATGAAATCACAGCTCAAGGTTTCGAATGGAAGGAAACAAGTGCTACTGATTGGAATGTCGTTAATGCAACTGGATCAACAATTACGTATAATTTGACTGGCTTGACCGCAAATACTAATTACGAATTTAAGGCATTCGCAACAACTGCAGAAGGAACAGAATATGGTAGTGTTGTAACCTTCGCAACGCTTGCCCATGAACTTCTTACTGTTACAACAGATTCAGTTGATAATTTAGAAGACAGATCGGTTACTTTATATGGAACAATTATTCTTGGAACTGAAGAGTTAACTGCTCAGGGATTTGAATGGAAAGCAGTCAGCGATGCTGATTGGACAACTGAAAATGTAACTTTATCTGGTGACATTCTAACATTTGAATTAACTGGATTAAATCCAAATACAGTTTATGAATTCAAGGCATTTGCAGCAACAGCGTCAGGGAATAATTATGGCGATGTTATTAACTTCACTACACTTGGATTAAATGATGTTCAAGGAAGTGAAATATCAATTATGATGTATCCTAACCCAACTTCTAATCAAACTAATTTAATTGTTAATGGAGTTAGTGGCGATGCAAAAATCATAATAAGTGATATGCAAGGAAGAATTCTAAATACAACAAATGTAAAAGCTGCAAATGGAGTTATTGAACAAACAATAGATGTTTCCAATTTGGCAAAAGGCGTTTACTATGTAAGAATACAAAATAATCAACTAAGTAGAACTCAAAAATTAATTGTAAAATAATTGATTAAAGAGAATATTTAGTTTATTTGACAACTAATTATTAACGAGTGGTTACTTCCAAAAGAGGTAACCACTTTTTTATATTCAAAGATTATTATCAGGTTATTAAAGATATAAGATAATAGTAGTTTATGAAAGTAAATTTTTTTCATTTTTTGGTAAAACTGGACTTAATACCTATATTTGCAAACTAATTGAAAAGATTAAACAACTAAAAAAACAGAAAAATATGGGACAAATTATTGGAATTCATGCAAGACAAATTCTTGATTCGAGAGGTAATCCAACAGTTGAGGTAGAAGTATATACAGATCAAGGTGCTGTTGGTCGTGCAGCAGTTCCTTCCGGAGCTTCAACAGGAGCTCATGAGGCATGTGAGTTAAGAGATAATGATAAGAATTATTTCTTGGGTAAAGGAGTTATTCAAGCTGTAAATAATGTTAAAAACGTACTAAATAACGAACTTAGAGGTTTTCAAATTACTGAGCAAAATGCTATTGACGCAAAGATGATTGAGCTTGATGGAACTGAAAACAAAAGTAAGTTAGGAGCAAATGCAATTCTTGGTGTTTCTTTGGCTTGTGCAAAGGCAGCAGCTATGGAAACAGGTCAAGAACTTTATAGATATATTGGTGGGGTTAATGCTAACATTCTTCCAATCCCAATGATGAATATTCTTAATGGAGGCTCTCACGCCGACAATTCAATAGATTTTCAAGAATTTATGGTTATGCCAGTAGGTGCTCAGTCATTTTCGCATGCTCTTCAGATGGGAACGGAGGTTTTTCATAACCTAAAATCTGTTCTTAAAGGCAAAGGATATTCCACTAATGTTGGAGATGAGGGAGGTTTCGCACCAAATCTAAAATCTAACGATCAAGCAATTGAAGTTATCCTTACAGCAATTGAAAAGGCTGGCTACAAAGCTGGAAAAGATATTTTCATTGCCTTAGACCCTGCTTCAAGTGAGTACTATTTACCAAAGGAAAAGGTATATCACCTTCATAAATCAACAGGTGAAAAGCTTAGTTCAGCACAAATGGTTGACTATTGGGCAAATTGGGTAAAGAAATATCCAATTATTTCAATTGAAGACGGAATGGCTGAAGACGATTGGGAAGGTTGGAAACTAATGACTGATAAGTTAGGCAAAAAAATTCAACTTGTTGGCGATGATCTTTTTGTTACAAATCCTGAGCGTTTGCAAATGGGAATTGATAAGAAGGTTGCCAATTCAATTTTGGTTAAGGTTAATCAAATTGGTACCCTTACTGAAACAATAAATGCAGTTAGTCTTGCCAACAGAAACTCATACACTGCTGTAATGAGTCACCGTTCTGGAGAAACCGAAGATACAACAATTGCAGATCTTGCAGTTGCTCTAAATACAGGACAAATCAAAACAGGTTCGGCTTCAAGAACTGATAGAATTGCAAAGTACAACCAACTTCTTCGTATTGAGGAAGCTCTTGGAGAACAAGCAATTTACTTAGGAAAGAATTTTAAGTTTGCTAAATAGGCAAAATTAGCTTGTTTCATTTCATTAAATCCTTATTTCATTTTACTGGAATAAGGATTTATTTTTATAAAACATTCATTTTCTTGTATTTTATTTGCTAGTATATAGAAATAATTATATCTTTGCACCCAATTTTCAAAAATAATGTTGCTTACTCGACAAACCTAATTTTTTGAAAAGAAGTAAATTAATTAATGTTTAACCCGATTTAGTAAGAAATCACAAGAAAAAAATCATTTATTAAAAATGAGAGATTTAAAAGACATTCAACCTTTACAAGATTTCGATTGGTCTTCTATTGGTAAGAAAAAAAGTGTTTACACAGAAAAAGAACGTGAAACCCTAACCCAAAGTTACGAAGACACTTTCAGTCAATTGGCAGAGCAACAAGTTGTTGAAGGAACTATTGTTGCAAAAAATAGCCGTGAGGTAGTAATTAATATTGGCTTTAAGTCAGATGGTATTATTCCTTTATCAGAAATCAGATATAATCCTAATTTAAAGGTTGGTGATAAAATCGAAGTTTTTGTAGAAAGTCAAGAAGATGCTGATGGACAGCTAATTCTTTCTCATAAAAAAGCACTTATTCTTAAATCTTGGGATAGAGTTAATGATGCATTCGAAACTCAAGAAATTATTAACGGTTATGTTAAGAGCAGAACTAAGGGTGGTTTAATCGTTGACGTATTTGGAATTGAAGCTTTCCTTCCAGGAAGTCAAATTGATGTTAAACCAATTAGAGACTATGATGTTTATGTAGATAAGATTATGGAATTTAAGATTGTGAAGATTAATCATGATTTCAAAAACGTAGTTGTATCTCATAAAGCACTTATTGAAGATGAAATTGAAGCTCAAAAGGCTGAAATTATTTCTCATCTTGAAAAAGGTCAGGTTCTTGAAGGAATTGTTAAGAATATAACTTCTTACGGAGTATTTATTGACCTTGGAGGAGTTGATGGACTTATCCATATTACAGACTTATCTTGGGGAAGAATTAATCATCCAGAAGAAGTTGTTGAATTAGATCAAAAGATTAATGTTGTTATCTTAGACTTTGATGAATCTAAGAAACGTATTGCTTTAGGTTTGAAACAACTTACTCCACATCCTTGGGATGCACTAAGTGCTGATCTAAAGGTTGGTGATAAGGTTAAGAGCAAGGTTGTTGTTTTAGCTGATTATGGTGCATTCGTTGAAGTAGTTCCAGGAGTTGAAGGACTAATCCACGTTACAGAAATGTCATGGAGTCAACACCTAAGAACTGCTCATGATTTCTTAAAAATTGGAGATGATGTTGAAGCAGTAGTTCTTACACTTGACCGTGAAGAAAGAAAAATGTCATTAGGAATCAAGCAACTTATTCCAGACCCATGGGGAGATATTGTAACTAAATATCCAATTGGAAGCAAACATGAAGCAACTGTAAGAAATTTCACTAACTTTGGAATCTTTGTTGAATTGGAAGAAGGAGTTGATGGATTAATCCACATTTCTGACCTTTCTTGGAGCAAGAAAATCAAGCACCCAGCTGAATTCACAAAGGTAGGAGAGAAGATACAAGTAGTGGTTCTTGAAGTTGATTCTGAAAGTCGTCGTTTGAGCCTAGGACATAAACAACTTGAAGAAAATCCTTGGGATGTATTTGAAACAATCTTCACAATAGGTTCAGTTCACAAAGGAACAATTCTAAATATGGGCGATAAAGGTGGAGCAATAATCACCCTGCCTTATGGAGTTGAGGCTTTTTGTCCAAAATCACAATTAGCAAAAGAAGATAAATCATCTGCTAATGTTGATGAACAATTAGACTTTAAGATTATTGAATTCTCAAGAGACAGTAAGAAGATAGTTGTAAGTCACCTAAGAACTTGGCAACAAGAAGAAGAGAAAGAGAATAAGAAAGCATTATCTGAGGAAAAAGCGATTAAGAAACTAAATGAGAATTTAGAAAGAACAACCTTGGGAGACATTGATGCTTTAGCAAATTTAAAAGAAGAAATGAATAAGAATGAACAATAATAATTCTTAAAAAGGGTTCTTAAAATCTATTATAACGTCTAAACTTTTTAAGTTTAGACGTTTTTTGTTGGAAATATATACTAATTAATGTAATTTTGCACCCTAACAAACCAAATTAATGATAAAATTATGAAACGCTTCTCTTTATTATTTATAATGTCTTTCTTGCCTTTAATTTCTTTTTCCACAGGCATTAATGCAATTTATTCTTTCTCCACATATAATATCCCGTCTCAAAAACCTTATGTGGAAATCAACACATCAATACAAGCAAAGAGTTTAGAATACAAGAATAATGAAGCAAGAATAGAATTTACCTTAGTTCTACTCAAAGACTCTCAGATTGTTTATGTTGAGAAAAGAGAACTCAAGGTAGTTAAATCAAGTAATGACGCATCAGTAATTGACATTCAAAGAGTAAGCCTTGAGAATGGGAAATATTCTGCACGATTTGAATTGAAAGACAAGAATACTCCTATGGAACCCATGGTAATTGAAGATGAATTTGAAATAAACTATCCTAAAAATCAAATTGCTGTATCTTCTGTCCAAATTATTGATTCATACAAGAAAACTACAACGCAAAATATTCGTTCCAAGAATGGTTATGACCTAACGCCATATCTTTTCGATGCTGTTCCTGAAAACAAGAATATACTAACCTATTACTCAGAAATCTATAATGCCGATAAGGAGTTTGGGAAAGATAGCACATATATAATTTCTGTCAATGTGGAAAGCATTAAGACCGGAAAGAAGATTGAATCAATTCAAAGAGTTAGGAGAGAAAAAGCAAGAGAGATTTCAGTTGAAATGGGAAATCTTGACATAACATCCCTTCCTCAAGGAGGATACTACTTAGTGGTGGAGGCAAGAAGTAAGAATAGCATACTGTTTTCTTATAGCAAACTCGCATTTTACAGATATTCAAATATTGAAAACGATATTCAATCTGCAATTCCTTCAGATGCTTTTGTAAATATGATACCCAAAGAAGAAATTGACGAAAATATCCTTTGCTTGACCCCAATTGCAAGTGAGGCTCAAAAATCCTTTATCTACAAACACCTTAAAAGCGCAAGTGTTGATGAAAAGAAGCATTTCTTATATATGTTTTGGAGAGGAATAAACCCAGAAAATCCTAATCTTGAATGGAAATCCTATATGAATGAGGTAAGAATTGTTGACGATAAATTCAGCACCAAGATTAAGAAAGGCTACGAAACAGAGATGGGAAGAGTATATCTACAATACGGCAAGCCTGACATAGTTATTGATGAGAAATTTAAGGCAACATCCGGAATGCGTCAAGCCTCAGTACTAAACTCAAATGAGCATCTAACCGCAGAATTTTCACAAGATGCAATTTCCTATATGCCTTATCAGATATGGAAATATCATAAGACTCCTTATGGAGAGGTGAATAAAGGATTTGTATTCTATGCTCCACAAAATAACCTTATGGAATACTTTCTTCTTCATTCTGATGCCAAAGGCGAACCTTCTGATATGTTTTGGGAATCGCGCCTAACAAGAGGTAATATGCCAGAAGGAATGCAAGGAGAGGCAGGCTTGCAATTCAAAAGAGGATACTAAGCAATGAGAAGAGTTGCAGTGGTTATCCTTAACTGGAACGGTAAAGCCCTCTTGGAAAAATACCTTCCCTCAGTTATCCAATACTCAAAAGAAGCTCAAGTCATCGTTGCCGACAATGCATCGAGCGATGATTCAATTTCTTTTCTCAAAGAGAACTATCCACAAATCAAAATAATTCAAAACAAAGAAAATCTTGGTTTTGCAGAAGGCTATAATCAAGCCCTATTGCATGTAAATGCAGACTACTATGTGCTTTTGAACTCCGATGTTGAGGTTACAGAAAACTGGATTGGAGGCATAATTGACCTAATGGAAAAGAATCCAAAGATAGCATGTTGTCAACCCAAATTACTATCTTATAATGAAAGAAAATATTTCGAATATGCAGGAGCAGCAGGAGGTTATATTGACTATTTGGGCTATCCATTCTGCAGAGGGCGAGTATTTAACTATGTTGAAGAGGATAATGGTCAATATGATGATGCCAAAGAGATATTTTGGGCAACAGGAGCCGTGATGTTTGTTAGGGCAAGCCTTTATCAAAGCTTCGGAGGATTGGACAAAGATTTCTTTGCACACCAAGAAGAAATAGATTTTTGCTGGCGTTTGAAAAATGCTGGCTATAAGATTTTCTACTATCCTCATTCAGTTTGCTATCATCTTGGAGGAGGCTCACTAAACAAAACCTCACCCTTCAAAACCTTCCTTAACTTCCGCAATAACCTCTATCTGCTCTACAAAAACCTTCCTAAAGAGAAACAATTCAAAATATTTGCCCAACGATTTTTCTTAGATATAATTGCAGCATTCTCCTTTCTTATGCAAGGAAAGGGAGGCGAGTTTAGTGCAGTCTTCAAAGCATATGTTGCTTTCCTAAAAACCAAACACCTAATCAAAGCCAAACGCACCCTTATCCTTAATCCCAACATCAAAGAAATTTATACCAAAAGCATAGTGAGGGACTACTACCTTAGAGGGAAGAATAGATTCCGCCAACTTGACTTTTAGCTGATATAATCAAAGCTTATAACTACTAAAACCTTATCATCCTCAATTCAAATGAGGGTTCAATTTTTTTAAACTTCATTTCAAAGTTAGAACAATGCCATTGTTTTGGCAAAACAACCGCATTGTTTCGGGCAAACAATGGCATTGTTTTGAGTAAACAACCGCATTGTTTTGAGATCGAAACGAAATTTAATTTTTTTGAAACCTTGTTTGGCTAATTAAAAGCCTGTTTTGTAGGCTTCTAAGTCTTGTTTGAATGAGGCTAAGAATAATTATAGAAATAGTAATTTAGACTTAGATTGTCAAAATTAGGCTTTTTGGGGAAAAAGAGGAATGATTTTAGAAAAGGAATGAGCTTAGAGCCAATTGATAACCCTTTAATCCAAAGCCAAAAATACTTCCTTTGCAGTTTGGAGCAATAAGGCTGTTGTGACGGTAGGTTTCTCGAGAGAGAATATTGGATATATGAACCTCAATCACCGGCGTCTTAATGCTTTTGACGGCATCGGCAATTGAAACTGAAGTATGTGTATAGCCTCCGGCATTAAGCACTATACCATCAAAGCTAAATCCTACCTCATGGAGCTTATTGATGATTTCTCCCTCTATGTTTGATTGATAATATTCTAATTCAATGTCAGGATACAACTCTTTTAGAGTTTGAAAATAGTCCTCAAAGCTTTGGCTGCCGTATATTTCTTCTTCTCTTTTGCCCAAAAGGTTAAGATTAGGTCCATTAATTATTATTATCCTCATTGTGTTTTTGTTTAATCCAACTCAATAATTCTTTTGAAGAGGGGGTGAGGTAAATATATTTGCTTTCATCCAAGAGATAGAAAGTGGGTAAGGTACGAAGATAGGTTTTAATTATAGGTTGGTCGTTTTCAATGTAGCAATTTTGCCAAGTTTTTGGAATAAATTTCTGATTATCTTGCCAATATTCTTTCTCCACATCGGGCAATATTGCCAACACTTTCACAATTCCCTTTTCTATCAATTTCTTAAGCTCTTTGTTCTTGGCAAGCTCTTTCTTTATCTTGGTGCAGTCCTCACATTCGGGATTGTAGAAATAGAGTAGTACGTAGGGAGCTGTTGTTTGATAGAGTGTTTCTTGCTCTGAGGTGGGAGTAATATAGTTAAAATCCATAAATTTAACATTTTCCTGCGAGAAACCCGTAAGAGTGAAGCAAAAAAGCAATATGGGAAGCAGAAATGACTTGTTCATAGGGGCTAAATCATTACTAATTCTTTCTTAGAAGGGATATGTACATTCTTATATCCGTTTTCTCTTAGTGTATTTGCAAAGTTATTTTGAGTTTCCTCCTCTCCATGAACAAGGAATATGTTTTTAATCTTCTTTTTGTCCTGACATTCAAGATAGCGAAGCATTTCCTCGTAGTCGGCGTGGGCTGAATAGGAGTCAATCCTCCTAACTTCGGCTCTAACAACATATTTGTTCCCAAAAATAGATACAATATTGTCTCCTCTAATGATTTTTGCTCCTAAGGTTGTTGGAGCACAGTATCCAACAGCAAGAATGGTAGTTTTTTTATCTTCAATATTATTTGCAATATGATGCTTAACCCTTCCTGCTTCCATCATACCAGAGGCAGAAATAATAATCATAGGTCTATGATTGGAGTTAAGAGCTTTAGACTCTTCAGCCGAACGAACATAATGCAATCTTTCAAAACCAAAAGGATCTTTGTCTGTTTTCATATATTCCTTAATCTCATCATTAAAACACTCGGTATGCAAACGCATAATGTTGGTGGCGTTCAAACTTAGCGGACTATCAACATAAACATCAATGTCTGGCAAAAGTTCTTTTCTTTCAAGCCTATCCAAAGCATAAATAACCTCTTGAGCTCTTCCAATTGCAAAGGAAGGAATAATTAGCTTGCCTTTTTTCTTGCAGCAGGTATCAACAACTGCACTCAAAAGTTCCTGTTCGGATGTGCTAACATCATCATGTAGCCTATCGCCATAGGTTGATTCCATAATAATATAATCGGCCTGAGGAAAAGCTTGAGGAGCCTTAAGGATTCTTTTAGAATATCTTCCAATATCGCCAGTGAAAGCAATATTAGTTTTCTTTCTGCCTTCCATAATTGTAATATTTACTGTTGCACTTCCAAGAATATGACCATTGTCGGTAAAGCGAACAGAAATATCTGGGTCAATAAGAAAGTCCCTTTCATAAGGAATTGAAATAAAATATTGCATTGCTTCTTGAGCATCAAGCATAGTGTAAATTGGTTCAACTGCTGGCAACCCTTTACGCGCTCTTTTCTTGTTGAAAGTGTAGGTATCTTGCTCTTGAATGTTTCCACTGTCAGCTAACATAATTGAACATAGGTCTCTGGTTGCAGGAGTGCAGAATATGGACCCCTTAAAGCCAAGCTTTATAATATATGGAATAAGTCCTGAGTGGTCGATATGAGGGTGAGAAAGCAAGAGATAATCAATTTCCGAAGGTTCAAACCCTAAATCCCTATTAAGTGCATCTGTTTCCAAGCCCTTACCTTGAAACATTCCACAGTCCAAAAGTATCTTTTTCCCTTTATTTGTAGTAATTAAATGCTTACTTCCAGTTACCTCTTTGGCAGCTCCCAAAAACTCTATCTTCATATCTTTTTAGTTTTAAATATAGAGCAAAGGTAATAAAATTTTATATTTCTTGGAGAATTTATTCAATTATATTAAGAAATTGCGGCTATTTACTCATGCTTAAAACATGTTTTCGTACAACTTTGCGAAACCTATTATAGTATAGAATTGCTGCAGTTAGCAAGCCTGCGAGGAAGCCTGCAAAAATACTCCATGAACCCAAATTTAGAACAAAACCGCAAACGTAGGCAAAAGGTATGGCAACAAATACATAAGAAATTAACGCATATTTCATAGGCTTAGCAACATCATTAATTCCTCTTAGTGCTCCAAGGAGTGATACCTGAGAGCCGTCAATAATTTGAAATATCCCTGCAACAATAAAGAATCCGCTTGCAAGTTCAATAACCTCTGGGTCATTCGAAAATATCATAGCAATATATTTCCCAAAGAATATCAATATAATAGCCATACAAGACATTGTCAGTAATGCGAGTTGGAAACCAGTTTTGAATTGTTTGTTAAGCTCCAACATGTTTTTCCTCCCAAAGGCTTGAGAAATAAGAATGGTTGTAGAGCTCGAAACTCCTGCTGCAATCAAGAAAGTTGTCCCAACAATTGTTATTACAATTTGATATGCTGCAAGTGCAACCGTTGAAACCCAACCCATCATGACCGTAACTCCCAACAAGGAGAAGAATTCCAGAAACATTTGTCCCGCAATTGGTACTCCCAACCTCAATAATCTTATATGATAGTATTTTGAAAGATTAGAAAAAGCAAAAAAACTAAGATATCTTTTGTAGTTAGCCTTAAAATGAAGATATAGAATAAACGCAATAGGCATTAAAAGTCGAGAAATAAAAGTTGCCACCGCAGCACCAGTAACTCCCATTTGAGGAAAGCCAAACTTCCCAAAAATTAATAAGTAGTTTAATACAACATTAAGCAAGTTGGCAGAGATAGTAATAACCATTGCAGCCTTAGTGTTCCCAATCCCCTCCATAAATTGTTTGAAGGATAGGAATATGAGTTGTGGTATGAAAGATAGTGAAATTATAAAAAAGTAAGGATAGCAAATTTCAATCACTTCTTTTGGTTGTCCGAAATACTTTAAGAAAGGCATTAGAGCAAGCAATAATCCTGCAATTAGAATTGAAATTATTGAATTTAGAGAAAGAGAGTTTTGGAGTAAAACAGATGTAACCCTATGTTCATTTCTTGCATAACTCTGTCCAGTTAGGGGAGTTAGAGCCATTGCAATACCCATTCCAATCACCAAAGCATTATATGTAACACTTCCAGCAAAAGCAACTGCAGCCAATTCTGTTGTTCCCAAATGCCCAACCATAATAGTATCCACCATTTGAACAAAGGACTGACCCATTGATGCCAAAATTATAGGCAGCGCTAAGTGAAAATTAGTTTTGTAGTATGATTTTTCGAGAAACATTTTTATTGAAATAATTTCGGCAAAGATACTACTTTTCCTCCATTTTGATTTAAAGTTCCATTCCCATAGAGTCTAATCTTGAAGAGTAAATAGGAATTGTTTTTTGCCATATGAGGTTTTTTTTGTATTTTTGGCAATTGAAAATTATAATTTTAACAAGATGCAAACTATACTTATTCTTGATTTTGGTTCTCAATACACTCAGTTAATTGCTCGTAAAATTAGAGAGTTAAATGTTTATTGCGAGATTCATCCTTATAACAAATTTCCTTCTTTAACTCCAGATGTTAAGGGGGTTATTTTTTCTGGTAGTCCTTTCAGCTGTACTGAAAAAGATGCACCAAAGATAGATTTAGATGCTTTTAGAAAGAAGGTTCCTGTTTTAGGAGTTTGCTATGGTGCTCAATATATGGCATGGGCAAATGGTGGAGAAATACTTCCTTCTCAAATTAGAGAATATGGTAGAGCTAATTTAAATAAAATAGATTCTAATTCTCCTCTAATGAAGAATGTTACTCCAAATTCACAAGTTTGGATGTCTCATGGAGATACAATTTTATCTTTGCCTAAAGGTTTTGAGATAATTTGTTCAACTGACAACGTTGTAAACTGTGGCTATAAGATTGAAGGAGAAGATACTTATGGAATTCAATTTCATCCAGAGGTAACACATTCCAAAGAAGGAATTGAAATGCTTAGAAACTTTGTTGTTGATATATGTGGTTGTTCTCAAGAATGGACTCCAAAGAGTTTTGTTGAAACAACAATAGAAAGTTTAAAGCAACAATTAGGAGATGATAAGGTGGTGTTGGGATTGTCAGGAGGAGTTGACTCTTCTGTTGCTGCAATGCTGCTTCATAGAGCAATTGGAAAGAACCTAAACTGTATTTTTGTTGACAATGGACTACTTCGCAAAAATGAATTTGAACAAGTGCTTGAATCCTACAAAGGAATGGGACTTAATGTTAAAGGAGTTGATGCTAAGGATATGTTCTATTCAGCACTAAAAGGAATAACATCTCCAGAAGATAAACGCAAGGCAATTGGAAAGACTTTTATTGATGTTTTTGATAAGGAAGCAAATGCAATTGAAGACGTTAAATGGTTGGCTCAAGGAACAATTTATCCTGACGTAATAGAATCTATTTCTGTTAAAGGACCTTCTGCAACAATCAAGTCACACCATAATGTTGGAGGATTGCCAAAGTATATGAAACTAAAGATTGTTGAACCACTTAGATCATTATTTAAAGATGAGGTAAGATTGGTTGGAGCAAGTTTAGGATTAAAACAAGAGCTTTTAGGACGTCATCCTTTTCCAGGACCAGGCTTAGCAATCAGAATACTTTCAGACATTACTCCAGAAAAAGTAAGAGTTATTCAGGAAGTTGACCATATATTTATTCAAGGATTAAGAGACCATGGCTTATACGACAAAGTATGGCAAGCAGGTGCTGTTTTGCTACCAGTTCAGTCAGTGGGAGTTATGGGAGATGAAAGAACTTATGAAAATGTAGTTGCCCTTAGAGCTGTTGAAAGCAATGATGGAATGACTGCCGATTGGTCATGGTTACCTTATGAGTTTTTGCAAGAAATATCTAATTCCATAATAAATAGAGTTAAGGGAGTAAATAGGGTAGTTTATGATATTTCATCAAAACCACCTGCAACTATTGAATGGGAATAAATCAAAGGAATATATTTATGAAACATAGTGTTATATACATAGTTATTTTTGTTTGTTTGTTTTCTTTTAACAGCAAGAGTTTTGCTTTCGCTGGAGGAAATGAATTGTCTTTATCTCCCGATAAATCAATTCCAATAACCAAGAAAAGTATTAATATAGCTATGTTTCTATCCTTGTCTTATGATAGGATTTCAGAACTTGATTTTACAAAATTTAATATTGAAGACAAGAAAAGATTAAAGTATCGTTGTTTTGAATACATAACATTTTATGAAGGAGCAAGGATAGCTTTGGATAAATTAGAGAAGGAGGGTTATAATGTTTCTTTGTATGTTTATGATGTTGGGGAAGAGGATGTAAATGAGATGAAGAAAGTTTTAGAGAAACCAGAAATGAAGTCAATGGATTTAATTATCCCACTTGTATTTCAGAAATGTTTTACTATTGCTGCCGATTATGCACTAAAGCATGAGATTCCAATAATTAACCCAATGAGCCCCAATCCTTCAATTGTTGTTGGTAACCCCTTTGTCTTCAAAATACAACCTTCTTCAATTGCAGATGTTGAAACAACGGTTAGATATATTAGAAATAAGTTCACATCTCCAAACATTATCCTTCTTTTCTCTCCAAAAGAAAAGGCATTAATGGAAATGTATCAAAGAGCAATTGAGAGAGAAAATTGGACTTGGTGTGGTGTAGATTATAATAAATATCCTAATAGAATTTTTGAAAAGGTAGACCCTAAAAAGGACAATATCTTTATTTCAATTCTTGATAAAGGAAGCCAACAAACCAATGAGGCTTATGCCAACACATTGCTTATGAAACTAAATAATAATAAGGGTCTTCCTCCAATAAATCTTATTGCTCAATATGATTGGCTGGACTATCCTTCATTAGACCTAAGACTCTTAGAGAAGTTTAATTTTCATTTTACTCTTAGTTATTTGAATGATTATACTAATCAAAATTTTGTTGAATTTGTAAAGGAATTTCGTAATCATTTTCGTCAAGAACCAGACAAAATTTATGCAGCTCTTGGCTATGATATAATGATGTATTTTGTTCCAGTTATTCAAAACAAAGGCAAGAGTTTTAGCAAAGAACCAAATGAGGATAGGTCAAAATTTATGATTAATTCATATTTATTTGATAGAAGGGACCCTAATGATGGATGGCAAAATAGAAGAACGGTTATTTATAAGATTAGTGATTACAAGATTATTTCTGTAGGTAGGTAAATGAATTTTCAAGAATGAGTGGACTTAGATTTTTTTTCATATTCATAGTATTTTTTTCAACAAATTGGACTTTTGCTCAAGAAAAAGAACTCGACTTTACTTCATATATTGAAGGAGCTTTGAGCAAGAATGGAAGAATGGTAATAACTTTTTCTTCAGCAAATAGCGAAAATATTATTTTTAATTCAACAATAAATGCAAGAGGCTCTAAAGTAAAATACTCTCTTACTTTACAATATAGCTTAGATAATAAGAAATGGGTTGATGTAAAAGACAAAAGAGATAGAAGAATTGAATTTGTTACTACTAAAAGAGCAAGAACACAAAATTATCGAGTTGAACTACCCTCTCTTTGTGAAAACAAGGACACAGTTTGGATTTCTTGGAAAGCACAAAAGCATAGGGGTAAGGGGCGTTACCCTGAATTAAATATTAGAAAGATTAATATTACTGCTGAGTATGATAGGTTTTTGGGAAAGAAACCTGAATTGAGCATTCGCTTGAAGACCAAAGACAATACAAATATGGAAATTGATAATCTAATATATAATCATACTCCGTTGCCGTACACCTATCCTCAAACAAAGAGAATTTCTATTCAAGGGAATTATATTCGAGGTGAAGTTAGTTTAAGTCTTTCAGGGAAGGATTCAAAGTTTTTTAAAATCAATAATGATAAAATAAAGATTGATTCTGCTGGTTTTGATATTGTTTCGGTGAGCTATTTCCCTCTAAATGAAGGAAATCATAATGCAAATATTAACATTACTACAAAGAAATTAGATACACCTATAACAATTAAGCTATTTGGTTCTTCCGCAAAGGTTACAGGAGTAAATACTAATTACTTAGAAGATAAGCCTAACCTGCTAAATGATAATTTGGTTTATACATTGCCTGTTTTTTCAGAAATGGACTATCAGTTCAAATTCTCCTATGATAAGGATAGGGCAGAGAATGAAGATGTTAGGATAACATATAAGTGGTTTAGAGATAATCAGCTTTTGTATGAAATGAAGGATGATTTACATAAAAGCTTCAATGAACAAGATTCAGAAGATAATATTCTTTATTGTGTTCCTTTGACATCTCCACAATATTCCAATAAATTACAAATTGAGTTTTCTACAAGTGATAATTTAGAAATTGAGGATTTATATTTTGGTTCTCCATCACTCAAACGTACTATTGCCTCAGGTCATTGGTCTGACGAGAATATTTGGGAGCCAAAAGAGGTGCCTGTTATGGAGGACTTTGTTTACATATCTCCAAAGCATAAGATACAAGTTGATGACGATGCCGTTTGTTCAATGTTGGTTATGGGTGATAGTTCAAATGTTATTATTGATGCTTCCAAAATGTTTTATATTTCTGGAGATATTGTTTATGGTAAAGGCTCATGGTTCATTGTACACCAAGACCTTGTTCCAAAGAAATGGAATTATATTTCTTCACCTGTAAATAACACAAAAGCCATGATATTTTCAATGCGAAAAGATGGCAACGAAACATGGCTAATGAAGTATAATACTGGAAAGAAAAGTAAGTTAAATGATTATTGGAGTGAGTATATTGTTGATCCTAATTATTGGTTAGTTCCAGGGCAAGGCTATGCTATATTTTCAAATAATCCTTTAGATGTTATTTATGAAGGAATATTATGCGATAGTAGGGTAAACTATACTTTGGAATATTCGGAAAAAGATAAGTGGAACTTAGTGGGAAATCCTTTTACAGCACCATTAAGCTCAAAGAAGATATTTGATGATATTGATAAAAAGATTCAGGGTAATGCACTATTTTTCTTGGATAGTGAGAATGGGGTTTATAATCCAATAATAATTGATGGCAAGGAAGAGGTTGTTCTTCCTTCAATGCAAGGATTCTTTGTTGAGAGTGTAAGAGAAAACACAGAGTTAAATTTCCAAAGAAACCACCAGTATGTACCTAAATCGGCATCTTATCATTGGTCTAATCATAATTATTTAACATTCACTATCAGTAAAGGGAATAAGAGCGAGTATATATTAATGGGAATGGACGATAACTCAAAGTTTGGTTTTGATATTTATGACGCACATAAACTTTTTGGCTCATCGGAAGAAATGCCTGAGTTGTATTTTAATATTGAAGACCATGAATTGGCAGTAAATGTTTTCCCTTCATATCCTGCAATCTTTGACTTAGGGTACTACATTGGAAAGGAGGCTGATTTAAGCCTTGCTATTGGAAACCTATCCGTTTTGCCAGAAGGGATTCTATTGCTATTGGAGGATAAGAAAATAAATAAATTTTATGATCTATGTCTTGAGTCTCAAGTTGATTTTGGAGCATTAAAAGGAACAACAGAAGATAGATTTAGTGTACATATTATGAAAGCTTTGGAGTCAGTAACAAATGATAAAAGGCATAGTGATATCTATCTTTGGTCTGACAGATCAAGGATAATTGTTTATGACACTAAGGAAAACATTTATTCTATTAAAAAAGTAAGAGTTTGGGACAAACGAAGAAATAATCTAATTGAACAAGAAATTGAGGATGGGATTATAATATTGGATTATAGGTTCCCTAAGGAGAGTTATTTAGTTGATATATTAATTGATGATGTTTGGTTTGAAAATATTCCTTTGGAGGTTAAGTAGCTTAAGCTTAATTTTTCTGTTCTGTTCTCAAGTATCCTTTGCACAAAGCGATATTTCAACTGCACTTAGAAAGGCTTATGAGTCCAAGAGTATTGACTCGCTTAATAAATTTATAGAGATCTATCCTTCAGAAACTAAATATGTTGAGGAGGCAATAAGAATCAGAAATCAGATTGCTTTTGAGGCTACCAAAGAAAAAAATACCATTGAGGCATATCAAAAATATGTTGCAAACTACCCAGATGCCTTACAAGTCTATCAAGCAAAAGAGTGGTTAAGAGTTAATTCTGCCAAAATTCTTCAAGCTCAAGAAGAAACGGATTATCAAATTACAAAACAAGAAAACACACTTTACTCTTATACTAAGTTTATAGAGAAATATCCAAACTCAAAATATTATAAATACGCTAAGGACAAAATACATGAGTTCCAATACAATCAAAATATATCTACATTTTCTATTCAAGAGCTCATTCAATTCCTAAATCTTTATCCAAAACATCCTAAGCGTCAGTTTCTTTACGATACATTAAAGGTTCAAACTCTTCGTTTCCTTTCGTTTGATGGGGCAGAATACTTGAATAATAACCCACAATTCAATATTGATATAGAATCTTTCTTGTTGGAATTTGCTGAAAACCTTATTCAAAGTGGCAAGGTAAAGGACTTTGAAAATCTATATCATAAATTTCCTGAACTAAAGGAGAGTCCAATTCTTACAAAAAAATATAAAGAGGCAATGCATATTGAATCTCTTTTAGCACTTCAAACAATTGATAACAAAACCTATAATAATAATGTAGGATATTTTATAAGTATCAAAAACGATAAGTCTTTGGAGTTGATTAAGAAATATATAGAGCCTTCAATTAAATCCAAAAAGATTGCTTTAATCAATAAGGCGTTGGCTCCAATTGAAAATGATTTTAGGGTTATTCAATTTAAGGAAATGTTGTTTAGGTCAGAGCCTCCAAAGGCAAAAGAAGAGAAAATAGTTTTTAATTCAGACTCTACTTTGAAGCTTATTGTTGATTCTAAGTCAAACTCCTATGGAAATACAGATATTTTCTTTTCAACGAAAAAGAATAATAATTGGACGGAACCTTTACCTCTTCCGAAACCAATTAATTCCATTTATAGAGAGGAAAGCCCAATGATTAGTAAGGATGGAGATGTCTTGATGTTCTACTCAAACCGACAAATGAACAACTCAGAACTTGACTTATATGTTGCATTTAGAGGGAATAAATCCAGTTGGGATGATTGGTCAGAACCCTTAAAAACCTTAGAAGAAGATATTTATTTGATTAAACAAAAATATAATACAGGCTATCTGATAAATCAGGACTCAAAACCAATTTCAGCACAAATCTTTATTGAGGACAGTCAAAGTGGAGTAAGATTATTTACAACAAAATCCAGCCTTTTGGGCTATTTTGCTTATCCAAAACAAACAAAACCAATCAATATAATTAGCGTAAACAAAGGATATTTGCCAAAATACTACTCTGAAAGTGAACAACTAATTATCAGGCAAGACTTAATTGAGGATATTTTTAAGAAGAATAAACTAATCGTTATAGAATCAATATTTTCTGAAGATTCTCCCGACAAATTAAACATAGTTGCAGAGAACTATTTGAATTACCTTGCTCAAAGCGTTGAAGATTCTAAGTACATAATGACAATATCAGTTCATTGCCACAAGGGATTTAAGAATATGAATGAAGAAGATTTGTCTTGGCATCAAGCCACACTAATAAAAAACAAACTAATTGCCTTAGGCATAAACCACCAAAACATAGTAACAGCAGGCTATGGCAACAAAAACAAACTCTTAGGCTGGGAAGACAAAAACAGAATAGAAATAGGGTTTATGCTAATAGGAGGAGAATAATTTTTAGTTTACCCCTCAATCCCCTAAAGAGGAAGAAGTTTTTACTTAAGGAGTTTAAAGAAATTAATGCCCTTAAGGTCGTTAAAGTCCTTATTATACATTGAGTTCATTGCTAAAACAACTAAACAACTAATAGATTAATCAAAAAACATTGCTATTAAAGAAAAATTTAGTATATTTGCAGATACAAAACCCTAAGAATAAGTTCTTAGAGATTTAACCCAAAATTCCCCAATAGATTTTAGTAAAAAAAAGATGGACATCTTTTACCCCGAAAGATGTGCATCTTTTGGTATGAAAGACGTGCATCTTTCGGGAATTATCTCCTTGTTTTAATAATTTATAACAAGGTTTTGTGAAAATATCTCCTTGTTTTGTAAAAATATCTCCTTGTTTTATTTTGCTGAAACAAGGCTTTATTTTTTCTGATGATTTTCAAGGACGTTAAAAACTTTAAAGAACTTAAAAACTACACTTATTCCAAAGGATGTAAAAACAATATTTTTTTGTATCTTTTTTATCAATTTATTTTTTTATTTCATTTTTTGTTATACATTTGCAGCGATATTAAACCAAGAAGTTTAATAGTTTTTATAGAAATATAGCGTTTTGCTATTGTTTTTGCTGAAAAAACGACCAATTTTATAAGCAACACAAAAACAATAAGGAAAATGCTCCGTCGTGCGGTATTTGCAATGCCGCACTATATTATTACTATAAGGATTCTTTGCAAGCAAAGCGACAAAGTCTATAATATTAATCCGTAACTACATTTACAACAATAATCTAATTGATAACATATCCTAATAATAAAAAAGTGC
>DHCV01000002.1:0-24617 GCA_002399025.1 Bacteroidales bacterium UBA4893 | reverse complement strand
ATATCCTAATAATAAAAAAGTGCGGAATTACTTATAGGCTTGCCGCTTGCTTTAGCACGAAATACAACACAACGAAAAGGAAAAAATTGTACTTTTGCTTATTGTTTAATCTAATAATAAGAATGAAAAAGCTTCCCAATGTTTGCATATTGGAACTTTTAAAACATATAATTTATGACAAAGGAAAAGGCAATTAAAGTTTTTGAAGATAAGAAAATTCGTACTCTTTGGGACGAAGAGCAAGAGAAATGGTATTTTTCTATTGTAGATGTTGTCAGTGTTTTAACTCAAAGTATAGACCCTTCAGCCTATTGGAGAAAACTTAAGCAACGTTTAAAGGATGAAGGAAATGAAACCGTGACGAATTGTCACGGTTTGAAAATGGTTGCCAATGATGGCAAGATGCGTATGACTGATGTTGCTGATACTGAACAGCTTTTTAGGTTGATTCAATCAATTCCTTCTCCTAAAGCAGAGCCTTTTAAATTATGGCTTGCTAAAGTTGGAAGTGAAAGAATAGACGAGATTAATGACCCTGAAATTGGGATTGAAAGACTTATGGAGACATATCTACGCAAAGGCTATAGCAAAGAGTGGATTAATCAGCGTTTGAAGAGTATAGAAATTCGTAAGGAATTAACAGATGAATGGGAAAATAGAGGAGTTAAAAAGGGAGAAGAATTTGCAATACTTACTGATGAAATTACCAAGACATGGAGTGGTTTTACAACAAGAGAATATAAAAACTATAAAGGACTTAGAAAAGAAAGTTTACGTGATCATATGACTAATATGGAGTTGGTTTTGAATATGCTTGCAGAAGCTTCCACAACAGAAATATCAAAAGATAAAGCTCCTGAAACATTTGACGAAAACAAAAAGGTTGCTCGTCAAGGTGGAAATGTTGCAAAGGCAGCAAGAAAGCAACTTGAAGATACAACTAAGAAAAATGTTGTAACAAGTAAAAATGCAAAAACATTGAAAAATAAGAATAACAACTCCCTCAATAAATAAGAATAACATATCTTAATAATAATGCGTTAGAAGATAAGAATGAAAAAGCGTCCCATTTTATTTGTACTTATTCCTTTGTGCTTCTTAATTCTTATTTGGGAAAGTTTTTTGCCTTTGGTTTTTGTTCGTAATCATTATTCTAAGCATTATGTTGAGGGTAGTGATTATCAAATTCTTATTAAGTCGGATGGAGAGTTAAAGAATAAAACAATTAGTTATAGGGGTGAGATTATTAGATGTGTGAATGGTAATCTTCTTCATTACACTGAAGGAGACGTCATGGTTTATTTCCCCAAAAAGGACTCTATTCATAATATAAAATTCGGTGATGTAATCTTAACCAATTCTACACTAAGGCCTATTGAGAATTTTATTGAAAGCTCTTCTTTTGATTATAAGAGGATGATGAAGAGAAAGAAGATTTATGATAATGTTTTCCTATCTAATGCTGATTGGAAAAGGATTGATGAAAATAAGGGTAATGTCCTTATTTCTAAGGCAAGAAAGGTTAATAAATACTGCCAAAATAAACTTCTTAATTCTAAATTACCTAAGCAGGAGGCTGCATTGGCTATTGGTATGCTTTTGGGCGAGAAAGAATACATTGATGATAACACTCAGGAAAATTTCCGTCAGGCTGGTCTAACCCATATTCTTGTTGTTTCGGGAATGAATATTGCAATTATTCTCATAGTTTTTGATTCTTTTCTTAAGCTTTTGACCTTTGGGCGAGAAAAACTAATTATTCTTAGGAAGATTATTTTATTAATTATTGCTTTTGCTCTTTGCTTTATTGTGAGTTTAACGCCTTCGGCACTTAGGGTTGCTATTATGATGATGGTTTTCTTGTTAAGCAAACATACTAACAGGGGCTATGATTCTTTAAATACATTCTATGTAACAATTTTTATTTTCTTAATCTTCGATCCGATGATTTTGTTTAATTGGAGCTTTCAATTTTCTTTTCTGGCTGTATTTGGAATAATTGTCTTTGCTCGATGGAGAGAAAAACTAATCCCTAAGTACAAACTTAACTATATTTCAAGACAAGGAATTAGTGCTGCAGGTATGACGCTTTCGGCTCAAGCGTTTCTATTCCCTTTGCTTTTATGGCGATTTAGGGTTATTTATCCTTATATGCTTTTGTTTAATATTGTTATTGTCCCTTTTATGTCAATAGTTCTTATTACAATAATACTTTTCCTTTTGTTTTCAGATATTCTTTTCCTTGGAACAATTGTTGAGACTATAATGCATTGGGAACTTTATCTGCTTTTAAAATTGGTAGGTCTAACAGAAGCTTTGCCTTTTGCAACAATAGAAATATAATGATGTAAGAAAATTACATTGAATCTATTTTAAAGACTGTACGACGATTCTTTCTTCTGCCTTCTTCTGTATTATTATCTGCAACGGGTTTCTTAGCACCATAACCCTTATACTGAATTCTATCCTCTCTAATACGATTTTTGATAATATAATCAGCAACTGCTTTTGCTCTGTTTTGTGAAAGAATTAAATTATCCTCTTCTTTTCCAATGTTATCAGTATAACCCTCAATCGTACAGCGAATTTTTGGATATTCAATCAAGTATTCAATAAAGGCATCAATAACCTGCTCCGATTCCTTAGTAATTTCATAAGAATTGGTAGCAAAAAGTATATCATTAATCTCATAGCTTTCTCCAATCTCAAGTGCCTTAAGCTCCATTTCAATTGGAATATTACTATTAATAACCTCTTTATTAATAAGCTTTGATTCAAACGCAAATCCTTCTTTCTTTGCTTTCAAAATATAGGGCTCATCCTCCAAAACAACTAATGCGAAATCTCCGGTTTGAGGGTTAATATCGTAATTTGCTTGAGTCTTGTCAGATATTCTAGTTAGTTCAAGAGTTGCATTAAACCCATCATTTGAAATATCGTTAATATTTCCTTTAAGAATCTTAGCACTTAAAGGTTTGTATCTTTTGTCGAGATCAAAACCATAAATTTCCCAATTCCCATTAGAGTTGAGGTTATTGGAAGCAAAATATGCCATTTCATTGCCAAGAGTTACATAAAGTCCAACCTCATCTCCTTCAGTATTGATTGGATAACCAAGATTTATTGGGCGTTTCATGTTCTTATCATCAAGTTTTAGATAGAAGAAATCGTAACCTCCCATTCCTTTCCAGCCTGTTGATGAAAAATAAAAACTTACACCATCAGGATGAAGAAATGGGGATTTTTCATTTAAGGGAGTATTTATTCTGCCACCTGCATTAATTGCTCTTCCCCAAGAACCATCTTTTTGTTTTTTAGAATACCAAATATCCAATCCTCCATAACCTCCTGCACGATTTGAAACAAAATATAAGGTTTTTCCATCTGGAGAGATGCAGGGCTGACTTTCCCAAGTTCCCATAGTATTTATATTCTGTCCCAAAGGTTTAATATCGCTCCAATACTCACCAAGCCAACTGCAATAATAAATATCACAATTAATATATTCATCTTGTGGCTGGCAAACTGTATAATAAAGTTCCCTATTGTCTGCAGTTAGTGTTGCTCCTCCTTCATTATATACGCTATTAAATGGTTCTGGAAGAGGAAAGCCTTTATCGTAATTTCCATCTTCTTTCTTAGAGGCTATGCAGAAAATTTCTTTTTGTACAACATTGTCTTTTTCATAAAATGAACCTGGGTTTTCTTCCTTCACATACATTCTCCTTGTAAAGAATAGTTTCTCTCTATCATGAGAGATAAAAGGAAGAAACTCGTCGTCATTAGTACAAACATCATCGATAGAGTAAGGGTTAAACTCAACAGGGTTTGCCTTGGTTTCTGAAATAAAAACAGCCCATTGAAGGTAATTTGTAGATTCATTTATTAGACTATCCGATATGTTGGGATCATCAAAGGCAAGTTTTTGAAATTTTTCAAAATTAACTATGCAAGAATCAAATCTCTCGTAAGTATAGTCAATAAGTCCTAAATAATAATATAGAAGAGGATGAGAAAATTCAGGACATTTCTCAATAACCAATGGGAAGTTTTTTTTCATAGTTGCATTATTGGAAAGTTCAGCCCCAATTAATCCAATAATGAAATAAGGTGAAGCAAAATCAGGATATTTAATTGTTAATTCTCTAAATAATTTTGAGGATTCATTCAAATTGCCTTTAGAAAATAAATTATAGGCTTTTGTAAACTCCTTCTTAGTTTTTCTACTGATATCTTCACTGCAAAGGTCATATTCTAAAATATGTTTTTCTTGAGAAAAACCAGCTTGAAAAAAAACTGAAACCAATAAAAAAGCAATGAAATATTTCATAAATACACTAAGATTCGTTTTCCATCTTCTCTTTTAATTTATCAACCAAGACATCCATAAAATTTTGCAAAGGTTTTTTAATCATCATTGACATCATAGGGTTAATATCCAAGTCAAAAAAAGACTGAACCTTTGTTTTAGATTCGTTTATATCTTTGAAATCCCAATTAAAAGAGAAAGAAAAAGGATTATTAATCTCCTTATCATTAACAATAATAATAGAACTCCAAGGAGTTGTTTGAGATATTTCCATTCCAATATCAGCCAATCCACTAATCCTGAAAGAACATTTTTCTTTAGTTGCTTTCCAATTCTCAATCTTATCAGGAACAAGTAATGAAAAATTTGTAAAGTCAGATAGGAAGTCAAAAATCTTTTCTTTAGGCGAATTTATCTCAACTTCTTTGCTCTCAAGCTTTGCCATAAATTTAATTGGTATAAAAAAAGGCGTTAACAATAACGCCTTTTTGGTTATTTAAATAATATTATCCGTTCTTTCTCTCCTCAGACCATTTCTCAGGATTGATTCTCCATTTGTTTAATGACTTTAAGTCTTCTTCCTTAATGTAATTTTCCTCTTTTGCAGTTTCAATAAGAGTATCATAATTAGTAATTGTAACCAAAGGCACATCTTTTGTTTCAAAAGCAGCTTGAGAAACATCTAAACCATAAGTGAAAATTGCAACCATACCTTTAACTATACAACCGGCATCTCTTAAAGTATCAACAACCTGCAAACTACTCTTGCCAGTAGAAATCAAATCCTCAACAATTAGAACAGTTTGACCTTCTTTAATATCTCCTTCAATCTTATTTGTCAAACCATGTTGCTTTTCCTGAGGACGAACATAAACAAAAGGCTTGCCTAAATCTTGAGCAACCAAAACTCCTTGTGCAATTCCACCAGTTGCAACACCAGCAATAACATCAACTTCAGCAAAATTTTCGTTTATTATTGAAACAAATTGCTGACGAATAAAAGTTCTTATCTCTGGATAAGAAAGAGTTACACGATTATCACAATAAATTGGTGACTTTCTTCCAGATGCCCAAGTAAAAGGATTTTCATTATTCAATTTAATTGCTTTAATTTGCAAAAGAAATCGAGAGGCTTGTATAGCTGTATCATTATTTACTTTCATAATGCAAAAATATAACATTTTCACCAAATACCATAGTGTTTTGATAACAAATCAAACACCCGAAACCTTAAGTCTTGAAGGTAAACAAATTATTGAATGCAATAAAGATAATTTTTTGGAAATTCCGTTTCCAAATCTACTTAAAGAGAGACGCAAAAAAAACTCTATAGTAGTATATGTTAAAGATATAGATGTTTCAAAGGTGTTTATGCGTGCAATCAGAAACTATGTATTTGTTCAGGCAGCTGGAGGATTGGTTCGCAATCAGAATAATGAACTATTATTTATTTTCAGAAATGGAAAATGGGATTTGCCAAAAGGTCATAAGGAAATAGGGGAGGATATTGAAGAAACAGCCCTAAGAGAAGTTAGAGAGGAGTGTGGACTGAATGATTTAGAAATTGTAAGTCCATTAGGGATAACCTATCATACTTATTATATGAATAGACGCCACGAACTTAAGGAAACACATTGGTATAATATGAAAACTAAAGAAATGAATCTAATTGCCCAAAAAGAAGAGGGGATTGAAAAAGCTGTATGGATAGGAAGGGATAAAATTGATGAGGTTGTAGCTGATTGCTTTTTAAGTCTAAGAGATTTGTTGGAGAATACTAATTTATTTTGAGACTCAGTAACTCGGAGAATCGGTGACTCTGATAATCAGTAACTCTGAGACTCGGTAACTCAGTAATAAACACAACTCAACGCCTCAACAATCCTGAGTCACAGAGTTACAGAGTTACAGAAATACCGAATTACTCCTTACTGAGTAAACAAACAGAATGTGCCGCAACTCCTTCCTTTTTCCCAACAAAACCAAGATGTTCTGTGGTCGTTGCTTTAATATTTATATCTTCAAGTTCAATTTGCATTACCTTTGAAAGGGTTTCTTGCATTTGAGGAATATAGGAAGAAATTTTAGGACTTTGAAGACAAATTATAGTGTCTAAATTTTCTATTTTAAAACCTTTCTCCCTAACCTTATCAATAGTATCTTTTAATAATATTTTGCTATCTATTCCTTTAAACTCTTTTTTTGTATCAGGATAAAGATAACCAATGTCCCTTAAATTTGCAGCTCCTAATAGTGAATCAATGATTGCATGAATTAATACATCTGCATCCGAATGTCCAACTGCACCAAAAGGACTTTCAATCTCTATTCCTCCCAAGAAAAATGGAGTACCTTGCTCTAATTTATGTACATCGTAGCCAATGCCAACTCTATATTTCATGGAGATTTTTAATTGAAATCAAATGAAAGAGACAACCTTAATGTGTTTTTCAAAGGATGATTATTCCCAACGGTTGGAACAAGGTATGCAATATCCAATTGCATAATATTATACTTAAAACCACCTCCAAAAGTCATGTATTGACGTCCACCCTTTTTAGGATTTTCATAGAAAAAACCACCTCTTACAAAAAGAAATTTGTTATAAACCCATTCAGCACCAACAGAAATATTAATTTCCTGCATTTCTTCCTTAAATCCATTTGGAGCGTCATAAAAAGATTGAAAAACTCCTTGCATTACTCCAACCCTATTGTCAATCCCTTCAACAATTGCACCAGTAGAATCATCATAGATTGCAGGAGTTGGAACCAAGAGTTTGTTAAAGTCTAATAGGAAAGAAACTGAATTAAATTGGTTGAAATCCATAGTATATCTTCCTCCAAGACGAAGATTTGCAGGTTGGAATTCTTTTTGAATGGCTTGTGAGTAAGATATTTTAGAACCAAGATTTGCTATTTGTAGTCCAAGAGCGTATGATTTATCTTCTTCTTCACCAATTGTGTTTTGATAGTAAACGCCAATATCTGTTCCAAAGGCGTTTGCAGCATGGGTTGAGGTTGTTCCAACGTTTTGTCCTTGAGTTAAGTCAGAACGTATATATCTTCCTGTAACTGATGCTGATAAGTTATCGGAAAGTTTCATTGAGTATGCTAAGTCAATAGCAAATTCATTTGGCTTGAAGTTTCCTTTATTTTCTCCTGCAACATCATAAAAGTCAATGCTTCCTAAGGAGAAATAAGTTAATGAACCTCCCACTGCACTTCTATCGTTGATTTTATAAAAAGCAGAAAGATATGATAAGTCAATATCACCAACCAAGTCTCTAAGCCATGGAGTATATGAGAATGCGACTCCTGCAGATTTTTCAACAAATGCTAACTTAGCAGCATTATAATGTATTGAATTAGCATCTGGTGTTGTTGCAACTCCAACATCTCCCATTGCTCCAGAACGAGAATCGGGTGCAATTAGAAGTAAAGGCACACCTGTACTAATTACTCTTACTCCATCTTCAATTTTTTGACGAAGGATTACATCATTATTATCTAATGTTTGAGCTTGAAGAGTTTTGTTGCTAAGTAGCATAACAACTAATAAAGTATATAGAGCTACTATTCTCACTTTTGATATTTTCATTTCTGTTTTTCTCTTTTGTTAAATTGAAGTTTCTTAAACGATATATTTTTTAGTTTATTATTTTTATCAAAATATTTTATAGGATTACTAATTTTTTTGATTCAGAATATTCTTTTCCATCATCTTTATTAATAAGCATCCTATATATATAAATTCCAGCTTTAAGTTTTTGTCCTCCATCAGTTGTGCCATTCCATTCAATTGGCCCAATGGTATATCCCATTGAAGGGTTATTTATAGGAATTGTTTTAACTCTCATTCCTGAAGTGTTGAAAATTTGAATTTCCGCACTCTTAATCTTAGTATTTTGATTATGCTCTATGAAAAAATTTGTTGTGTTTTTAAATGGATTTGGAAAATTCTTAAGGTTTGCAAAGGTTTCTTCGTTCTTTGATATTACATTAAATCTAATTGTTGCAGAGGAAGAGAAGTTAAAGATATTCCAAGCTTTTAGAGTTAATGTGTGTTCTCCTTCACTTAAAGAATAGAATGGGAAACGAATATATCCTTTATTTGCATCAAATTCATCTTGTTCGAAAAAGTCATTCAGAATAAAAGTATTGGCTGCATTATCAAGCGTTGCTGTTAAATCATGCCCCAATCCACTTCCAACAGTATTGATTGCAATCTTATCAGAAACAATAGCAAACAACTCAGGGTTCTCGTTTGTAATCCCTCCTGAACGGAAATTGCTATCTCCAATATATAATCGTACTATTGGTCTTGTCTCTTCAATAACTACATTATTATCAATCCCTCCAACAACAAATTTATCACAATATCCTGTTGCGTCCGAACTGTCTGAGTAAGCATAATAGCTTAATTTCCCATATCCATAATTATATGCAATATCTTTAGGCATAGTAAAACTATGAGAGAAAAGTCCATTTTCAACCTTTGTTTTTGATTTGTGAAGAATGTTCTTTTGTTGTTCAAACTCAAGTCTTGAACCATTATCCTCATTGTCTAAAGTATAATACTTACTTGATTTGTCAAATAGAGTAATTTGAATTTCTCCATTAAAGTCATCAATAAAGTTTGAATCGGCATCCATTATTTTTCCACTAATAGAAACATTGGACAAGGCTCTTAAAGTATCGTTTTCAATTTCTGGGTCAATACCATTTATGCTTGTTGTAACGATTTTGTATTTAGGCAAACTAATTCTAAGGGCAGGGTCGCCTAACAAAATAACACATCTTTGGTCAGAGCTAACAGGAGAAATACTCCTATCGTTTTTTGTAACAGCATAAGCTTCTCCAAAAGTTCTTGTTTGATTATTCTCATTGGTTTCTAAAATATATTGATGAAATCTTTTGTTCATCATATCATTTGCATAAATTGGTCTTGATGCAGAAATCAATGCAATCATACCTCCATTTCTACTATATAAAGAATACTCTGCTGCTGAAGGTTTGTCAACCATATCAAAACGAGCAAAAGAGCAAGTTGAGGTAATCATTAGAGGGAGTGAGTTATAATTAGTCCATCCCATAATATCAGTAATGGTAATTAATCTTTCACTTGAGAGATGGTCTTCTGAACCATGTCCAACATAATTAAAAATTAAACAACCTTTTTTCATTTGTTGATTAATAGCCTTTGAAGCATCAGGATATGTGTTTCCAGAGGAAGAAGCATATTGTTTATATGCGTCCGAATAAATCTTAACTGCATTTATTTGAGGCTGTTGAAGGTTTGTTTGTTCAAATATGTTTTCAACGTCTTTAATAAAATAATGATCTCCTGGGTCAGCGTCATCAGCTGTTAGAACGGAGTAATTTCTCCAATCAGTTATTTTGTCATTTGTAAGTATGTCTTTCTTTAAAAGATACCTTTCAGATTTATCAACTAAGACTTCAGCTTGTTCAATCGTTGAGACAGGAAATCGACCAATACCTATCAATAAAGTGTCTCTTAATGACATTGGTAATAATCCTTTTGCGTTTGGAGATAAATAGCCCAAGAAATCCTCAGCAGGAAAATGTTCATTAGCTAATGATTTATTGTCAAGTTGATAAGTTAGAACAAAGTTATTATTATATTTAAGGATGTTTTTATTATCAAAGGTTCCGTCTCCAAACAATAAAACATTCTTTGGATTTTTCCCTTCAGCCTTATATTTATTGTAAAGCATTCTTAAATACTCTTTATAAGCAAGAAAATCAGGAGTTCCTGAAGAGAATTCATTATATATTTGTTCAGTCGTAACAACGCTGGTTATAAGATTATTATGTTCTTTATGTATCTCAGCAAGTCTATTGGCTTGTTCCAAGAAAAGAGGATGAGTAATAATTACATAATCAACAGGTTCTGAAGCATGTATGTTTTGATTTATAACTTTCCCAATTGGCTTTATAGTGTTAAAGTTTGAATTATAGTTGAAAACAACAACATCCCTTAAGCTATCACTTACAAGATTAAAATCATAGGTTTTAGCATTTGAGTTGTAATTACCAATAATATGAGTAGGGTTTATCCAATTAGTAACATCCCAAACAACAACATTTTCGTTTTGAACATTTGATATTATGTTCTTTACAACCTTGTTAGTTCCCAAAAATTCTGTAGTCTTATATTTTAGTATAAGTGGGGCAGTATATTGGAGTTTTCTATCATAATTCACTAAAATATAATCTAACCACCCCTTTGAAAGAGATTCCCCTTGAAAAGAAACACTTACTTTATTATTTACATTCCTAATGCTGTTAGTCACTTTTCTAATTATTTTATCATTTGGATGTGCCCCAGCATTAGTAATAACAGGCAAAAATATAATAGTATCTATCAAAACATTATTGTAATTAAATACAAATGATGTAGTAGTCTCACTTTGAGCAGCTGGCTTATATTCAATAATTGCCGGCTTAATCAAGTTGTTATTCTCATCAACCAAAGGCGTCTTTATATCTAATGGATATTCCTCAATTTTATTATTTGAGAATTGTTTCCCGAGCCACAGTCTTCCACTTTCAAAAATATTAACTAATTCTTGCTTTGATAGAAAGAAATCTCTTGTAGAAATTGCACTTGTGTCGGCAACAAGATTCTGATTTGAAGAAGAACTAATTCTTTTCTTTTCTCCAATAGAATCATTAAATGTTACAAAATAATAATATTGGTCAGAATATGGGTGAAGATTAAAGCTCCATGTGTCCTCTTCTTTATTAAAATTCCAAGTGTTTCCACCTTCCCCATAAAAAATCACATAACCCCCTTGAGAAAAATTATTATTGGGATCATGCACGTAGATAGAATTCTCCAATAAATCGGAATGTGTGCAAAGAGAACTATTTGTAGAAATTGGTCTTCCTCCATTCCCATAAATAGAAAGGTTTGAAGAGTTAATTTGCGATGCAGGAACTCCCATTGCAATAAAATCATTATAGGTTAACTTATATAACCCAGAAGAAGAAATGGAAAACTTATACCAATCACCATGAGCTAAAACTGAAGAATCAGGATAACTAATAGACTGAGCATATAATCCACTACTCAATGTCATAAGACATATAATAAGCGATTTAATGATGTTTTTCTTTTGCATAACTTGAAATATATTCAATAAAAATAATCCAGCACCAATATAAACATAAAAATTAAATTTTTATTGTTGAGCTAAAAACAAAAGAAGAAAAGAATATGATAAATAATTTTGGGCAAAATGACCATTTTGTGCATATTTTGTAACATAAAGTACAATAATTCTGTATAATGGGATAAAATTCTATACATAAGAAATAAATTAATTGTCTATTTTGTGCTTGAAAAACAATGGTTAAGAGAATTGAAAGTAAATTTTTAATCCGTATATTATTAATCATTTGTAATTTTTTCGTAATATTGCCAATTGAATTTATACACTATTAAGGATAAATAAACAAACTGATAATGAAAAAAATCATACTATTTACACTGATAGCATTTATGGCTTTAGTTGGAGAATTAAAGGCACAAGACCCTCATTTTTCTCAATTCTATGCTAATCCACTATATGTTAATCCTGCACTTGCTGGTTCAACCGTATGCCCAAGACTGGGATTTTCTGTAAGAGATCAGTGGCCAAGTTTGGGTGCATTTCAAACAGCAACTGTTTCATACGATCAATATGTGGATTTCTTAAGTGGAGGTATTGGTGCAATAATCTTAGGCGATAAGGCAGGTGATGCTTTCCGTTCAACTTCTTTTTCATTAATGTATTCACTTAGACTAAAATTAACAAGAAAAATCAACATGAACCTTGCTCTTCAAGCTTCGGTAGCTAACAGAAGTTTGGACTTTCAAGGACTTACTTTTGCCGATATGATTGATCCTCGTTATGGTTTTATTTATTCAACTCAAGCCCAACTTCCACCAAGTTTAAGCAATACATATGCAGACTTTGCTGCTGGAACAGTTGTTTATGGCGATAACTGGTATGGAGGTGCAGCTTTTGCTCATTTAACTCAACCAGATGATGGATTTGTTTCCTACAATAGACTACCAATGAAAGTAACTATTCATGGAGGGATGAAGTTAAATATTAGTAGAGACAAAAGAAGAACAAATGCTTTCTTTGGAGCTCCAATAATTTCTCCAAATGTAATTTATAATATGCAAGGAAAATTCCATGACTTAAACTACGGTCTATATTTAGATTGGTCACCATTTATTGTAGGTGCTTGGTTCCGTCAAGGGTTTAATAATCCAGATGCTTTTGTTTTTATGGCAGGAGTTCAACATGGTATGTTTAAGATAGGATATAGTTATGATATAACCGTATCTTCGCTTTCAAATGTATCAGGAGGAGCACATGAAATTTCACTTGGAATACAATTTGATTGCCCAGAAAAGCGTAAGAAGTTAAAATCAATAGATTGTCCATCTTTTTAAAAGATAATTGTAACAAAAAATACTAAAATTGAGTATATAAGGAAGTAAACACGAAAAATAAATAGTAAAAATATATTTTGTATGAAAAAAAATGCATTCAAAAAGATTTTATTTAGCATAGCAATAGTAGCCCTACTATTTGGATGTAAAGGGAAGAAAGAAGCTTCTTTCACCACAGGCTGGAACTATGACGACCCTGAATGGGGAGGTTTTGAATCAGCAAAGCCTAATGATCAATTAGAACCTAATGGAATGGTATTTGTAGAAGGGGGAACTTTTGTTATGGGACAAACAACAGATAATGTTCGCAAAGAATGGGATAACCAACCTCGTAGAGCAACAGTGTCATCTTTCTATATGGACGAATGTGAAGTATCAAATTTAGATTACAGAGAGTATTTATATTGGCTACAAAGAGCTTATGGCAATGACTATCCAGAATATGTAAAGAAAGCTTTGCCAGATACACTTGTTTGGAGATCAAAATTAGCATTAAACGAAGCCTATGTAGAGAACTATTTCCGTCATCCTAACTATGCAGACTTTCCAGTTGTTGGAGTTTCTTGGTTACAAGCAGTTGAGTATGCAAATTGGAGAACAGACCGCGTTAATGAAAGAATATTGGTTGAAAATGGATACTTAGAATTAGACTTAGATGCTCAAGGAGACAACACTTTTAATACTGATGCTTATTATGCTGGATTATACGAAGGTTTAGTTTTGGAAGAAAAAGAAAACTTAGACCCAAGTTCTGAAGGAGTAAGAAAAATCAAGATAGAAGACGGGCTTTTATTACCAAAGTTTCGTTTGCCAACCGAAGCAGAATGGGAATTTTCTGCTTATGCACTAATTGGAAACAGCTTCGATGAAAGAATTGTTGAAAGAAGAATTTATCCATGGAATGGTTACCAAGTAAGAACTGACGACAAGAAATATTATGGAGAAATGTTAGCCAACTTCAAGCGTACTAAGGGTGATGCTATGGGTACTGCAGGAGCTTTGAATGACCATTGGGAATACACAGCACCAGTTGCTTTCTATTTCCCTAACGATTATGGCTTATATAATATGGCAGGAAACGTTGCAGAATGGTGTTTGGATGTTTATCGTCCTTCAACAAATCAAGATGCAGAAGACATTAATCCTTTCCGTGGAAACGTATATACAACTAAGGTATTAGATGCTGATGGAATGATTTCAGAAAAAGACTCTTTAGGAAGAATTAGCTATAGAGAAGTAACCGTTGCTGAAAATATTAACCGTACAAACTACAAACAAGCCGATAATATTAACTATCTTGACGGAGATCTTCGTTCACAGCTAACAGACCAATGGAAGAAAGAACAATCAGAAGATGAGGATATGATAGTTTATGAAGATGATCCTGATGCAATGCCAGTTTCTGAAACAAATGCAATGTATGAGTATGGAGTTTCTTCACTAATTACTGACAAGGTAAGAGTTATTAAGGGTGGCTCATGGAGAGATAGAGCCTACTACCTAAGTCCAGGACAAAGAAGATTCTTAGATCAAGCAAAGAGTACTGAATGGATAGGTTTCCGTTGTGCAATGGACCAAGTTGGCTCAAAAAGTATATACTAATACATAATAAAATATGATAATGAGTCTCATCTTTTAGGTGAGACTTTTTTTATATCAATTTTTTTCTTAATTTCGCAAGCTCGAATGATAAAGAAGTACGAACAAATTATAGCTGATCTTAAGACCAAGAACCTTTCTCCAATCTATGTATTGACTGGAGACGAGCCTTTCTATATTGATGCATTGGCAGAACAATTTGACTCCTTAGTTTTAGACGAAACAGAGAAAGATTTCAATCAACAAGTGCTTTACGGAAGAGATATTACGATTGATGATATTCTCTCCAACGCAAAACAATACCCAATGATGTCAGATTATAGGTTGATTTTGGTTCGTGAGGCACAAGATATTGAGAAAGAGGACTGGACAAAATTTGATTCCTATTTTAATAATCCTGTCCCAACGTCAATCATCGTAATCTGCTATAAGTATAAATCAATAAATAAAGCATTCTTAAAGAAGGTTGAAAAGGCAGGTGTAGTTTTTGAAAGCAAGAAACTCTATGACAACAACATACCTCAATGGACAATTAATTATGCTAAGTCAATTGGCTTAAAGATAAATTCTTATGGCTCACAGCTTATTGCCGACTATTTGGGAAATAATTTAGAGAAAATTGCAAATGAGCTATCCAAACTAAAGCTAAATCTCAAGGAAAATGAGGAAATAACAATAAATCTCATTGAAGAATATATTGGAATAAGTAAGGATTTTAATGTTTTTGAACTGCAGAAGGCATTAACTTCAAGGGATATACTTACTGCAAACAGAATAATAAACTATTTCGAAGCAAATCCAAAGGAAAACCCAATCCAAAGGATAATGCCTGCTCTATTGTCCTACTTCACAAAGATTATTATTGCAGCACAAGTAAAGGACAAAACCCCAGATAATATTTCAAAAGCTATTGGAGTCAATAAATTCTACCTAAATGAATACTTAACAGCCATCAACAGCTTTAGCTTAGATAAATTATTCAATATAATATCACTAATTAGGGAGTATGACCTCAAGTCCAAAGGATTGGATGTTGCTCCAAATCTTTCAAACGGCGACTTGTTAAAAGAATTAGTATATAAAATAACTCATTAGCACCCCCAACAAAAAAACAATTAGAAAAATCAATTTCACCCATGAATAAACAAACCCTACTTCTCCTATTCACATTTCTTTCCCTCTCATTAGTTTCTTTTTCCCAAACAGGAATGATTAAAGGCTTTGTATATGATAAAAAATCAGGTGAGCCAATTCTCTTTGCTAACGTAAGCCTTCAAAAGACTAATTATGGCTCAACAACCGACGATAATGGATATTTCGTAATAAATAAGGTTCCAAAAGGGGAGTATTCACTTAGGGTAAGCTTTATGGGCTTTGAAGAACAATTCGTTCCTGTTCAAATCCTTGCTGGAGGAATGCTATCTTTACGAATTGAATTAGAACCTGTCTCAACAATGCTTCAAGCTGTAGAGATTAATGCCGATAGGCTTGCTGCAAGGACAGAAAGTCAAGTTTCGGTTGAGAAAATCACACCAAGAGAAATAACACAAATGCCTTCAATTGGAGGAAGTGCCGATCTGGCTCAATATATGCAAGTATTACCAGGGGTTATCTTCACCGGCGACCAAGGAGGACAGCTTTACATAAGAGGAGGCTCAGCAATTCAAAACAAAGTACTTTTGGATGGAATGGTAATCTATAATCCTTTTCACTCCATTGGGCTTTTCTCAGTTTTTGAAACAGATATAATCAGAAATGCAGACATATTCACTGGTGGCTTTGGAGCAAAATATGGTGGAGCCCTTTCATCCATCATGGACATCTCAACAAGAGAAGGAAATAAAAAAGAAACCCACGGCAAGATAGGAGCAAGCACCTTTGGAACAAACATAATGGTTGAAGGACCAATAATCAAACAAGACCCTTCAAAAGAGGTATCGCTATCCTATCTCCTAACTGCCAAAAACTCCTACCTATCCAAAACCTCCCAATCAATCTATTCCTACATTGATGGCTCACTACCCTACGACTTCTTAGACATTTACGGAAAGCTTACCCTTAGTGGATACAACGGTTCAAAGATAAACCTATTCGGATTTAACTTCATGGACAAAGTAAACCAATACAAATCAATTGCAAATTTTGATTGGACAAATAGAGGCTTTGGTGCAAATTTCCTACTCCTACCAGGCAACACAACAGCCCTAATTGAAGGAATATTAGCCTATTCCGACTACACAATAAATATGGATGAAACCACAACCAACACCGCAAGGTCAAGCAATATTGGAGGATTCAATGCAGGACTAACAGCAACAAATTTCTTTGGAGAAAACAAACTAATATATGGATTTGAAATGATTGGCTCAACAACCAACACCAGCCTAACCCAATCAGATTCCCTAACTACCACCTCCACCCATAACACCAACTACTCAACCGAAATGGGAGCCTATATCCTCTTCAAAGGAATATGGGAAAAATTCCTCTACGAACCAAGCTTCAGAATAAACTACTATGGTTCACTAAGCAAAGGCTCACCCGAACCACGCCTTGCCCTAAAATATAACCTCACAGACCGAATCCGCCTAAAAGGAGCAGCAGGAACCTATTCCCAAATATTCATCGACACAAAACCAAGCTACGACATAGTAAACCTCTTCACAGGGTACCTAACCATAGACCCAGAAATGATGAATATAGTCAGCAACTACCGAAACGAAGAAATAACCTCCTATCTCCAAACCTCCAACCACTACATATTTGGAGCAGAGTTTGACCTAACCCAACGAATAAGCCTAAATGCCGAAGCCTACTACAAAACCATGAAAGGACTAATATCCCTTAATAGATACAAACTATTTGAAGACGACCAAGAACATAGCTCAGCAGGAACAAGCCCACAGCCAGAACACCTCAAGAAAGACTATGCAGTTGAAAATGGCAAAGCCTATGGAGTAGATTTCAGTGCAAAATATGACGATGGAAGACTCTATGTTTGGACAGTCTATTCACTCGGAAAAGTAGTAAGAGAAGATGAGCTTATAGAGTACGCACCACACTACGACAGAAGACACAACATCAACGTATTGCTATCCTACCAATTAGGACTCTCACGCTCATGGGAAATAAGCCTAAGATGGAACTATGGAAGCGGATTCCCATTCACCCCAAACAAAGGAGGACAAGAACTATTGGACTTCCAATCAGGCATAAACTACGACTATATATTTGCCAATGGCACCCTACAAATGCTACTTGGCGACTACAACTCCAAACGCCTACCAGAATATCACCGATTAGACCTATCCATAAAGAAACGCTTTGAAATAAAACACACAATCTTAGAACTAAACCTAAGCATAACCAACCTCTACGACCGCAACAACCTATTCTATCAAGACAGAATATTAGGGCAAAGAGTAGACCAGTTGCCAATAATGCCAAGCTTCGGACTCAATTGGAGCTTCTAATTGTTAGCTTTTTTTTGTCAGAATTAGGATTCTTGGGATTACAGGATTAATTGGATTTTTGTTGTGTGGGATTTATTGCTGAGGCAAGCGGCAAGCCGATGAGTAATCCCACACGTTATTACTATAAGGACTTTCAATCCTTTACAGCAGCTAAACAACTAAACCTTTCAGCCTCTAAACCCCAGTTTAAAAGTTAAAAATTAAAATTTGCAATTCTCAAAATAAAGTATTGACTAATTAAGAAAAATTTCGTATATTTGCAAATACAAAATCTTAAGAATAAGTCTGTAGAGATTTAATACAAAATTCCCCAATAAAGTTTATTAAAAAAAGATGCACATCTTTTACCCCGAAAGATGTGCATCTTTTGGTATGAAAGATGTGCATCTTTCGAGAATTATCTCCTTGTTTTAAAAATTTATAATAAGGTTTTGTGAAAATATATCCTTGTTTTGTAAAAATATCTCCTTGTTTTATTTTGCTGAAACAAGGTTTTATTTCACCTATTAATTTTTACTTCATAAAGAATTCTTTTCCCCATATTTAGGACTCGTAAACTTGTTGACTTTCCTTTATATTTTTCTAATTCTATATTCATAATTTTCTTTCAATTTTTAATAATTGAGGGTTTTGATACACTTAAATTTTGTAACTAATTGATTGATAGCTTTCATACACTATTACACCCCCCTTAGTATAGTGTAATGGTGTAATAAGTTTAATAGGTTCAGACTTGCACTAAGACAAGTTTGCTTAGTGCCAAGTCTAAACTCTTGATTTATTAAAAATATTTTATAGCTATTTTGTTTGACTGTTGGGAATTCTACTCTTACTAATTATCAATTGATATAAAAAAACGAAAGTGGAATATAAAACTCCACTTCCGCTTTAAATGTTTTCACAACGGAATAATCCTTATTGTGAATTGCTTTAAGTTTGTTCGGCAAAGATAGAAAAAAAAACTATACTTGCAAATTATTTTGAAAAAATTTGAAGATATAAAAATATATTTATACCTTTGAACATTGAAATAACTAACGAATAATTACATAATTATTATGAAAAAGATATTAGGATTAGACTTAGGAACTAACAGTATTGGCTGGGCTTTAGTTGGAACTGATGAAAACGGAAAACCAAATAAAATTGAAGGGATGGGAAGTCGTATTATTCCTATGGGAACAGATAAACAAGATTATGAAAAAGGAGTAGGAATAACAAAGAATGCAGAAAGAAGAGAAAAACGTTCTTCTCGCAAAATGAATAAAAGATACAAACTTAGAAGAAATAAGTTGTTGTTTATGTTGAATGAATTAGGAATGTTGCCAGAGCAGTTTCAATTCAAAAATGGAATTCCAGAAGCTACAAAAATTCAAGATTTAGAACTCCTCCCTATTAAAAAAGGGACACTACAATTAGATTCTATTCAACATTATAAATTAAGAGCAAATTCATTAGAAAATCCAATTTCTTTAAAAGAAATAGGAAAGGTAATTTATAGTTTTAATCAATTAAGAGGTTATTCAGGAGGAAATAATGATGAAAAAAATAATAAAAAAGAAGAAGAAAATAATGAAGAAAACGAAAGCTTTAAATCTTATGAAGTAATAACTCAAAAAGTAATAATAAAAGATGTTGAACAATCAAATATTAAATTTAAAGGAAGAGGAAAAAATAAAGATCAAGAGTTTAATAAGTATAATGTGGTTATTTTATTTAACGATGAAGAAATAGAAGGAGAAACGGAACTTCAAAATTTATTTGAAAAAATAAATCAAGAGGAAGAATTAGAAATTAGAATTAGACGAAATAAAAAGGGAGAAAAAACATCTGTAGTATTTGCTTTACCTCAAAAAACTAATTGGCGTAAACAAATGGAAAAAACGGAGAAAGATCTCAAAGAAAGTAATTTATATATTAGTCAGTTAATATTAAGAGATTTAGGGCAAAATAAATGGACAAAAATAAAAAATAGAGTTTTCTTGCGTCATCGTTATCAAGCAGAATTTGATGTATTTTGGGATACACAGAGTAAAACATACGAATTTTTAAATAATTGTCCACAAGAAACCTTAGAGAAAATAGCTAATTATATTTTCCCTGGTAAAAGTGAGACACAAAAGCGATTAAGACAGGATGCCATAAAAAATGGATTAAAATATATTATCAAAGAACAAGTTATTTACTATCAACGACCATTAAAGCCACAAACAGAATTGATTAGTAATTGTAGATTTGAGAAAGATGAAAAAGTAATTGCTACGTCAAATCCTTTATTTCAAGAATTTAGATGTTGGAAACAAATCAACAATTTATACATTACAACTAAACAAGAAGTTTACAATGAAAAAAAGAAAAGAAATATCTACAAGTATAAAGATTACTTTTTGACAAATGAAGAAAAACAAGAGATATATGAAAAACTGCAAACTCAAAAACAAATTGGATTTAGTGAAGTTGCTAAAATAGTTAAACTCAAAAATGATAAAACAGAATACTTAAATGGTTTAAATGTTAAAGCAAAGCTTATTGGTTGTGATACGCAAATTGTAATTAAAAAGATTTTAGGTGAACACTATGATAAACTTTATTCCGAAGACTATAATATTGTAGAAAAAATATGGAAGGTCATATTTGATAATGTAAACAATGGAAGTGAATATGACCCACAAAGTCCAAAGGTTTTATCAATTAAAGAAAAGTTATTTCCTTTGAATGATAATATTATTTCAACAGAATTAGCTTTAAAGTTGGCTCAAAATGTAAAATTTCCAAGAAAATACTCAAACTTTTCTAAAAAAGCAATTGAGAATATTTTACCTTTAATGCAGTTGAATCCAATAAATATACCTGAAAAAGTTAAAAAGAATTTTTCTGTTATTCAGAATTTAATTGAAACAGGTGAAGTTTTAGACGAAAATCTTTTAGAAGATTATGTAATTAGTTTTATCCAAAATAATCCTAATGTTTTAGAAAAAGGAGGTGTAATGGAATCATTTGCGATTTCTCTTGTTTATGGTAAACATACATTAGAAGAAGTTTCTCCACAATTTAAGGATTATCATGAAATACAAAGAGTTGAAAGAAATTTGCGAAATCCAATAGTTGAGCAATTAACTAATGAAACGATGCAAGTAATAAAAGCAATTTGGAAACAATACAAGATTAATCCTGAAGAACTTGAAATAAGAGTAGAATTGGCAAGAGATTTGAAAAATAGTGCTAAGGAAAGAGATGCAATATTTAAAGGACAAATTAAAAGTCAAAAAACGAATGAAAGAATAAAAAAGAAATTATCAGAAAATAATATCGATTTAACTGATAGGAATATATTAAAATACAAGTTATATGAACAACAGAAATTTATGTCTCCATATACAAAACATATAATTATTCCTTTTAGTGAATTATTTGATGATAAGTTATATGATATAGACCATATTATTCCTAAATCAAGATACTTTGATAACTCAATTTCTAATTTAGTGGTTTGTGAAACAAATATTAATGAGGAAAAAAATAATCGTACGGCTTGGGAGTACATTTCACAACAAAATTCAAAGTTTAATATTTTAAGTATTGATACATATTTAAGTCATATAAATGAAAATTTCTATGGTAAAAAGAAGAAAAATCTTTTACTTGAAAAAATTCCTACTAATCTTGTAGAACGACAATTAAAAAACACACAATATATATCTATAGCTGTTAAAAATGAATTAGCTAAAATTGTTGGAAGTGAGAATATAAAAACAAGTACAGGAGAAGTGACAAGTTTCTTAAGAAGTCGTTGGGGATTAAATGATTTATTTATGCGTTTGACGCAAGATCGTTTTAAACAAATGGAACTTTGGGATATAAATAAAGAAACTGGAAAACCTTACGAAGAATGGGTAAAAGTAGAGTTTGACGAAAAGAAAAATAAAAATATTCTTAAAATCAAGAATTGGAGTAAAAGATATGATCATCGCCATCATTCAATTGATGCATTAGTAGTGGCTTTAACAGAACAAAGTCATATTCAAAGATTAAACAATCTAAATAAATATCTTCAAGATGAATTGACAACTCGACAAGATGAATTTAAACTTAAAGTAAAAGAAGATGAAACAATTCTTGAAGTATTTTTCAATTTAGAAGAGAATCGGAGAAAAGAAATTCAAAATAAGATTGAAAGTTCAAGATACTTTGAAAAACCATTTGACGATTTAATAAAACAAGTAAGTAATCTTTTAGAAACGATGATAGTCTCTATTAAACCAAAGGATAAATTAGGGATAGCTAAAGATAAGAAAGATAATAATACACCAGATAAGGAATTAAAACCTCAGTTGAAAATAAGAGGAGGATTGCATGAAGAAACCAATTATGGGAAGACAAGAGATCCAAAAACTGGAATGTTGAGAGATACTAAAACCTTAAATTTATCAAAAATTTCTACAAAAGATATTCCGCAAATTATTGATGAAGTTCTTAAAAAAGAGATTAATAATCATAGAATAAAGTATGATTCAATAAAAGAAGCTTTTACAGGAGAAGGATTAAAAACCTTTAATGAGAGTAGATTTCAAACAAAAAAAACTAACGAATTAAAACCACCAGTTTATAAAGTAAAAGTATGGTATAGTAATAAACCAACAGAAGATAGTTCATTGCAAAGGCTATATGATCATAATCCAAAACAAAGTGTAATCACTGGAGATAATTATTTGTTTATAGTAATGGAAAAAGCAGGAAAGCGTATTTTTGATATAGCATCTTTGTATGATTCGGCTGACATAGCAAAAAGAGCTTTGAAAGATAATATTGAAAATTATAAACAAAGTATTTGTGAAGATTTTAGGATAAAACACAAGGATAAACCGGAAAAAGTTTTATTTACTTTACAACAAAATGATTTAGTTTATTTACCTAAAAATAACGATGATTTAGTTCAAAACCTTAATAATGATGAGTTAAAAGAAAGGTTAAGTATAATTGATAATAAAATTGAATTTTGTAAGAGAGTTTTTAAAGTTGTAAAGTTTACAGGGAAAGATTGTTATTTTATTCCTCATAATTTTGCAAATGTTATTGTTATGAAAAAGGATTTAACAGAGGAACAACTTAATGAAATAAAAATTAGAAATAAAGGTAAGAAAAGTATTCCTAAGAGTGAATTAAATTATGTTGAATTTGGTTCTTATAGAGATTGTTCTCCATATGATTCTTTACATAAAGAAAATGAAAAAGTTAAGATACAAGATAGATGTATTAAACTAAGAACCGATTGGATTGGAAATATTTATTTTTAATTTATGATTAAACGCACGCTATACTTTGGTTCTGGTGCTTATCTTAGTGTTAAAGATAGTCAGTTGGTTGTGCAATTAGCAGAAGATACGACCAATACTAAGAAAACAATGCCTATTGAAGATATTGGTGTAGTTATATTGGATAATCCTCAAATTACTATTACTCAAAGGGTGTTAGTTCAATTACTTGAAAATAATGTTGCAGTTATAACATGCAATCAATTTCATCATCCGATAGGACTTCAATTATGCTTGGATAGTAATACTTTACAGAGTGAAAGATTTCAAACTCAAATTAATGCTTCTGAAAGCTTAAGAAAGAATCTTTGGCAACAAACAATCGTTAGTAAGATTTATAATCAAGCAATGGTGTTGAAAGATTTTGATGTTCCAATAAGGAATATGATTACATGGTCAAACTCTGTTTTGAGTGGAGACAGTAAGAATCATGAAGCAAGAGCAGCAGCTTATTATTGGAAAAACTTATTAGAAAGTCATGATAATTTTAAAAGAGAACGTTTTGGTGAATATCCAAATAATTTCTTCAACTATGCTTATGCAATACTTAGAGCCATAACTGCTCGTTCTTTGGTTGCATCTGGTCTTTTGCCAACTCTTGGAATTCATCATAAAAATAGATATAATTCCTATTGTTTGGCAGATGATATAATGGAGCCTTATCGACCATTTGCTGATAAATTAATTATTGATATTATTAGAAAATATCCACAAGAAGAAACTTTAACAACTCAAATTAAACAAGAAATTTTAAAACTACCTATTATTGACGTTGAGATAAATAAAAAAACAAGCCCATTGCAAATTGCTATGCAAGAAACAACTTCATCGCTTGCTCAATGTTTTAATTCGACAAGAAGAAAAATAAAATATCCAATTTTTGGAACAAAGATTTAATGCTTATAAAATAATGTGGGTTTTAGTACTATTTGATTTGCCGACTGAAACAAAAGCAGATAGGAAGAATTATGCAAATTTTAGAAAAGAATTATTAAAAGATGGCTTTACTATGTTTCAGTTTTCCATATATTTGCGTCATTGTCCATCAAAAGAAAATGCAGATGTTCATATAGCAAGAGTTAAAAGGCTATTGCCTCATTATGGCAGTGTAGGAATTCTTTGTATAACCGATAAGCAATTTGGCAATATGGAAATCTTTTTTGGAAAACAACCCAAAGAGAACCTTAATGTTGTTCAACAATTGGAAATGTTTTAAGAATAATTAACTGTAAATTAACGTAAATTAACTATTGGGGATTCCCCAAAAACTATATGAAAATTAATTTTTCTTCTAAAAAGAGAGCAAAAAATAAAAGTTTAGGAATTATAAAACCCTAAACTTTTATCCTTTAATTGAGTTTGAATGATGATTTAATAAATCCTAAACACTTTTCTAATTGTCTCAAATACATTTGCTTAAAGCACCCTCTGTTGTTGCTGTAAAGCAAAGAT
>DHCV01000028.1:5691-7785 GCA_002399025.1 Bacteroidales bacterium UBA4893 | reverse complement strand
AAATTATTTTGGTTTGGAGCTTTAGATATGGCCCTTCTCCCTAAAGCATCATAGACTTCAAGTCTTTGAACGACTTCTTTTGTTTCAATACTTAAATAATCAATTGCAGGATTAGGATAAACCTTTGCTTCAACAAAATTAAATTCAACATCATCCATCCCTATTGAACTACAATCAAATGTTCCATTGGTTGGAGGCATTAATTGATAATTTCTATCCGTAGGAAACCAATTCTTAGATATTAAATTCTGTGAGTTTGATGACATATAGGTAGGGAAATCTGAATATGTTGAATCATATATTACAACAATCATTCCAGAAAGGCTGTCCGAACACTCAGGCAAAGCACAGAATAGAGAATCATAGCCCATAGTTGAAAGATTAGTATTATAGCAATCTATGTCTCTTAACTCATTTAATCCATTAATATTAATATCTGATACTCCAGTATTTTGAAACATTAAGATTTTTAATCTTGTCAGTTCTCTTAGATCAAGTTTGGTTAATTCTTCATTCCCTGGTACACCAAGATATATTAAGTTTTCCAAGTTGCGAAAATCAATACTTTCTATTCTGCTGTATTGTAAATACAAAACCTCCAAATTATTAGAATTATTGAAAGAAACATTTTTATATACTAAGTTATATGCCCATATTTGGGTTAAATAAGAATTACTATCTATATTAAAATCTCTTATAATACCATCAGAACATCTAAAGTCTATTTTGGTTACATTACCATATATTCTTATAATTGTATCTCTTGTATTTGAATTATAAGACGGGGAACTAAATAATCCAATCTGAATATTTACTATTTTTTCATACATCCCATTCTTTATTATTGCCTTTGTATTTGATGAGTCAGCTGCAAGATTAACAGAAAAATTTGCACCTACATCACATTTAAATTCAATAAATCTTTCCATATTTACTTGAGAATAAGAGTTAATGTGTACAAAGCAACTGAATAAAATAAGTATTGTTCTTTTTAAAAATTTCATTTCTTATTATTCCATATTTACATAAATAATTGTTGTATCTCTTGGATTATTAACTGTGAACTGAGTTTCTGTTCCTGCGTTATTAATTATACCTGTGGCTACTGGAACTTTTATAAATAAATAATTTAGTGAATCATTATAAGTATCACTATTTATGAATTCAGGTATATAATAAGGAGTTTCATAAATATAAGGATATAGTCCAATATGCCAACCTTGATTACTTGATTTAGGAAGTATTACCTTTAAAAATCCATAAGTAATTGGTCTAATATCTACTTCTCTTTTACTTCTTGTTTTAAGACCTTCTTCTACATATGAATAATCTTTTTCAAGAGGATAGGAGTATCTATTAAATCTATAATTTTCAACATCTCTTAGTATTGCACTTATCTGTAGCACTTCTTCATTATTCCATGCTTTAGGAACTCTTATCTTATAGTAGCCTTGAGCATTAGAGACAGCTACTTTTAAAGCATAATAAGGATCTGGGGAAAACCAACCTCCTGTCGTGTTTTTTGTATAATATTTTGCATCAAATACAAGACCCACAACTGGCTCTCCTGTATGATAGTCTTTAATATAACCATCTATATAAGTATCATAGAAAGTAAATTCATCTTCATCTTTATCTTCACAAGAAAATAGTAACGGAATAACAATTGAAGTTACTAATACAATTAGTAATTTCTTCATAGGAATAAAACTCTTTTCCATTTATCAATAATTAATTCGTGTTATAAAAAAATATTATAGTTTAACTCGACAAATATACTAACATATTTATAACATGCAAATATAAGGAGAAAATATTTCTATTTTATTTCCAAACTTTTATTCTGCTATGTAATAATATTAGGAGCTTGGGGCTGTTCTGTTCAGGAAGTTTCCTTTTCTCTTTTAATGCTATTTGCTTAAAAATCTCCTTAATTATAGTTAGAAAATAAATACTATTTAAAGCGAAAAATCTAAACTTCTTACAAGAGAAATAAAACAAGCCTTACAGCCTAAAAAACAATACTATAAGCTCAAAAGATAAGCTTTCGAACTGACTAAACTTTAAGATAATCTCAAAACAATGGCATTGTTT
>DHCV01000028.1:0-5597 GCA_002399025.1 Bacteroidales bacterium UBA4893 | reverse complement strand
CAACCTTATTCAGGACGGGTCAAAATAAGCTTTAGAACTAATTAAACTTGAAGTTGATCTCAAAACAATGGCATTGTTTACTAAAAACAACCGCATTGTTTTTAGTTCAAAGTCAAGAATAAAATTTTCTAATCGGCATTATACTGGATTTACTCCTTATTTAATAAGTTCTAATGGCTGTTTAAGCAAAAAAAATGGCATTTCGATATAACGAAACACCATTTTAAATTTATAAAATTCTTTGTTTAAGCTGAGAAAAGCTTTGTAATATTCTCAAAATCTTCTCATCTTTATTCAAATAGTTTGTAAAGTTTATCCTAAGAGTTCTTTTACAATTTGAGATACTAATTTGTTGTCAGCTTGTCCTGCAAAAGTTTTTTGGGCTGATTGCATTACTTTACCCATGTCTTTTGGAGAAGTAGCTCCTAATTCAGAAATTATTGTTTTTAAGGCTTCTCTAATTTCTTCTTCAGAAAGTTGTTTTGGTAAATATTGTTCAATTACTTCTAATTGAAAAACTTCATCATTATAAAGGTCTTCTCTGTTTTGTTCCTTATAGGTTAGTGAGGCTTCCTTTCTTTGCTTAACAAGACGTTGAAGAGTTTGTATTTCTTCTTCAGCAGTTATTTCCTGTCCTTGTGGTTTACTTGTTTTAACTAATAAAACGGCAGCCTTAACAGCACGTAGTGCATCCAATTTGGCTTTATCCTTTGCAAACATCGCTTGTTTGATGTCTGCATTTATTTTTTCTTCTAAACTCATTGTATATTTTATTTAATCGTTTGCTTTAATTTCTTTGAGGTTCTCCTCTATCATTTCTCGGAGCATTTTAATTATATCCATATTATTTAGGGACATGCCATCTAAGGCTTCTTTCACTTCAAGGGTATCAAATTCAAATGTATCAACATCGGTTTGATAGTTTAGTTTAAAGCGAATTGCTTCATTTTGTGCAATTGTTAGGACAAAAACTCCTGCCAAATCTCCCATTGGAGGTCTATCCAAATGATTATGTTCAAACCAAAAGGTAAGTTTTGTTCCTTTCCCAAGGGTGCTTTCTATTTCGAATCCTCCTCCACAATGTTCGGAATTCATCTTTATAAGTGGCAGTCCTAAGCCAACCTTTCTTGTTGTTCTGGTTGTGCTGTAAGGGTCTGTAACTTTAGATAGAAACTCCTTACTCATTCCTCTTCCATCATCGGTTATTGTAAACTTAAAGATATTATCCTTTATACTATCAATAATATCAAGAGTTATGATTGAGGAATCAACCACAGTTGAGTTTTGGAGAAGGTCCATAACGTGAAGTGATAGGTCTTTCATAGTTTATTCTATTATTGTTTCAACATAACGTCCATCTTTTCCAGCAATTGCCAAACGAAACTCTTCAAAAGAAAGCTCTTCCATAATAAGATTGCAATAAGTTTCTCCTAATGTATTAATATAATGCGAATCGGAGCTTTGAATAAATTGAAACTTCTTTAGGTAAGCATTCTTTTTAATAAAGTTTGTTTTAGAAATATGATGTGATATTTCTAAGGCATCGGCCTTTATGTCTGGGGGGATAAAACCAAGTTGAGAAGTTAAGCTATTTGCTCCTTTATTGACGTGTGCAGGAATAAATAAACCGTTTAGAGAATGTACTTTGTCGTATATTTCATCTAAGTCGGCATCAATTGCACTTATCAAAAGATATTCTTTTTGGTCAATAATCTCCTCTTCTTCATTAACCACAAGCTGGTAGCCAAACTTATCCTCATCAAGTTCTATCTTTGGAAGCTTTTCATCTAACCAAATTTGAAACTTATCTAAGCTCTCATCATCTTCAAAAAAACAAAGACAATGAGCTTCTTCCTTTGAGGTTACTTCAGCCCCCATAAATACAAAAACACCTTGCTCTTTTCCCAAACGTTTGGCTAATTTGGAATGCAAGGTGCAATTATGGTCAGTAATTCCAATGCAGTCTAATCCTAACTCTTTCGCTTTTGCAATTATATTTGTGGGACTCATTTCCAAATCACCACAAGGCGAAAGAACAGTATGGATATGCAAGTCTGCTTTGAAAGATTGCATATTTTTATTTAAGCAATGAATATATCTCTCCTGTTATTTCAAATGCTTCTTTAGAAGAAGAAAGAATTGGAATTCCTTCTTCATTACTTTGTTCAATAGTATCTGGATTTGGCTCAAGGTCTTTCACTAAAATAATACAAGCAAGTTCTTTCAAAGAAGCAATTGCCATAATATTTTTGTGAGTTTGCAAAGTTATCCAACACTGATTCATTTCAGCATTTCCCATAACATCACTCAAAAGATCAGAAGTATAACCCCCTTCAATAACCCTATTCAATCCCTTTTGGCCAGAAATCACTTTAAGGTTTAATTTTTCTTTTAATTCTTGTACAGTCATATATTTTTAATTGTTTATATCTTTCTTTTTAGACTAACTTTTAATTTGAGATAATATTGTACGGGCAGCTGTTTTTGGATTATTAATTGTATCGCACCCATTAACACAACCTCCTGGACAAGACATTATTTCAATAAAGTTGCCTGGACACTCACCTTTTTGAGCATATTGTTTTAGTTGACGAATATTTGATTTATTAAGTCCATCAATAACTATTTCGTTAACTATTGAAGCATCAGGCAAGGTTTGTTTAACTGAATCAACAACTCCAGATACCATTGCATATCCTCTTCCATGTCCTGAAATTGTTGAATCAAATTCAGTTATTTCACATTCATCAATATTAATATTTGCAGCTTTAAATAAAGCTTCAAGTTCTTCATAAGTAATCACGAAATCTACTTCTTCTGTTCTGAATGCTTCACTTCTTTTGCCAACACAAGGACTAATGAAAACAGTTACTGTATCAGGATTAGCTTCTTTAACTAAATTGGCAGTATATACCATAGGAGAAGATGTTGTTGAAACATAAGGCTTCATTTCAGGTATATGTTTATACACCAAATTCATCCATGAAGGACAGCAGGAAGTTGTCATAAAAGGGGCCCCCTCATGCAAACGTTCCAATAGTTCTTCTCTTTCTTTTTCTGTTGTAATATTAGCTCCTTTAGCCACTTCAATCACTTGATCAAATCCAAGTTGTTTGATGGCTGTTAGAACTTTTCTATAATCAGATTTAAACTGACCTCCTAATGAAGGTGCAACGAGTGCCACTACTTTCTTTCCTTGAGATATTTCTTTAAATACATCAACCATAAAGGTTTTTTCCATTATTGCTCCAAAAGGACAAGCAACCATACATTTCCCACAATATATACATTTTTCAGGGTCTATATGTTCTATTCCGTTTTCATCTTTAGAGATTGCAGCAACAGGACAAGATTCCTCGCATGGAACTGGTTGGTATATTATAGCATGGAATGGGCAAGCTTCTTTACACAATCCACAGTTAATACATTTTGAAGGGTCAATTACAGCTTGATGTTCTCCAACTTTAATTGCATCTTTCTTACAAGCGTAAGTACAAGGTCTGGCAACACAAGTCTTACATAGATTGGTTACAATATAACTACTCTTAACACAAGAAGAACAAGCTTCATCAACAACAGTCATCATAACATCTGATGTTTCATTTCTTTCAAATGCTCTTTTAGCATATTCTGAAAGAGGAGTTAGCTCATCTGTTTCATCATAAATGTTATATCCTAAAAGGGCCATTAGTTTATATCGAATAACAGCTCTTTCCTTATGAATACAACAACGAGTCTTTGCACTATTTCTCGGACGCATTTCATAAGGAATTCTATCAATCTTTTCTATTACCTTGTTCTCGATAATCAATTTTGATAGTTGACAAATAATATCTCTACGAATTTCAACTGCATTATTTATTGCCATAGCAAACAATTTATTATTATTTTACTAATGATTATCTTTCTAAACCAAGTTGAGAATAGATTTCATTTAAAAGTTTTTCTTCATTACATTGCTTAATAAGTACGTCTCCAACCTTAGCATAAGGGGGATTTGGACTTTCATCACTTTCATCACAGCCCAAACAAGCTGAGCCAATGAATGAAACTTTATCTTTTATTTCTTCTGGAAGTCTATCTTTTAGTTTTATCAAGTCAGAACTACCTGTAATATAACAGTATGTTCCAACACATATTCTTACGTTTAACATAACTATTTGTTTTTTTGATTGTTTATATAAATTTGAGATTAACGTTCTTCATATATTCTTGTTCTAAAAGTAGAGCAAGCTTCTTAACTATATTCCTTCTAATTTCAAGCTCAACCGGAAGTGTTGGGTCTTGATGTGCTATATTTATTTTTGTCCCTGCCACAATATCTATTACATCTGCATCAAGAATCATTCTATAAATATCCCAATCAGCACCTTTTTGGTCAATATTGTGTGGTATTTCGTTTTCAAGAATTTCAGTAAGAGAGCCTAATGTGATTATTCCTTCAGTAACCAAATCTATACCTTTCATTTTTGACACAGGAGGAATTGAAGAAACAACATCCTTTAAATCAACTTCAATTTCAAGATTCAACTCTCTTGATACTATTTTAGAGGTTGTTCCGCCACAAACTATCTTTCTCCCTTTATAGTTTTTAATTATTTCTGCTAAATATTTATCGTCTTCTTCTTTAAATGGAGGACCAGTACAAATTAAAAGTTTTCTTGGTTCTCTAACATACAAAACAACACAACTTGTATCATCTTTGGGTTTGAAAATATCATTAAACTCCGATTGTTTTACAATAATTCTTGAAAGCTCTCGAGCCGAAATATAAGGATTAGTTTTTAATGTTTCAATAATAAAATCATTAACTCCATCCTCCCAACCAAAAGGCATTGTCATATTTCCTATTCCCGATTGGCTAACACCATCCGAAAAGCAAATTAATCTATCTTCTTTTTGAAGCTCAATATTAGAAAGCATAACCATTCTATCATTCCCTTCAATTTGATTAGCTTCTCTTTTTATTAAAGTCTCTTCTTTCTCTAATTTATATAATTGTCCATCTCTAATCAATATTAGAGGAGGATTATCATATTCAACGAACTTAGCATTACCATCAGATTCAATATCAATTATTGTAAATGTTGCATAACTAATATTACGAACACTATCAATTGGAAGAGTATCCATTATGATTTTAGCAGTTCTAACAATTGGCTCTCTTCTAATACTAAAGTTTAAAGCCATTGAAGCAGACATAGTTGAAAGTACATTTGCTTTAACTCCCGAACCCAAACCATCTGAAACAACAGCTATTGTTCTATTTTCTTCAATAGATTTATGCATCAACACCGTATCTCCACAAACTATATTACCATGTTTGTTTTGTTGGAAACTTCCCGCTTCAATAAAGAGTTTCTTGGTATTTGATAGCATTTTATTTAGTATTATTTAGCGCATCTTTATCATTAGAATGTGATTCTAATATGGAATTTAGCATAGATTCTGTATATGAAGCATTCTCTCCTAATAGGAAAGCTATTTGTTGAACAACTTTCATATTCTCCATAATTACTTCTTTTGTCCTATTGAGAACAAGATCTTTTCTCACCTCAGGAGCATGTAGATTTTTAATAATTCCACATACTAAACTA
>DHCV01000014.1 GCA_002399025.1 Bacteroidales bacterium UBA4893 | reverse complement strand
TAATTCCAAGATTATTATTAGTGGAACCTTTGACCTTGAAGAGTATTTCAAGACAAAACTAATTATTTATAATGGTGATGCTAGCTCAACATCGGTTCTTTTCTCCAATATTAACCAATCAACAAGCGGAACTATTAATGTTACATCTACCACTGGACCAGTAACAATTCACTTCTATGTTGATTCAGATACTCCTAATAGTGGGTTTGTTCTAAACATTAGCGTATGTGAAATATGCCCTATTGCGAGCTCAATACGTGCTGATGTGCTAACCGATAGTACTACTTTGCTCACTTGGACAGGAAATTCTGACACCTGGATTATAAACTATCAGAACAACTTAACTGGCGAGGATACAACCATAGTAAGCAGTTCTAACTCCGCACTCCTAACTGATTTATCTCATTGCGGTGACTATGGTGTTACCATATACACTCCTTGTGATACCATGCCAACCTCTTGTAGGAGAATATTGCCCAATGCCTTATGGGTGCAATGTATATGCAGTGTTCCTACAATGGCATTCGGAAATACATCTGGCGATACCCTATTTGCCAACTGGACTTCGCCCGATTCTAATATTGAATGGACGGTGCTTCTTACATATGAAGGTAATATTATTGACTCTATTGTTACGACTAATGTTTATGCCATTTTCACCGATATTAATCCTACCCTTTGCTACACTGTGTATATATTTAATAACTGTCATAATGTTCCATTAGCTTCAATTTGCAAGATGGTTAGCTTTTTGGTCTGCCCTCCTTGTCCTTGTCCTATGCCTACCAATGTTACGTTTAATGTTGCGTCAGACTCCCTAACTGTGAGTTGGAATGAGCCTGATACGAGTCTGGAATGGGTGGTTAGGCTGACTCTTCTTGGGGATAGCGTTTCGACAATTCTTACTAATGGAACCTCAGTTACCTTTAATAACCTAATGTCAAACTCCTATTATGAGGTGGACATATTTACTTATTGCCTCGACTCTGTGGAGTGTCCACATAGTTTAATTGTCTATACTCCATGTGCTTGTCCAAGAGCTGAGGGTGCTTATCTCTTGAGTATTGATGACGGAATCGTTATTCTTGAATGGGAACATGACCCTGATGCCTATGGCTATATTGTTGAATGGAAGGTTGAAGGTTCCTCAATTACTCATTACGATACAACCTACACAAACTCAATTATGCTCGATATGAGGGGTTTGAATGGGAAGATTTTAGCCTCAATACATTCCTATTGCGATAACTATGCTCCTGAGTGTGCTGCACAGCTTAGCTTTATTCTTGTGGAGACTGTGGGTAATTGTTTTGACTACACAGACCTTGAGGCTGAGGCTGTAAATGCAAGATTCGGCACCTTCGATCATCCTTATGTGTTCTCGGGTTTAATCAATTATGGATATGAAAGTATTAATAGTAGGCATACTGTTCACTACGATACGACCGAAAGAGATGTTAGAACTAATAATGCCTTAAGGACTATTCCTCAGGGTGCTTTGGCTTCTGTTAGGCTCGGTAATTGGAAGGGTGGTGCCCAAGCAGAGAGCATAACCTATGCCTATAAGGTTGATACTAACAACTACAACTTGATGATTCTTGACTACGCAATCGTCCTTCAAGACCCCGACCATGACCCAGTGGAACAACCAAAATTCCTATTGGCAATACTCGATTCTAACAATATTGTGATTGATTCTGTTTGTGGTTATGCCAATTTTATTGCCAGTACGAGCCTCGGATGGAACAATGTTGCAGGCTCAAATGTTATATGGAAGGACTGGACAAAGATAGGATTTGACCTCTCAAACTACCATAATCAGACAATAAAAGTTCGTCTTACGAGCTTCGACTGCAAAGAAGGAGGACACTATGGATATGCTTACTATACTCTAAACTGCTCTAAAAAGGATATAACAACCTCATCTTGTGGAGAAACTCACACCAATATTTTCAGTGCCCCAGAAGGATTTCTGTATGAGTGGTACTCCTCTTCCAATCCATCAACAAGGCTTTCTACCGAGAGAGTATTGGAGATAGTTACTGACTCAACCCAAACTTATTACTGTATAGTTTCCTCAAAAGAAAACCCTTCATGTAGGTTTAGGATTGATGCCTATGCAGGGAAACGATTCCCATTAGCTGACTTTACCTATGAGGTGGAAGCCAAAGACTGCTACTTCGAAGTAAGGTTTTTTAACCAAAGTAAGCTCTCTTCCAACGGCATAGACCCTCTTCCAAGTGGTGAGGGATGCGAGAATATTAAGTGGATTTTCGAAAACGCAGAGGTGCAATATATTGATAATCCAGTTAAGGAATACTACTCTTCGGGAGAACATATAATTAAGTTGGTGGCTGGTTTGTCCGATTTCCAATGCACCGATACAATGGAAATAACCCTAAGACTCGAAAGTCCTGGGGGTACGCTTACAATAATGGGGGACTCCTCTCTCTGCTTGGGTGAGTCAACAACTCTTAGTGCTACCATGCAAGGGTCTTACTTATGGAACACTCAAGACACCGTTCAAAGCATATCATTTACCCCTACCATAGACTCATTATACTCAATTAAGGTTACAGACTCTTTGGGATGCCAACACTATGCCTCCAAAATGGTCAGTGTACATCCTCATTATAATGGGCTGATTGTCTTTGATACTGTGTGCGATAACTACATCTATGACGCCCAAGGAACAATAATTTCGGAATCAGGAATCTACAATCTCAACCTCCAATCTGTCTATGGTTGCGACTCCAATATAGTGCTTCACCTAACAATAAACCCTACTTTCTACGACACAATAATTGCGACAATCTGCGACAATGAGGAGTATTTATTTGAGGGAATGCTTCTTGATTCGAGTGGTACCTATAAGGTTTCCCACACCACTACCAGCGGTTGCGACAGCATATATGTCCTTTATCTGACTGTCAACAAGACCTTTAACGACACCATTTTCGCCGATATCTACTACGGAAACACCTATAATAAGCATGGCTTTAACGAGAAAACCACAGGCTTCTATACTCATTCTCACCAGTCCATTACGGGGTGCGACAGCATTCTTTACCTCGATTTGCAGGTCGATAGAGTAATGTTTCCTAATGTAGTAACGCCCAATGGTGATGGAATTAACGACGTTTTCGACATACATAATCTCATTGAGCAGAAGGCATTTCCAGAGAATAAGCTATACATTTACAACCGTCAGGGCAAGCTTATTTACCATTTTAAGAACATCTCCAAGCCCACCGACCTATGGTCACCAGCCCAAACCAACTCCCCAACAGGAACATATTTCTACCGCTTTATTGGCATTCGACACGACAAAAACATTGATGTTATGGGTGCTATTGAAGTACTTCGATAAAAACTTCAATCATATTTTAATTTTTGTCCATCATAATTTTATTTTTGATTGAGTTATTTTTCTAATCTCTTATTCTACTTTACTGAAACGAAGTTTTATTTTACTGAATCTTCGTTTTAATTTTTTCTTTCTTCGTTTTAATTTACTGAAACAAGGTTTTATTTTGGAGTATAATTGACTCTTTTTTAATGGTAAAAGCTGTATAAATAGAAAAAGGAGCTTAGTTTTTTAATTACTAAACTCCTTCTAATTATTCGGATTCTTTTGTATTTACTTTAGGTTAGAAACTTCGTGTTTGGATTGGTTGATTGTTTCTATGTCGGTATCTTCTTCTTGTGGGCGATTGTAGTTTATGTAGTGTTCCCATTTTTCTTGTACCATTAACATATCCTCAGGCAAGTTGCTTTCAAAGAATAAGGTTTCTTTTGTTGTTGGATGAATGAAGCCAAGTGTGGTTGCATGTAGGGCTTGTCGAGGTAGGATTTTGAAGCAGTTTTGAACAAATTGTTTGTATTTGGAATAGGTGGTTCCTTTAATTATTTGGTCTCCTCCATAGGTTTCATCATTGAAGAGTGGATGCCCAATATATTTCATATGGGCTCTAATTTGGTGTGTTCTTCCTGTTTCCAATTGGCATTGGATTAGGGTGATGTAACCAAATCTGAACAATACTTTCCAATGTGTTATGGCTGATTTACCATATTCTCCATCAGGAAATACTTGCATTACCTTTCTGTCTTTAAGGGAGCGGCCTATATTTCCTTCAATTGTTCCTTCCATTTGGTCAAAGTCTCCCCAAACTAAAGCTTTATAGGTTCTTTGTACTGAATGGTCGTAGAATTGTTTTGCTAAAATGGTTTGAGCTACTTCATTTTTTGCAATTAGTAGTAGTCCTGTGGTATTTTTATCTATTCTATGAACCATTAAAGGTCTAACAGGGTTGCCTTCCTTGTCTTTTTGGTTTTGGAAGTGAAAGGTTAGTGCGTTAAGAAGTGTTCCTGTGTAGTTGCCATAGCCTGGATGAACAACCATTTCTGATTGTTTGTTTACAACAATTAAATCATCGTCTTCATAAACTATGTTTAAAGGAATATCTTGTGGAATGATTTCAATTTCTCTTGGTGCAGTTGGCAAAAATATCTGAACAATATCTCCTGGCTTTACTTTGTAGTTTGGCTTAACAGGCTTCTCGTTTACTTTTATGCAGTCTGCTTTTGCTGCTTGTTGTATCTTGTTTCTTGAGGTTTGCTCGAGCCTATCCATAAGAAACTTATCTATCCTTAGGAGGCTTTGACCTTTATCAACCTCTATGCGGTAGTTCTCAAATAATTCGTTTTCGTCTTCTTGTGGTGCTAAGGTCTCTTCTATCATCTTCTTATTATTAGTTTCTCTTGCTTTGTTTGGTGGGTCTCTTTGTTCAAAATGTAGATTATATATACTCCATTTGGGAGCGATGAAACGTCGATTTCTGACCTCAAACCTAAGCTTAAGACCTCTCTACCAAGCATATTTACTATTCTTATCTCACCCTTTTGCCATCCTGAATTGGCGTTTTGTAGTCTAATATTTAGCCTATTGGAGGCAGGGTTAGGGTATATTGAGAGGTTTGTTTCTTCCTTTTCCACCTCCCTAAGTCCTATTGCTGCCCTATATCCAAAGTATGGACGCACCATAATTGAGCCTTTGAAGAGGGTGTTTTCTTCCCATGAATTAGCCCAGTTTCCAAAGGTTTTGGATGATGCATCGGTGTTTCGGTCAAAGCCAATATTGAGATAGTCGCTGTATTTTGTTTGGAGTGAGACGAAAAATTCGCCTTGTTCTATTACCAAAGGTGAGTCTAAGTAATATCGTGTGAACTTGTTTAGCCCATTGGTTGAAGGGGTTAGGTAGGTGCTGGAGCGGTATATGCTGTCGTGTGGTTTGCCTGCAAGGCTGTTCCAAACACAAAGGTAGAAAGGTTTTTGATTGGCGTCTTGGTAGGATGAATTGAAGTAAATGTCAACTGCTGTAAGGGTGTCTGGGACGTTAAGGTTAAAGCCAATTGCGAGGTTGGAAACGGTGTTTGGCTCTATACCAAAGCCGTTTTCTGCACTGCCATCATCGTAGGCAAAGTAATCCTCAAATACCTGCTCGAAAACTATGGTATCGTTGGTTGTTCGGCTGTCTTGCCCCACTCCTTCCTTAACAATATGCACTACATTGAACCTACTCCACTGGGTTTGGCTGACAGGATAACTAAAGTTTATGGGTGGCAAAGCATGGTTTGGGGAGGTCTGAAACTGCTTGGTTTGTATGTATGGATATATGTTTTCGAACCCACCATCATAGGAAGCTACTGATGTTCCAGCCTCATCATATACATTATATTTATACTGAGAACTAAGGGCAATATCGGCAAGGTTGACAATCTTAATCTCTATGTTCTGCCCCATATCTTCAGTAATAAACTGTCTTGAAGGCATTGATTGGTAGCTCTTCAAAAGCGAACGTGCAGGGTTGACAAAGGCTATATCCCTAATGGTTTTGTTGTCAAAACTCCTATCCATATCAAGATATACGTAGTCAATATGCCAGTGATCGCAGTTGCCAACGTAGGCATAGGAGGGGTTATTATCCAAAGATGCGAAATTGAGAAAGCGGAAACGGAACTCCGAACTAAAGTATATTGAGTCCAGAATAGGCAGATTTACATGTAGCCAATAGGTGCTATCTATGGCAAATATACTATCAATCATTAGCCCTTCAGTCTTCCAAATACTATTCCAAACATCCTGACTTGGAGAGTAAAATTGGAGTACCAAGGAGTCTTTTCTGGCAGGGGTTGCACCCACATTATCCCATATTGCACCGAAGCCACCTCCTGGTTGAACATAGAAACTAAGGTAAATACTATCCTTAGGAGAAAGTCGTGTTGGGGTTGGTAATAGTATGGAGTCTAACCTTATCTTGCACGATGTTAGGGTATCGGCAGAGAAACCTGTGGTGTTTGCTCCTTCATAAAGTAGACCTTCGGAGTTAAGAGCATCAAAGGTAATAACGCCGACAGTTGGGGCAAGAAACGGGTAATTGCTATTTGCCCAAGCCCCAGAGTTCTCCCATAAATCGGTGTTTAGGAGACTGCCTTGATTGGAAAAATCATCAATGAAAGGAAGCAAAATGGTGTTGATATTTTTCTTTTCGCTCTTCCAACCCTTCTTTTCCATAGGCTCATTCTTTGGCTTTCCAGCCTGAGTTATCCTAAACTGACTCATGCCTATAAAAGGAATTAGTACAATAAAAACCAAAAGAATTAGCCCTCTATTATAATTCATCGCTTGTCTCAATTAATTGAATATCGGCATCTTCAACAGCTATGTTTGACATCTTAAATTTCTTCACCCTATCCTTATAGTTGGACTTTGTATCGTTCATAAAGTTAATGGTTATGGTGCTTCCTTTTGAAACACTGGTGGTGTTGGGAGAAAAAGAAACTACCCTCGAATGAACTATATCTTTCTTGCCTTCAAAGGTTTTCTTACCAACATTTAGTGCTGCCTCCCATAGCTTTTTTTCAGCCTCTGGCTCAGTAAGTCCTATGATATTGGGCATGGTTGTTGAGTATTTCTCCTGATTCATCTCCACAATCAAGTCAATTTCTTCCCCTCTTTGAATGTCGCTTCCTTCCTCAATTGGCTTCCCTCTATACCTTTGTCCAACAACAACATTATTGAAGTCGCCTATGTTAAAAATAAATTTCCCAACCCTAAGCCCAGCATTTGTCAATTGATTTACAGCCGAACGAACACTTTGATCCTTACAATTTGGCATAGGAATATTCTCTCCAATACTCGAAGTTACAACAACATATATCTTCCTACCCTTCTTTATTTTGGACTCTGCCTTAGGGTCTTGGGATATGATTTTCCCAGCATGCTCTCCTGGTGTATAGATTGAATCTAAAACAATTATCTTAAACATATCCATCTCCTCAATCTGGTCGATATCCTCCATCAAGCTCCCCTCTATCTCGGGCATTATATACTCTTTCCCATGTCGAGTATAGAAGTTCATACCCACAAAAGCAATTATGAGTATGACAAAGAATACGGCAGTAATTATGCCCAAATTCTTGAAAAATTGCTTGCTCTTTATGAAATCAAATAATGACATTTACTTCTGGTTTTAATCCCTTCTTCCCATATAAATTGCGATATAGTAAAGCAGTGAAGCCAAAGAAGATACTGCTGCAACAACATAGGTATAGGCAGCGGCTTTAAGTGCTCCTTGTGCCTTATCGTGGCTTTGGAAAGAAGTAACGGAATGATTTTCCAACCATGCCAACGCTCTCTTTGAAGCGTTTATTTCAACCGGAAGGGTAACAAAGCTAAATAGGGTTGTAAATCCAAATAGGATAATCCCTACCAAAAGAAGGCTTGGAAAGGTGTTTACCAAAAACAAACCTACAAGAATAACCCACATAACCCATTTTGATGCAAAGCTAACAACAGGTACAAGTCTTGAACGTAGCATTAGCCATGAATAAGCCGTTGCATGTTGAACTGCGTGACCACATTCGTGAGCAGCAACTGCAGCAGCAGCAACATTTGCTCCCTCATATACTCCCCTGCTTAGGTTCACAACCTTGGTTACTGGATTATAATGATCGGTTAGCTGTCCCTCAACACATTGAACCTTCACATCATAAATATCTTGGTCGTGAAGCATCTTTTCAGCAACCTCCCTACCTGTCATTCCTCTTTCAGTTGGTATCTTCGAATAGGCTGCAAACTTTCTCTTCAAATTGGCACTAACAAGCCAGCTCAAAGCAGCTGTGCCTATGAAAATTACCCAATAAATCATATTCCCTCCCATAAATCCTGTTTCTGGTGTCATAAGTTTTTGTTTTATGTTTTAATTGTTTATGCTCTTTACGTTAATTTACTTGATTTTATTATTCTAAAAGTAAATTAAACAGCAAAAATAATCATTTTTTACCACTTAGTATTATATTCCTCCTAAATTATGGTTAATAAGATATTTCAGGAATAAAAAACTCCCGAGAATAGAATTTGGGAATTGGAGAAAAAAGTAAGGTTGAATAAAAGCTGATTTAAATTTATTAAAACGAGGTTTTAATTTTCTAACTCTTCGTTTTAGTAAATTAGAATCAAGAAAGAATTTTGAGAGGGAAACTCACAATTTTATAAAGCCCTATTTAGTGAAAATTAAACGTTACTTATTCGGAAATAAACGTTACTTATTTGGAAATAATCGTTACTTAATTTGAATTAAACGAGCTTTAATTTTAATTATTCGGTGTTTATTTTTTTGATAAAGTTTTATCTTCTTAATCAGTTTTATAATCGTAGATAAAGTTTTTTTATATCTTTGTATGTTTTTTAGATTAATGAATAATTATTCTATTCAAAGTTTTTTATATGATTAAATCAATGACAGGCTACGGTAAAGCCTCTGCAACTTACAACAACAAAACTATATCAATTGAGATAAAGACTCTCAACAGTAAGCAAATAGACCTAAATCTAAAGCTCAACTCTTCCTATCGTAATAAGGAAATTGAAATAAGAAACCGTATTGCCAACAGCCTTGAAAGGGGTAAGGTGGATTGTTATATTATTAAGGAATTTGTTGAAGAGGCTCCCAATTTGAATATTAACAAAGCTCTTTTTGTTAGCTACTACAAGCAATTTGAAGCCTTGGCTGAAGAGGTCAATGCTCCAAAAGCAAGCATACTTCACTATGTTTTGCAAATTCCAGAGATAAATTCTTGTTGCGACAAGGAGGTTAAGCAAGATGAGTTGGATATATTATTTCTTCTTTTGGATGAAGCCATAGAACAAACCGACCAATATAGATTGATTGAGGGAAAATGTTTGGAGAAGGATTTGATGTTGAGAATTAGGTTAATTGGTGAGAAACTTCTTGAGATTGACCAATTTGAGTCATTGAGAATTCAACAAATTAAGGATAAACTACTCTCCAAACTTAATGAGTTGGATTGCCAATCATTGGATATGAATCGTTTTGAACAAGAGATTATTTATTATATTGAGAAATTGGACATTACAGAAGAAAAGACAAGATTAAAACAACATTTGGATTATTTCGTTAATACTATGAATCTTCCTACTTCACAAGGGAAAAAATTAGGATTTATTGCTCAAGAGATTGGTAGAGAAATTAATACTCTTGGCTCAAAGGCTCAGGATGCCAACATGCAGAAAATTGTTGTGCAGATGAAAGATGAGCTTGAGAAAATAAAAGAACAAATATTAAACGTACTTTAAGTGATAAACAAAGAGGAGTTATTAGATAAGAGAATAAACATTAAAGACCTTTTAAAAATTAGAGGTGCAAGTTTTTTTTTGTTTGTTTTAATTGCTTTATTCTATTCTTATCCTCTTTTTGCTCAAACAGATAAAAACACTCAAGAGAAAGCATTCTTTTTGAATGAAGAAACTCAAAACAAAATTGACCTTTATGAAGATTTGATTGACAAGGAATTCCGTCAAGAGTATTATGACAATCTCTTAAGTCTTTACTATCAAACGAATCAAGACTCAAAAGCAGAAAAACTAATAAAGAAAACAATAAAGAAATTCCCTCAAAACTCATTATTTATTGCTGATTTAGGTACTCACTACATTAAATTAGGTGAACAAAACAAAGCAAATAATCAATTTGACAAATCTATAGAAAATCTTCAAGCAAACAGTAATAGTATTGTTCAGCTTGCAAGCTATTTCAATGTTAGAGGAAATATTGATTATGCAATTAAAACCTTTAAGAAAGGAAGAGAATTATTTAATAACAAAAGTCTTTTTATCTATGACATTTCTTATCTATATCAACGTCAAGGGAATTATGAAGAAATAGCAAACGAGTATTTATCCCTTTTGGATGAAAACCCTTCAATGCTTAATCAAGTTAAAATTTATCTTGGAAGCATTTTGCAACAAGACAATGATGGAAAGTTTTCTGACTTTCTTCGCAATACTATGCTGAAAAAAGTTCAACAAGAACCTTCAAATCAAAATCTTTCTCAACTATACATTTGGACTCTTTTGCAACAAAAGAACTATAAGATGGCTCTTACTCAAGCAAAAGCAATTGACAAAAGATTTGAAAACTTAACTGGGCAAACAGTTTATGAAATTGCAAATATTGCTCTCAATAATCAAGATTACGAAATTGCAAAAGAGGGATTTATTTATTTGATTAACAAAGGGAGGGAAAGCACCTATTATCTTGTAAGCAGGTTAGGACTTCTTAGTTCTCTTTATCATCCATTTATAAACAAAATTAACCATACACCAAAAGAAATTGCTTACCTAAAATCTCAATACGAAACAACCCTTGAAGAACTTGGCAAACTTCCTGCAACAATACCGATAATGCAACAATATGCACATTTGTTAGCCTATTATCTACATTTGCCTCAAGAAGCTGTTGATATATTAGATCAAACTCTTTCAATGCCTCAAATCAAACCATTAGAAAAAGCTAAAAGCAAGCTAACAAGAGCTGATATTTATTTAATGGAGAATGACATTTGGGAAGCATCATTAACTTATTCACAGGTTGAAAAAGAATTCAAAAATGATGTTGTAGGTTCAGAAGCAAAATTCAAAAATGCAATGCTTTCCTACTATAATGGTGATTTTTCTTGGGCAGCTTCTCAATTTGATGTGCTTCGTTCCTCAACAACCAAGCTAATTGCTAACGATGCAATGCAATACTCTATTTTGATTTCAGATAATATTGATGAAGACTCATCCTATGGGGGATTGGCTTATTTCTCTAAGGCTGAATTTGCTATCTTCCAAAACAAATACGACTTAGCAACCCATTATTTGGATACCCTAAATCAACAATACCTCTCCCACCCTTTGTTTGATGAGGTTTTGTATAAGAGGGCAGAGATTGAAATCCATAAAAAGAATTATGAAAAAGCCGATAGCTTACTCAACCTTATTCTTCTCAAATACCAATACGATATTATGGCTGATGATGCTCTTTATCTCTTGGCAGAACTATGCTTGACCAACCTCAACTCAACTCAAAGAGCAATAGAATACTACGAAAGAATAATTATTGATTACCCCAATTCTCTCTACGTTACTCAGGCTCGCAAACGCTATAATGAACTAACCAATAAAGACTCCCAAAGCCCTTCCCCAAAATTTTCCAACGACTTTGTGAACTAAGCAATAAAAAAAGGCAGCAAACTAAATTGCTACCTTTCCATATATGATTCCTATTGACTCTTATCTAATAAGATTTATTGTACCACTCCTATCGTAAACTCGTTTATTACCTAATCTCTTATAGCTTAATCTCCAAACATAAGTTCCAATTGGTACATTAACTCCATTCTTTTGACCGTTCCAGCCACTCTTGTTTTCAAGATCTTGACTATCTTCTTTTGAACAATCTAAGTAATCATCTTCGAACAAGAAAACTCTTTCTCCCCATCTATTATAGACTTCAAACTTAACATCTTCCAATCTATTTGTGCTTCTAAAGAAGAACCTGTCATTTGCTCCATCACCATCAGGTGAGAATGCACTTGGCAACCATACAGAAAATAGTTCAATTGGAACAATAACAGAAGTAGTATCGGAGCAGCCAACTTCATTGAAGGTTGTTAAGTAAATTTGAACATTATCTCCACTCACATCATTAAATCTATGACTAAAGCTTCTTGCATCTGAGGTTGTTCCGTCTGAAATTGTCCAGCTTGAGCTTGTTCCCCATTGTGAAACATCTCTTAGAGAAAGAACAGGATTATCAACATCAACATAAGCAGGAGAATAGGATATTTCGGCTTCTGGGAATGGAACAACTTGAACTCTTATTGTTCTTACTGCGAAGCATCCACTTGCACCATAACCTTTCATAGTGTAAATTGTCGTTTCTTCAGGATGAGCTGTTACTGGTTGGTCAGAACGTATGTCAGTCGGTAGGGTTGGGTCAGCTGGGTCAGCACTCCAACTATAGTCCACTGCATCCATTCCTGTTAGAACAACAGGGTCTCCTGGACATACTTTATATTTGTTCGCAACAACTTTTGGATCGGTTATGCTTATATTAATGCTCTTTGAGGCCATGCAGCCTTGTGAGGTTTTTGCTATTAGATATACTGTGGTGTTTTGGGTTGGGGTGAAGATTAGTACGGGTTCGGTGGTGGTAGGTTGGTTAGGATTAAATTGCGGTGGGTTACCTGGATCAGTAAATGACCATTGCATTTCTTGAGTGTTACCAGTTTCATCCATGGCAGTAATATTTGACTGTTCGCCTAAGCATAGCATTGTATCTCCAATCAAGGTGATTTCAGGGAATTCTTGAACATCAACAATAATTGTATCTGTGTATATACAAGAAGGAGCAACAGCCTCAACAATAATCTCCGTTCTTTGATTAAATGTAGCATTATACATTATCCCTTCAAAAGTGTTTGGTTCGTTTGGATTAGTCCAAGTGTAAGTAACATTTTCAGTCATTGCAGGGTTTTCAATTGGTATATTAATATTTGTACCAATACAAATCATTGTATCTGTTAGAGAGAATGAAGGAGTTTCTGGAATCTCCACTTCATAAGAAATTGAATTCTCGCATCCATTGTATGAGGCAGTAAGTGAAACTGTGTATGTTCCAGCACTACTATATACGTGAGTAGGATTAATATTTCCATTTGTACTTGTGTCATCACTTGAGTAAACTGCTGATGTTCCATCTCCAAAGTCCCAATGATATTCCTTTATTGCTTCAAGGTCATCAATTGGGAATGTTGTACCATTTGAAAATTCTGCTGTTAGCTGACAATCTGTATTGAACGTAAATTCTACTACTGGTTTTATTACTTGAACCTGGGCTTTCATATAGGCTACACAACCTGGAACGGTGGAGGAGCTACTTGGAGAAGTTACTTTTACAAAATAGTTACCATGAAGATTTTGTTGGTGAATTAAATTGGATATAACAAATGAATTATTTGCAGGCAATGTTGCGGTAGCTTCACTGCTATAAATTGGTGTTCCAGTTGCTAAGGGAGCTAATTCACTCTCTGATAAATTATCTGGATTAGCGTACCATTCATAGTTAGCAAAACCTGGAGGTGCTGTAATTACTGCTGCATTTTCTCCTGATCCACATGCATTAACTGTTAAAACTGATGGTCCTACTCTTCCTACAAAATATCCATAAGCCCAGTGTGCTGAAGGTTGACATCCAGCTAAAAGGACTTTAATTCTTACGGTTTCTTCAATATAAGATGTTAGGTTCATTGAAATTTGACGCCATGGTTGCCATATTCCTCCACTGAAAGTATTCCAACCTTCTGGTGCAGGAGATTGTCCAATAACTTCAAAAGTTGCACATGGATCAACTAAACCAACTTCTTGTCCTCCATTTAATAGCATTACTTTTATTTGAAAGAAAGGTTGTTGGTATCCAGAATGAGTAGGAGCTTGTAGCAACATAGCATAATTAAAAGTCAATAAACAATTTTGAAGTGTTACGTCTAAATCATATGTAAGCATATTAGAATTTTGATTAGCTCGAGGACAATTTATTTGTGTAGAGCGAGTATAGCCTTCTGGAATTTTTTTTAAAGTAGGAGCTATCGCATCATATTGATTTGTATCTGTATTTATTAAAAAACAACGATCACCTAATGCATTTGAGCCTGGAAAACCGCCATCCCACAAACATTCTGAAGGATCATTAAAAATTCTCCATATGCCATCTGGTTGTAATATTCCTCTTGGTCCACTATTTGGTCCAAAAATCATTGTGGAGATACTAGATATATTCTTTGCCTGGTAACCCTTCCATCCTAAATAATTTGGGGTTGGGTAAGCATTGAAATCAAAATTGGTTCCATCTACTTGTGAGAAAACAATACTAACATTGAAGACCATTGCTAATGTTAGTAATAAAGTTTTAATAAAATTAGTTTTCATATCCTTAATAATTTATATTATGCTCATTAAATATTTGTTTCGTATAAATAACACTGAAATTTTATTTTTTGTTTCCTTTTTTGCAAGTTATTTTTTTCTAATTTAGCTTAATCATAGTAATACCCTCACCTCCAAACTCAATTCTTGCAGATTTAAATGATTGTATTTCCGAATTTGTTTTCAAATAATCACGAATTAAAGTTTTTAATATTCCATCTCCTTTCCCATGCAAAACAGAAATCTCTCTTTCTCCAAGCAAACGTGCCTGATCAATAAACTGACTAAGTTTGTCCAAAGCGGTTTCTGCCCTTTCTCCCCTAAGATCTAATTGAGATTTGAAAGTCTTTCTTTTGTCGTTCAGTTCATCAATAACAGATAAATATGTCGAAGGTCTTTGTGAGTTAAGTTTTGAATTAGATTTCAGAAAAGATTTCTTATCAACCTTAACTACTCTGCTTTTTTCAATATTCATCTTTACACTATTACTAATAACTTCCAATCTATTTCTCTTTATTGAAACAACTTCAGCAAAACTATTCTCATTGCCAATTCTTACAATATCTCCAATTGCAATTGGAGAAAGGTCAATCTTAACTCCTATATCTTTGTTCTGAAGTAAAATATCCTTTTTAACCCCCTTAGCCTTTTCTTCTTTTTCAAACTCAACTATATCTCTATCTATATTTTCTTGTTCTTTCTTATAGTTTTCCCTTAGCTTCTTTGTTTTCTCTTTATCGGCATTCACATCCTTAATTTGGGAGATTGTGTTCTCAACCTGACGTACTGCCCTTTGAAGAATCTCCTTTGCGTCCAATTTTGCCTGCTTTAGTATTACTCTTTTCTTGTCTTCTAATTCAGAGCTAAGCTTATTGTATTTGGTAATAACTTCGGAAAGCAGTTCGTCTGCAACTCTCACCTCTTCTTGTTTCTTTTTCAAACTTAACTTATCAACTTCCAATTGTTGGAGCTGTTGTTCAAAATCAAAATAGGAAGAACCAATCTTATTGACGGCATTATCAATTATTTTATTAGACAGCCCAATGGTTTGGGCAATTTCAAAGGCAAAGGAAGAACCTGGCTTGCCAATTGAAAGCTTATATAAAGGTCGCATATTGGCAGAATCAAATAACATAGCACCATTTACAATTGCCTCATGCCTATCTGCCAAGAGTTTTAGATTGGAATAGTGTGTTGTAACGACTCCAAAGGCTTGTTTCTCATTCAAAAACTCTAAAACAGACTCTGCAATGGCTCCTCCAATTGTTGGATCGGTTCCTGTTCCACATTCATCTATCAAAAACAATGTTTTATTATTTGCTCTTTCGCTTAGGTTTTTCATGCTTAGCAAATGGGAAGAATATGTACTTAAGTCGTTTTCTATTGACTGCTCATCTCCTATATCAATAAAGATTGAAGAGAAAATACCTACTTCTGAACTCTCTCTCATAGGTACAAGCAATCCACATTGTAGCATGTATTGTAGAAGCCCAACAGTCTTCAAACATACACTCTTACCTCCTGCATTTGGTCCAGAAATAATAAGGATTCTATCTTTTGAGTTAAGCTCAATCCTTAAAGGGACAATCTTTTTAGAGTTCTTTTCCAAAGCCTCTTCAAGAATTGGATGGCGTGCTTCAAACCAATTAATTAATGTATTATCTTCGACAATAGGTTTACCTGCCCTAATTTGTAGTGCATATTTTGCTTTTGCTCTAATAAAGTCTATTTTAGAAAGGAAGTAATAAGCATTTATTAAGTTATCTATCTCTGGACGCAAAACATCGGTAAACTCCACTAAGATTTTTAGGATTTCTCTTCTTTCTTCAAGTTCCAACTCTCTAATCTCATTATTCAACTCAACTATTTCTGCAGGTTCAATATAGGAAGTTTGACCACTTTGCGACTCATCATGAATGAAGCCCTTAATTCTTTTCTTGTTGGCAGAAGAAATAGGAATGACTAACCTTCCATTACGAACTGTAACCTCTGCCTCTTCTGACGACCATCCTTCTTTCTTAACTTGATTTAATATTCTTTTAATTTGCTTATCAACATCCAAAACCTTTTTCCTATGATTTGAACGAATTATATACAAATATTCAGAAGCATCATCATTGAAATCTCCATTAGAATCAAGTAGCTTAGAACAAATATTTAATAAATTTTTATCCACATAAACTCCTTGAGATAAAGCACTAAGAAGAGGGAACTTGTTATCATCACTCCTTGAAAAGAATAAAAGACATTCATTAATTGTAATTAAAGATGATTTTAAATCAAAAAGAGAATTCTGAGAAATAAACGTTCCTAAAAGCTTAAGTCTTTGAAGTTCCCCTCTCATATCAAAATAATTATCGGAAGGAAAGACTTCATTTGTTATAAAAATCTGCCTAAACTCCTCTGTAATTCCCAATAATTCAATAACCTTATTATAGGAAGTTACAAACTCCATCTTATCTACAAAACTCCTACCTCCATCACTCAAGCACATAACTTTAAGCGATTCCCTAACTTGGTCAAACCCAATCTTAAGTTCCAATTTATTATTTCTCATCATCAAAAAAGAATACAAATTTACACAATAATTTAATTCCATTGACAATATATGAGAAAATAAAAGGAGAATAATCTTTTTTGAAAAGCCTTTAACTATACATTATATATAGTGTGTGTTTTTGATATAGATTATTGGAATAAGGGATATGAAAAAGCAATATTACCGATTTGCATATTGCATTATAACTATAATGCATATTGTATTATAACTGTAATGCATATCGCATTATAACTGTAATGCATATACCAAATCCCTGATATGAGGCTATCATATTAAAGATTTGACACATACAACTCTTTGATATAGTAAGTAAATATGCCTTATTTGATGATTATGAAAGCTTGATTTGATGATTAGAAATCAGTAATAAAAAAGGGCTTCCATATTTGAAAGCCCTAATCTAATTATATATTTATTGTGTGTAGTTCCTATAAAACAACTATTTAATTGGTTCTAATTTAACAGTGAAATGTCTCATTAAAGGTGCTTCCCAAGCTATTTTGTATCCATGATTTATTTGTTCTGCTCTATCTTTAACGTTTTTCAATGCTGCAGCAATAACATCCATGTGGTTATTTGTATAAACTCTTCTTGGGATTGCTAAACGCAAAAAGTCAAGTCCTCCAAAACGATTTTCTCTTGTTACAGGGTCGCGGTCTGCAAGCAAATATCCTATTTCGCAACCTCTAATTCCTGCTTCCAAGTATAGTTCAATGGTTAGAGTTTGAGCTGGAAATTCTTCTTTAGGAACATGAGTAAGAACTTTAGATGCATCTACAAATATTGCATGTCCACCAGCAGGTCTTTGATATGCAATTCCATATTCGTCTAATTTCTTGGCCAAATATTCAACTTGTTTGATACGAGTTTCAAGATTATCAAATTCAGTATTTTCATCCAATCCAACTGCTAAAGCATTCATATCTCTTCCGTTCATACCGCCGTATGTCAAGAAACCTTCCATAACAATACAGAAGTTCTTTGCTCCATCATACCAATCTTGAAGTCTTGTTGCAATAAAACCTCCCATATTAACAACAGCATCTTTTTTAGCACTCATTGTCATTCCGTCAGCATATTGGAACATTTCCTTAACAATCTCTTTGATAGTTTTGTTTTCGTATCCTTTTTCTCTTGTTTTAATGAAATAAGCATTTTCAGCAAAACGAGCTGAATCAAACAAAACAGGGATATTATATTTATCTGCAATAGCTCGAACTTCTTTAATATTCTGCATGCTTACAGGTTGTCCTCCTGCAGTATTATTTGTTACAGTTACAATAATAAAAGGGATTCTTTCTTTGTATTTTATTATTGCGTCTTCCAATTTCTTTGGACAAACATTTCCTTTGAAAGGAATTTCAAGTTGAGTGTCCTTTGCTTCGTCAATTGTACAGTCAAGAGCAATTGCTTTACGACTTTCAATGTGTCCTTTTGTTGTATCAAAATGAGAGTTACCTGGGCAAACACTTCCTTCTTTAACTAAATATGAGAAAAGAACGTTTTCAGCTGCTCTTCCTTGGTGAGTTGGGATTACGTAATCGAAGCCTATAATATTTTTTATGGCATTTTTTAGGTTGTAGAAAGATGTTGCTCCTGCATAACTTTCATCTCCCATCATCATAGCTGCCCATTGACCTTGAGACATAGCATTTGTTCCTGAGTCAGTAATAAGGTCAATATATACTTTGTCGGCTGCTAATTGGAATGTATTATAATGAGCTTCTTTAATCCACTCTTCTCTCTCTTGACGAGTACTTTTTCTTATTGGTTCAATCATCTTGATTTTCCAAGATTCTGCAAATGGTAATTCCATATTATTTATTCTTATATTTGTTTTTAAATTCTTTTTTTGATTAATTATAATTGAGGTTTATGGTAATTAAGATCTTGATTAGACCATTTTGCTTAGAAAAATAGCTTATCCCTATCTTTAATGTTTAGATAGCGGTTGTTATTTGAATGTATTGAGCTCCTTTTTATCATATAAAAGTCAACTTGTGAGGTTGCAAAGGTATAAATAAATATTTTGATTTCAAACTTTTTAAGTTAAAAGTTTATTAACTAATTATTACCTTATGCCTATCATATCAATTAAGTCTTATAGTTTTATAATTTCTCCCTTCTACTACGAAATATTTTTAATAAGGTTCTTTATTTAGGGTAAAAGATTGTATCTTTGCTCAATTACTTAAAAAATTTATAGGATGTTTAGAAATCATATTTTTATTTTATTCCTTTTGTTTTCAATAGGATTAAATGCTCAGAAAACTTCTTTTGATAATTATTTTACAGATAATACTCTCAATATTCTTTGCTATCATTCGGGGCGTAAGGCTGTGGAGTACTACACAATTGACCAAACATACATAACAAAGAAATGGGCTGGAACCAAAACTAAGCTACTTGACAATACTAATTTGGGGGCTCATCGTATTGAGGTTTATGTTCATAATACTAAAAATCTTATCTATTCACGCAACTATTGTTCTTTCTTCGAGGAATGGCAAACCACTCCTGAGGCAGAAAACTCTTGCGGCAACTTTGAAGAAGTCTTTAGAATACCTCTTCCTAATCAGGATGTTGATATTGCTTTCTTTTCTCGAGATAGTCTGGGAAAATGGTTTTTGGTAGAAAAACAAAAAATAGAAGTTGAAAAGACAGAATATAAAAAATTAGATTACAAGCTCTATGACCCTTACCGTTTGAATATTGCTTCTGATAATGTTAATACGAAATTGGATATTGTTATAGTTCCTGCTGGCTATACTCAAAAAGATTCTTTGAAGATGGTTTCGGATTTAAAGCTCTTTACCGACTTTCTTTTCTCTAAGCCTCCTTATGCTGAGGCTAAGAACAAAATTAATGTTTGGGGGCAATGCTATTTTTCTGAACAAACGGGAATACCAGGATTAGATTCAACAATTCGTCCAAATAGTTTTCTTGGAGTTAGCTATAATACATTTAATTCTCCAAGATATATAATGACTCCTAATCTTTTTAATCTTCATGAAATTCTTGTTAATGTTCCTTACGAGCAAATAGTTATTATGTGCAATAGCGAAACCTATGGAGGAGGAGGAATTTTTAATTTCTATGCCACTTCCTATGTTAATCCTAAGAATGGATTTGTTTTAATTCATGAGCTTGGGCATTCCTTTGCAGGATTGGGAGATGAATATTCGCAAAATGACACTGAGGTTGAGGGAGCTCCTCAATGCATTGAGCCATGGCAAAAGAATCTTACTTCCCTAAAAGACTTTTCTCAGAAGTGGAAGGATATGATTGAGGACTCAACCCCTATCCCAACACCAGTAACAGAGGAATATATTAATAAGGTTGGAGTATTTGAAGGGGCAGCTTACGTAACTAAGGGGCTTTATCGCCCTTATCAAGATTGCTTAATGCGAAGCGATAAGCCTTTCTGTCCTGTTTGCACAAGAGAAATTAATAAGATGTTAGACTTCTACACCGAATAGAACTAATAAAAGAAAAAAGAAAATGAAAGAGAAAAACCTTTATCTAATTGATGCAATGGCATTGATTTATCGTTCCTTCTATGCTCTTAACAAGAATCCCCGCATAAACTCCAAAGGCTTAAATACCTCCGCAATATTTGGATTTGCTAACACCCTTCTTGACTTGATAAAGAAACATAAGCCTTCTCATATTGGAGTTGCATTTGATTTGTATGGTCCAACCGTACGCCACCAACAATTTGAGGACTATAAGGCTAATCGTCAAGAAAGCCCAGAAGATATAATCGCTGCTATTCCCTATGTGAAGGAACTTTTGGAAGCTATGAATATCCCAATCCTTTACTCTGAGGGCTATGAAGCCGATGATGTTATTGGCACTCTTTCCAAAAAGGCAGCAAAGGAAGGCTTTAAGGTTTATATGGTAACTCCGGATAAGGACTATGCTCAATTGGTTGAAGAAAATATTCTAATGCTCAAACTTCCACGAATGGGAAATACTGAGGAAATATTGGGAGTTAAGGAAGTTTTGGAGAAATTTGAAGTTAGAAACCCAAAGCAGGTTATTGATATTCTTGGACTCTGGGGCGATAGCTCGGATAATATTCCTGGTGTGCCATCAATTGGAGAAAAGAAGGCAAAGATTTTGATGAAACAATTTGATTCCATTGAAGATATTTTAGAAAATACCGATAAGATTGAGAATAACTCCATTCGCAAGGCAATTGAAGAGAATAAGGACAAGGCAATACTTTCAAAACAGCTTGCAACAATAATCTTGGATGTTCCAATAAATTTTAATGAAGCCTTACTTAGGTTTACTCAACCCGATTTTGAACATTGCAAAAAACTATTTGCCGAATTGGAATTCAGAACCTTTGAAAAACGTTTCTTCAATGAATTTGCTCAAATGGAAGGCTATGCAGATTTCGTGGAAAAAAGCCATAACGACAAGCCCACTGAAACAAAGCAAACCGAAACCGAACAACAGCTTGATTTGTTTGGGAACAACATAAGCTCCAATGATTTGTTTTCAAGCTCTTCTCTCTCAACATTAAAGGGCATTGAACATAATTATGTATTGGTTGAAGATTCAGAAACTCTTAGTAAGGAGATTGAAAAGATTAGGGAAAAGGGATTTTGTAGCTTTGATTGCGAAACAACTGGATTAGAAATTGATTCAGAGCTTATTGGGGTTGCTTTTTCTTGCGAAAAATCAAATGGTTTCTTTGTTATTATTCCTCAAAAAGATGAAGAAAGAAAAGAAATCCTAATCCTTTTGAAGCAACTAATGGAGGACGAAAGGATTGAAAAGATTGCTCATAATATTAAGTTTGACAAGAATGTACTTTTGAACTATGGAATTGAAGTAAGAGGAATATGCTTTGACACAATATTGGCTCATTACCTTATTGACTCTGAGGCAAGGCATAAGATTGACTTTCTTGCCAACTCCTACCTTAACTACGAGATGATTCCTTTTGAGGAAGTTTTTGGCAAACCTAAGGACGGGAAGATAAATATTAATTCCATTGATAAGATTGCTCTAAAGGAGTATGCCGTTGAGGATGCTGATATTGCTTTGCAGCTAAAACCTATCTTTGAAGCAAAGTTAAAGGAGGATGAGCTTTGGGATTTGTTTGAAAAGATTGAAATGCCTTTGGTTGATGTGCTTTTATCAATGGAAAGAGAAGGGATTAGGATAAATACTGAGGAACTAAATGATTTTTCCCAAAGATTAAACAAAGAAAAGCTTAATCTTGAAACAAAAATATATGCCTTAGCGAATGAGGAATTCAATATTTCTTCACCTAAACAATTGGGCGATATACTCTTTAAGAAACTTCAAATTGTGGAAAAGGCTAAAACTACTTCAGCAACCAAACAATTCTCTACCTCAGAGGATGTACTTTTGAAATTAGTTAACAAGCACCCAATAATTCCTCTAATTTTGGACTACCGATCTATTACAAAACTCAAGAGTACCTATGTTGATGCGTTCCCATTGCTTGTTAACAGCAAAACTAAACATATTCATACAAGTTTTAATCAGTCAGTTGCGGCAACAGGTAGGCTTTCCTCAACCAATCCCAACCTTCAAAACATACCTATAAGAACTGAATTGGGTAGGGAGATGCGAAAAGCCTTCGTTCCAAGAAACGATGATTTCATACTTCTTTCGGCTGACTACTCCCAAATTGAGTTAAGGATAATTGCATCGTTGAGTAAGGACGAAAACATTTGTCAAGCATTTAGAGATGGTATAGATATTCACTCCGCAACGGCAAGTAAGATATTCCACATTCCACTTAATGAGGTTACAAAAGACCAAAGACGCTATGCAAAGAGTGTTAATTTCGGTATAATCTATGGTATTTCTGCCTTTGGACTTTCCGAACAGCTCTCAATCCCTAGAAAAGAAGCTCAGGAACTAATTGACCAATATTTTTCCCAGTATCCAAAGATAAAAACCTTTATTGAACAAAGCATAAAGACAGCTCAAGAGAAGGGATACGCCCAAACCCTAATGAAAAGAAGGCGTTATCTCTATGATATTAATTCGAGAAATGCTGGCTTGAGGAACTTTGCAGGACGAAATGCAGTAAATATGCCAATTCAAGGAAGCTCTGCCGATATGATAAAGAAAGCTATGATTGATATTTATGCTGAATTTAATAGGCAAGGCTTGAAATCCAAACTCATACTTCAAGTTCATGATGAATTGGTCTTCGATGTTTTTATTCCAGAGCTTGAAAAGGTAAGGGAAATCGTTGAAAAGAAGATGAAGGAAGCCCTTCCGTTAGAAAATGTTCCAATTGAGGTTGAGAGCAACACCGGAAAGAATTGGCTTGAGGCTCATTAATCCTTTTCTTTCCTAAAAGTATCCTGATAAATCTTCTCTGGGCGTTTGTGTTTCCAGCGTTTATGTGACCAAAGCCAATAGGGCGGATTCTCCTTTATGGTGTTTTCCAATAGGGAAGTGTATTTTTGGGTTATTTCAGCATATCCTTCTTGCTGAGGATTAAGACTTATAGGGATTATATCAAAACTATAATACCCCCTACTCTCCTTATTTACCTTATAGTAGAAAACTGGATAGTTGTATTTCTTGGCAAAATACTCCCCACCAAAGATTAGTCCGGTATCCTGATTGAGAAAGGTTGTCCAATAGCATTTGTAAGTGTCGTTTGGGCTTTGATCCGAAAGAAGCATGTAGGCTGAAGGGGTTTTTGTCTTTTCATTTTGGCTGAATACCTCCTTAACATTATCATTATAGCAAACCTTGGTCCCATAACGTGTCCTTCTAAGGTGCATAAGATGTTCAAAGGTTTTATCAGTCATTCTTTTCCCAACCCCAATCCCTTGAAAAGGAAACTGCATACCCAAAGACAAAACCATATATTCCCAATTATTGAAGTGAGAGGAAAGCAAGAGTATGCTTTGGTTTTGCTGGAAGTAGGGATATAGGATTTCGGGGTTATTACATTTATATCTTTTCAAAACATTCTTTCTTGAAATGCTTAACATCTTAAAGCCTTCAAGGAAAACATCTGCCAAATGTTTATAGAACTTGTTTATTATAAGTTTTTGCTCTTGTTTACTTTTCTCTGGAAAGGATTTCTCAACATTTAACTTTACAACATCCAATCTATATTTAATAATATAATGAAGTAAAAAAGCAGTTATAGATGATAATATGTATAAAAACCATAAAGGTAGCAGAGAAAGAGGTATTAGTATACAATAGAAAAGCAAATAATTAAATAGTTTCTTCATCCTTTTTTGTTATTTTTGGCATTGTTACGATAAATCTACTGCCTTTCCCTATTTCAGACTCTGCCCATATTAGTTCTTTATGTTTCTGCACTAATTCTTTTATAATTGTTAGCCCAAGACCTGTACCCTTTTCTCCTTTTGTCCCTTCTTCTGTTTGGTTGACTTGGTCGGTAAAAAGGTTTTTAGCTAAATCCTGACTCATTCCAACTCCATTATCAGCAACTATAATCTTAATCCTTTTTTCAATTTCCTCTATATTTACTTCAATCTCTCCATTTTCGTTTGTGAATTTAATTGAATTAGTAATTAAGTTTCTAAGAATGGTTTTAAACATATTTATATCTGCCTCAATATATACGTCTTGAGGGATATTGCAGCTTAACTTAATGGATTTATTTTGAGCTAATGGACTTAGATTTTCAATAATATTTAAAACAATATTTCTAAGTTCAATCTTTGTTTTCTGTACAGATAGCTGACCTGATTGGACTTTTAACCACAAAAGAATCTCTTCTAATAAAGTATAAGCCTTTTCTGAACTATCATTAATCATTTTAGTAAACTCTTCAATTTCGTCCTTTTCAATTGAGCCAAGGTTTTGAATTATATATTCGGAGAATCCTATTATTGTGTTGAAAGGATTTTTTAAATCATGAGCTAATATTCTTATGAATTTATCCTTATCAGAATTTAGCTTTTGAAGGTCTTTTGCAAAACTAATAATTTGTTTTTCTGTTTTCTTTCTTTCAGAAATATCAATGAAAGTTACAACTGAACCAACAACTTTACCATTTTTAATTTGTGGGAAAGAGAAGTATTCAACTTCAAGCTTATTTCCATCTTTTTTCCAAAATACTTCATCTTCACAATGTGTTTCAATACTATAAATTAATGTTTTTTGAATACTACATTCGCTAAAATCCATTGGCTTGCCATTTTCAAAACTATGGTGTATTAAATAATGCATATTCTTACCAAGCAATTCTTCTTCACTTGAATATCCAAGCATATTAACACAAGATTTATTTGCAAATGTACAATTGCCATCTACATCTACTCCATATATTCCTTCAGCAGCTGAATTTAAGAGCAGATTAATTTTTTCTTCTTTTTCCTGAATTAATTCCTTCTCTCTTAATATTTCTGTAATATCTCTACCTATACTTATGATTCCTACAACATTTCTATCATCATCAAACAAAGGAATTTTGTTCGTTTGCTCATATCTTATTTCTGAATTTTTAATCAAAAAAGTATTTACCTTTCCTATCAACTTCTCTCCCGTTTGATAAACAACATCATCCTCTTCTTTGTAGGTTTTTGCAATTTCTCCAGGGAAGATATCTTCATAGTTTTTCCCAATAATATCCCTCCAATCACTATATCCTGTAATTTGTGCAAGGGATTGACTGCAGAAGATTATCTTTCCTTCTCTGTTTCTAAAAACAACATAATCTTCAATGTTTTCAAGGAAAGCTTCAAAATAACGATTGAAAACAATTTGCTCGTTTTCCAATTTCTTGAATTCAGTTATATCTTTCAATGTTAGGAATAATCCATAACCTTTAGCTTTTAAAGGAGCTGAATTGATAATAAGCCATCTCAAACCTTCAGCTCTTTGGATTCCTACTTCAAAATTATTGACAGGTATTCCATTTATCAATGTTTTTACTCCTGGACACTCTTCATTAGGAACTGGACTCAGGTCGGGATAAACTAAATGGAAATTCTTTTGATGAAGATTAATTTGTAAAATATCTTCTTTTGAAATATCTAAAATACATTCAGCTGCCTTATTACAATCAATAATATCTCCTTCTTCATTTGTTAAAATAACCCCTTCTCTTAGAGTTTCGAATATTGATTTATACTTCTTTTCGCTCTCCTCAACCTTTGACATAACATTTTTATATGCTGTGTTTAAAGTATCGAGTTCTCCATTCTTGTCTCCAAGTTTATCTACTAAACTTATAAGAAAATGATTAAAATAGCTTATTGAAAATATTAGTATTAATGCAGTAATAGTAAGAGTAATGAAACTTATTATCCAATTCCTAACATCACTAAAAAATTCATTATAATTTATATCTCTTTCAATAATATTTTCCCAGAAAAGAATTTCAAGAGTTAAAAACCCAATAAATGCTACAAAAAAGTAGAAGATTCCAGGTTTTTTCCCATAAAAAAGCGAAATTAATGCAATACCTATAACCGTCAGAAATTGATCTCCTAAGCTTCCAAAAAAGAGATTTCCTGCCAATCCTCCAATAATAAATGAAATTGTGATTAAATGAGCCTTAGTCTTTTGCCCAATTATATTTCTAATTAAAAATAAGAATAAAATTAATAGGGATTGAAGAAAGCCAACTCCATAATCAGGGAAATGACCTTCCTTTACAAGATGTATTATTGAGAAGATTGTTGCGGGTAGTGTTATAATTAATAAACATAGAATTGAATAATTCATTAGTTTATTTTTAACATCATCTATTTCTTTTAATAAGGCAACCATATATGGTATGTATAAAAATCAAGGTTAATTATTCTTGTACGAATATTTTGTAAAAAAGTTTTTTATTATATTAAAAATGAAGGATAATTAGCTTAAGTATCAATTAAAGTATAGGTATATGAATAAAAAACAAAAGTCATCTTTTCAGATGACTTTATAACTTTGAGGTCTCTTCCAGATTCGAACTGGAGTAGACGGTTTTGCAGACCGGTGCCTAACCACTCGGCCAAGAGACCTTATTTGAGTTTGCAAAAATACAATATTTTTTCAAATTACCAAAAAAACAAAGCATTTTACCTAACAAAGATAAGTATTATAAGAAATGTAACCTATTTTTAGGGATATTAGGATACTTGTAAACCTTATTTAGGTTTAAAACCCAAAACTGTAAATTAGAATTAGTAATAAAGGGAAAACTGCAAATCTAATTCAGGGAAAACCATAGCTTTTCTACAAATAAATACACTTCTTTTTAAGCAAATTAAACAAGGATTTTGAGTCTTTATACTTCGTTTAAAATCAATATAATGACTTGTCCTGAAAAAAG
>DHCV01000022.1:810-17652 GCA_002399025.1 Bacteroidales bacterium UBA4893 | reverse complement strand
AAAAAAAATATATAAAAAAAAAAAAATAAAAATATAATAAAAAAAATAAAGAGGGGGGGGCATCCCCCCCCCCGCACGACGGATTTTGCTGGACCTGTAGGAGCTGGTATTTCTTTGTATTGGGGTACAATAGGAAAGCCCCTAACAAGAATGCATGCGAAAACTATTACTGAACAAATGAAAATGGGTATAAATCCTGGTTTGCCTGCTTATCAGCCATTTAAATAAATGTTATTATGAGATTTTATTATTACTGTTTTTATAGATTGACTAATGCATATAAAGTATTAGATGAAAAAGATCCTGAAATATATGCAAGAGGTCTTGTTACTTTATGTCAATCACTAAATTTATTATCATTAATAGCTATTCCTTTTATTATAAATAATTCTCAATATCCTCTTGAACTTGTTGTAATTATTATACTTTTAACTCTAATGATTAATTGGTTTTTTGTTTTGAATAAAAGAAAATATATACAATTAGAAGAAAGATGGAAGGGAGAAAATGTTAAATATAAAAAACTAAAATTGTATCTAATCTGGTTTTATGTACTATTATCTCTAATAGTTTATATGGTAACTTTGTCTATTATGTTTGGTAGTGTATCAGATTTGGAGTTGATGATGTAAGTATTTGAAAAACATTGATTATTAAAATATGTTTAGGTAATGTATCAGATTTTGGAGTTGAGTATTTTAATTAGGAATAACAGACATAAATACAATAATATATCAATATCAAATTATAAAGAAATCAAGATAATAAAGATTGAGTTTTTATTGCATTTTATTTACACGCCGTATTTCGATATTTTACACGCCGTGAAATGACCCAAGAGACGCCGTGTTTTGATGCGTTTGACGGCGTGTTTTGACCCAAGATACGGCGTGTAATTTATGACAACATTTTATCTTAATCAAAACATTAAAAAACAAACATCTAAAAGCATTGTATTATAAATAAAATTACTATCTTTGGAGCGTGAAACTAAAGGCATCAACATAAAATTATAAGGATAGTTTCCGTCGTGCAGAATTTTGCAATCCCGCACTATGGAAATCAAACTAGACAAAATAATCATATTAGTTATTAAAGAAAACATTTAAAACAAAATCATTATGAAAAGTAAGTATATTCTTATTGCAATTATTGGGGTTATTGTTTTTATTGCTATTTTTACTAATCCCTCTATTGATGAGCATAAGGAAGCTATGAAAAACAAACTCAACTCCCTTTTGCAAAAAAATTTAAAGCAAGAACTAAATGAAATGGGTGGAACAGCACAAGCTATTACTATGATGCTTGGTGGTGCTGTTTTGGATGGATTTGTTGATAATGCAGTGAGTTCAGATAATTATATTCTTTTTTCTACAACCAAAATGACTCTTGATGGAGAGATTAAGGTTGTAGGCATTGGTGCTTTTGGGAATGTTTTTATTTCAAACAAAATTGATAAAGCTATCGAGGAGAATCTCAATAAAACAAAAGAATTTTAACTGTAGACTTAGCCTAAAATTCTATTTATAGTTTTTATTTTACATTTATTTTGTACCTTTGTATGTTTATTTACAAAACATAAGTTTATGATTACTATAGATAAATTATTAAGCCCTAAGAAAGAATTTTCTAACGTTATTTTGTTTGATGAAAATGATAGTTTCAATCATTTGCTCCTTAATCAAGATCAAGAGGCTTACATAAATAACGAACATAAAGAAAATAAAAGAACTTTCTTCACTTTCAATCACCTTTCTCATTGGTTGATTGTAATTATTTACCCTATTAAAAAAACTGCTCACCAAACTAATGAAGAGTTAAGAAAGATTGGTGCTGTGGCTTTAGATTTTTTTGATAGAGAACATATTAAAAACATTAACCTTCTTTCCAATGCTTCAAAGGAAGAAACTTTAAGTTTTGTGGAAGGTGTTTGTTTAGCAAGTTATTGTTTTGACAACTACAAAACTGACCCTTCAAGACTTATTCATCCTTTTGACCATATTTCAATTATTCATTCTGACATAGAAATTGATGATATTAATCATTTAAGAATTGTTTGTGAGGCTATTGAAAAATGTAAGGATTTGGTTAATGAGCCTGTTTGTACTTTGAATGCTGAAGGTTTGGCTGCTGCTTTTGTTAATATGAGTCAAGAAGCCAACATAAGAGTTGAAGTTTTGAATAAGGAAGATATTGAGAAACTCCAAATGGGTGGTCTTCTGGCTGTAAATAAGGGAAGTATTGACCCTCCTACTTTTACAATTATGGAATATAAACCAAGTAATCCACTAAATAATCAACCTTTGGCTTTGGTTGGTAAGGGTTTGGTATACGACACTGGAGGTTTGAATATTAAGCCTGGCGATTATATGAATGACATGAAGAGTGATATGGCTGGAGCTGCAACAATGGCATCTGTTATTTATGCTGCTGCTCGCTTAAATCTTCCTATTCACATAATTGGTCTTTTCCCTGCAACAGATAACCGTCCTTGTGGAAATGCTTTTGCTTCAGGAGATATTGTAAATATGTATGATGGAACAAATGTTGAAGTTGTTAATACTGACGCTGAAGGCAGAATGATTTTGGCTGATGCTTTGGCTTATGCTAAACAGTTTAATCCATCACTAATTGTTAATGCTGCTACTCTTACAGGTGCTGCATCCCGTGCAATTGGTCCTTTTGGCATTTGTGCAATTGAAAATCATGCAGGAATGTATTTAGGAGATTTGAAACAAGCAGGAAAAGATGTTTACGAAAGAATTGCTGAATTTCCTTTTTGGGAAGAATATGATGAATTGATTAAAAGTGAAATTGCAGACATTAAAAACTCTGGAGAAAGCTATGCAGGAATGATAACTGCAGGAAAGTTCCTTTCGCATTTTACAAGTGAATATCCTTTTATTCATTTAGATATTGCAGGTGTTGCTTTCAACGAAAAGAAAAAGAGCTATATGGGCTATGGTGGTACCGGCTTTGGAATTAGATTAATGATTAAATTTATAGAAAAATACTTTATACAAAAATAATATGGACAAGAATAATATGGATAGTAATAATATGAATATCAAAAATATTGATATTAAAAATATTGATAAGAATAAGAACCCTCAACCCAAAGGTTCTAACATTACAATAGGAATTTCCCAAGGTGATTTTAATGGTATTGGTTACGAAATACTTTTGAAATGTTTTTCTGACACAAGAGTTATGGAGAGCTTTACTCCTGTACTTTATGGCTCTTCGAAAATACTTTCTTACTATAAGAAAATGGTTGATTTGCCTAATTTCCCTTTCACTAACATAAAACATGTTGATCAAGCAGAAAAAGGTAAACTCAACATACTAAATATTATTCAGGAAGAAGTTAAGATTGACGTTGGACAAGCAACAGAGATTGCAGGAGAGTTGGCAGCTCTTAGTCTGAATATGGCATCGGAAGACCTAATGAAAGGAAAATTTGATGCCCTTGTTACTAATCCAATCAACAAAAAGAATATCCAATCTCCTAATTTCCATTTCCCTGGTCATACTGAGTTTTTAACAAAGAAATTCGGAATTAAAGACTCTTTGATGATTATGGCTTGCGATAAAATTAAGATTGGGATTCTTACTAACCACCTTGCATTGAAAGATGTTCCAAGCGTTGTTACAGAAGATCTGGTTTTAAGAAAGCTTAGAATTTTAGACCAATCACTTAAAAGAGATTTCGCCATTCGTATGCCTAAGATTGCTGTTTTGGCTCTAAATCCTCATGCTGGAGACCATGGAGTTAATGGAGATGAAGATGAACAAATTATTATGCCAGCAATCAAAAAAGCATTTAATGAGAATATTCTTGCCTTTGGTCCTTTCCCTTCTGATGGTTTCTTTGGAATGGGTGAATTTGCTAATTACGATGGAGTCTTAGCTCTTTATCATGATCAAGGTTTAATTCCATTTAAGCTTATGAGTTTCTATAGTGGAGTTAATTTCACTGCTGGGCTGCCTTATGTTAGAACTTCACCAGCTCACGGAACAGCCTATCATATTGCAGGAAAGAATGTAGCTAATCCTGATAGTTTCCGCAATGCAGTTTTTATGGCAATGGATATTTCTAAAAACAGAATGGAGTATGACGCACTGACTTCGGATGTCTTAAAAATTTCAAGAAAAGACCATATTGTTGATGAAGACATAACAACAGAGCTTCAAAAAGACGATGAGCCAACTCTATAACCAAATAATTGAACTAAGAAAAGAAATTAACCAACATAACTACAACTACTATGTGTTGGACAATCCCACTATTTCCGACACTGAGTTTGACTTTAAACTAAAAAAACTTGAAAATTTAGAGAAAGAATATAAGAAAGAGAATCCAGAAATGGATGACTCTTTCTTTTCTTATTCCCCCACCCAAAGAGTTGGAGGAGAAACCAACAAAGCTTTTAAGCAGGTTGAACATAAATATCAAATGCTCTCTCTTTCCAACACCTATTCAATTGAAGAGATTAAGGATTTTGTAAAAAGAGCAGAAGAAGGTTTAGGTTCAAATGAAGAATTGGAATGGGTTTGTGAATTAAAATATGATGGAGTTGCAATAAGTTTGAACTATAAAAAAGGAAGACTTGTTCAAGCCCTTACTCGAGGAAATGGACTTCTTGGAGATGATATAACCGATAATATTAAAACCATTCGCTCTATTCCTATGGAACTTTTTGGAGATGATTATCCTGAAGAATTTGAAATTAGAGGAGAAGTAATATTTCCTCATAAAGCCTTTGAGGAGTTTAACGCTCAAAAAATAGCTCAAGGAGAAGAGCCTTTGGCTAATCCTCGAAATGCAGCCTCTGGAAGCATAAAACTACTTAACCCAAAAGAAACTGCAAAAAGAAAATTGGATTGTTTCCTCTATTTTCTACTTACAGACAATAACCCTGAATTAAATTCTCTTACTCATTACCAAAGGCTTCAAAAAGCAAAGTCTTGGGGATTCAATATTCCTAGCTTTATGGCAATATGCAATAATATGGAAGATATTGAAAACTTTATTGACTATTGGGATAAGGAAAGATTTAATCTTGGTTTCGATATAGACGGAATTGTTATCAAACTAAATAATACTCTTCTTTGGGATAGGCTTGGCTCTACTGCCAAAAGCCCTCGTTGGGCAACAGCCTATAAGTTTAAAGCTCAAAGAAAGGAAGCAAAACTTCTTAGCATTGAATATCAAGTTGGAAGAACGGGCGTAATTACTCCTGTTGCTAATTTTGAACCTGTTTTGCTTGGAGGAACAATTGTTAAGAGAGCTTCTTTGCATAATGCAGATATAATTGAGAAGCTCGATATTCATACAAATGATTATTTATATGTAGAAAAAGGAGGAGAGATTATTCCAAAGATAATTGGAGTAAATCTTGAAAAAAGAGAACTTGGTGCTAAGAAAATAGAATATATAACTAAATGCCCTGAGTGTAAAACTCCTTTAATAAGAGAAGATTCCGAAGCTGGGCATTATTGTCCTAACTATAACCACTGCCCTGTTCAAATCTTAAGTCGCTTTGAACATTTTGCAAGTAAGAAGGCAATGAATATTGATACCCTTGGAGGAGAAAGACTAAAATACCTAATTGACCATAAACTTATTAACGATTTTGCTGATATATATTCATTAAAAGAAGAAGACCTTATTGGCATTGGAAGCATTGATGAGAGCAAGAAAGCAACAATTCAAGAAAAAGGAGCCTCTAATCTTATTCAAGCGATTGAAGATTCAAAGAATATCGCTTTTGAAAGAGTGCTTTATGGATTAGGTATTCGCTATGTTGGTGAGGTTGTTGCTAAGAAACTTGCTAAACATTATAAGAATATAGATGGTTTAATTAATGCAAACTTCTTAGAGCTAACACAGGTAGATGAAATTGGAGATAAGATAGCTCAAAGCATAATTGATTATTTCTCAAATGTGGAAAACCTATCTCTTATCCAAAAGCTAAAATCCAAAGGACTAAAGTTTGAGATTGAAGAAACTTTTCTAAGCAATAGCCTTGAAGGATTAAGCTTTGTTGTAAGCGGTACCTTTGAAGCATATAGCAGAGAAGCCCTAAAGAAAACTATTGAAGACAATTCAGGAAAGGTTTTAAGTGCAGTAAGTGCAAAGGTTGATTATTTGGTTGCAGGAGATAAAATTGGACCAGAGAAAAAACGCAAAGCAGAGAAATTAGGAGTAAAAATAATATCCGAACAAGAGTTTAATTCCATGATAAGTGAATAATTATTCAGATTAAATAAAAATCTTTTTTTCATTTTATTTGGCGTATTAAAATAAAGTTTGTACGTTTGCCAACGTAATATTCTTTTAAATTACCTATCTAGATGTATAAAGCTAATACATATAGTTTGAGCAGTTTTCTAATAAACTCCCTTTTCAACAAAGAGAAGAGAAATGTTACTTTTGTATTTCCTATCTTACATTTCATCGTAGAAACAAAAACAACAAGATATATATCATCATATTTTTCAACAAAACAATTAGGATTATATTCGTTTTTTAAAGTAAAAAGGAAGTAATCACAAGTATTAACCCTTAACACAAGAAAAGTAGGTTTCTCTTAATAATGGAACAGACTAAAACCATTCAAATAAATAAAGTCAATATTTAGTTTAAAAGAATTGATGATAAATCCTGTTTTTGTTTATTTTGCAGCAGAAATAAAAGCTCTGCAGTATAAAATTATTAATAACAAAAAAGTATGTTTTTATGAAAACTAAATTTTTAAGATTAAGTGCGGTTGCCATAGTGGTAGTAACACTTTTAAGTCTCGGTCTATTCTTTTCTTGTGAGGAAAAGGATGGCAACAATGAAAAAACAAATAATCCATTAAAAAACACAGAATGGAAATTAATAGAATTTGTTGATGTTGCGAATAATACTACAAAAATCCCAGAGCCAAGTGATAGTATTTGTTATCGATTGGTATTTGAAGAAAACCTGAATAAATTGAATGTACACTCTTCAACTAATAGTTTATCGGGAGACTATATTATAAATACAGAAAATTATTCTTTACTAATAAAAAATCTGTATGGTACAGAAATCAATGAATTATATGATGGAAATTTATTTATGCAAGGTATAAAAAACACAAGATACTATTCTGTTTCAAATAACATTTTAGAGTTATATTATAATAATCGTCAGAATTACTTAAAATTTGAAAGGAGGTAGGTTGTGAAAAAGTATATTATTTAACAATGGCAATGTTTTTCATATTTTACTTTATGATAAATAATAGTACATATGGACAACTTAGCACAAAAGAATTACCAGTAAGTTTTGAATATAAAAATCTTAATTCTAATGTGACAACAAAAACATTACCTTCTTTAGATATGGCAATAATTAATCAAGAGGACTTAGAGGATGAAAAGAATGGAGTTCCTCCAAGATTTGGATATGCTCATAAGGTAAATTATAGTATGGATAGTTCTGGAGAATGGTCAACTTTAGCGAATGGAGATAGAATATGGAGGTTATGTATAAGCATTCCTGAAGCATTATCAATAAACTTATTATATGATAAATTTTGGTTGCCAGAGGGGGGTAAATTCTTTATATATAGTTATGACAAAAAACATTCTCTAGGAGCATTTACATCTTATAATAACAAAGGTACTAAAGACAGCATTGAAGGTTTTGCAACAGGTTTATAGTAGTATTTGCAAACACATGAATAAAAAATATGCTTTTACAATAAAAGTAAAATGACCAAGAATAATGGTCTAAAAAATGGTATTCATTTATATTTTGCTGATTAAAAATAAAACCGTAAGTTTGCAGATAAAGAATAATATTTCAAAAATCATATCTGAAAACATTGTCAAGAAGTTGAGAAGGTAGTTCTTATTTTGACATAAAAATGGATAAATATGAAGAAGAGAGCAAGCATTATTATATTATTGTTTAGCCTTATTTTAAAAACGGGCAATATAATAGCTCAAAAGATTCCTTATATGACTCAAATAGATAGTAAGGAAATGAAATATATTGACAATACAGAGGTTTCTATCAGTGATTGGCGGGAATATGAATTTGATATCAAAAACCGTTTTGGTAGTAATTCTCAAGAATTTCTTTCAACAATTCCAGATACTGCATTATTTAGAAGGTATTATAATTATTCTTTTATTCACCCAAATGCAAACAATATGGAGAAACAAAATTTTTCAAATGCAGATGTTGGGTTTATGAAGAATAATTATGATAAATACCCAATGATAGGTGTTTCTTATGAGCAATGTATAAATTATTGCAAGTGGAGAACTGAACGATTTAATTGGAAAATAAAAGGAGTAGAACAAATAGAGTTCTCTTTACCTACTCAAGAGGATTATAAGAAAGCTGAGTCATTTGCTGAAATAACTTTTAATCCCCCTTTGTCAATTCTTAAAAATAAAAAATCTGGGAAGCCACAGGGAATAACGGATAATGTTATAGAATACACTTTGGGGAATAAAGACCAAGTTCTCGATAGACCTATAGGCTTTAGGTGCGTTGCTAAAATAATTAAATAGAAAACCATATTTCAAAATTTTGTTTCTATCTTGTTAAGTATGTTCCTATCCTAAGAATCTAACCGATTATTAACATATTTAACAATCGCAAAACCAGTATTTGATGTTTGGGATATGATCTTTTGATGCTGAGGGTGCGATCTTTTGATGTTTGGGGTATCAGAATCAAAAGATGAGGGGGTCAGGATCAAATAATCGAGGGGTCAGAATCAAATGGTTTTGTTTTTTGTATCAAAATAATGACTATTCAAAATAAAATACCTAATTTTGAAAATCGAAATTGATTAGATTATTGTATAAATATATAAATGAAGAAAGTTGCTTTTCATACTTTAGGGTGTAAGCTCAATTTTGCTGAAAGCTCTGATTTGGCAAGAAGATTTACTCAAAACAACTACGAACAAGTTTCCTCAAAAGAATTTGCAGATGTATATGTTATTAATACATGTACAGTTACTCAAGTGGCTGAAAAGAAATGTAGGAATGCAATTCGTGTTGCTAATCATATAAACCCTAATGCAACAATTGCTGTTATTGGTTGTTTTGCTCAGCTTAATCCAAAAGAAATTGCAGAGATTGAAGGAGTAGATATAATTTTGGGAAATGCCGATAAGCATAAATTATTTGAATATATCGAAAGCAAGGAGAAGTTTGATGAGCATTTCAAAGAGGTTGTGCCAATTGATAATGTAAAAGAATTCGTTCCCTCCTACTCTTTCGAAGATAGGACAAGGAGTTTCTTAAAGATACAAGACGGATGCGACTATTTCTGTTCCTATTGTGCTATTCCTTTTGCAAGAGGAAGAAGCAGAAGCGACACCATTGAAAACACAATTAAAAAAGCCTATGAATTGGAGAAAGAAGGCAAGAAAGAAGTTGTGTTGACAGGAGTAAATATTGGAGATTTTGGAAAACATCAAGGCGAGGATTTCTTTTCTCTTATTAAAGAGTTGGATAAGGTTGAGCATATTGAGAGATATAGGATTTCAAGCATTGAGCCAAATCTAATTACAAATGAAATTATTGATTTTGTAAGCACATCAAGAAGTTTCTTACCACATTTTCATATTCCTTTGCAAGGGGGAACAAATTTCTTGCTCCAAAGGATGAAAAGAAAATATAATAGAGAATTATTTGAGGACAGAATAAGATATATAAAGAAAGTAATGCCTCATGCTTTTATAGCAGCTGATATAATTATTGGTTTCCCTGGAGAGAGCGAGGAAGAATTTAATGAAACAATTGCTTTTATTGAATCCCTTCCCCTATCAGCCTTACATGTATTTACCTATTCCGAAAGACCAAACTCACTGGCAATAAATTTTGACGGGAAAGTTCCAACGAATATCCGCAAGAAGCGAAGCCTTATTATGCAGGATATTTCCAATAAAAAGAAAAAGGAATTTTACGAAAACAACAAAGGATATAAAGCCAAAGTACTTTGGGAAAGCGACAATGAAAAAGGAATGATGTATGGTTTTTCAGACAACTACATAAGAGTTAGTAGAAAGTTTGATGAAAAATACATAAACACCATAACCCAAGAAACCTTAGAACACCTCAACCCTATAAATCAATGCTTTGAAATAAAATAACTAATTCTCTGTTATTATACTAGTCTGATGTAAAATACATCTTTTTATTTGTATAATAAAATAATCTTGTATCTTTGTCAAATAATATTTTTTATTAAAAGTCATGAAAAGTTCAAAAACCCACACAATTGCAATAATGATTTTTGCAATATTTTTTATATTATCTTGTACAAATGAAGACATTGAACAAGATCAGAATGCAAATAGAAAATCTATATATTATTCTGAAGAAGAAATTGTATTAGGGACAAAACTTCCTAATCCTTATAACATAGATAATATGAAAGAAACATATAATGATTTGTTTGCTTCTGGAAGTATTACCGAACCAATTGATGTAAAAGTAACAGATTTATATGTACGTTTCTTACCAAAAGATTCTTTAGATTTAAAATTCTTGTATGAAGAAAAGAACTTAATCTTATTTGAATATCCCTTAGATTATGATATTGAGAAAGCTGGTTCTTACTATCATGATCCATCAATTTCTGAAGATGAGATTACATGGCTATACACTACTGTAAAGCCTGATTTTGAATTTCCTTCCTCTATGCAATACGAGGTGTTAGACAGATGTTTTATCCCAAGAGACGAAGGGAAAGAAGGAGTATTAAGTTCTCTTGATATTTTAGAACAAAAGGCATTTGAAAGAGTTGGATTATTAGAAAAGTTTCAACCAGAAGAAAGTGATACTAAAGGATGGTTCTCTGGATATAAACCCAAAGGAACTTTTAGAGTATATGATACAGACCTAAATAGATTAGAAGGAATAAAAGGAGTTAGAGTAAAATGCAATTTAATCGTTAAATGTGCATATGCAAATACTAATGAAAATGGTTATTATTCAATAAGTACAAAATTTGCATTAAACCCATTTTACACAATCTCATTTTCTAATACAATGGATTTTACTATCTGGAATAATTATACACCAATAACAGCATTTTATTACATGGGTGTTCATAGCAGAAAAGGACATAATCATGATTTATACACTAACTCTGTTGGATGGAGCTTATCTACAATAAATAATGCAACTTATGACTATTATACTTCCTTATGTTTTGGGCAAAATCCTCTAAGAATTCCTCCATCTAAATTAAAAATATTACAGTTAAAAAGTGAATCCAAAAGTTCTGCTTCTATGATTAGGCGAATAAATGATCTTATATATATTAACTCTCCCAACCCTTTTAAAGATCTAATGAGCTCCATTTATTCAATCCCTGTAAACATGTTATTAAGACTTGTCCAATCTGGTTTACCAGATATTACTATTGGGGCTAAATCTAATTCATCTAAAAGTATTTATTCTACGACTATTCATGAGTTAGCACATGCAAGTCATTTTAGTCAAGTGGGAAGTTATTATTGGTCTCAATATATCAATTATATTATAACATGCTATGCCAATGGCTTGGATACTTATGGCAACATAGATACTCCAAACTCAGGAATTTGTGGAGTAGGAGAAATGTGGGGGTATGCAATAGGAAATCTAATAACAAAAGAAAGATATAGTCTAGTACAATCTGAACAAGGATTTTATTATTGGTTTAAGCCTCAGATAATTTATAAGCTAATAACTGATTCAAGAACTTCATTATCTCCTTATCAAATTTTTTATTGCTTAACAGAAGATATTACATCTCATCAATTACTAAAATCTAAATTAAAATATACTTATCCTGTCGTATCAAGAGGTATCGAAGAAATATTTAATGAAGAAAACTTTTAAATTTATATACCATGAAACAAAAAGCATTTAAAACACTATTAATATTAATTGTAAGTTTGTTTATCTTCATTTCTTGCGACCCTGAAGAAGGTCTCGATCCGACAAATGAAGTGAAATTCTATATTCATAATAAAGTAAATAAGAATTTAATTATTAAAACTACTTTTTCTAACTATTGTGTAACTCCTGATATGCGACTTTTTTCAATTAATAGTGATTCTTTGCTTTGTATTACCTCTATTGGTATTGGAAAGGACTATTCAAAAAGTCTTTTTACTGCTTTATATATAGGAAGAGTTGTTGATGATACTATTTGGTTTTATTCACAAGATTCTGTGTTATTGAGAATGTGGACAAAGTTCAATAATAATGAACAAAATAAAGAGTTTTTTAGAGAAAGCGATTGGAAAATAAAGCAATGGAAAGAATCAGATAAGAAATATATTTATACTGACTATACTTTTGAAATTCTACCAGAGGATTTAAACTAAAATGATTACTTTCCGATAAAGTCAAAATACATTGGGAGAGTGATAATGAGAAAGCCTCTCGTGCGGGACACGACCAAAACATTAATCTTTAAATATTTTATTTGAACCCTTTTTAATAGCTAAAATATGAAACGAACACTAATCCTAATTGTTTTATCTTTTCTGACAACAAATCTTTTATTGTTTAACGCCTGATATAACATCTCATCAATTGCTTAAAGCAAAATTAAAAAATACTTATCCAAACGTATCTAGAGGTATTGAAGAAATATTTAATGAACAAAACTTTTAATTTTTAATATAATGAGACATAAGGTTATTTTATTTTTTGCTTCAATTCTTGCATTTATAATATTTACTAATGCATCCTGCACTCCTGAAGATCAGAATATAGTATATTTCAATGTCAAAAACAGTAGTAGTGATACAATTTATATTAAATCGGATTTTTCTGTGCTTGAAAATAGAGTTATATGTATTGCTCCAAACACAACATCTAATATAAAAGAGGGTTCTTTTCAAGATGGAGAAGAAGACTATAAGTTTAAATCACTTTATAACTGGACAGAGGCAGATATTTTTGTGTATATCTATTCAAAAGATAGTGTATTATTAAAAACATGGAATAAGTTTTATACTGACACATATGAGAAGCAGTTTTTTAGAGAAAACGATTGGGAGTATAAACAATATTCTAAACCTAATAATAATGATTGTAAATATCACGACTATACCTTTGAAATATTGCCAGAGGATTTAAACTTAAAATAATAATTACATTTTAATAATAGTAAGTAGAAAGTTCGATGAGAAATACATAAACACCATAACCCAAGAAACATTAGAACATATCAACCCTCTTACTCAAAGTTTTGAGGTAAGATAAATATTTTGGACTATTTACAGAGGATGAAAGTAGGTAAGAAGTTTAATAAGAAACACCATTAACCATTAGTTATGGTTTATATAGAGGGATTTGTGGGGCTTTTTGTTTTATTTTTGGTTCTGGCTTTGAGTTGCGAGGCTGTACGTTCTCTACTAATCGCCACCTACCTCTTTCAAACTTAAAGCCATTGACATATCCCGATGAAACATAGAACTGTGCCTTGGTGCTCCCTTCCATACCTTCAAACATTGGCTCTAAGACGTCATAGACTATCATATATTCTTGAATAAGATTAGGTTCATTTGTTGTTATTCTTGTACGTCTGGATTTTTTTTGCCTCTTTGATGCTTTTGTGTCTTCATAGTATTGGTTATCCCACAATAGAAAGAAATTGGCATCGGGGTTGTATTCAAATATATACCTATAACGATCTCTATCCTTGTGAAATACATTTTGTCCAAAATAAGGTCTTGCATCTTTTGTTTTGAAGGAGATAAAATCAATTATTTTTCGCTTTGTGTACAAGTTGTTTCCGTCATATCCCAATAGTGTATATACCTTTCTACCCTCATATTCCATTGTAAGAAGTTCGTAGTAAACTGCTCCAAACCAAATCTGGTTATCAGTTTTGGTCAGTTCGGGATTAAATATTTCCTCACTCTTATCTTTTAGTATATAGACCTCATATTCATCGGATGTTTCGTTTTTGGCTTGTACAAATCCAAAGTTTTCAAAGCTCCCTTCTTGGTTTTGAACTGCCCATGTGAGGATGCGGAATTTATTATCGGCTGATTTTAGGTTACTTATGCGGTTAAGAGATGCGAATGGGTGAGAAAATGATTTTTCCATATTTAAAACCTCTTCCATTATGGTTAGGAGTCTTTCGTTGGCGTTATATCTCTCATTATCTTTGGGGGAGTCAATGGCTTGGTCAAGAAGCTCTTTCATTTGGGATTCAAACTCTGCAAAGGTCTGGTCTTTTTGTGAGTAGGCACCAATGCTAAATAGTAATCCAATAAAAAATCCTATTAAATGTTTTTTCTTCATCATAATCCCTTTAACGCCAAAATCATTAAATTAGTTACTTAGGGAATAAAATAATTGCATATATTTGCATACAAAAATAATAAAAACTCTTCTGATGATGAAATCAAAAATCATAAATGCATTCTCAAACCTTGCTCCCATTTTGGAAAACCCAACAAATGAATTACTTATGGCTGTTGAGAAAAGCTTAATGGATAATAAATGGTTTGAGAAAAGGGATATTCTTTTTTCTCTTAAAGCTATTGCTAAGTGGTTGAACAAAAATACCCTTGAAGAGTTTTGTGAGAGATATGAGTTTAATTCTAACCCTAAGAATATTGCTATAATTTGTGCGGGAAATATTCCAGCGGTTGGGTTTCACGACTTCTTATGTGTTATTTTAAGTGGAAATAAAGCCCTCTGCAAGCTTTCCTCCTCCGATAATCACCTCCTGCCAGCCATTGCCAAACACCTCATAGGGATTGAGCCAGAGCTAAAAGAAAGGATTGCTTTTATTGATGGCAAACTGGAAGGATTTGATGCCGTTATTGCAACAGGAAGCAATAATACTTCAAGATATTTTAATTATTATTTTTCAAAATACCCCAACATAATTCGTCACTCTCGTTCCTCCCTTGCCATTATTCAAAACTCTCAAATTGATTATAATCTACTTATGTCTGATATTCTTTCGCATAAGGGCTTAGGATGCAGAAATATTAAAAAGATATTTATCCCAAATGGATTTGACTTTACACCCTTGATTAAAGCCTCACAGGAGTATTCACACCTTTTAGATCATAATAAGTTTAGAAATAACTACGACTACCATAAGGCTATTTTCATAATGAATAATATTGAGTTTATTGACACAGGAATATTGCTTCTAAGGCAGTCTAAGGAAGGATTTTCACCGGTTTCCCTTCTTAACTATGAATATTACGATAGTATTGAGCAAGTTGAGAAAGAATTGGAAATTGAGAAAGAAAACATTCAATGCGTTGTTTCGGATATTAAGAAAATAGGTAATTTTACAACCGTCCCCTTTGGAAAAGCACAAGAACCTGAGATTGATGACTTTGCAGACAATGTTGACACAATGCTGTTTTGTAATAGAGTTAAATAGTTGTTTAGGGGGTTAGTTATTGAGGGGTTTAGTTGTTGAGCTTCATTACGAGGACATAGCTCGAAGTAATCAATTATTTTGACTCTTTCTGGGTTGCTTAGCTTTCAGCTCGTAATGACGGAATAGTTAAGTCTTTAAGCCCTTTAAACATTAAGAAATTAACCCCTAAAAACTAAGTCTTAGATTAAATCCAATTGTTGGTGTTAGTGAATGTTTTATGGGTGTATTTTGAATTGGGATTAGTCTTAGGTCAGGATTAAGAGAAAGTTTTGCTTCATTTCCAAATTGCACAAGGGTAAAACCATTATACTTATTTATTTTTCTTGCACTCAAATTGGCATCAATCATGCTAACCACCCACGATGTTGCTGCACTTGTCAAGGAGACTAAAAACATAATAGGATAAGCATCGGGAGGTCTCGACATAAATTGATCCATAGTTCTCTCAAAGGCTATAACCATCCAAAAATCACTAATAAGTTTCCATACAATAAAGCCCACTGCCTTATTTTTTTGACCATTATAGAACTGACCAGCACCTGGATAAGCAAGTGAATATAAGGTTGCTATTGCGGGACGCCTATAAGTTATTGCAGTGGATTTCATCCCACTAACACTATCTTTTTCTTGAATTTTCTCATAAATAGGGTCATTGATACTACTATTTGTAGTTTGAGAAAAGAGCCTCAGAGAAAAGCTCAAACAAAGGCTTATAATAGAAAGGAAAACCACTACTCTCATAAAATTGAAGTATTAATGGGAACTTCTAATAATATATATTATTTATTTTTTAAAGGACAGAAGTTCCCTTTTTAAGTCCCTTAAGAAACATGCGCCAAATATACAATCTTTTTTTATACTAAAGTGATGATTTGGGAATTATTTTTTATTAAATATTTACTGCTTTATATATTTACTTGTTTGTCTGTAATATACAACAATAATTAATTTTTAATTGATAATAGATTTAATCTTATAATTTGCTCATATCTACACATATTATAAACTAAATTGACTAATCCGATTATTCCTTTAGCTTTTCTTAATCCTATTGAACGAATTTTAAAATCATTCATACTATTTGTTACAAATCCAAATGCATGCTCTACTCGACAACGAGTTTTTGATTTAATGCGGTTGTTTTCTTTTTGTTTATTTGTTAGTGGATTGTCTCTAAATGCTCGTTCTATTATTTGTGGTATGATATTTTTCTCCTTTAGTTTCTTATCTAATAATTTTCCAATATATGCACTATCTGCATAGAGTTCTTGATTGCTATCTTTTTCATCAGCTAAATCATCTAATACTTGACTGTCATGAATGTCTGCACTCGTAACTAAATATTTTTCTATTAGTTTGCTGCCAGAATCTATCTTTATGTGGTTTTTATATCCATAATGTCTTTCTCCTGCTTTTCTTGTCCA
>DHCV01000022.1:0-518 GCA_002399025.1 Bacteroidales bacterium UBA4893 | reverse complement strand
CCTGAATTAACTAATAATCCTAAGTCATTTAAATAACTATTAAATTGTAAAAACAATTTCTCATCTAACTCTACCTTAATCATTCTATCTTGAAAAAGCCATATACTGCGAGCATCAGGAATATTATCTCCACTTGATAATCCTAAAAAATCTTTGAAGCTTAATCGGTCATTTATTTGATATTCTGTTTGCTCATCACTCAAATTGTAAAAACGTTTAAGTAGAATAATCTTAAACATCATAACTACATCGTATGGTTTACAACCAGCTGTACTTTTCTTATTTGTATTAAGCATGTTTTCCTCTAATTCTTTACGGAATATCTCAAAATCTATAACACCATTTAGTTTTTCTAATGGATTACCTAAAGAAGATAGTTTCTCTGATATCGCTTCTTGGTCAAACAAACCTATATTTCCTGTTGTTTTATACTTATATTTTGACATAGTTATATATTTCACACAAAGATACAACTATTTATTTGATTGTCAAAGTGGTAATTATTAGAAGTGCCCTAA
>DHCV01000004.1 GCA_002399025.1 Bacteroidales bacterium UBA4893 | reverse complement strand
CTTTTTTCAGGACAAGTCAATTAGGTGATTATAAACAACGATTATTCCCTATAGAGTTTGGAGTTCTATAAGCTTAGAATAAATTCCATTTTGAGAAAGCAAGGATTGGTGATTTCCTTCTTCAACAATCTTCCCATTTTCCATAACAATTATCTTATCAGAATTGACAATGGTTGAAAGGCGATGAGCAATTACAAAGGTTGTTCTTCCTTTCATTAGAGCATGGAGAGATTCTTGAACTAATTTTTCGCTTTCTGTGTCTAAGGCAGAAGTTGCTTCATCAAGAAGAAGAATTTTTGGATTTTTAAGAATTGCTCTTGCTATGCAAATTCTTTGTCTTTCCCCACCCGAAAGAGTTAAACCTCTATCGCCAATGTTTGTGTAGTAGCCTTTTGGAGTATTCATAATAAATTCGTGAGCATTGGCTGCTTTTGCAGCGTTTTGAACATCTTCAAAGCTTGCATCTAATCCAAAGCTAATGTTTCCAAATATCGTATCGTTAAATAGTATGCTTTCTTGAGTAACTATTCCAATAGTCTTCCTTAGAGAATTTATGTTGAAATCTTTTATTGGAATATCATCAATTCTTATCTCTCCACTAACAACATCATGAAAACGAGGCAATAGGTCAAGTAATGTACTTTTGCCTGAACCAGATTTACCAACAATTGCAATTGTTTGACCTTGCTTAGCTTCGAGATTAATATTGTCCAAAACTATTTTATTATCCTCATTTTCTCCAGTATAGGAAAAGAATACATTGCTGAACTTAATCGTATCACTAAACTTAACTTCCTTAATTGCATTTGGCTTTTCCTCAATTTTTTCTTTAGCATCCAAAATTTCATATAGCCTTTTTGCTGCTGCTGCAGCCTTCTTAAGGTTATAGTAGGCAGTAGTTAAACTTTGCATTGGGGCTAATATTCTTGCGAAAAGCAAAACAAAACCTATAAGTATGCTTGGATGAATTTCTCCTTTAATAACCATTAATCCTCCAAAGATAACAACTATTACTAAGGATAAAATTCCAAATACTTCAGTTAAAGGTGCTGCTAATTCCTTTCTCCTTAGAATCTTAGTCATTAGCCTGGAATATATATTATTTTGTTGCTCAAACTTCTCTCTTATCTTATCTTCCGCATTATAAGTACTTATTACTCTGATTGCTCCAAGAGTTTCCTCTGTTGTTGAGATTAGAGTTCCTATTTGCTTTTGTCCTTTCTCTGAGTTACGGTTAAGACTTGCCCCTATTTGTTTAATTAAATATGCCACAACAGGCATAACTATAACAACAAAAAGAACTAATTTTGGACTAATAATAATAAGAGTAGTTAGAAAAACAATAACCATTATTGGGTCCTTAATCATCATCTGCAAGCTACTTATTACAGATATTTCAATATCCAATAAATCGGAACTCATCCTTGAAAGCAAATCTCCTTTTCTTTTATTTGAGAAAAAAGAAAGAGGAAGAATGGTTATTTTATGATATATATCATTTCGCAAATCTTTAATAACTCCATTTCTTATTGGAGCAAGGTTGTACATACCCAAATATCTGAAAAGTGCAGATAGGAATGCGAAGAAAATATATAAAGCACTGATTATTACTAAACATTTAAACACTCCATAGGTTTGGCTATAGTTATTCAAATGCCAAGCAAAATAATCAATTATTACATCTTTGTTGAATGAGAACTCAGGACAAAATTCAGGAGGTTGGATAATCCCAAACAATACGCTAACGAATGGGATAACCATTACAAAAGAAAATAAAGAGGCAAAAACATATAGTAAATTAAAAACTATATTGAGTATTACCTCTTTTTTATAACCTTTTAAATACCTTAATATTCTATATATATTTTTCACTAATATCTATAATGGTCAGCTTTATAGGGACCATTCTTATCAACTCCGATATATTTTGCTTGTTCATCGGTTAGAATGGTTAGCTTAACACCAATTCTACTTAAATGTAATCTTGCAACTTCTTCATCAAGGTGTTTTGGAAGACGATAAACTCCAACTTCATAATTGTTCTTCCATAAATCAATTTGAGCAAGAGTTTGATTGGTGAATGAATTACTCATAACAAATGAAGGGTGACCAGTTGCACAACCAAGATTAACTAAACGTCCTTCTGCTAATAGATAAATGCAATGTCCATCAGGATAAATGTATTTATCAACCTGAGGTTTGATATTTACTTTCTTAATTCCTTCCCATTTTTCTAATCTTTCCACTTGAATTTCGTTGTCAAAATGTCCAATATTACAAACAATTGCTTCATCTTTCATTTTTGACATATCTTCAGCTGTAATAACATCTCTATTACCTGTTGTAGTAACAAAAATATTACCTTCTTTTAAAGCATCTTGAAGAGTTGTAACTTCAAAACCTTCCATTGCAGCTTGCAACGCACAAATTGGGTCAATTTCAGTTACAATTACTCTCGCTCCATAGCTACGCATTGAGTGAGCACATCCTTTACCAACATCTCCATAACCACAAACAACACAAACCTTACCAGCAATCATAACATCAGTTGCTCTCTTAATTCCGTCAGCCAAAGATTCTCTACATCCATAAAGATTATCGAACTTTGATTTTGTTACAGAGTCATTAACATTAATTGCAGGTATAAGCAATTCTCCTCTTTCCATCATTTGATAAAGGCGGTGAACTCCAGTTGTTGTTTCTTCACTAACTCCTTTTAACTCTTCTAATGTTCTATGCCATTTTGTAGAGTCTTCTTTTAATACATTCTTAAGTATTTTCAAGATTTCAGCTTCTTCAGTTGAAGAAGGAGTAACATCTAATATTGAAGCATCATTTTCTGCTGCATATCCTTTATGAACTAAAAGTGTTGCATCTCCTCCATCGTCAACAATAAGTTGTGGTCCTTTTCCATTAGGGAAAGAAAGAGCTTGATTAGTACACCACCAGTATTCTTCTAATGTTTCACCTTTCCAAGCAAAAACAGGAACTCCTGCCTTAGCAATTGCTGCTGCTGCATGGTCTTGAGTTGAGAAAATATTACAAGAAGCCCAACGAACATCAGCTCCTAAAGCAACCAATGTTTCAATAAGAACAGCTGTTTGTATGGTCATATGAAGTGAACCCATTATTCTAACTCCACTTAGGGGTTTTTCTTTTCCAAATTTCTCCCTAAGAGACATCAAACCTGGCATTTCCTTTTCCGCAATCTCAATTTCTTTTCTTCCAAAGTCAGCCAAATTAATATCAGCTACTTTATACTTTAAATTATAGTCTGTCATTTTTTATTTTGTGTATTTACTTATTACTCTTTTCTATCTCTTGATTCTAAAAAATTAAAACTTGATTCTAAAAAATTAAAACTTGATTCTAATTTTCTATCTCTTGATTCTAATTTCACAAAACAAAGAAATCTATAAATCAGTCCCTTTTAGAGAGAGATTTAATTTGCAAAGTTACAATTATAATTCTAAAAACTCTTTGATTTTTCTAAAAACATCGGTATTGTCCATTACTCCACTAAAATTTTCTGCTCCTAAACCATAAACATAAATAGGAACCATAATCCCCGTATGGTCAATGGAAGTCCATTTATCCTGAACCTTCCCCTCCTTAATGCACCCTCCATTTAAAGTTAGTCCTCCTGTTTCATGGTCAGCAATAACTATTACAAGGGTATTAGAGTCTTTTTTGGCAAATTCCAAAGCAATTCCAACAGTCTTATCAAAGTCCAAAACCTCATCAACCATGTTGTCGAACCTATGCAAATGCGATTCAAAGTCAATTTGAGAACCTTCAAGCATAATGAAAAAGCCATTTTCGTTTTCCGAAAGAACACTTAGTGTCTTTTCCAAACTCCTGCAAAGCATATTGTTTCTCTTTTGTGCAAGAGGTGGATGATTATCGTAAAGCAATCCAGCAATAAGATTTTTCTTGTTCTTATTAATTTCAAAATTATCAACCTCATCAATATTATAAAGCAAATTATAGTCTCTTGCTCTTAATGAATCAATAAGGGAAAGTTTGTCTTTTCTTTTATTTGAAACAAAATTATCTTTTCCTCCTCCAATAAAAACATCAACATTCCCTTCCAAAAAAGAAAGAGCAATCTCGTCTTGCATATTTCTATTCCTAACGTTTGCAACAAATGCAGCTGGAGTTGCGTGAGTGATATTGCTGGTTGTTATAATTGCGGTTGAAAGACCTTTTTGTTTGGAAAGTTTAATTAGGCTTGGGTGTTTTTGCCATAGAGAGTCAAGTCCAATTGATTCATAATTTGCTTTATGTCCTATTGCCAAAGCTGTTGCACCTGCACCTGAATCGGTGATATATCTATCAGCACAAAAAGTTTTTGAAAGACCGGTTATGGGCATAGTAAATATATTCAAACTTCCTTTATTTACGGTGTATGCAGCATAGGCATGTGAAAGCCCCATTCCGTCACCAATCATAAGAATAACTTTCTTTGGTTGGGCAAAAGAAAGAAATGGTGTAAAGAAAAGAAATAGAATATATTGAATGAATAGCTTTTTCATATATATGCTTTTACTAAAAGATTTCTTCAAGCATTTTGGAATAGAGGATTTCTGTTGTTAACCCCATCTTCCTTACTTGCTGAGGAACTATACTTTGTTCTGATTGACCAGGTATTGTATTTACTTCCAAGAAGTAAAGCTCTTGGGTATCATCCTTTAATATAAAGTCAATCCTGCAAACCCCCTTACAGCTTAATCCTTTATAGATTTTCTTTGCAGTTTCTTGAACATCAATTCTAATCTTATCGCTTACCTCTGCAGGAGTTATTTCAGCAGTTGAGCCATCATATTTTGCCTCATAATCAAAAAACTCTTTCTTTGGAATTATTTCAGTGATTGGGAAAGCAACAATCTCATTCTTAGTTTCAATAACCCCACAAGTAAGTTCTCTTCCCTTAATAAACTCCTCAATAATTATTCTATCGTGCACTTCAGAGGCTGTTTTGATTGCAGGAGCCAATTCATGCTTTTCTTTAACCTTACTCATTCCTATGCTTGAGCCTCCTTCTGAAGGTTTAACAAATAAAGGAAGGCTTAGTTTTGAAAGTATCTCTTCTTCATTCAAAGGAGAATGTTTATAGAAACTCACATTTTTTGCAACCTTCACAATATTTAGTTCTCTAATAACAGCATTGCAAACAACCTTATCAAAAGTAATTGCAGAAACTAAGGAACTGCAAGAAGCACAAGGAATATTCATCATTTCCAAATAGCCTTGCATAAGCCCATTTTCTCCTGGTGTTCCATGAATAATCATGAATACTCCATCAAAATTAATCTTATTTCCATCAATATTTAAAGAGAAATCATTCTTGTCAATAAAGTATTTCTTTTCATACTTTTCATAATACCAATCTCTTCCAAGAACAATAATCTTATAAACATTATAGAGATTAGAATCAATATTTTTTTCTACTTCAATGGCTGAACGAAGAGAAACAACAGCCTCACCGCTATTTCCTCCTGCCATAAGTGCTATATTCTTTTTCATATTTCTTTCTGATATATAATTTTAAACTTAAAATTCTGGACAATCAGTATTCTCACATATTATATTTTCTTGCCCAAATACTTTTTCATTGAGGAAGAAAAATATATGATTAATCTCAAGACTGACTCTCTGGAACTCATTCCAAATAAATTCCTCGCTGCCTTCTGCTTTTGAAGGGTCATCAAATGAATAATGAAGACGATGTTTGGCATCTCCTAAAAATACAGGACATGTCTCCTTTGCATCATCGCATACAGTTATTACATAATCCCAATCCATTCCCAAATACTCATCAACACTTTTTGGTTTTTGAGAAGAAATATCCACTCCTGACTCTTTCATAACCTCAATCGCCAAAGGATTTACCTTTTTTGCTGGGTTTGTTCCAGCTGAATGAACATTTAAGGAAGGATTAATAGTCTTTAACCAACCTTGAGCAATCTGCGAACGACAAGAATTTCCAGTACAAAGGATTAATATGTTCATAGTGTTTCTTTTAATTCCAATAAAAATTCTTTTATTTCAGTCAAAGAACGAACAATCTCCACATTTGGATTATTGTTTTCCTTGCTTTCTATTTTCTCAACAGTTTCTTTCCCTTTAAGGTAGTTTTTTGCTCCTTCAAGAGTGTATCCACAGGTTTTTGTAAGATAGTGTATTTGTTTAAGAAGTTCAATATCTGATTTAGTATAAAACCTTACTCCTCTTTTATTTTTGTGAGGTTTAATTTGTTTGAATTCAGTTTCCCAAAACCTTAAAGTTGGTAAGCTAACATCCAACTCCAAAGCCACCTCTCCAATACTATAATATATTCTTTCTGTATTTTCCATAACTTTATTTATCGTTTATTATCTATCCACCATTCACTTTCATTTTCATTGTAGTTTTCCCATCCATTCTTAATATATTTTGGATTAGGGCTAAACTCACCTACTCCAATATCAAATCCCTTTGAATTAGGAATTCTAAAATCACCCCAAGTGCATTCAAGATTTATTTTCTTATCATAACTTGTCCAATAGCCCCAAAATTGATTATTTGAAAAATCATCTGCATATATTCTTAATCCATCATATTGCATTCTTCCTTTTTTGTCAAAATAGAATTTAATTAAAAACTCTCCTTCTAAAATCCCAGAATGATGACACTCTTTATTCTCCATAAACTGATAACTTCCTTTCATGTATCCTGTGTCAAACTTATCAATACTATCCAAAATCCAAATCATATTCCCAGTTTTACACTCTTCAATATTTATCTCTCCTTCAAAATCACAAATATTATCCTTCACTCTTGTTTTCCCTCGAACAAAATATTTATGTTTGTATTTAATTTGTTTAGCTATTGATAAGAATTGAATATAAAATCTTTGATATTCTTCTCCGATAAATCCTAATGGTTGTGGTTTATTTTGTTTAACACCTCCTTCGTGTTCTATAATAATAGAATCACTTATAAATAATTTAGAAATATCATATTCTCCTATTTCTTCATAATAGTTAATAGGATAATTTTTCATTTCTTGAGAATAAGAAAATGAAGATAAAAATAAAATTATAACAAAAACTATCTTTTTCATCTAATAGGGCATTGGGGTAAAAGCATTTATTATATGATTTATCTTTGTTTCGCTTTCATTTCTAATAATTGCAATAATATCAAATCGAGCCTCTTCATTAATATTATTTTTAAGGATATAACTATTTGCAACCTTTATTATTGCTCTTTGCTTTTCTTTTGTAACAGCCGATTCAGGCTCACAAAATATATCAGTACTTCTTGTTTTTACTTCAACAAAAACTATCTCACCACTATTCTTTGCAATTATATCAACCTCATTCTTTCCACTTCTATAATTTGTTTCAAGAATAAGGTATTTCTTCTCAATTAAATAATCCAAAGCCAATTTCTCCCCTTTCTGCCCAAAATCAACTGTTGTATCCATAATAATTTATTTATTGCTCAATTATTACTTTATCGTTATCTACTATTAGTGAGGTTTCTCTTCCTACTACAAAAGCAATGTTTTTCTCTTCAATATGACCTATTGGAATATTAAATGCTTTTGGATAATTGTACTCTTCAACTGCTTCAAAGATAATTTCATTGGCTGTTTTGCCAAAAGCAATAGTGTTATCGTGCATTAAAGAAAACTCACCAACTATTAATCCTGCAAGTTTATCTAATTTACCTGCTCTTTTCAATGCTTGCATAATCCTATCAATATGGTAGAGATATTCATCTAAGTCTTCAATAAAAAGAATCTTTCCTTCTGTTTCTCCAAAACTTGAAGAACCAAGCAAACTATATAGAATAGATAAATTACCTCCAATTAAATCACCTTTTGCTTTTCCTTTACAATTAAAACTATTTGAAGGATATTCTCTAATATTTGTTTTTTCAAATAAACATTCTTTAAGACTCTCTGTTGCTAAAGATTGAAAAGAAACATCATTAATATTAAAAGGCATAATGCCATGAATGGTTTCAATATTAAAATTGAAACAAATATGCATAAGCAAAACTGTTGGGTCTGAATATCCAATTATCCATTTGGGATGTTTGGAAAAAGATCTAAAGTCAAGCTTATCAATTATCCTAACAGTGCCATATCCTCCACGAGCACAAAAGATTGCCTTAATGTCCTCGTCGTCCAAAAATTCCTGAATATCTTCTGCTCTTTGAGAGTCTGTTCCTGCAAATTGATTATCCTCTAACCCTATAGTCTTGCCAACAACAACATCTAATCCCCATTTTGAAAACAAATCTATAGCATACTCTACTTCCGAAAGACTTATCTTCCTCGCTGTTGCAACAATTGCTACCTTATCTCCTTTTGATAATAATTCTGGTCTTATGCTCATTTTTGGTTTTTTCAATAGGCAAAGATAACTAAAACTAAGAAATATTGGTCTATAATCTTAAAATATAAAACTAAAACAAGGCTAAATATAAAGCTCGTTTAGAAAAAAATAAAGGAAGGATATTTTGAAATAACCTTCCTTTATTCAAAGATAAAAGGTGTTTAATCTTATTTATCTAACTTATTTGCTTGTAGAAACTGTTTTTGCAGTGAATGAACCACTAAAAGGTCTAACCTGTGAAATGATTGCATTAGTGTCGCCTCCCATTATTGTTGCCTTTGTAAGTCCTTGACCTGAGAATGTTCCTACCACTTTTTCAGCAGAATACTCAGTTACGTTTAGAGTTCCGAACAAAGAGAAGAAGGCACTGTCAGATTCTTCAGTTTTATAGTAGAGAAATAAATTATTGGTTGAGCTACCAATTCCATTAAGATTTAATAATGCTTCAGGAAGATTTGCACCAAGACCTAATCTATAATTCCCTGTTTCTATTCCATTAAAAACAACTGTTCCTGTGTTAGAAACATCTGTAGTAGTAACAATTGTTTTTCCATCTCTTTGTACAAAGGTTGCTAAAGGGAATGTATAAGCTTTACCATCTATAGTAAACTCAAACTTTCCGGTGATTTCTTCACTTCCTTCGCATGCTGAAAAGAAGATAGGAGCTACTAACATTAAGTATAAAAATAATTTCTTCATTTTGTTTGTTTTTAAAATTTATTACGGCAAAACTAATACTTTTTTTATTTATCACAAAATTTCTTATTACTTTTGCACTACTAAATCTTATTTTATGCGTAATCTGGTTAGGTTTTTAAAGCGATACTCACATATATTCCTATTTATCTTCCTTGAAGGCATAGCTATCTATATAATTTCTCAAAACTCTTTTTACCAAGCCTCCGCAATCACTTCTTTCGCCAACCAAATTGCTGGAAAAGTTAATGCCAGAACATATAATATTACAAAGTATTTCACCTATGGCTCTTCAAATGAAGCTCTTGTTAAGGAAAATGCAAAGCTTCGGGCGATGATTGAAACCTCCTATGTTAAGTATCAACACAAAGCATTTCAATACAATGACACTATTTACAAGCAACAGTTCGAATATATTGATGCAAAGGTAATCCAAAAGACAATTAGTAAGAGAAATAATTACTTTATGCTAAACAAAGGACGTTTGCATGGAGTTACAAATAATATGGGAGTAATTAGTCCCAGTGGAATTGTTGGAGTGATTGTAAATGTATCTGATAATTTTTCTTTGGTAATGAGTGTATTGCATCAAGACTCACGACCAAACATAAAAAATCAAAGAACAAAAATATCTGGAACCTTAGTTTGGGAAGGCGGAGATTACACCTCAGGAAAACTTGTTGATATACCTTCTTCAATACCTCTAAAGATTGGAGATACAATTATTACAAGTGGATTCTCTCAGGACTTTCCCGAAGGAATTATGGTTGGGAAGATTAAGAAGTTTGATAAAGATAAGGGAACAGGATTTTATGTTGTGGACATTAAATTCGCTGTTGATTATAACAAATTGGAATACGTTTATATTGTAAAGAACTTCTTTAAGGAAGAACAAATTCAACTCACAAAAGACATTAAAAATGAATAAGGATATATTACTTGGATTTTTGCATTTTGTCCTAATTGCTGCCTTTCAAGTTTTTATTTTGAATGGGTTGAACATATTTGGATACTTTAACCCAATGATTTATGTTTGGTTTATTTTGATGTTACCAACAAATACACCTAAATGGTTAGGATTAATTTTGGCTTTCTTGATGGGATTTACTATTGACATATTTGCAGGACAGGTTGGCTTTCATGCAGCTGCCCTAACCCTCATTGCATTAATCAGACCCTTATTCATAACCATATTCTTTTCAGGCAAGGACATAGAAACAAATCTCCGTCCTTCAATTGCAGAAATGAGCCTTTCAACATACCTCCCATATATTACTTCCTTAGTTTTCATACATCATTTTACCTATTTTACAATAGAAATCTTCAATTTCTCGGAGTTTTTCCTCACCCTCCTAAGAATAATTTGCAGCACCATAATCACAACCCTTCTAATCTTGCTATGCGATTATCTCTTTATCCATAAAAGAAAAATTTAGGGCAAAAGCAGAACCTTAATTCCTCAAATAATTAAACCTAAATCTAAACTAATATCTTCTTATATTACATCCAAAACTAATTTATTTCGTACCCAAACCTTATGTTTTTGGATTTTGATAACTATATCTTACTTAAAAAACGTCGATTCTCATATAAAAAACGTCGATTTTAAGTTGGAAATCGTCGATTTTGGATTGGAAAACGTCGATTTTCTTATGAGAATAGTCGTTTTCTGACCATAAACTCTTTATCTTATTACAGAATATGCTTATCTTTCTGCAAAAATTCTTTATCTTCTTTATGATCTTTAAGAAGATGAGTTGTTTTTTGTAGATAATTTGTTGAATATTTAACTATTGGATCAGTAGAAAAGTTTTAGTTCTGACTCAGGCTCAAAAAGCTGAGAAAAATATTGAGAAGTTTATTTAGGATTCATCCTCAATTTCATATTTCTTTGCCTTAGTTGTGATATTTGTTTGGTATGACCAACGAGTTCCTTCCAAAAGGCTATCATCCATTTTCTGAGAAATAGTATTAGTCATGTTCTCTTTCATATAATCCTCAAACTGCTTCTTCTTTTTTCTATAAGAATAAACAATGAATGCAATGAAAAATAGTACGCAGAAAAGAAAGACTATAAGTAAAGAAATATAAAATATATTGTCAAGCTGATCTCTTCTAAAACCTGAGCTTGCTATGATTAAGCCCTTGGTAAGGAACATCTTTAGGAAGATAAAGAGAATGGATAGTATGATAATTGGGATAATATTCAACCTAATATTAAATCTATCATTAACCACAAATTGATCGGAGTATTCAACAAAATGGTATCTTTTAATTGTAAAGTTGGAGAGGAAGAATACCATTATCACAGTAAACAAAATCATACTAATTTCTTTTAATGAGAAATAAGGCATAAACCATAAGAAGAGAACTATTGCTCCAATGATTGAAGGTATAATATAGTTTATTCTGACTCCTTCTTTTGTGTGATTAATGTAGGGATTAAAGAAAGCCCTCACCAATGGAACCAAAACATAACAAAGAAACATAGTTGCAGAAATTGCAAGTGCGATAAAGAAAAGTTTAAGAAATACACTCGGATAGGTAAGTCCCATAAAATCTGTTACAAGATTAACTCCCCAAAGATGATAAATCTGACCAAATATAAATTCTCCAAATAACCTAATTATACAATGAAACATTGTCCAGAAGAGAAATACACCTAAGGCTCTATTTTTGTTATGGTGAGAGAGAATTAGAGCAAGAAGACCAATAAGAAGTATTGTTAGAGGTGCAAAGGTGAAGATAACAAATATATTTTCTGCCGAATCCCAAATTGCTTTATCCGATGAAACTGCTCTATCAAAGTCTATCCTGTCTATTTCAATAGGTATTGTTAGGTTATTTGTAAAAGCTATGAATGCTGTTGAACCCATAGATATGTAGAGTACAAATAGAAATGAAGCAATAAATAGCACTGTACTGCTTATTGTATCATTAAAATAACCATTCCTAAATATTTTATCCTTCTTCATAATTTCTTATTTCCATCTATACCAAAATATTCTATCCTTTGCCTGAACCTTAAGGACTTCTCTAATTTCAGTAATCATATAAATAAATATCATAAGGTTTTGTTCCTTAAACCACTTGTATGCATTATTGCTTCCTCTGCATGCTTCAGAAAAGTTAATCAAGAATTCATTCTTTGAAGCTTCAACCCACTCCACTGCTTTCTTTTCTCCATCAATGGCATTACTCAATACTCCAAGAGTAGGATATCCATTAGTAAATAACCATTTTAAAGCATCAATGTCACCTCTTACTGCATTTGACCAAGCTGCAAGTTCAATGTAGCCGTTTTCTGCTAAAAATTTAAAGAAAAGCTTATCGCCCTGCAATGATTTGGTTAGTGCAAGCAAAACCTTTACATCATATTCCGTAAGAAGCTTTTCTTTATTCATAATCTAAACTTATTATTAGCTCTATCTAAGCTTTGCTCCCAACTTATCTTCAAAGCTTTTTAAAAGCTTATTCATTATAGATTCTATTTGTTTGTCATTAAGAGTTTTTTCTGTGTCTTGCAAAGTAAAGCTTAGAGCATATTGTTTTTTACCTTGAGGAAGTTTTTCTCCCTTATAAACATCAAATAAAGTAATATTCTTTTTAAGGAATTTCTTTTCTGTTTGATAAGCCAAGTTTTCAATTTCAGCAAATGAAACACTATCATCAATAACTAAGGCTAAATCCCTTCTAACTTCAGGGAATTTTGATATTTCTTCGTACTTAATTTCTTTAGCATTTTGAAGAGCTTTAACAACTAAATCCCAGTTGAAGTCTGCAAAGTAAATGTCTTGCTTAATGTCAAACTCTTTTCTAATCTTTTGATTAATCTTTCCAAAGCTAAGAATCGTTTTCTTGCTATCACGATTAACATATTGTAAACCTTGCATATATTCTACAGAGGTTTCTTCTAAAGAATATTGAGAAGGATTAATTCTTAACTTCTTAAAGATATTCATTAGAACATTCTTTAAATCGAAGAAATTAGTTTCTTCTTCCTTCTTTTGCCATGTTTCTTTGAAGTTAGCTCCTGTTGTGAAAATACATAAATGCTTTTCTTCGTTAAAGCGTTTTCTAATATTTTCATCATCCATTTGACCTAAGTTTTTGGAATAGCAATTTCCAAATTCAAAAACCTTAATATTATTTACCTTCCTATTGATATTATAAGATATGGTTTCCAATCCTCCATAAAGCAAAGTTTGACGCATAACTCCAAGATCCTTACTTAAAGCATTTAAAATACCAACACTTTTTTCAAAAGGAAAGTCTTTATTATTTTCGTAATAAGATGTTTTGGTTAGAGAGTTATTCATTATCTCATTAAAACCATTTGAAACAAGGTAGTCAGAAATAAGGTTTTGAATCTTTTCTGTGTCTGGTTTTTGCTTAAAGGTTAAGCTGCTTTTTATATCAGTTGGTATCTCAACATTATTATATCCATAAATTCTAAGAACTTCTTCAATAATATCACATTCTCTTAAAACATCAACCTTATTTGTTGGAACACTTACACGCATTCCTTGTTCATCTTCCTTAAGAATTGAAATATTTAAGGCTGTAAGAATATTCTTTATAATTTGAGGTTCAATCTTCTTTCCAATTAGAGAATACATATTATTATAGTTAATATCTATTTCCGCAGGCTTAATTTCATTTGGATAAACATCAACAATACTTGAACTTATTTGTCCTCCAGCTAATTCTTTGGTTAAAAGAGCTGCTCTCTTAAGTGCATAAATTGTAATATTAGGGTCAGTTCCTCTTTCGTAACGGAAAGAAGCATCAGTTTTTAAAGTATGATATTTAGAAGCCTTACGGATAGTTACTGGATTGAAATAAGCACTTTCAATAAATATGTTTTTTGTTTCCTTTGAAACTCCATAATCCAATCCTCCATAAATTCCTCCCATACACATTCCTTCTTCCTGATTGCAAATCATTATTTCTTCTCCATTAAGTTCTCTTTCTTCTCCATCAAGAGTTTTGAATTTTGTTCCCTTAGGAAGAGTTTTAACTTCAATCTTATTGCCTTTTATCTTCTCCAAATCAAAAGCATGAAGAGGTTGTCCTGTTTCAAACAAAACATAATTTGTTATATCAACAATATTATTTATTGGTCTAATTCCAATTAATTTCAATCGGTCAGCAAGCCAGGAAGGAGAATCTTTAATTTCAATATTTGAAATAGTAACTCCACAATAACGAGGGCAGATTGAAGAATCAGTAATGATTTCAACCTTTTTATTCTCATTATCTATTTTAAAGTCTTCAACACTTGGCAATTTTAATTCAATGTTTTCTTTTAACTGAGTTTGAATTAGAGCAACCAAATCTCTACCAACTCCAATATGTGATGTTGCATCAGAACGATTAGGAGTAAGACCTATTTCAAAAACATAGTCTTCTTTAACATTCAAATATTCTTTTGCAGGAGTTCCAACCTCAACATTATTATCTTCAATAACTAAAATTCCATCATGGTTATCGCTAACTTGAAGTTCTTTTTCAGAACAAATCATTCCTTCGCTAACATGTCCTCTAAGTTTTGATTTCTTAATTTCAAAAAATTCTTCTTCTGAAGTATAAACTCTTGCACCAATTTTTGCAACAATAACTTTTTGTCCTTTTGCAACATTATGGGCTCCACAAACAATATTCAAAGGAGTTTCTTCTCCAACATCAACAGTTGTTAAATGTAAATGGTCAGAATCAGGATGATTTTCGCAAGTCAAAACTTGTCCAACAACATAATTCTTCAATCCTCCCTTAATTGTTTCTACTGTTTCAATCGATTCTACTTCCAAACCACAGAAAGTAAGTAAATTTTCAACCTTTTCAACACTTAGATTAGTAGGCACATAATCCTTTAGCCAGTTATATGATATTTTCATCTATTTAATATAGTATTATATTCTTTTCTTTTTAAGTTATTCAACGATATTTAGCTCGTCAATAATGTTTTTAGCACCTGCAAATTTATCAATAATAAATAAACAATAACGAATATCTATTGAAATATTTCTACATTGGTCTGGGTCATAAATAATATCGCTCATTGTTCCTTCCCAATTCCTATCAAAATTAATACCGACCAAATTACCATTTGCATCCATTACTGGAGAGCCAGAGTTTCCTCCTGTTGTGTGATTTGAAGCAATAAATGCAACAGGCATTTCTCCCTTTGAATTTGCATATCTTCCATAATCTTTCTTAACATAAAGTTCTTTAAGTTTCTTCACTACAACATAATCGTAAATTTCTGGATTTTCTTTTTCCATAATTCCTTTTAGAGTTGTGTATGCTTGATAATTAACTCCATCTCTTGGATTGTATGGTTTAACATTTCCATAGGCAACTCTAAGAGTCAGGTTTGCATCGGGATAAAATTCCTTTGAAGATTGCATTTCCATAATTCCCTTAACATAAAGTCTGTAAAGACTATCAATCTTTGAGTCAATTTCAACCAACTTATTCATATCTTCATCAACAACAGAGCCCCAAATTGCTGAAAGAATTTCCATTGCAGGGTCAGAAAGCACCTTACTCATTTTAAATCTCTTTAAATACTTCTCAGCTTGCTTTGGATTTGAAAGGAAAGACTTATCGTAAACAGAACCGAAATACTTCTTGGCATCATTATCGTAGTTAGAGTTTATCTTTTCCTGCATCCAAGGGTAATTATTCTTTGCAAAATCATTATAGTAAATATTCATAAGCTCAACAAAAATACTTCTGTCAACCATCTTATGCTTTTCATAATCTTTGCTAAAATATTTTAGCAGGTTTTCCAAAACAACATCAGCTTCCTTTTGAACCTCATCTTTGCTTAGGGTATCTTGTTTTGCTTTTTGAATTATGGATAGAACGCTACGACCATTTTTCATTAAATCGGATGCCAAAAGAGCTTCTCCCAAATACAAATAAGCCATTTCCAAGTCAGCTCCTTCATTATACAAGCTCTTGAAGTTATCAATCAAACCACCATACTCTTCTTTTCTTTGCTCAGTTACATTAGCCCATATATTAAACTCTTTCTCAAACTCCCTTTTCTTCTGGGTAGCATTCAATCTCTTAATTCCCTTAACTTCTCCAATCCATTTCTTCCAACCATTAGCAATACCAGCAACTCCTGCAGCATAACGCAAACGCTGAGCAGAACTTTCATTCATTGCAGCATTATAAATCTTTAGTCTTGCATCTCTAAGCTTAATTCTTGCAGGGTCTTCAAAATTGGCAACTCTGTCAACAGCATAAGAAGTTAAGAATTGCTTTGTTGTGCCTGGATAACCAAACACAAAAGTAAAATCACCTTCCTCAACTCCCTTTAAACTAATATTCAAAGACTTCTTAGGCTTAAAAGGAACATTATCTTTTGAATACTTTGCAGGCTTGTTGTTCTTATCGGCATAAACTCTAAAAATTGAGAAATCACCAGTATGACGAGGCCACATCCAGTTATCAGTATCTCCACCAAACTTACCAATATTTGAAGGAGGAGCACCAACCAAACGAACATCTGTAAAAACTTCATTAACATAAAGGAAATATTGATTTCCATAATAAAAAGGTTTAATAACAGCTTCGTAATTAGTATTCTCAGTAGCTTTTTTACTTATCTCCTTGATGTTCTTTTCAATTGTTTTTTCTCTTTCCTTTTCAGTAGTGGTATTGTTTATCCCTTCAAGCACCTTTTGAGTTACATCTTCCATATAAACAAGCTGAGTAATGGTAAGCCCAGGACAAGGAAGTTCCTCTTCCTTACTCATAGCCCAAAAACCATTTGTCAAATAATCTCTTTCGATTGTACTGTGGCGAACAATAAAACTATAACCGCAATGGTGATTAGTAAGCAAAAGCCCTTCATTTGAAACAAACTCCCCAGTACAACCAGAGCCAAAGAGCATAACAGCATCCTTCAAAGAAGAATTATTTACATCATAAATATCCTTGGCAGAGATTTTCATCCCCTTTTGTTTCATATCAGCTTCTCTCTTTTGAAGCAACATAGGCAGCCACATTCCCTCATCAGCCAACGTAACCAAAGGCAACGAAAGCAAAACAATTGCGAAACCTAAAATAAATTTTCTCTTCATCATATTTCTTTTTTTAAACATTTATCCTATCCAACTATTAAACAGTTCAATACAACCATTTATCCATTATAAAAATAAAGATTCATAGTTTGCAAATCTACAAATAATATCTAAAATAGACAATTAGGTTATTTATAACAATAACTTCTTTGTTTTACATTTAGACTTCTTGTCTTTATATTTAGAAGAAGTTATTGTACCCAAAAAGTGGCACTTTCATACCCCAAAAGTGGCACTTTTTAACTATAAAGAAGAAGTCTAAAAGTAAAAAGAAGAAGTCTCGATTCAAAAACAAGAAGTCTAAATTTAAAATCATAAGATAATCTTCTTTAATTGTTGTTTTAAGTTCGTTTTAAAGGAGTAAAAATAGAAAAAGACAGAATATTATTCTGTCTTTTCGCTAAATCAATTTTAATAATCAATGTTTTTCAATTATTTATATCATCAACTCCCAATCTGATACACTACCTACGTTATTTACTAAACAATTCCCAGTCTGATGCATACTTAATTGTCCCATTAGAACTATTATTACGGTTACATATTAGTTCTCCGTCGTGCGGGATTTATACTCCCGCACTTTATTATTATTCTGTCGTGCGGGATTTCTTGCTTTCCAAGCGGCAAGCCGATAAGCAATCCCGCACTGCTTTATTATTAGGATTTGTACTCCGATACTTATTCATTACTAACTTTTTATTTCTTTCCAAAATCCAAAGGTAGAAAAATATTTTTATATCTTGTTTATTCTTTTCTACTTTATTTTTCTTTCTTCTCTTAAATGGGATTTGATTTTTTTAATTGAATTGTAATTAGACCCTGAAAGGGTCATAGGTTTATAGGTATGGGGTAATCTTATTAATTGTTGAAGAGCTTAAGGAGTTTAAAGACCTTAATGTTCTTAAAGACTTTAAAGTCCTTAGAGTCCTTTGCGAAATGTAAAATTTTGTTTTCTTAGAATAAAAATAAGAATGAAAAAAATAAACCTAGATATAAGTAAATTTATATAGGGAATAATTCTTTCTAATCGGCGTATAAATCTAAAAAGTCCTTATAAAAAACTTTTTAATCAAGGACTTTTTACACCAAAGATGCACATCTTTCATACCAAAAGATGCACATCTTTCACTATAAAAGATGTGCATCTTTTTTTTTAATATATTTTAGGAATTGGAG
>DHCV01000036.1 GCA_002399025.1 Bacteroidales bacterium UBA4893 | reverse complement strand
TTGGATTTTGCAACGGTCTTATAATATGAATATTGCCATAATCGGAGGTGGTGCGGCAGGTTTTTTCTTGGCAATAAACCTAAAGCAATTATCTCCAAATATAAGTATAACTTTATTTGAAAAAAACACAACTGTTTTAGCTAAGGTATTGGTATCTGGAGGTGGACGATGCAATCTTACAAATTCATTTGCTAGTATCGATTCCTTGCATCAGGCATATCCTCGTGGTGATAAATTACTAAAAAGAGCCTTTAGAATCTTCAATCATTTAAATACCTACAAGTGGTTTGAAGATATGGGAATAAAATTAGTTACTCAGGAGGATGATTGTGTTTTTCCTCTCTCTCAGAACTCAAACGAAATAATCGAATGTTTTCAAAGGCTATCCAAAGAGTTAGGAATAATGGTCAAGACCTCTCATAACTTAAGTTCAATTACGTTTAATGATAAATACGCCCTTACCTTTAATCAAGATAATACAAGAGTTCAATACTTTGATGCAGTAGCAATAACCACAGGAGGCAGTCCAAATGCGGAAGGGTTAAACTATTTAGAGGCTTTAGGTCATAAAATTGTTCCGCCAGTTCCATCCTTATTTACCTTCAATATTCCCTCTGACCCAATAAGAGAGTTAATGGGAATTGTGGCAGAAAATACTATCGTATCTCTACAAGGCACAAACATTAAAGCCTCTGGAGCTCTTCTTATTACGCATTGGGGAATGAGTGGACCAGCAATATTGAAATTATCATCTTATGGTGCAAGAATAGTAAACGATAAGCAGTATCAATTTAATATACTTATAAATTGGGTAAATGAAGTAAATTGCGATATTCTTACCGACTACCTAAACTCCATTGCTTGTAAGAATCCAAATATGAAGGTTTCAAACGTAAGACCCTATGATATATCATCAAGGTTATGGCAATTCTTACTCAATAAAGCTGAAATTCCATTGGATAGAAAGTGGGGAGAACTTGGTAAAAAAGGCATAAACAAGATAATGAATAGGCTAAGTAATGATGAGTATTCGGTTCACGGCAAGGGTTCTTTCAGAGATGAATTTGTAACAAGCGGAGGAGTGAGCCTTGAGTCAATAAACCTGAACACTATGGAAAGCAAGAACTGCAAAAACATGTATTTTGCAGGTGAGGTATTAGATATAGATGCCATAACAGGTGGCTTTAACCTTCAAGCAGCATGGACAACAGCATATTTAGCAGCAAAAGCAATAAGTCAACAAAATAACAGCATATAAATCTAAAATATCAGTATATAAATTCAAAATGACTGCGTTTAAAAGAAAATTATCTTTATTCTCTTTTTATTTATCTGTGATTTGATTTGTTATTATGTTTTAGAAAAATAATGTTTATCTTTGCTCCTACGAATGACAAACGGTTATGAATAGAGAAGAAAAATTATTAGAACTTATATCTCAATTCAAGAAATTGGGAATAGATAAGCAGATAGATTATGATAAATTCTATCTCTATTCACTTATTACTCATTCCACAGCGATAGAGGGTTCTACTATTACAGAGATAGAGAATCAACTCTTATTTGACGAGGGTATAAGTGCAAAGGGACGTACAATTACTGAGCAGTTGATGAATCTTGATTTAAAGTCAGCTTATGAGCAAAGTATTATCTATGCAAAGAATCATGAAGATATTACAATTGATATGCTAAAGAAGCTATCTTCAATTGTTATGAAGAATACAGGGACGAGTTTTAGCACTGCATTAGGAGATTTTTCTTCTGCAAATGGAGACCTTCGATTACTTAATGTTACGGCAGGGATAGGAGGTCGTTCTTATTTGAATTATTCTAAAGTACCAATAAGGTTGGAGGAATTATGCAAGAGTATAAATCTTAGACGAAAGGAATTATCAAAGTTTAGTATTTTTGAAGCCTATCGTTTAAGTTTTTATGCACACTTCCAATTAGTAACCATTCATCCTTGGGCAGATGGGAATGGGAGAATGTCTCGATTGCTTATGAATCAATTGCAATTTGAATTTAATATTATTCCTTCCAATATTAACAAGGATAGCAAGGCAGAGTATATAGAAACTCTTATTGCTACTCGTGAAAGAGGAGATATTGACTTGTTTTATAATTTTATGTTCGATGAGCATATAAAGAATTTAGAGCAAATGATTCATAATTTCCAAACCTCATTAGAAGATGATAATGTTTATTATATTGATAAGGTAAAAGAGGGTGATGGATTAAATGATGGATTAAATGATGGATTAAAATTATCGGAAAGGTCAAAATCTATTATTTCTATTATTAAGGATAAGCCCTCAATTACAGTGGGTGAAATTGCAAAGGCCTTGAATTTAAGTAAGCCAACAACGGAAAGAGAATTAGCCTTATTAAAATCCCAAAACATAATTCAAAGACAAGGCTCCAAAAAGACAGGTTATTGGGAGATAAACAAATAATTTGTTCAATATTGTAATTAAACATATTTGCGGTTTTTGCTTATTAAATTTTAAACTAATTTATATGTTCACAAAGGAAGAGAAGAAGGCTATTAACAAAGCTTTTTGGGATGGCTTCAAAACATATTGTCATAAAAAGAAGATTAAGCGTAAGTGGATGCTCTCAAAGATAAGCATTAAACATACTCAACTCAAGTTCTATGCAGACCAGAACAAGGCTTTAGTGCTTTTCCAGATAGATAATAAAAGTGAAGAGAAAAGGCTGGAAGTGTTTAGTTATTTCAATGCAATGAGGAAGTTATGGGACGAAGATGCTGGAGAGGGATTAATGTGGAGTGAAAGATTTAACGGAATTGATAGTAATGAAGTAAGTGCTATATATTTCCAATTAGATGAGGTTAATATATACAAAAAAGAAGACCATGAAAAGATTTACGCCTTCTTTGTAAAGAAAATGACAATACTCGAAGATATCTATACAGAATACGGAGAAGTCCTCGCAGTTCAAATCTCACAATTAGGATAAATAAATTAATAAGTTTCCCTCTTTCGTCGTGCGGGATTTGTACTCCCGCACTTATTTATTATTAGGATATGTTATCCTTTTGATTATTGTTGTAAAGAAGTTGCGGATTATAAAATCCGTATAGTAATATAGTGCGGGAGTCGGAAATCCCGCACGACGGAAATCTCCCAAATAGGATAAATTAATTAATAAGTTTCCCCCGTGCTAAATTTCTACTCAAGCGGCTTATTATAACTCAAGACAAATTCCTACATGATTACAAATCCCGCACGAAGGAAATTTGATTCTATATAATTAAAACGAAAAGTTTTTATGTTTCTAACAAATCCTGGTTATCTATTATTAAATTAACTAATTATTTGGAATAATATCCTCTATTCTTCTGTCGCAGGAGGTATTTCAAATACTTTTGTAGTATCTATTATAGCATTTTCTATTTCTACTTTTCCATTCCATTTATGATCGCATTTATGTGTAAAATTTTCTATCTGTGTTACCATATCATAGGGAGGTTCCTCAACCATGTATATTGCTATAGACTTATTGCATTCTTTACACATAAAAACGTAGCAACCATCATCGGACAAAAAATTTATATTACATTTCTTTAAAAGAATATTAGGGATATCTATTTTTTGTAGAATTTTCCTCTCTTTTAAATACATAGCAATATACCTATCCTCTTTTTTAATTAAGCAAGTTGGCAGATCATCAATATTAATATTAAATTCTGTCCCAATAAAAAAAGTTTTAAATCCTTTATAATCCTCCATTTGAGAAATGCTTGTTATTATTGAAGCTTTACAAGAAGAATTTTCTCTCATATAAGATTCTGACCTTTCAATATTTTCTTTAAACCGATCATTATACTGAATAGCAATACTTTCTAATATTTGTTCCTCTTTTTCACGATGGTTTTGCACACAACTATACATAGATACAATAGTTAGTAATATTAATAATTCCCTCATAACCTCATGTTTTAATTATTTTTTTCCGTCGTTGGGGGGTTTTCGTTCCTCCCCTTTTTTTTTTTTTGATTTTTT
>DHCV01000006.1 GCA_002399025.1 Bacteroidales bacterium UBA4893 | reverse complement strand
GTTGGATTTTGCAACGGTCTTGGTTAATGTTACTGCTAATTTTTAGCACACAAAAAAAGAAAATAAGTAATATCAATATATAGAAATGAGCAAACTACTAATACCTATAATTATAACCCTACTATCCTTGGTGGGGAATAATTGCTTCGCGCAATATGGGGAAGGAGATGGTACAGAAGGTAATCCATACCAGATAAGTACTAAAGCTCATTTAATTGCTCTTGGAGATAGTGTAAATAATGGTACAAGGACATATTCTGGAGTTTATTTCAAAATGATGAATGATATAGATATATCAGAAAGTTTTACTCCAATTGGAAATGCAATAAATAGTTTTCAAGGAATTTTTGATGGAAATGGTTATGAAATCAGAATGGGAAATTTTCCAATCTCAACAGGCAATAGGGTTGGATTATTTGGATATACTCTTGATGCAAGCATATTAAATGTTTCAATGGATGTGGATTCCATACTTTATACTTCTAATAACTTGGAAAATACTGTTGTTGGTTTTCTAATTGCCAATGCAGAAAACACAACAATAACGAGTTGTAGTGTTGGAGATAGCACAACAATTTCATTAAATGATCTAAAAAAGAATAATTTTATTGGAGGAATGATTGGACATGAAGTAAATTGTACTGTAAGCTTATCCAATTCATATTCTACTATTTATTTAACTTCTACAGGTGATAATAATGGTAATTATATTGGAGGCTTGATTGGGCAAGCAGACAATTGCTATATTAATAATTGTTATTCGAGAAATAATATTTATACCGATACAGAGCAAAATAATGCATATATGGGAGGATTTATTGGCTTAGCAACCAACACCTCCATAAGCAACTCCTACTCTGCCCCAACCTCATTTACTACTGATTATCCATTTGCTGGAGTAATAGCAGCTGATAGTAGTGGTACTACCACTTTTAATAATTGTTATTACTTGATTAGTGATTCTATCAAATTTGGTCCTAATGTCGACACAACTACTGTTGGGACTGGATTAACAATAGATCAAATGTATGATGATTCTTTTATTGACTCCTTGAATCAAGGACAGGACTCAATAATTTGGGTTACTGGAGATGATGGATTGCCATCCTCAATTGGGTATAAGGTTGTGTGGATTAGACCTTATGATGGAAATGGCACAATAGATGATCCATTTAGGGTTAGGTATGTTGAGGATTTGATTTTCCTTTCCAACCTTGTCAAATTGAGGAGCTTAGCACCATATTACCTAAGAATGGAGAACGATATTTGCTTTAATAATGGGAAAATTGATAGCTCTGCTTTGTTTACCCCAATTGGCAATAAGAGAACTAATAAAGGCTTTAGTGGGAATTTTAATGGGAATGGCTTTTCGATTTCCAACTATAACTATTCAAACCCAGACTCCAATAATATTGCAATATTTAGCTATTTGAATGGTGCTACGATTATTCGTTTGGGTATTTCCAACATAAATATTAATGCAGGGGACACAATTGGAGCCATTGCAGCACTTGTGGAGAACAATACCCTAATTGATTCATGCTTCGTTTATGGCTTCATTAAGGGAAAGAATAATGTTGGAGGAATTATTGGGGTTGGTGCCAATGATAATGCGAAGATCAATAGTTCATTTTCCAACGTAAGCATTGATGCTCAAACAAATGTGGGTGGAATTGCTGGGAATTTTACAGGAAGGATGACCAATGTTTATTCCAATGCAGAAATATATTCTTCATCTTCTGCAAATGATTATGTTGGAGGAATCATTGGTCTGGCAAAGGACACCTCAAACCTTACCAATGTTTATTCTGCATCAAAAATCATTAGATATGGTACGAACACCAATTTTGGTAAGATAAAAGGAAATAATCTTGGAATCAATACAAATTGTTATTCTCGTGATAGTGTCTTTGTGAATTATACTAATAGTAATACTACTGGATATAATGGAACATCTTTGAATAATGCTGCTTTAAGAAATCCAACTTTTGCAACTTCAACTTTAGGCTCTGCCATTTGGAAAATAGATTACGCCGATAGAATTAATGATGGTTATCCAATTTTTACTTATCAACCTCAAGCTGTAAAGCCAGATTTATCAGGGTCATGGCCTACAACTACTGCCTCTCAAGTTGTAATTATTAAAAGTGGCGTTCAATTAAAAGCTGACACTACTAATTTCCCTAAATGTGCTTATGTGAAGATAGAAAATGGAGGAGAATTAAATAATACTACTAATATTAAGTTATTTGGAGAATTTAATAGGGAACTTTATGTTGGGAAATGGAATTTGATTGGACTTTCAACATATAATAAAATTCTTTCTTGTCTTTATAATTATACTGATAGTATTTCTTTCAAAACCTTTGTGAAGAGATTTAACTATACAACCAATAATTGGTCAATAAACACAATTGACGCAATCAACACCCAATTTAATTATGGAGAAGGAATTTTGGTTATGCCAAATTATTCCTTAGATTCTCGTTTGCTAACTAAATCAAAAATTGTTTCAAAAGGAGTTTTATTTAACGACACAACTTATCAAGTTACTAATCCAACTACTGCTTCCGCAAGATTTGTTTCCTTAGCAAATAATTATCCAGCTAGTTTAGATACTGCTTTATTGATTAATAAAAATTCTTCTTTAATTCAAGGAAGATTGATTTATGTTTATGATGCAGACACTGGTAAATGGAATAATAATCTTAATACTAATGTTCAAGTGACTTCCATAAAGCCAGGTGAAGGATTCTTTGTTGCTGCAAGTAATACAGGAGGAAATTTTCAATTCAATAAGAACCTAATAAAAAATACCTCTGGAGCAAAGAATTCTATAAAGAGTGATTTGATTTATGTTCAAGCAATAGCAAATAATAATATAAGGGAATCCTTCCTTGAGTTTAATGAAGAGGCTGATAATGAATTTGACTTTGAAGATGGATTGATGTTGTTTGGGAATAATAATAATTCTGTTGAGCCATTCTTTACAATTCCAACTCCTGAAATAAATGATTCAACAACTCAATTAATTAAAGATGCTTTTTCAACACTTCCATATACCAATTCATTGAACCTTAGGAGCTATGATGATAACGATGTTAGAATTAGTTTTTCAAACATCCCTGATTATCTGCATATTTACCTAATAGATAGCCTATTAAATAAGATTTCCTATATGAATGAGAGTCATGAATACATGGCAAGAGTTAAGAGTGGTGATAATTCTAATAGATTATTTGTGTATGTTAGTCATTATGAGATTGATATGAATAAATTTTTCAGTTCTGTCAAGGATTCAGAGATTAGGGTTTGGAACTATAATAATACGTTGAACATCAAGGGAAAAGACCTTGTTAAGTACGAGATTTATGATATTATTGGAAATAAGGTTTTTGAGGGAGAAATGAATTGTGATGATTTCCAAACAAAATTGAGCTTAAGCAAGGGTATTTATGTTGTTAGAGCCTATTCAAAGACAGGTTCAAAAACTTCAAAATTGAGCTTAAATAATGATTTTTAACTTAATTCCACCTATGAACAAGTGCATTAAAATACTGATATTTCTACTACTTATTCAAGTATATGGTTTTTCGCAGAAGAATCTAAAATACACACTTGTGCCAAAGGTTGCAACATTTAATATTGAGTTTGCCGATTCCTCTCATGTTGTTGAAAGACAATATAAAAACAATGATTTTACTCTTAAGCAAATTCAAGAACTCCTATTCTTTGTTGGTCAAAAAGAAATTGATAGTGTATTGGTTTTCATTGATTATTCAACATCTTCAGGCAGTCCTGCATCCAATAGTTTAGCCTATAAGAGAGCCCTTGCAATCAGGGATTATTTTGATCTCAAGTATTCCCATATCCCTATTAGAAAGTTTAAGATTAGGAAAAATAAACAAGGAAATAATATAGTTATGTATCATTATAGGAGGAAATTTGATTTGAAAAGACCTAAAAATGAGACTATTTCCATTGTTGATATACCAGAAGAGCTAAAGGAAATAATAACTCCTAAAGAAGAAGCGACTCAAGAATCGACTCAAGACCCTATTCTAACTAAAAATCAAGAATTTGAACCACCAATTCAGTTTGCCAAAACAGGTTATCCATTTGCAATTAAGACAAATATTCTTTTCAATGCTGCCCTAACCCCTAACCTTTCAATTGAGATACCATTTCTTGTCAAATATTCGGTAGAGGTTTCTGCAACTTATAATGCGTGGAATCAAAAGGATAATATTAAGTGGAAAAATATGATATTTATCACAGAGTTACGCTATTGGACTCTAATGAGCATGAAAGGGCATTATATTGGAGTGAATGCGAACTATGGTTTCTATAATATTGGGGGCTTAAAAATGCCTTATTATGCAGATGCATCGTATTATAGATATGAGGGTTGGATGGCTGGAGCAGGTGTTTCCTATGGTTATTTGTGGAATTTAACAAAGAATTTGAGCTTTGAGGCAAATATCGGTGTTGGAGTTAATTACACCTCCTATGACAAATATCTCCACCCTGTTTGTGGAGCTTTTTGGGGCTCGTTTAAAAACTTCTTAGTTATGCCTTCAAAGCTTGGACTATCAATAGTTTATCACTTTAATTAGATTTATTTTTCCAAACTTTTATTCCAGTCCTTAAACGAAATAGGTTGAGGATTTGTCTTTTGTGAGTTGGAGAGTGTTGATTGAGAAGGTTGGGCAGTTACATTTCTTTTTCTTTCTGGGCTTCATGGTTGTCCTTTTGTTTGAGGCACAAGAAGATAAGACCAAAACTATAATTAAGGTGGATAGGATTAATTTTATATGTTTTTGAATTATTTTCATCTATTTTTGTGGGTTATAAGTTTTATAACTCTTTTTCATGCTTATTTATTATCCTCAAGCTCATAACTCTCAATTATTTCTAATATTTCATTGCCAAAATCATCCATCTTCTTGTTGCCAAATCCTTTGATTTTCAGTAATTCTTTTTCGGTTTTAGGGACTTTGTTGACAATTTCAATCAAGGTTTTTTGATGTAGAATTGTAAAGGCAGGTTTTTCAATCTCATTGACTTTTGCCTTCCTCCAATGGTTCAATGCCTCAAATAGTTCCTTATTCATTATCTCTTGTGGGAGTTGAGAATTGTTTTCATCAGAGTCCTCTCTCCCAACCTTCTTGGCTTTGGATATTTTATGTATCTTAATATACTCTTTTACAAAGTCTTTAGGCTCCTTAATTAATGCTTTACTTCTATGCTCTCTGAACTGAGAAATTGAAAAATCGGGGTTTATGCTTTCGAAGAGTGTGAGCTTGAAATAGGTTTGGTAGGATATGTTTAGAATGGCTGCTTGTTTCTCAGTTTCAATTAGTTTGTTGTCAAATTCCAAACTTTCTGCCAAATTGATAATTTGTTGCAAAATTTCAAATTTTTGAGCAAAATAGTCCTTAGCCTTGATTAAGCGATCAATCATAAAAGTATCTAACTCTTTAATGAATAGGCTCTTAATCTGACTTTCAAATCTTAGACCAACCTCATAGATTTCCGTCTCAAAACTCCTAATCTTCTCATTAATCAAATCGCTTGTTTGGGCATAGGTTTGGTGAAAACTATCGTTATTGAGGGTTTGAAGTTCGTCAATTTTCCATTTCAACTCCCTGAAAGAGAATAGTTCCAAAATGTTTTCTAAGGTAAATGCAAGCCTATCTTTCTCCAATTTCTCATCGGTGGGTGGAGACTGCTCTTGAGCATAATCAAACTCATCAATTAGGGGGTCTTTGATTATGGATGATGGCTCAAATGGAGAAGTTAAGATAATGCCTTCCAAACTCTTACAACGACTTAGAGCAACATAGACCTGTCCTGCTGCAAAGGATTTATTGGAGTCAATTATCACCTTTTCGAAGGTCAAGCCCTGACTCTTGTGAATGGTTATTGCCCATGCAAGTTTGATAGGATATTGCGTAAATGTTCCCATAACAATCTCATCTATTGCGTTGGTTTCATCGTTAATCTTGTATTTATAATTGTTCCAAACGTCCTTTTTCACCTCAATATTTTGGGTGTCTCCCTTGCCCCTGACAAAAATACTATCCTCATTTATCTCTACAATCCTTCCAATTTTTCCATTATAATACTTTCTTTGTGAGGGACTTCCAATATCATTCTTAATAAACATTACCTGTGCATCGAGCTTCAATTCGAGCTCAAATTCGTTGGGATAGGACGATTCGGGGAAGTCGCCTTCAACGATTGCAGTGAAGGTATAGGACTCATTATCAATCTGTTTTAGCTTGTTTTCGTTAATCCTATTTGCTTGGAAATTATGGGTGCAAAGAATCACGTAGGCATCATCGGAATTGGGGTCGTAATCAACGTTATTTCTGTCGTTTAGGGTCTCTATTAGTTTTTCATCAACCTGATTATTCCTAATCTTGTTGAGGATATTGATGAAGTTCTGATCCTTTTGGCGAAAGACTTGTTGGAGGTTGATTGTGATGAAGTTAGTTTTTTGTAATGCTTTGGAAGAGAAGAAATAAGGTGTGCGATAGACGAATTCCAAAAGCCTCCATTCCTCTTCCTTACAAACAGGTGGTAATTGTTGAAGGTCGCCAATCATCAAGAGTTGTACGCCTCCAAAGGGTTGATTTCTCTTATTATAGCGAAGTTTCCTTAGTCGAGAATCAATTGCGTCCAAAAGGTCGGCTCTAACCATTGAAATTTCATCAATAACTAATAGGTCTAAACTCCTGATTATCTCTTTCTTATCCCTTGTAATCTTAAAAACATCCTCTTTTGAATTTTCTCCTCCCTCAATAAAGGGTCCGAAAGAAACTTGAAAGAATGAATGTATGGTTACCCCTCCAGCATTGATGGCTGCAACCCCTGTGGGAGCAACAATTACCATGCGTTTGGAGGTGTTTTGCCTAAGAGTCTTAAGAAAGGTTGTTTTGCCCGTTCCTGCCTTTCCTGTTAAGAAAATGTTTGTATTGGTGTATTCAACATATTTCTTTGCAAGCTCGAGCTCCTTATTGGATATTATTTTCTCCTCCTCCATTTCCTTTTTTGGTAGAAATGTGGTTGGTTATTGAACTATTAATTTATTTGTCCAAGCCTTATCTTGAGATACAAATTTTAGGATGTAGTTGCCAGATTTAAAGCCCTTAATGTTGAGTGAGTGAGTGGAAGTGTTGGCTGGAATTATGTCTTTCATAAGCATCCTTCCCAATTCATCATAGAGTTCCAACTGGGTTGGTGATTCCAATTTTGAAAGGGAAATGTTTAGGTTTTCATTGGTTGGGTTTGGATAAATTAAAGAATATGATTGGCTTTGTGATTCAACCAAAGGATTTGAAAGGGTTGTATAATCATCTCCTCTAAAGGTCGTAACTCCCAAGTTTAAAGGGTCTAACCATGGTTTAAGCATTTTGTTATCGGTTGTTCCATTGGAAGCCCATGAGTAGGAAAATTTGCCATAGTAATCAACTCTATTGCCAATTGTTGCATTGCAGGCTGAGGTTCCTCCCGTTAGGGTTCCAACAATTTGACTTTGAGCGTTGAAAAGTGGACACCCTGATGAGCCTTTTTCTGTTATTCCATAATTGGTTTGGGTTTGTACCCATTTTGCAAGCCAATGTGTTGAGCCATAGCCCAAATTAGCTGTTTGGAGGGCTGTGTTATAGGTTGAAATTTTCTTAATATCTCCTGATGGATGATGAATCGAAACCCCACTTGTTGAGGCTGATGTTGATATTGACCATGCGTTCCAATAGGCATTATAGGTCGTTGGTACGTTTTGATTGAGTTGCAAAAGTAGGAAGTCGGATGCTGTTCCAGCTGCTTTGAAAGAGGCTCCGGTCATTGTATTTGGTGTTGGTTCTATGTTTCCTGTTGTGCAGCCAGAGGATTCGTAGTTGAAATAGAATACAAAGTAGTTATAGTAGTAGGATGAAACCATATCTTCAACGCAGTGAGCTGCTGAGAGGACATAGGGTGTAAGGTCGCGAGATGTGTTGTTGACAAGTGAGCCTGTACACCAACCTGATGAACCATCACCCATTCTCATCAAAATCCTAACTACTCCACGTTGTGCATTTCTGTAATTATTTCCTTCTGGGCAGTTTACATTTACATTGCAAGAGCCTGATGCTCCAAATTCATCGGAGAATTTAGTTATATCATAGCCAAAATCTCTATAGGCATAACCTATGTCGCTTAATTGGATTTCAGCTCTTTGGGTTATTTCTTTTGGTTGAAAATACTCAATTATTATTTCTTCTCCAACCACCATTTCGGTTGCAAAGGATTTGCTCTCATGGTTATTGATTGAGGTGAAGGCTCCAATTAGTTGGGAATGATCTGAATTATAAATATATAACTCTCCGCCTTTTGGAATATAGAAATTATTGGAATAAATGTTTAATGCCTTTGCATTATTGGATCTTATCTTCAAAAGCCATAGGCTTCCTTCCTTGAGTTCAATCTTGTCAGCTTTATCGAAAAAATCTACATTTACCGGAATTATCACTCCAAATTTTCTAACCTTATAGAAATTATCTGGGTTATTATTATACTCTATTTCTTTAGTTAGGTCGGGTTCTTCAATCTCAAGTGTTGCTGTAAGTAAAACTCCTATGTTTTTGTTTGAAAATGTTTTAGGCTCTCCTTCAATACTTATTTGTGCAATTGAAACCATACTTAAGAAAAGCATGAAACTAAGGGTAAATATTCTTATCATAATTTTTGTTTTTATTCTGTTGTTATCATTTTGTGTATCTCGAGTATTTGAGGTAAGAGCATGGTTTTGTTGTCGTGATGAATCACAAAATCGCTTCTTCTGACCTTTTCTTCATTGGTGAGCTGATTCCTAAATCGTTGCTCCACTTCCTCATAACTCATTTTATCTCTATTCATGGCTCTTTGGATTGACACTTCTTTAGGAGAATCAATACAAATTATCCCATCAAATTTCTTTTCCCATCCTATCTCAAAAATAATTGCACTTTCCATTATGGTATAGGGCGAGTTGTGATGTTGCTCTTGCTGCCTTAAATACATTTCCAAAACCTTTGGGTGTATCATTGAGTTGAGCTTGTCCAACTTATTGCTATCATTAAAAACTATATTGGCTAAGGCTTTCTTGTTAAGTTTTTTGTTGTCCAAGACCTCAGAGCCAAATTCTGATGCAATTTCTTCTAAAAATCTAATGTTGTTATAGCATTTCAATGCCTCCTTGTCGGCAATGAAAACAGGAATACCTAATTGTTCAAAGACAGAACAAATTAAGGTCTTCCCGCTTCCAATTGAACCTGTTAGGGCAATGCTTTTCACGCCAAAACTCTAAAACAAGATTATTATTTTTTTGTTTGGGTGGCTCCTACTTCCAACGCAATTGCTGTTTTCTCAACCTCAATATTAACGCCATTGGCAATTTCAAGGATGATTGAAGTTTCCTTCACTTCAACAATTTTTCCGTGCATACCGCTGATTGTGATAACTTTTTGTCCTTTTTGAAGACTTTCTCTAAATTGTTTTTCTTTCTTTGCTCTTGCACTTTGTGGACGTATCATAAAGAAATAAAATATAACTATGATAGCAAGCAACATTAGCATTGTACTCCAACCTGAGCCTTGTCCTTGTTGTCCTGAAGCCATTAATAAAATGTTCATTAAATTCATTTTTCCTTTGTTTTAAATTATTATTATTTTTTCTATTCTAATTAACATCTGCTGTAATCCTAAGCCTTGTTGTTGAGGGTGTTGTGTTTGCTAAAACCGAAATTTCTTTCATTATCCTAATCCCACTACTTCCTTCGGAGTCGTATCTCACAGTGATTTGTCCTTCACCGTTGGGTTTAATTGGATTTTTGGGATAATCGGCAATTGCACATCCACAATTGGCAGTTACAGAAGATATTATCAAATCATTCTTACCTGTATTCTTAAATTTGAAACTACTCGTTACTACCTCTCCAGAGGTTAGGGTTCCAAAATCCATCATATCTTTCTCAAACTTGATGGTGGTTGATTTTTCAATCAAATCAGTACTAATTGCATCCTCCTTTTTGCCACATGAAGACAAAAAAATTAGACTTAGAATGCTAAAAAGTAAAACACTATTTCTTAACATAAAATTATTTTTATAACTGAGTATCCTCATTCTCATCAACTTCCTCATTCTCATCCTTAAGTTTCTTAATCCTTCCCTTTGCCCTTAACTCTACCATTAGTTTATCCAATATCCCATTGACAAAGAGCTTACTTTTTGGGGTGGAAAACTCCTTGCTCAGTTCAACATACTCGTTCAAAGTTACGTTGATTGGAATTTCTGGACAATATATTAACTCCGAAAGACCCATTTTTATTATTAGAATATCCATAAGTGCCACTCTGTCAATATCCCAATTATGTATCTTTGAATTTATCAACTCCATAAACTCATCATTATTCTCAATCGTATGCTTGAAAATCTTAGAAATGTAGTTTTCATCAATAAATCCTTCACTAAACTGACTCACATCGCCCCTATATTCCTTCAATTTCCAAAGCGACCAAAGTGCAATTGTGTCGTAATCAGACTCCCATTCTATCTTCATTTCGCAAACATTGTCGAAGTATAGTTCGTTGGAAATAATATAGTTTTTGAAGAGCTGCACAACTATATTCTTCTCACTCTCAATATCTCCCTTTGGAGCTTTCATGTAGTTTTTGTAGGAATTGGAATTGGAAAATTTCTTGAATATACCCATAAACAAATCCTTGCTCTCATTCCAATTTATCTTCATCTTATCCATCTTAGCCCTTAGGGTTTGGTCGTTGAGCAAAATGTTAATAAATTCATTGTCAACAAATTTAGTGTTGGGATTCAAATCCTCTGGAGTGGGAAGAAGTTTAATACGATTATCCTCAATCCTCTCCTGTGCAAGGGTGTGAATGTAAATTATTGACGAAAAAAAATAGGTGTGAAGGTCAAGGAGTGAGTAAAAACTATCAATAAGTTTTTTTGTGTGTTCATTAACACCATTGAAATCATTAAAGTGGAAAGAATAAAGCGATTGAAGAACTTTAGCTCTTATGAAATGTCTGTTAAGCATCCTCTATTTGAAAGAAATAATTAATAAATAAAAATTCATTTTGCAAAGGTAGTAAAAAACTGCATAATCAAAATAGAATAGTAGATTTTTTCTATTATTTTTCCAACATTAATCCATTCGCTATTGGACTCTATGACCAAATATTACTAAAGGATAGTAAGAGTGAAAGGTATTGGTTAAAGTAGGGCTGAAAGGTTGGTTATGATTAGTTTAACACTCATTGCCAGAAGGATTACTCCGAAGAATTTTCTAAGGATATAAATTCCAGCCTTACCCAAAATTCTTTCAACAAGATGCACTTTCTTAATCACAAAATAGACAACAATCATGTTGAGAGCAATTGCAATAATCAGATTAATAATTGATATTTCGGCTCTTAGGGAAAGGGTTGTGGTTAGGGTTCCAGCACCTGCAATGAGAGGGAAAACCATAGGGACAATTGTTGAGTGTCCGCTTGGTCCATCGTTCTTAAAAATCTCAACATTGAAGGTCATCTCTACCCCCAAGGCAATGAGTATCAAACCTCCAGCAATTGCAAAAGATGCTAAATCAACTCCAAAAACATTCAATAATCCTTCTCCCAAAAACATAAATAGCACCATCAAAAAGAAGGAAATAATGGAGGCTTTCCCTGCATGCACCTTCTTGCCAGTTGAGTTCAAATCAATTATGATTGGGACAGCTCCAGTTATGTCAATAATGGCAAAAAGAACCATGAAGGCTGTAAAAATATGTCTAAAATCTAAGGCAAAATCTATAATCATAATCATTTGGAGTTATGTGTTTGAATTTGCAAAAATAATAAAAAACAATGATTTTTATCTCCTAAAAGAAAAAACTATAAAAATTTTCGCATAATAACTTATTAATTCCTTGTTTTAAAATATTGTCTTTTGATAATATAAATTTAATTCTTGGTTTCAGTTTTGCTGCTCTTTTAGGATATTAGAATGTTAAAAACTCCAAATTCTTTCATCTAAAATATATTAAATCTAATAAAAACTACTCTTCTTTGTGAAACAAGCACTATCTTTGCAGAATATTATTACTTAATAATTTTTCTATGGAATGGTTTATTGATCTCTTTGTAAATTCTAGTGTTGCTCATTCAATTATGCTTCTGGCAATTACGATTGCTTTGGGTATTCATTTGGGCAAGCTCAAGATTGCAAATATTTCATTTGGTATTGCTTGGATTCTATTTGTGGGTATTGCCATAAGTCATTTTGGACTTAGGGTTGAGGAGGAAATTCTTCATTTTACCAAAGAACTTGGACTAATTCTCTTTGTTTATTCGATTGGTCTTCAAGTTGGTCCTGGTTTCTTTTCTTCGCTTAAGAAAGGAGGCTTTAGGCTCAATATGTTGGCATCTCTAATTGTGTTCTTGGGCGTTATCACAACCTATATAATTCATCTTGTTACTGGTACTGACCTTGCCACAATGGTAGGTGTGCTTTCGGGTGCAGTTACCAACACTCCTGGTTTGGGAGCGGCACAACAGACCTACAACGATATTTATGGCTCACACAACCCTTCCATTGCTTCAGGTTATGCTGTTGCCTATCCTTTGGGAGTTATTGGGATAATTATTTCGCCAATGATTATTAAGTTCTTCTGCAAGATTAAATTGGAGAAGGAAGCAGTTAAGGAGCAGGAGCAGATTAACGAAAATTCAACCAAAAGAATATCTGTTATTGTTAAGAATCAGGGAGTTGATGGGCATAATGTTGAGGAGATTATTAAGATACTGGGGAAGAATGTGATTATTTCGAGAATTAAGCGTCAGGACAATAGTGTTGAAGTTGCAACAAATAGTAGTATAATTCAAATTAACGACACCCTAAGAATTATTACAGAGGCGTCAAATGTGGATAAGGTTGTTATGTTTTTGGGGAAGGTTTGTAATGTTGATGAGCAAGAGTGGGAAGGCGAAAAGAAGAATTTGGTTTCAAGAAGGATTGTTGTTACCAAGCCTAACCTCAATGGTGAGAAGATTGGTAATTTGAAGATAAGGTCTTTGTATGGAGTAAATATTACGAGGATTAATCGTTCGGGGATAGAACTAATTGCAACCTATGACCTAAAACTCCAAATGGGTGATAGGGTTACGGTTGTTGGTTCTGAGGAGGCAATTGCAAAGGTGGCTGATTTGTTGGGTAATTCTATGAATAGGCTTAATCATCCCAACCTCATACCAATTTTCCTTGGAGTTTTTCTTGGAATAATTGTTGGCTCCATTCCGTTTGCATTTCCAGGGCTTCCACAACCTGTTAAGCTTGGACTTGCAGGAGGACCACTCATTGTTGCAATTCTTATGGGTAGATATGGTCCATACTATAAGATGGTAACCTTCACAACCACAAGTGCCAATATGATGATTAGGGAGATTGGTATTTCACTTTTCCTTGCAGCTGTTGGTTTGGGAGCTGGAGAGAATTTCATAAAAACCATTGTTGAAGGAGGTTATATTTGGGTGGTTTATGGTTTGATAATAACAATTCTTCCACTAATTTTGGTTGGATTATTTGCACGATTAAAGTTTAAGATGGACTACTACACGCTTTTAGGCTTGCTCTCAGGCTCAATGACAGACCCTCCTGCCTTAGCCTTTGCCAATAATGTTTCTCCCAACGACTCCCCTTCCGTAGCCTATGCAACAGTATATCCACTAACCATGTTCCTTCGTGTTTTGACAGCACAGATATTGATAATTATGAGTCTCGGTTAATTAATATAAAACAACAAAGTGGAAACAAACATTTTAATTCCCTTTCTTCTAACGCTTTTTGCTGGTTTATCTACCGGCATTGGTAGTATAATTGCCTTCTTCACAACCAAAACAAATAAGAAATTCCTCTCCTACTCCTTGGGGTTTTCGGCAGGGGTTATGATTTATATTTCTTTTGTTGAGCTTTTTGCAAGTTCAAAAGAGATTTTAATTATGGAATTTGGTGAAAAGCTGGGAATGATACAGAATATTACCTTCTTTTTTGCTGGAGTGCTTTTGATTGGTATAATTGATAAGCTTGTTCCTTCGTCTGAAAATCCACATGAAATAAGGTCGTTGGAAAGCATGAACAAAACACCAAAGAAAGACGCAAAGTTAATGCGTACAGGAGTTATGACAGCCTTAGCAATTGGCATTCATAATTTTCCAGAAGGTATGGCTACCTTTGTGGCTGCCATTCAGAACCCTGCCTTAGGTGTTGCTATTGCTGTTGCAGTTGCCATTCACAATATTCCTGAAGGGATTGCTGTTTCTGTACCCATATACCAAGCAACAGGCAGTAAGAAAAAGGCATTCAAGCTCTCTTTCCTTTCTGGACTTGCTGAACCAATTGGTGCCATAATTGCATATTTGATTCTAATGCCTTTCTTATCCCCAATTTTGCTTGCTTATGTGTTTGCTGTGGTTGCTGGGATTATGGTTTATATCTCCTTAGACGAACTCCTTCCTGCTGCTCGTGAGTATGGTGAGCATCATGTTTCGATTTATGGACTAATCTCTGGGATGGCTGTAATGGCAATAAGTTTAATTATTCTTTAGCCCCTTACTTAATTTATCTATACTCCGAAAGCTCCAACCAACGCATCTCCTTATGCTCAATCTCATTCATAAGCTCTTGAAATCTGTTGGAAAGAGAAATTAACTCATCGTTGGAAAGATTATCATTTGACAAAGAGTGAGTTATCTCTTGTTTTTCCTTCTCCAATTTTGGCAAAAGGATTTCCAATTCCTCAAATTCTTTCTGCTCCTTAAAGCTTAGCTTTCTTTCCTTTTCTGTTCTTTGCTTTTGTGGTTGTGGATTAGGGTTTGATTGTTTTGTTTCCTTAGCCTCTTCTTTTTCCCTAATTTGTTTTTCTTCCAAATAGTCGGAATAGTTGCTGTGATAGTCCCTAATTTTGCCTTCTCCCTCAAAAACAAAGAGATGATCTACCAAATTATCCATAAAACTCCTATCGTGCGAGACTAAAAGCAAACAACCCTTATATTCCTTGAGGAAATTCTCCAAAATGGCAAGGTTATAAATATCTAAATCGTTTGTAGGCTCGTCCAAAATTAAGAAATTAGGGTTGGAAATCAAGGTTTTCAATAGGTATAGCCTTCTTCTCTCTCCTCCGGAAAGGTTGCCATAGTAGTTATATTGAAGGTCGGTTGAGAATCCGAAATATGACAAGAACAAGGTTGCCGATAGCTCCGAATTATTCTCCATTTTAATGCTTTCAGCAACTTCTTTAATAATATCAATCACCCTCAAAGAATCCTTCTCTTCCAATCCTTCTTGTCTATAATAACCATATTTTATAGTCTGACCAGTAACTATCTTTCCCATATCGGCATTGAGGTTGCCAGCAATTATATTTAGGAAAGTACTCTTACCCACTCCATTACTACCAACAATCCCAATCTTTTCGCCACGTTTGAAGGTATAGGTAAAATCATCAATAAGTTTCTTACCATCAAAGCTTTTCGAAACATTATTAAGCTCCAAAATCTTACCTCCAATTCTTTGTGCCTTAACACTTAGCTCGTTTTGCCTAAAATCAATCTTTTGTGAAGCCTTGTCCTTAATCTCATAGAAAGCATCAATCCTTGCCTTTGCCTTTGTTGTTCTTGCCTTTGGCATCCTTCTCATCCAATCCAATTCCTTCTTATACAAACTCCTTGCCTTCTCAATTTCAATCCTTTGCAACTCTTCCCTCTCTGCCTTCTTTTCAATAAAATAGTTGTAATCGCCCTTATACTTATAAATTGTTGAGTTATCCAATTCATAAACATCTGTACAAATATTATTTATAAAATACCTATCGTGAGTAACGAGCAAAAGGGTTAGGTTTTGTCTTTTAAGAAAATCCTCAAGCCATTCAATCATAGACACATCGAGATGATTGGTAGGCTCATCGAGGATAAGAAACTCCGAACTTTCCGTTAAGACCTTGCTTAGTGCAACCTTCTTTCTCTCGCCTCCCGAAAGTGTGCTGACCCTTTGTTGAAGGTTGGTTATCCCAAGCTTAGACAGGATTTCTTTTGCCTTAGCCTCATAGTCCCAAACCTCAAACCTGTCCATTTGTGCAATAGCCTCACTTAATCGAATCTGATTTTCTTCGCTTCCATGCATTGTTGCAGCAATCAAAGCCTCTTCATATTCTCTAACTGCAGCCATTTTGGGATTATCGGACGTGAAAACAACATCAATAACCGACAACTCGCTGTCTAATAATGGGTTTTGTTCAAGATAAATTGAATGAATATCTCCCCTAAGCGATACCTTACCATTGTCAGCATCCAATCTTCCAGCAATAATATTCAATAAAGTACTCTTACCTTGCCCATTCTTGGCAACAAGTGCAACCTTCTGCCCTTTGTTTACTCCAAAACTCAAATCCTCAAAAAGTATCTTTTCTCCAAATGATTTCCCTAAATTCTCAACAGTAAGTATGTTTTCAGCCATATTAGTTATTCTTATGTATTTTTTATGGTTTAATGTCGCTCTTGCTTATTCCCTCTACAATTTCGGGTATTATGCCATGCTCAGAATAGATCTTATTTTGTTCGAGCGAAATTTCCTTTCTGTAGGGGTAAAAAATGAGCAATGATAAGAAACAAAGTAAGCCACAACAAGCCATTACTATTTGAAGACTAAAGAACTTACTCAAATAGCCAATTGCTAAATTACCCAAAGAACTACCACCAATGAAACAAATTGTGTAGTAGCCCATCACTCTTCCTTTCATATATGTGTGGGTTAGGGCTTGAATCATAGTGTTAGTTGAGGCAATGGAACTTACCATACTAAAACCAATAATAATTATTAATATATGAGCAAGGAATGAGTTAGTAATGAAGAAAAAAGGCATTAGAGCAAGGGAGGAAATTACCATGCCAATTTGTTGTACTTTCTCCAAACCAATTATCGTTTTTCTTGATGCCAAAATCAATGCTCCTGTAAATGAACCTATTCCCAAAAAAGACATTAGACTTCCCAACAACTCACTATCTCCTCCTAAGGTGTCCTTGACATAGGCTGGAAGGAATGAAGTTATGGGGAACACAAAGAAAGATACTGAAAAGGTTATAATTAGTAGAACTTTTATTGGAAGGCATTTGAGTATGTAGTTAACTCCTTCTTTTATATCTTCAAGGAGATGAATTTTCTGTGAAATTGTTTCAATTTGTGGTAGTTTTATTTTCAAAAGTGCAATAATCACAAAAAGGAAACTGATTGTATCTATTAGGAAGCAAATCCCCTCCCCAAACAAACCTATCACAACTCCTCCAACGGCTGGACCAATCAATCTACTACCATTTATTACTGCAGAGTTAAGAGCAATGGCGTTTGTGAGCATTTCTTTTGGGACAAGACTCGTATAGAAGGCTTGACGCGTTGGACCATCCAAAGCATTCACAACTCCGAACAAAAAACTCAAAACCAAAACTATCCAAACATTTGCTGAATTGAGGGTTGAGGAAAGCACCAATATTGTTAGTATTAGTGCATGAATCATGAAAAATATCTGTGTGAAAAGCAAGATTGACTTTTTGCTAATCTTGTCAATTAATGTTGAAACAAAAGGAGTTACTACAAAGGTGGGAAACTGTGAGAGAAAAACTATAACCCCCAAAAGTGCTACCGAACCTGTTAGGCGGTAAACCAACCAACCCATTGCAATTTGTTGAATCCACGATCCCACCATAGAAACAACCTGCCCTAAGAAATAGAGCTTGAAATTTCTATATTTAAGTGACTCAAATAGCCTTAAGTTTTTTAGGTTCATATTAGGTTTTTACCCTTTATAAATGTTTTAGTTGCGATATTTTTAATTTTCTAACAAGAAATAAATAATTTTTATATCTTTGTATCCTTGATTAACATATTTTTTTATGAACAATAGACACGTATTAAGCATTATTGTAGTAGTAACTTGCTTTATTTTCATTTGCAAAGATACAAAAGCTCAAAATTATGACGCTAATTTTAACAAACCAATTAGCACTCAGAGGGGTCAATTTGTTTATGTTGAGCTTCCTCCAATTAAAACAGAAGCTGGAGTTCTATACTTTTTGGATAGAAATCTCGGTGCTACTTCCACAAATCCAGAAACCTCCGATTCATGGGGCGACTTATATCAATGGGGACGAAATACTGATGGGCATGAAAAAAGATATTCCGATACAACCCTAACCAAATCCTCAATTGCAGAGGTTCCACACAACAAGTTTATTGTTGATGAACAGAAAAGCAATGATTGGCTTACTGATTCTGAAGAAAGTCTTTGGCAGGGACAAAATGGAGTTAATAATCCATGCCCTTGTGGTTATCGTTTGCCAACCCAAAAGGAATGGAGAGCAGTTTTGAATTTGGGCTATGAGGTTAAGCTAAATCCAAGTGGATACTACTATTTGAGTATTGACGGAGGAAAACTAATTCTTCCATGTGCAGGTTTGAGAAGTGCCTACACTGGCAATTTTCAACATATTGGAACAAGAGGATACTATTGGGCAAGCGATGCAATCAACAAAGGTACCTCAGGTTGCATTGATTTTAACAAGGAAGAATTTACAACAAATATAAGTATTTTTGGATTTAGATGCTTTGGAAGAAGCATTAGATGTGTTAGGAGCGAATAGAGAAAATGTTTAATTAGCAAAAAAATTAATAGATTAAATGATAATATTTTCAACAAATGAAGTCTCAAAAACCTATGCCAACCATAAGGCATTGGATAAGGTTTCTATCAACGTAGAACAGGGATCGGTTTTTGGACTTTTGGGACCTAATGGAGCTGGCAAGACTACACTAATCAGAATCATTAATCAAATTACTGCACCTGATGAAGGAGAAATCTTTTTTATGGGTGAAAAACTTCGCTCAGAGCATGTTTATAGCATTGGCTACCTTCCTGAGGAAAGAGGATTATATAAGAAAATGAAGGTTGGCGAGCAGGCGATTTATCTTGCAGAACTCAAGGGGATTAAGAAAGTAGAGGCTAAGAAGAGATTGGAATATTGGTTTAATAGGTTTGATATTTATTCTTGGTGGAACAGAAAGGTTGAGGAGCTTTCTAAAGGTATGCAACAGAAGGTTCAATTTATAACAACCATTTTGCACGAACCTAAACTTCTTATTTTTGATGAGCCTTTTAGTGGATTTGATCCAATTAACGCTAATTTGCTTAAGGAAGAGATCTTGGCGTTGAAAAATAAGGGTGCAACAATTATCTTTTCCACACATAATATGGAGTCGGTTGAAGCCATTTGCGATTCAATTGCTCTTATTAATAAGTCAAAGAAGATTCTTGATGGAAGGGTTGATGAGATTAAGCAAAGATTTAAAAAACATGAATTTGAAATCATTCTCCCTAAAGAAGAAGATATTTCAAACTATATTTTTGAAGGGACTGAATTAATTGACAAAGAAACCAATAATAATTTTCAGGTTTCCAAGCTCAAGATTGAAGAAGGCAGGAATGCAGAGCTTTTAAGTAGGATTATCCAAAACACAGATATAATATCCTATAAGGAAATCTTGCCAACAATGAATGAAATTTTTATAGATACAGTGAGCAATGAGTAAGACAGGGATTATAATTAAACGTGAGTATTTTATTAGGGTAAGGAAGAAATCTTTCTTAATAATGACTTTTTTGGGACCTATCCTTATTGCTTCATTATGGATAATTCCTTTCTTTTTAGCAATGAATTCCGAAACTAAATCAAGAGTTTTGGTTGTTGATGAAACACTTATGGAGAAAGAAGGAGTTAAATCTTCGCTTTATCTTCATAAGTTTAAAAACAATAAAGAATTGATTTTTGAGTATGGGTATGATATTCAAGAGGCTCAAGACAAGCTCTCTCAGGGAGATTACGATGCAGTTTTAGAGATTGTTAGCACAACCGACATGCCACCTATCAAGGGTTTTTTGTTCTATAGTGAAAATGAGCCTTCCTTGTCAGCACAAAGCGAAATACAGACCCAACTCTCCAATATTCTAAAAGATCATGTGCTCACTTACGATTATGGAATGAGTGGAGAGGATTTGGAGTGGTTCAATAATCCTAAGATTGGATTTTATTCAAAGGATATTCGTTCGGGTAAGGACTCCTATAAGGAAATCAAAACATTCTTAGCAATCATTTCAGGGATATGCATTTATATGTTTATATTTATGTTTGGAGCTCAAGTAATGAAGAGTGTTTCGGAAGAAAAAACAAGCAGAATTGTTGAAGTGTTGGTTTCATCCATTAAACCAGTTCAATTATTGATGGGTAAAATTATTGCTGTTGGATTGGTTGGCTTAACTCAATTATTATTGTGGTTAGTTCTTTCGGTAGTTATTATTGGTGGTCTTAAAACAATTTCTCCTCAAACCTTCACTGAACCTCAAGAAGAAAACATCACAATTAACGAAAGAGTTATAAGTGTAGATAAAGTTGGTGAAATGGCTTCAGATTCTTCACAAGTTAATCAAGTTATTCAAGGGCTTTTCTCCATTAACTATACATTAGTCATTCTAATGTTTATTTTCTATTTCCTTACAGGATACCTACTTTATGCTGCTTTGTTCGGTGCTGTTGGAGCCTTAATTGATGTTGACACTGATGCCCAGCAATTTACTCTGCCAATTACAATACCATTAATAATTGCCATGGTATGTTTCCCTATTGTTATAAATGCTCCTTCTGGTGGAGTTGCTTTTTGGCTTTCTATGATACCTCTTACCTCTCCTATGGTAATGATGATGAGAATTCCTTATGGAGTTCCTGTATGGGAAATTGCTACTTCAATGGGGCTTATAATCTTATTTATAATTTTTTGCATGTGGCTTGCTGCAAAGATTTACAGAACTGGAATATTAATGTATGGGAAAAATATAACATATAAAGAAATCTGGAAATGGTTTAAATATAACAATTAATAATTTTAACAAACAATTAAAACCTTTTAGCGTATGAAAAAAAATATCTTTTATCATTTGATTGGGATTATTCTCTTTTCAATAGTATTTTCATCGTGTGTTGATGAAAAAGATTTTGATTTTGACAGAATGACCCCCATAACAATCAACCCGAGTGTTCAACTTAATAAGTTAGTTTCTGAAGAAATTTCACTAAATGACTTTTTTAATATTGATAGCATAGAAGGAGTTGTATTAACTGTTCAAAGTGACCAAGGTGGTGAATATCTGGAATTCACTTATTCTTTTGACACTTCTATAATTCAAAATATTCCAACAATTAACGTCAATCCAACCAATATTTCTCTTCCTCCACTTAATTTGGAAGGAACAAGCTATACTGGTGACTTCTATTTCCCTGATTTAAATCAGAGTATGTTTAATTCAGAAGTTGATTTTCCTGAACTTGAACACGAACAAAAATTAGATAGTATATATCTTAAAGGAGGTGAACTTCAAATAAATGTCAATTCCAATATTGACTACACAACTTATATGATTATTTCTTGTGATGAAATTCGCAGAAAGGATAATAACTCATCATTTAATGATACTATATATTTATCTCAGTCTAAAAGAAAAAATACAGGAACAAATACCACAGATTTATCTGACTATAAAATTATAGTTAATAATAATAAAATCAATTTTAAATACAGGCTTCATATTGCTGCAAATGGAGCACTTCACAACTATAATGTTGGACTAAACATTGCTATTAACAATATTCAGTTTGATGCTGCCTTTGGTAAAATGGGTAAGTTTGATGTTGATTTTTCTGATAATATTGATATTGATTTCTTTAAAGAGTCATCTATTTCAAGATTTTTTGAAGGAGAAAAATTTAGCTTAGAAAAACTTTTCATTGATTTTAAAACTGAAACAAATAATGGAATTCCATCTGTTATAAACATTAATCAATTTGGTGTTTACGATAAAGACGATGTTTTTCATGATGCTATTATCAATCCTGCAGATAGAGTAATCCCAGTAAATCCTGCTTTAAGCCTAAACACTACAGAGACAAGCTCAAAAACTGTTCAATTTAATGTAAACTTACTAAATCTTGCTCCTCAAAAACTTTCATTTGATGCAAGTCTTACATTAAATCCTAATAATGTAAATTGTTTTGTTGTAAATGATCCTTATGTAAAAGTTCAAGCAGACATACATATTCCATTTAAAGGTAAACTTAACGATTTGGACTATGATGTAGAATTTTACAATGATTTGTATGAGGGTAAAAATACTGAAGACAATTACGCTGATTACATAAAGGATGCAACAATATATTTAGATATGACAAACTACTTCCCTATAAGTATTGGTGCAGAACTTTATGGAGTGGATACAAGCGGTAATGAAATTGGTAAAATATTGAATATTAACAACGGAACTAATGATGTTATTATTAATGGGGCTAATGTTGATATTAATGGAAATGTTACATCTCCATCTATGAAAAAAACTACAATATCTGCTAATTCAACAAATATTGCAATACTTAAAAAGTCAAAGAAAATAATATTAAAGCTCAAACTTAACACCTCTGCAACTAATGATGGGACAAAACCATACATTAGATTCAAAAAAGATAGCAAAATTATTATCAATGCAGGCGTTAACTTAAAAACAAATATTTCAATTAACCCTTTTAATAAATAACGAATATGAAAAAGATATTATTAACCATAGTTTTTTTATATCTATTTTTGCTTTCGAACAATAGTATTAAAGCTCAATATTCAGATATATCTTACTTTATGAGAAACACTCCTTTCTCATACAAAATGAATCCAGCACAAATACCTACTTCAACTTTCTATATTAATTTACCTATACTTTCTGGAATTAATATTGATTTCAAGACTTCTGGATTTAGTTATAATGACCTAATTAAAAGAAGAGATGATGATTCTTTATATTTTGATTTCAAAGGTCTTTATAATTCTCTTAGCAATTCAAATTACATTAAAATGAATGGAAATTTTGAACTCTTTGGATTTGGTTTCAATGCTGGGAAGAAAAACTATATTTCATTTGGTGTTGATTTAAATTTTGATACACGTTTAAGATTTTCAAGAGATTTATTTGGAGTTCTATCTGGTGATAAAACATTTTCTAATGAATCAATTTCAGTTATAGATAATGATATTTTATCTCTAAATTCTTACGTATCTACCTATTTAGGATACACAAGAGCAGTTAATGATAAATTGAATGTTGGATTAAGAGCAAAGTTTATTCTTGGATTAGCAAACATAACAACAGAAGAATCAAAACTACAAATCACTCAAAATGATCAAGGAATAACTGCTCAAAGTAATTTTTTAATTAGATCATCATCATTGATTGGGAGTTTAAAATTACCCGGCTTAAATTCAAGTGATTCCATAGAATTTGACATTAACTCCGATAGTATTATGGCAAATATTATGAAAAACAAAGGTTTTGGAATTGATTTAGGTGGCACCTATAAATTGAATGACAAAATGATTCTTAGTCTTAGTATACAAGACTTAGGTTTTATTAAATGGGCAGCAAACACAACAGATATTGTTTCTAAAAATCCTGATGGAACTTATACTTTTACAGGATTTCAAAATATTAGTTCTGACTCAAGTTTTTCTCAACAATCCGATCAAATAGTTGACAGTTTAACTCAAGCCTTTGACATCACAACTAGAAGAGGTGAAACTTACACAACAATGCTTCCAACAAAAGTATATGTAGGCTACGATTGGAATTTCTCAAAAAGACATCATTTGAATATGCTTTACAAAGCGAGCTTTGGAAGCAATTATTTTGATAACTACCTGTCAGTTTTCTACGCACTTCAACTTGAAAGATATTTGAATCTATCTGTTGGAAATACTTTCGCATTTGAAAATAGCTTTAATAACATCAAAGCTTTTAATCCAAGTATTGCTCTTAATTTCAATCTATTAATCTTAAACATTTACTTCGGGGGCTCCTTAAACTCTTCTTATAATGCTGCAAAGATGACTGGTCTTAATTTATTCTTTGGAATTAATTCAGGTTTTGGATATAACAATCCATTTAAAGTAAATAAGGAAGAACCAAAAGCAGAAAATGAAACCCAAATTCCAGAGAAAGAAATAGAAGTTTAATTATTTTGTCCTCTACTAATAATATAATTATTACTTTTGTAGTTATTATAGACACCTAAAAAGAATTTTATCAAAATTTGAAGCCAATACTTAAAACATACAAGAAATTATTTGTTTTATTTCTATTAATCATTGTTAGTTTATCTTGTTCGACAAAGAAAAACAAATGGTATAATAGGGCATATCATACAACCGTAGCACATTATAATGCCTATTGGAATGGGAATGATGCCTATAAACAGGGAGTAAAATTTGTTAATGATAATCAAGTTGACGATTTTTCAAGAATACTTCCTATTTTCAAAACAGGCACTCAAGAGCAGGCGGCATCCGTAAAACCGAATATGGAAAGAGCAATTGAGAAAAGCTCTAAAGTGATTAAGAAGCACTCAATGTTTATTGATAAGAAGGAAAGAAATCCTGAAATCAAAAAGGCATATTTACTTATTGGCAAAGCGAGTTTCTATAAAAAGGATTATAAGGTAGCCCAAGCAACATTTAAACATATTATTTCGGGTTGGACAAATCAAGATATTATGTATGAGGCAATGATTTGGCAAGCCCTAACACATTGTATGGAAAAGGAATATTCTCAAGCTGAGAGTATTTTAGACCAAGTTAGGAATAAGATTCAAGAAAAGAAGGCACCTAAGAGCCTTAATAAGTTCCTTTACTCTGTTTATGCCGAAACAGCTATTTCTCAAAGGAAATACGCAAAAGCTTTGGAATATGTTCAACTCACTAAAAAGTATTCTAAATCACGTTCATTCAATACTCGTCTATTATTCATTGAAGCACAGCTTTATCAACAAGCAAATGAATTGGAGTATGCAAGCAAGTTGTTTGGGAAGGTTGCATTGCGTTCAAAGGATTATGATATGCAATTTGCAGCAATGCTTCGTCAAGCAATGTGTTATGACCCAAAGAAAGATAATAGTAAAAAGATTATTTCAAAATTGGATAAAATGGCGGAGGATGAGAAGAACGTTGATCTGAAAGACCAAATCTACTATGCAATTGCTGAAATATATTATAAGGATAAGAATGTTGACAAGGCATGTGATAATTGGGCTAAATCTGTTTCTTCTTCTTTCAAGAACGAAAATCAAAAGATTGCCTCCTCACTTCGTTTTGCAGATATTAATTACGAAATCCTTGAAAAATATGAGCCTGCCCACGACTACTACGATACTGCCCTATTTATCATGAAGAAGGATTATCCTGGATATAATCAAATTAATAGTAAGCAAATAGTGTTGAAGAATTTAGTAACCAACCTAAGAGTTGTTACTCGTTGGGATAGCTTGCTTGCATTAAGCGAATTGAGTGAAGCTGATTTGGACAAAAAGATTGATGGTTGGATAAAAGAATACAAGAAAAAGCAAGAGGAAATCAGAAAGGCTCAAGAGGCACAAAGATTATTGCTTGCAAGCACTTCAAGACATAATCCTTATGACCAACATCGTCAACAAAGTTCTTGGTATTTCTACAATAACACAACCGTTCAAACAGGTAAAACTGAATTTATGAGGGTTTGGGGACCAAGAAAATATGAGGATAATTGGAGGTTGAGCGATAAACAATCAACCTTTGATTTTGGAGATATGGATGAAGATACACTTGATGTTGAATCAACTGATTCTTTGGATGCCGATGGAATGCCAAGCAAACCAATCCTTGCAGCAAATAAAAATCCAGAGTCAAAAGAGTTCTACACCAAGGATATTCCAAGAAGACAAGGACAGAAAGACACTGCTCATCTGGAAATTTCAAAATCCCTTCTTACAGCTGGATACATATATTATCAAGGACTTACCAATAATGGTAAAGCAATTGAAACCTTTTTGGATTTGCATAAAAGATACCCAACCTACCCTACCACCCTTCCTTCGTCCTATCATCTTTATAGGATATATGACAAGATTGGTCAAACTCCAAATTCAAATTACTATAAGAATAAGGTGTTGAATGAGTATCCTGAAAGTGAATTTGCCCTAATGATTCAAAACCCTGACTATTGGAAAGAGGCTTCACAGATTAATTCAAAGGCTGAACTGATTTACCAAAAGGTTTACAATACTTACATTTCAAAGGATTATCAAACTACAATTACTAAGGCACATCAAGCAATTGACAGTATTCATATTGGCGAATATGTACCAAAACTTCTTTATCTTGAGGCTTTGGCAAAAGGTAAGATTTATGGAATTGATTCTTTGATGCAAAACCTTAACCTAATTGTTTATAATTATCCAGAACACCAGATAACACCTACAATTGAGAATCAGCTAAAGTACTTATATGCTAATTACAATATTGCAAGTCAAAACTTAGCATATAAAGAAACTAAGAGAAGTGCAAGCAGTAGTAATAATTCTCAAAATACTTCAAACTCTACTTCTTCAAGTGATACAACAACAACAGAAGAACTTGTTGACCATACAGTAGTTAATGATGAAGATATTTTGGATGCTGAAAGCTTGATATACAGATATAGGAATATGGATCATTTCTATGTGTTACTATTTGATGATGACAAACTTAATTCTTCCGAAATTAGGATAAGATTCTCTAATTTTAACTCAACATTCTTCCCAGAGGAGCAGCTTAAACTCACAAGCCTACTCTTTACAATTAATCAACAAATGATTACAATTAATCGTTTCAGTACCATTGACAAAGCGATGGAGTATTATCAGTCAGTAATTTCAAATGGGATACTAAATGATGTTGATCCAAACCTTTATAAACATTTTGTGATTTCAAGTCAGAACTACCCTACCTTCTACAACAAAAAGAATATCCCTGCTTATTTGAAATTCTTTAGGATATTCTACCTTAAACCACTTGAAGAAACAGATAAATAGCGTCAAAAACAAACTATTTACTAATATAAACGTAAAGTATTTATTAACTATTAAAACAAAAAATTATGGCAAAATTAAGTTACGAGCAAGAAAACACCAACATAAGCAATATTATTAGCAACAGAACCACTATTAAGGGTGATGTTATCTCTGATGGTGATTTGAAGATTGATGGAAATGTTGAAGGGTCGTTGAATATTAAAGGGAAATTAATTATTGGAAATAGTGGAAAGATAGTTGGTAATATTACTTGTCAAAATGCTGATATATCTGGAAGAGTTGAAGGCAATATTATGGTTAAGGAACTCCTATCGCTCCAAAACAACTCATCAATCAATGGTGATATTTCAATTGGCAAGCTTTCAATTGAACCAGGAGCGTCCTTTACGGGAAAATGTAGCATGACTTCAAACATAAGTAAGCCTACTATTGAGCAACCACGTCCAACCGAAATTAACTAATTAAATTATCTCAAAATGCAACGCAATCCTCTAAGTGCCTACATAGTTAAGCTTTCTTTATTTTCAATAGCAATTAGCTTTATTGGATTTATCGCTCTATTGTTTTTTAAAAATTATATCTCTTTAAATCTTCCATATTACATTCTATTATTTTATCTTTGCACAGGAATTTCCTTCATCTTCACCTATATTTCAATTAAGAAAAAGAAAATGAGATTTGAGAATATATTTATGATAACAAAATTTGGGAAACTATTTATTTATATTATTGTTTTCCTCATTATTGTATTCCTAAAGAAAGAAAATCTCTTAGCTTTTACCATAACCTACCTTAGTCTCTATGTCCTTTATCTTGCATTTGATACAATTACATTAAAAAATCTATCACAAAAAATAAAATAAATCATGAAAAACACATTACGCATTATTTTTGGCTTAACAATTCTTGTTTCATTTTTTTCAATGATGAGTTGCGAAAAAATAGTAGATAATGATATAATCACAGGAAAATGGATAGAAGAAAGTACAAGGCTGCTTCCTGATTCCACAACTGCACCTTGTGTAAAGAAATCTTATCTTGAGTTTTCAGAATATCAAATTGATATGAACAAAAGAACAGTTAATAGATATCATGCTTGTGATTTTGTGATTAATCTCGAAGGCGATACTATTGAGCAAGTTCCTCACACTGAACTATTGGGCTACTATACAATTACTGAAGACACAATGAAAATTCTTTATGTAAAAGACTACACGACTCAAGTTTATCATATCTCATATATTAACGCATATTTCATGAAACTGCAAACCCTAAATAGAAATGGAGAGTTGATTAATATTTATTATGATAGGTTTAAGGATTAGTAAAAGCTTTTGAATCTCCCCACTTACCATAACCAATTTTGTGATTAATTGATTGCATTCTTTGTGCAAGACAACCCTGACATTCTTGAGGTTGGTCACCAACACAAGCCTTGTTAGGATAAATCATATATTCTTCCCTATATTTAGTTGGAGTTAGGTTGGGCATAATAATATTTGCACCAGCCATAACAGCTTCCTCTCTACCCTTTTCAAAAAGAGTTTGATTAGCTGTTGCAGCAACCATATTTATTCTTGGCATCAAAAGTCTCAAACAAGCAATCATTTTCATTGTCATATTAAACCTTGTTTGGTCATCACCAATCAAATCCTTAAATTGATATAAAGGAGTATCACCATGAGCAATAAAAGGACCCATTCCAACCATTGCAACATTCAATCCCTTAAAAAATAGCAAATCATTTGCCAAATCTTCAATTGTTTGAAAAGGAAGTCCAATCATAACACCAGTTCCAGCTTGATAACCAATATTTATTAATGACTTTAAAGCATTAAGACGAGTATCAAAAGAATGAATATCATCATTTGGATGAATCTTATAATATAAATCCTTATTGGAAGATTCAATTCTTAAAAGATAACGATGAGCACCAGCCTCAAACCATTCCCTATAAACTTCCTCACTTTGTTCTCCACAAGAAAGAGTAATTCCAAGCTTACCATTAGAAAGTTTATTTATCTCATTAAGCAAATAAGTAATTTTGCTTGTGAAAGCCCTATCATTTCTTTCCCCACTCTGAATTGCCAAAGAACCATAATCCATATCTAAAGCCATTTTAGCACAATTCAAAACCTCCTCGTCTTTCATAGTATAGCGAACAACTTTTTCATTTGGCAAGCGAACACCACAATACAAACAACTCTTAGAACAACGATTGGAGTATTCAATTAATCCCCTAAAATACACCTCATTCCCAATTTCTCTTAATTTAACTTCCAAAGCCTTATCTAAGAGCTTTTTCATATCTTCATTTTCCAAAGAAAGCAAGAAAACAAGCTCTTCCTTAGTAAAGTCTTTTTGATTTAATATATTATCTAAATTCATTTCAAACTAATTTATTTCTAACTACTAACGTAAGTTATAGTAATGATATTACATAACTAACGATTTGCAAAGATAAAAATAAAAGGAAGAGAAAAGACAAATACAAAAAAACTTAAGAAATGAAAAACTTAATAGGAAAGTGTTGCTAATATTGAAAAAAGTTGTACTTTTGCAATTGGGTAAGTCTTACACGACCAGCTCCCTTTGAATCTCCCCAGGGCAGGAATGCAGCAAGGTAATTAGGTTGTAGCGGTGCGATGTAAGTAGCTTACCCTTTTTTTATTTCCTTTTTTTTCAAATCAATCACGACGTATTCTCCACACACGGGTAAATATCCCATTGCAAGTGAAACGATCACCCAAACCAAAAGTCAAATCGATAAAACGATCAAAGAATTTGAAATCCTGCAACAGGAGTACAACAATGAAATTTTTAAACTTACCCGGGAGAACCAAAACCTTGACTACACCCTTGAAGCTTTAAAAGAGGAAAACCATTCTCTTAAAGAGAAAATCACCCCAACAACCGGATTTAATTTCAAACTTTTCTTTGCAGGTATGATCTTCGGTATTGTACTTATACTTATTTCAATTGCTTTTAAAAACAAAATTTTATCCCTCAAAATACCGAGCAATTTATAACGTACGTGGCTAAACGTGCCGAAAAATTACCAAATATTTCCACATTGCTGACTCTTTAGGCATCGTTTAGCTGTTGTTAGCAAATTGTGCTTATTCATTCATCATTACTACTTTTCCCTTAAAGCGCTTCCTTAGAGTCTTGTCCAATCTGGAATATTCTTTGGTTGATAAATTAAGCCCAATAACAATCTTAACTCCTGCGCAATAAATTTCAAATTCCTTCTGACTTAGTTTTACATACATACCATCCTCCTGACTAAAGTCGATTGGGGTCAATGATGACTCAATAGTGTACCAGTCGTTATCGTACAGTTCTTCCGGATAGCTCCTCTGAATCAAAAGATATTGGTGTGATGGATTCAGGAGTTCCTCGATTGTAAGGTTCTGATCATCATTGTCAGAATCTTTGAACTCAATCGTACATCCGAAACTGGGATCATCGCTTATTGTTAATTTTTTACACTCAAAGTCCATAATTGTGTTCTAAGCATATTTGCTAACGGACAAGTGTATGAAACGTGGCAGATTGCGTGGCACCTATCTGTCAAACCGCCATGCAGTTTGAGCGGGCTACAAACCTTGACATTAGGACTTTCCCTGCCATGTTTTATACAAAGTGTTATGCCTTCGCCCTTTTTTCTCTTGTCTGTTTATATGTCATTGTTTCCCGTTTTTGTCGGTGCGTTGACTTGGTAGATCTTTTGCTTTTTGTTTGGTTCTGTGTGTTGGAAAAAATGCAAATGTGCTGCCAAAAGCGTTGGAATTTAGCTTATTATTGATTTAAAATAACCATATTCTTTATTTACAATTAAATTTCTGTCAAGGTATAAGTTTGATAATTCACAAGTTGTTTCAGGTGTCAAAGTACAGGAATGACAGGCTGCTAAATTGAGTTGACCTACACCTTGTCCGTCCGATTCTATGCAAATCGGGTCGGAAGAACAATCTGTCGCCCTGAGAATTGCACTATTAATAATATCTCCCAGATTCTCCATATCGTTGCATAAGTTTGAAAGTCCCCCCAAATATCCATCTGTTCCGTCAAAAGCTGAGATTAAAAATCCGTGCATTGTTTCACTAACGTACAATCTTTCAGACAAAGAAGATATAGGATAACCGCAAACATATTCCAGTTCACGCATTAGTAAATGGGAAAGCGTATGAATTAATATCTTTCTTGGTGTTAAAGTTTTTGCAGTAATTTGGTGAGATTTCCAATCGGCATTTCGAGCGTTCGACTTTATCTTTTCCGTTCGTTCAACCACTTCCTGTTGTTTCTCCCATAGTTCTAATTTTTCCCTGTCTAAAACAAACAGAATCCCTTCTCCGTAACTTTCCAATGCCGGTAATGTTTTTGTATCAAAACTGTTTTTAGAAATAGATTGCCGTTGAACGGCATATTCATATTCGTTCTGATTTTGCAGGATTGAATCTATGTCAATCGGTTCATTTCGGGTAAAAGAAGTTTGAACGGTAGTCTTTTTTAACTTATCAATTTTTACTAATTTGGAAAAACCGTTGATTAGTGCGCTGCAATCAATTATACGAAATTTGATTTGTTTGTTATCAGACTGTACTTTCTCCAGAAAATAATCGTATTCTGTTTGTCGGTAGATATTGTCGGGAATGTATTTAATGTCGCCTGTTTCTAAATATTGTTGAATGAGTTCTTTGTCTATTTTTTTCTGAATACTTATCAATTGAACTATTTGTTCGGCAGTAAATTGACCACTTTCGACCATATTGTCAATATCAATCCTTATTTCGGGTGAAAGCGGATTTTGCAATTCGGGAATATACAAACTACTTAATGTATTTGCATAATAAACGCTGTTGCTTGTTTTCAGTTTTACACTTGTTATAGCTGTACATTCTTCTTCATGAAACTTGCCATTCAATTGTCCTAACCAGAATTTTTTGCCGTTACATTTTTGCTCATAATTAAAAATACCTTTCAGGTTTGCTTTTTTACCACAACTTTTACATTCAATCCAGATACCTGATAATTCAGTGTTTTCACGGCTTATTTTATAAACCAAATCCTGTCGCTCACAACATTTTTTAGAGAAATCTAATTGAGGTCCCTTTGTCTTTTCATTTTTGTTTTCGTCTTCGTTTTCTTCCTCGTTGGTTCTATCGGTTGGCAAACGATTGTTCCATAATTCCCAAGGTAAATCTTGAATATGCCCATTGCTGCATGTCATCACAAAACGGATTTGCTCTAAATGATTTTCGTTACAATCATTGTTACTACACTTTGGCGGATTAAAAAACTCTCGCTTTTTTCCTGCTGCCAACCATCTTTTTAACCATTCATCGTAGGTTGCTAACCTGCCACATTTAGGATTTGTGCAATAAAACCACTTCGGAAAATAGCTTGCTTTTGGTTGTATATGGTGTAAAATTGAATCTCTGTCGGTAGGAATAGCTACCAAATGTTTAAGGTTGGGAAAACGATTTTTCAGGCGTTGCAACAAACGGTCGTCTTTGATAATGTAATGAGCCAGTTTCTCGTTTAAATCTGCATATCCCCAACTATCAAATGTTTCTATGATAATAGAATTGTCGGTTGTTTCAATTAGAGAGCCAATACCGCCGTAATTGGAAATATGTTTACTCCTTCCGTGTTTTATTTTATCGTTTGGCATAGCTTTTAATATTGTCTGATTAGTATTTCTGCGCTTGGTTCTACGCTTCGCATGGATTGCATTGCCGTTAATGTTTCATCGTCATTTTTCTTTTCCTGCATCGGGACAATCAACGATTCTTTCGGGTGGTTTGCCCAATAGTATTTTAAATCTTTTTGCGCCTCAATTTTATATTTCCAGTCTCTTAATATGTCGTCTATTTTTTCTGTGATAAGTTGCATATCATTTTGAGCGAACTTATGGTTTTGAAATAGCCGTATGAGGTTGTTTCTTAGGTTATCTTTTACAGTGTCGTCAATTAATGCACTTGCAGTGTCATTAGCCGTATATTTTGTTGTGTGTCTGAAATAGGCAAGTATAAGCGTGAACAGCATTTTATCCAAAGCATTTTCAGCAAAAGGCGTTACGCTCAAAGGTTCAACCTGTTTGTAAAAAGTTTTGTGGAACTGGACAAAATCTTCAAAGTAAGATAAATCACGGCTATTGAAAGGGTCGTAAAGCGTTAAAACCAGACCTTCGTTTTTCCGCGCCACACGGCTGCTTGCCTGAATGTATTCTGCCGTATTTGGCGGCATTCCGTTCACTACCATAATGCCCAGCCTGCCTACGTCAAGCCCAACGCTAATCATGTTGGTTGCCAAAACCAAGTCGTAAGCCTTGCGTTCTTTAATGTTTCCGTCAAATTGAATTTCCAATTTGTCTAAATTCTTTTTGATTCTTTCGTTCGGGATACGGCTTGTTAATTCGATATTCCGATACGAAAGTTTATGGTAGTTGTTGGCTGTTGTATCGTTATTGTCCAAATACCGAACTTGTAGTTGTTTGATAATCGGCTTTAACTCTGAATTAATTTTGTTGGAAAACCGTCCGATTTCTTTCAGGCTTTTGAAATACGACAATATTGTCCAAAAACTGTCTGCATCTTTTTTGTCTGTGGCATTTTTCCAAATTTCCAACCTTGCGTATAGCAGGGAAGCCAACAGTTGCAAGTTCGTAACAACTGTTGTTTTTCCTGTTGGTAAAATACCAATGTATTTTCTTTTGCTTTCTTCAATTATTTTTGAAAAGAACGTATCGTCGGCACTGGTGGCGTATTGCGGAAAAATTCTTGCTTCCCGCCCATACAAACCCTGAATTTGTTTGTCCACATTCTTAACTGTGGCAGTGGAAGCAATTATTTTAGGATTGTCGCAAAGTTGCAACAAAGCATTTTCAAATAAGCCGACTAAGCTGCCCAACGTACCGTTAAGCAAGTGCAATTCGTCCTGAATAATCAGTTCGGGTTTTCGGTTTGCACCATTATTGAAAAAAGTAGTTGCTTCGCCCTTCCAAGCCAGTGTTGCAAATTTATCAACAGTGGCAAAAAGAATTGTTGGCGGTTTTGAATAAATATCGTCATCAATCAGCACAACAGGCAATCCGCCGTTTTTTTCAGAGAAATGGCAATTCTCATTCAGGCATTGGCTGTGTAATTGTGTTCTTCCTATTCTGTGTCCGATTTGATAAGTTGTTTCTTTTTCCGATAATCGGGAAATAATTTTGGTATTGCACCACTGGCAATTTGATAACTGAAAAGGGTTTATAACATAGCTATCGCCTTTGTTTAGTTTATTCTGTGTAGCTTCTAACTTCTTTTTGGCATCTTTCAGATAATTTGGAATGGTTTGTTTCCCTACCCAAAAACCAATGGAAATTTTACTGTCGCCTAAATCTTTATAATAGCTTCGGATAAATTCGCAGGCTAAAATCATTTTTGAAGCTCGCTCAAATTGTTGTGCCGAAAGCAACCGCAATGTATAGCGAATTATGATATTTACCCCGTCATAGTTGTTTGGATATTGTATTCTGCGCCAAAAAATAAGAAATGCGGAAACGGCTAAATAGGCTTCTGTTTTTCCGCCGCCCGTGGGGAAATACAACAGGTCGATTAATTCTTTTTCTTTACTGTCTTCTTCTGCAAACGAGGTCAGACATTGTAGTATAAACGCTAACTGAAACGGTCGCCATTCGGGTACTCTGTCAGACGGAAAAGGCAGTGAGGCATAATCTTCAAACTTATGTTGCAAAATTTCATTACGTTCCCAAACTTCAAAACCTTCCTTTTTATTGCTAAAATGCTGCTGGTGTTGAAACATTTGCAGGTAAATAGCAGTATTGGCTAACCGGAAAGCCCGCAAGGCATTTTCATTTTCTGTCAATAATTTTATCCCATTGCTAATTCTGTCATAAATCTGCTCACATTTGGCAATGTTTTTCAATCCCAAGTCATTTCCGTTAGCGGATTTCCGTTCATTTTCAATCCAATTTTTGTAGGCTTCGGCAACCTGTCTGAGATTTGAAATAATGTTTTCCCTGTTTGTATTATAAACGGACAGATTTTTAATATTCAGAATGTCGCCTTTGATTTTGTCAGTTTCGGAACTTTGGCTTTTTACGTCATATTCGGGCAAAAAAGTTGATTGTATCCATTGCGGCGTGTTGGGCGATTGGGCATTTTCCCATGTGCAGGCTGTGTTATGCCCGATTCCGAAAGCCAATTTGTCCCGATAGAGATAGTCCAGCATTTTGTCTTCGTCTGTTTTGTACAGGTGTGCTTTGTAATCTCTGAACGGTAAAAGTTTATCGCTCTCAATCCTGATTCTAGTTTGAAAACAAGACAGTTTATTTACTTTTTCTTTTGAAAGTGAAAATTTGTCTTTTGGAATTAAGGTTTTATTTTCAATAACGGCTTTGATATAATATTTGTCTGCATAATCGGTGTAAAGTTTCAAATGGAAAACAAGATTTTCTTTCATTTCTTTGCTCCAATTTTCGGTATCGCAGTTTGGTTGTTCCGATAATTTTAATTCAATGTGTTGATTGCTAGCATCGAGAATATTGGCAATGTTTATTTCCAACTCAATGCAATTGTCGTTTCGTTTGTATTTGTCTTTGAAAAACAGTTTTGTAATGGTTTTATATAGTGCGTGGTCGTAAGACGTATTTTTTCCTAAAGACTTTAAACTGTCCTGAAAATGTAAATATTCTTCGGTTGGTTTGCCGTCTTTGGTTCGCTGAATTTTTTGGGTTTGTGATAGTGTTTTGTTTTTTTCATCATAGCTTACATAATGGATTAAACCGTGTTCGCTCAATAGGTTTATCCCTTCGCCACTGTACGGAATTTTAATATCGTCATATTTGGCTTTGCTGTAATTGCCAAAATTTATGATTGCGTTGAACATGTCGCAGTTTTTTTCAACGGCGAATGTTATCCCGAAATGAGAGGGAAAGAAAGTATTTGCAGTGTATTTGGGTTGGGTATCTTTTTTATCAATTTCGTCTTCATCTTCTTCAAATATTTCTCGTTCTTTAGTTTCAGGTTCGACCAAATCAGATGTTAAATCGGTTGTGTCGTCCGCATCCTCTTCTTTCATTTCCTGTTCGCCATTATCGCCTGCGTTTAGCTGTAATTGCTTGGGGAACAGAATACCTGAAAAATACCGTTGCAAAGGTTTTCCTTCAATAATTTCATTGCTAAAATCATCTTTACACCGGAAAATGTCGGAACCCGGACCGATAATCTCTTTTTGGACACGTTCAATAACAATGTACCTATTCTTTTCTATGCTCATAATTCAATCTGTTGTAAGGTTGTTTCTTCCAATGTTTCAATGTTATCGCAAAATACTTCCTTGTCGGTTACAATGTGTATCGGCATAAAATCATCAACAAAAGTTTGCAAAGTATTTTCATTGAAATTTCTTTTTTGCAGGATTTCCCCGATTTTCTTTTTCATTAAAAATAAACGCAATTCCTGTTTCAAACCACGCCCAAGTACAATCATCGTACTGTTATAGGTGGTTTTTGATTTGAGAATTGGTTTTAAAATAGCGTCAATTTCATTATCCGGTTTGTCGTGATAATATAACCTGAAAATCGCCCTTAAATCATTGTTGAACATCGGGAACTTCCTGTAACCCTTTCCATACGTTGCTAAGGTGGCGGGCAATATTCTAAGTCCTTTTTCTTTCAGCTTTTGATAAAGCAAATCATCGCCCATTTTATGCCTTAATTCATTAATGAGTTGTTTCCAAAATATGGCGTGTTCTTCTACAATTCCAAAAATATCGGGTTCGGTTTCCACGGCAACCTGATATAAATTTTCCGCTAATTCCTCTTTGGGATAAATCCTTATTTTATTGCCAACCTTGATTTTATACGATTTCATCAGTTCGCCCTTGTCTGTAAAAATCGTATCGTTGCTTTCTAAAAACAGTGTTGCTCTATTTGAAGTTACTTTGTAAATGAGTTTTTCCTCAATCTCGTTAAGCAATAAATCACATTCGTTTTTGTAGCCTTCATAAGCCTTGCAGTTCATTTCGTCTAATCGGGAAACAATACCGTTAATAGTTGTGCTAATATCGGTTACGCTGTCCCTTATTCCGACATAATCAACACCACAAATTTTAAAGCGGTCTGTTGATTTTATTTCTTCTTCAATCAGTTTTTTTCTTTGGTCGAGATACTTGTAATACAGATTTTTTTCCTGTTTGTAAAGGATAAGACGTATTTCGTTGTCTAGATTGTACAGGTAATCAAAATCCTTTTGTCCGTTAAATGAATGGAAAACCAGAACTTTATTTTTTGTATCTGCTTTTTGCAATGCCGAAAAGGATATAACTTCAACTTTCCTGTTTCTGATATTCCTGCCAACAAAATCCAAATCATTGTTGTCGAAAACGGCGATTGTCTTTTTGTCTGTTTCGTTCAGAAACTTTAAAAGGACTTGTTGTTTGGGCAGATTTTCTTTGAGATAATAAAGTGTTTCTAGTAATCCGGCTTTGGGATTGTTTCCGTTAAGATAATCTACTGTGTAACCGCCTGTATTGTCCAATGCTCTTTCCAATTCTTTGTTTAGCGTGACCCGTTCAATCAGGTTTTCAACAGTTTCTTGTTGAATGGCATTTATGGCAATGCGCAAAATGTTTCCGTAAGATTTTAATTCAATACCAAATTCTGAATTGACGAAAGATATTGTCTCATCAAGTTTATTGATAAGTTTGTCCAATTCATTGTCCGGTATGTTTTTGAATTTAATCATAAAGCGTTTACGATTTCAATTTCTTCTTTAAACCAATTCCAACAAGGGATTGCCTGATTTTTCATAGGCGAAAAACTGTTTGAGATAACAATAATGTTAAACCCGAAACGAGGTTTATCCTGCAATATTTGTTCTATTTGATCTACTTCTGTATCAAATAGAACTATTGCTTTTATTTTCTCGTTTTTCAAAAGCAGGTTTTGATAACAAACTTCATATTTTGGGGTAAAATAAACCAGACAATCATGCAGGGCTGGAATTGATCTGATCTCTGATACATTATTTTCTTCCCTAGGATTTGGCAAATATGTCGATGGTATTTTGTTTTTATCAGCCAAACAGTCCCATAGTATTTTTTTGGAGATGAATACTATTTTCTTTTCAAAATTTATTCTTGGAAAATCAATTTTCTTACTATTCAGGTTTTCAAAATATGAAAAATAATTTTTTATTGTTTTTTCACTAATACCTGAATCAACTTTTAGATAAAACTTTGTTAGTCTGTCATAGTTTTGGTTTGGTATAGTTACTGGAAAAACATTATAACTTGTTTTTCGGAGAACTTGCCTTAAAGTGTAATTGTTATGTCCTGCACTTATTATTTCATAATACTGATTGTCTGCTATTCGTTTCAACTTGTCTCCAACTGAAAAATTGTCAGGTAAGTCATAGTGATTCAGGTAGATGTCATTTGAAAACTCAACAAACAAATGTTTGCCGATTTCACAAAGTATATCTTTAAATTCCTGGAAGTTAATGTGTATTGGTTGGTTTTTATTATAATGTTCTAAAATAAGTTTTGTTGTCAAACACGAAGTATTATTATTGAAAACATTCAAAGTTTTGACGTTTTCAAATTTTCTCCAAAGTGTTTGATAATATGTCTCGTTTAAAATCATCTTTTAATTGTTCTTGTCATTCTGTACGTTGAGCGTTCGGGCAAAAGCAAATGTGCTGCAAAACGTTGGCTTTGCGTGTAGGGTTGAAGCTCTTTTGATTTTGCGAAGCGTCGGCATTTTATCTTTCATCTTTTCTGTTTATTTATTGTCTGCTCTGTCCTTTTTAAGGGTGAAGCATAACGGTTCGGGTATTGCCGAAGGCGGGGATTTTTAGCACAAAAATTCAATCGAAGAACGAAAGCTGAACCTCGCACAAATGTCCAATCGAAGCCGTTCAGCCCCGCTTTTGGCAATACCTTGTTGTAGGCAGTGCATTTTATGTTTCTGTCGTTGCATTTAAGAACATTTATCAAAATTCGCCAATCTCTTTTGTGAAAATATTTTCTTTTGTAATATATCTGTCGTAGAAGAAGAAAGCAATATTTATTAATAGTAAAGTTATAAATCCTGCAATTCCTGTCACCCCATTTGTAAGGTCATTGCCTCCAACAAGATACAAAACGCCAATTCCTGCAATGGCATTCAGAGTTCCGTGATAAATCGCTGCTGTAATTACTGATTTCGATTTTATTACAATGTAAGTTATTACAGGCGAAAGCAGAATACACCAAATAGTCATCATTCCAACGCCTGTTATGGGGTGTTGCGGATAATTGTGTCCAATAAGAATGAGTGGAAAATGCCACAAGCCCCATATAAATCCTGTAATCAATGAAACAGACAAAAATTTCTTGCCTTTTAATGCTTTAAGCAGATAACCACGCCAACCGAGTTCTTCACCAAAGGCAAAAAAAGCATTTATTGTGCAGCCTGCAATAATTACTTGTACAAGGTTTATCAATAAAAAAACAACAGGCGGAAATTTTGATAACCGTTCTGCAACAAGTGTTGCTTGTTCAGCAGGTAAACTCGAAAGAAGCCCTTCGTAGTTAACCGAAAAAGAAACATTCGGAAAGAATAAATTTATCCCTAATGTTATAAACGCATAGAGAATAGGGATTACTCCTGCCACAAGAAACCAACGGTTGAACCGAAAAGAAATATTAAGATTGCTAAACAGTTTTTCCTTATGAAGTTTTTGAAGAATTATTACACAAATAGCGGGCAGTAGCATATAAGTTGCAGCAAAGACTGTATACGATAATCCTTTCGCTTCGTGTAAACCAAGTCCAATTGCCACTCCTGCTATTGTCCAACTCACAAGACAAGTTAAAACGATAAATTGAATTCCTTTTTTCATTTCTGAAAATTATAATGTTCTTGTCAGAACGGTTTAATTTCTGTTCTATTTTCAAGTTTCTACTGCACTGTCTCCGCGCATTGCCTACAACATCTTAGTGTTTTATTC
>DHCV01000024.1 GCA_002399025.1 Bacteroidales bacterium UBA4893 | reverse complement strand
ATTTTTCCTTGCAACGGTCTTATTATTTATTTTATTTTCCTACGTAAAAACGGCTGAATATGTTTCTTTCTTGCAGAATTTGTATCAAGTAGGGATAAAATATATTAAAATGGAAAGTAGAAGAGAGTGGATGATAAACAGATTTGATAATTATGCAAGAAAAGATAGGAAGGTAAATGATAATAAATATAGTTCAGCAATTGATTATGCAGGAGAGAAAGAAATCTTTATCAAAGAGTAATAGTGTATTTGAGACAGAAGAAAGAAAGATAGTTTATTATGGAGATAAGGACGAAAATAATTATCCTTCTTGGGATGACTTTAATTATATTGCAGAGGATATTAATCTAAATGTAGAGAAATAATCTTTTCCTTTTATCTTTGATGACAAGATGAAAAGTTATAATTTTACTATCTTTGAAGCGTGAAAATAAGTAATGTAAATAATAGTTTTTCTTTTTAAATGCTTACTAAGGAATATTTAATCAATGAGTTTACTTCTCCAATCTACTCTCTTAGTTTGGATGAATTAACTAATATGATTATTAATGAGAATTTGCCTTTGGGTGAATTAATAGAATTAAATTTTCATAAGGAAAGGAGGATTAGTTTTAGGAGTGCATGGGTTTTGGAGAGAATTGCTTTTAAGGATATTAATTACTTAGCTCCTGTATTTGAGGAAATGTTAAGTCGCTTCAATCAACTACATAATCCCTCGTTAGCAAGACATTATAATAAAATACTCCTCCATGTTTTTTATTTAAAAAGCAAAAATGCTCTTCCTGAGTCTTTAAAGAATGTTTTGGATAAATCTAATCCTGAAATAATTATTGAAGGATGTTTTAAGTGGATACTTACTCCAAAGTGTCCTGTTGCAACTATTGTTTGGTCAATTGAAATACTCTTAAATTATATTGATGATTTTCCTTGGCTTAAAGAAGAGCTTCCTCCAATTATTCAAAGAATTAATGTTGACTCAACCCCAGGCTTAAAGAATTATTGCTCTAAATTATCCAAAAGAATCAAATACCTTTAATCATAATTAGATTTTTCAATTTGGAGTTATATAAGTGAGTTTATGTTGTTTTAAAGTAGATGAAAGTTATTCAAATATACCTAAAATAGAAAGGCAATATTATTAAGGGAAAATATTAAAACGAATTCAAAACTCTTCAAACAAAATTATTTGTAAATTTGCCAATGAGTTATAATATGGTTTTATCAATTATTCTATTGCTTGAAAAATAATTGAATTAAAATCTATCACTTTACATAATAAGAAAACATAATTCTACAAACGTATTACTATGAGTATTGAAACTCTTGGATTAATAATATTTATAATTACATATATTGGAATAATATTTACTCGATTACCAAAAGTAAATATTGACCGTCCTTCTGCTGCTTTTACTGGAGCTGTTGCAATGATTGTATTTGGAGTTATAAGCTTTGAAGATGCAATTAAATCAATAGACTTTAATACTATAACTTTGTTGCTGGGTATGATGATAATTGTATCTACTCTAAAACTCGAAGGTTTCTTCTCTCTAATTGCATCTAAAACAATTTCCTATTCACATTCTCGCAATAAGCTTTTAATAATAATTGTATTTATAACAGGAATAGCTTCTGCTTTCTTGGTAAATGATGCTGTTGTTTTATTATTCACTCCAATAATTATATCAATTTGTCGTAAAACTAATCTTAATCCAATACCTTATTTAATTGCTGAAATCCTTTCCTCCAATATTGGTTCTGCAATGACCATAACCGGCAATCCTCAAAATATGCTTATAGGTATAAGTTCCAATATTTCTTATGTAGATTTTCTTATCAAACTCCTTCCTATTTCAATAATAGGTATGTTAATAATTGTATTAGTTGTAAAACTCTTCTATAGAAAGCATTTTCAAGAAATGGGTAAACTAGAATTTCAATCCGACTATAAATACGATTTTAAGAAAATGAGAATATCTGTTCTTATTTTCTTATTAGTAATCTTGGGCTTCTTCTTTGGAAAAATCCTTTCCTTATCCATCCCAATTATCGCACTAATGGGAGCAAGTTTAATTCTTCTTTTTGGAAAAGCTAAACCTTCATCAGTAATTAAGGATGTTGATTGGGTATTACTCCTTTTCTTTGCTTGTCTTTTTATACTTGTTTCCTCAATCCAATCCATTGGGCTTTTGGATAGGTTTATAAATATTGAATTGAATGAAAACTTAAGTAGCATTATTGGTTTGCACTCTCTAAGTTTGGTTATGTCCCAAATCCTAAGCAATGTACCCTACACCGTTTTGATGACGCCACTTATGGAGGTTGTAAATAATGAAAACTTATGGTTAGCTCTTGCTTCTTCTGCAACTCTTGCAGGAAATGCAACCATTATTGGAGCTATGGCAAATTTAATAGTAATTGAGTCTTCTGAAAAAGAAAATGTTAAAATAAGTTTTTGGGAATTCTTCAAGATAGGAATAGTTACAACAATAATAACGCTATTGTTGTCAATAGCGTTATTCTATATTTACAGTATAATATAAGGATATTATTAACTTACAGCTTCTTTAAGTCTTTCTGCGTTTTCCGCCAATTGAAGTGCATCCAAAATATCTTGAAGATCTCCATCCATAAATACCGGTAGATTATACATTGTATAATTTATTCTATGGTCGGTAACTCTTGATTGTGGATAGTTGTAAGTTCTAATCTTTGCACTCCTGTCTCCTGTTGAAACCATGGTCTTTCTCTTTGAGGAAATATCGTCAAGATATTTGTTATACTCCAATTCAAAAAGTCTTGTTCTTAAAACAACCATTGCTTTTTCAAGATTCTTGATTTGTGATTTTTGGTCTTGGCAAGAAACAACTATTCCTGTAGGGATATGTGTTAGACGAATTGCAGAATAGGTTGTGTTTACTGATTGTCCCCCAGGACCTGAAGAACAAAAAGTGTCTTTTCTAATGTCGGATGGTTTTAGCTCAACATCAAATTCCTCTGCTTCGGGAAGAACAACAACTGATGCTGCAGAAGTATGAACTCTTCCTTGGGTTTCTGTTTGTGGAACTCTTTGAACTCTGTGAACTCCTGATTCGTATTTCATTTGTCCATAAACACCTTCTCCACTAACATTCAATACAATTTCCTTAAATCCACCAACTGTCCCTTCGGTTGAATCAACTAATTCAACTTTCCAACCTTTCTTTTCAAAAAACTTTAGATACATTCTATATAAATCTCCTGCAAAAATACTTGCTTCATCACCTCCTGTTCCTGCTCTAATTTCAAAAATTGCATTCTTGCTGTCTTGTGGGTCAGAAGGGACTAACATTAATCGAATTTCCTCCTCCATTGCATCTTTCTTCTCTGTAAGGATATTCAACTCTTCCTTCGCCATCTCTCTAAAGTCCTCATCCTTCTCAGTGTTAAGAACTTGCTTGGCATTATTAATGTTTTCTATTGTGTTTTTATAATCCTTGTATGCAACAATAATTGGCTCAAGGTCCTTATGGTCTTTATTCAATTTCACAAAGCGCTTCATATCAGACATTACATCTGGCTGACTCATTTGCTCCTCAATGGCTAAGAATTTTGAATAAATTGCTTCTAATTTATCTAACATATCATTTATTTGAGGTGCAAAAATACAATAAATCTTTGTTTTATGAACTTTTAAGTGTCTTTTCTCAATAATTTTTAGGATATTTGCAAAATAAAATTTCCGGTATATGAAAAAGAGTTTTTGTGGTATAACATTATTTTTCATAGTGTTATCATTAGTTGTTTTGCAAGGTTGTTCGAAAAAAGATAAAAAAGAAGGTGAGGGCAATAAGTCTAAATCTGAAAATCCAAAAAATCTGCCTTCTTCTGGAGGTAAAACTTTAGAAATGATATTGGTAATTCCTGATCAAGTGTATAGGGGAGAACTAAAGGATTCAGTTGGTGTATATTTTATGAAAGCTTGTGAAGGAATTCCTCAGCCAGAGCCTTTGTTCGACGTTGTTCAAATGCAACCAAATAATTTCTTTAAATCTGAAATGCTTCAAAAACATAGGAACGTTTTCATCATTGATTATAAAACTTCAAATAAGGAAAATACCATATTTCAAAAGATTGACTATAAGTCTTTTCCTCAAGCATATTTCCAAATCATTGCTAATAATAGAGATAGCCTTTACTCTTTATTGTCAAAATATTCTCCAACCATAATTCATCAGTTCTATACAAACGAGCATAGGAGGGTTGCTTCAGCCTTTAAGAATTATGAAAACATTGAGATTACAAAGAAACTTAAGACTACCTTTAAACTATCATTGACCTTTTCCAAAGAGTATTTGATTCCTGTATTTGAGGATGATTTTGCATGGTTTAGGAAGGATTTTAAGGTAAATAATGAACAGAAAACCTTAAATATTACTATTCATAAAACTCCTTTTTTGGGAAATGGGATGTTTAGTGAGGAAAAGATAATTGAGCTTAGGAATAAAATTGCGAAAGAAAAGATTCCTGGACCAACCAGAGGTTCGTATATGGGAACTGAAGATAGGTTTCCTTACTATAGGAAAACTGTTAGTTTAAACGGACAACCTGCTGTTGAGACAAGAGGATTGTGGCGATTGTACAATGATTTTATGGGAGGACCTTTCGTAAACTATTGTTTTCATGATAAAAAGAATAATCAATTTATTATGATTGATTGCTTTTTGTATGCCCCTAATCAAACAAAGAGAGATGAACTTATGCAATTAGAGTCAATAGTGTATACTCTGAATTTATATTAATTAAGATTTATTTCTTTAAACAAAAAAACTGTTTTATCTTTGCACACTCGTAGAATTTGTAATAAATAATCGTAAAATATTTTATATATGAAACTTAAAAAAATTGAACATATTGGTATTGCTGTTGAAAATTTAGAAGAGGCAATAAGATATTGGGAAGATGTTATGGGTTTGAAATGCTATAACATTGAAGAAGTTGCTGACCAAAAAGTAAGAACAGCTTTCTTTAGAATTGGAGAAGTAAAGATAGAATTATTGGAAGCTACATCCCCTGAAAGTTCAGTTGCATCATTTCTTGAGAAAAAAGGTCAAGGAGTACATCATATTGCTTTTGCAGTTGATAATACTGATGAGGCTTTGGAAAAGGTAGAAAAGGCAGGTGTAAGACTAATTGACAAGAAGGCTCGTCAAGGAGCAGAATGTTTGAAGATAGGCTTTTTGCATCCAAAATCAACAATGGGAATTTTAACAGAGTTCTGTTCAGAATAGATAATCTATTTACACAAAAACATATATAACAAAATGACTTTTGAAAAACAAATAAAGCAACTTCTCGATAAGAGAGTAGAGGCAAAATTAGGTGGAGGACAAAAAAGAATTGATTCTCAACACGCAAAAGGAAAATTAACAGCTCGTGAACGTCTTGAAATACTATTAGACGAGGGTTCCTTTGAAGAATTTGATATGTTCGTAACTCATCGTTGTACTGACTTCGGAATGCAAGACAGTGTTTATATGACTGATGGTGTTGTTACAGGATATGGAACAATTGATGGACGTTTGGTTTATGTATTTTCTCAAGATTTTACAATCTTTGGAGGTTCACTTTCAGAATACTTTGCAAAGAAGATTTGTAAGGTTATGGACCAAGCAATGAAGGTGGGAGCACCAGTAATTGGTTTGAACGATTCTGGTGGTGCACGTATTCAAGAAGGTGTTAATTCGTTAGCAGGATATGCAGAAATATTCCAACGTAATATTATGGCTTCTGGAGTAATTCCTCAAATTTCTGCAATCTTTGGACCTTGTGCAGGAGGAGCGGTTTATTCACCGGCTCTAACAGACTTTATTATGATGTCAAAAGAGAATAGTTATATGTTTGTTACTGGGCCAAAAGTTGTTAAGACAGTAACAGGAGAAGATGTAACTGATGTTGATTTGGGAGGTGCAATGGTTCACGCTTCAAAATCAGGTGTAACTCATTTTGTTGTTGAAAACGAGACTGAAGGTTTGCTTATGATTCGTAAACTTATGGCTTATCTTCCTTCAAATAATATGGAAGATGCTCCTTTGGCTCCTTGTAATGACCCAATTAACAGAATGGATGATTATTTGAATACAATCATCCCTGAAAATCCAAACAAGCCATATGATGTTAAGGATGTAATAAATGGAATTGTAGATAATGGCGAATTTTTGGAAGTTCACGAACATTTTGCTAAAAATTTAGTTGTAGGTTTTGCTCGCTTCAACGGAGCTTCTGTTGGTATTGTAGCTAATCAACCAAACTGCATGGCTGGAGTTTTAGATATTAATGCTTCAAGAAAAGGTGCTCGTTTTGTACGTTTCTGCGATGCTTTCAATATTCCAATCGTTACTCTTGTTGATGTTCCTGGATTCCTTCCTGGTACTGCTCAAGAATACAACGGAATTATTATTCACGGAGCAAAATTCCTTTACGCTTATGGAGAGGCTACAGTTCCAAAAGTAACTGTTACCTTAAGAAAGAGTTATGGTGGTGCTCATGATGTTATGTCATGTAAACAATTACGTGGAGATATCAACTATGCTTGGCCAAGTGCAGAAATTGCAGTTATGGGAGCAAGTGGAGCTGTAGCAATTCTTTATGGTTCTGAATTGAAGAAGATTGAAGATCCAGAAGCAAAAGCAAAATTCATTGCTGAAAAAGAAAAAGAATATACTGAAAAGTTTGCTAATCCTTATGATGCAGCAAAATATGGTTATATAGATGATATTATTGAACCAAGAAATACTCGTTTCAGAGTTATTCGTGCTCTTCAACAACTATCAACTAAGAAATTATCTAATCCTGCTAAAAAGCACGATAATATTCCACTTTAATTATTATTGCTATGAGTTTTTGGAAAAGAAAAAAATCAAATGTAGAACTTGATGTTGAAGATAAATCATCAGTTTCTACTCAAGAATCTAATGAAATTTATGCTGCAATAGCAATGGCAATATTTTCTTCAACTGAAAATCATGATGAAGAAAGTGGAATTCTAACCATAGAAAGAACGGCGAATACTTATTCACCTTGGAATTCTAAAATTTATGCATTAAAAGAATTACCTATAAGAAAATAAGAAATGAAAAATTTTAAATATAAAATCAATGGCAACGTTTACGAGGTTGCAATAGACAGTATAGATGATACAAATGCCAAAGTTGAGGTAAATGGCGTTGCTTATGATGTTATCATTGAGCAAACAGAACAAAAAGTATCTAAACCGGTAAGAAGAGCAGTTCAATCAGCTCAAACCACAACTTCAGCTCCTTCACAAGGAGGAGGAAGTGCATCAAACGTTAAGTCTCCTCTTCCAGGTATTATACTTGATATTAATTGCTCTGTTGGAGAATCTGTTAGCAAAGGACAGCAAGTTATTCTTTTGGAAGCCATGAAAATGGAAAATGCTATTAATGCTGACCGTGATGGAGTAATCAAAGAGATTAAAGTTACAAAGGGAGAGACTGTATTGGAAGGTGCAGCCTTAGTAGTAATCGGTTAAAATTATAATGATTATGAGTGCTATGACTTATTGGTGGATTTCATTTATTGTAATTTTCCTTATTGTTTATTTTATTGACATGTACGCAACAGGACATCGTCATGGAGAAATCTCTGTTAAAACATCTTTGCGTTGGACTGGATTATGGATTAGTATTGCATTGCTTTTTGGAGTCGCTATCTTTTTCTTTTTCCCTCAAAATGAGGGAATTCCTCCTGAAGTTGCTAAAACATCAACCATTATGGGGATAAAGTTTATTGCAGGTTATTTAACTGAATACTCTCTTTCAGTTGATAATCTCTTTGTATTTATTATGATTTTCTCTATGATGGCGATAAGTTCAGATAATCAACCTAAACTTCTAAAACTTGGGATTTTAATATCTATTATCCTTCGTATTTTGTTTATTTTAGTGGGAATGTCATTGGTTCAAAGATTTGAATGGGTAATTTACATTTTTGGAGCTATCCTTGTTTGGACTGCATACAAAATGTTATTCTCTAATGGAGAAGATAATGTTGACCCTTCTTCAAATATCTTATATAAAACTGCTTCAAAACTATTCCCTGTTGACCCTGATACTCATTCTTCAAAATTCTTCACAAAAATAAATGGGAAGAGACATATTACTGTTATTTTCCTTTGTTTATTAGTTATTGGTTCAACAGACGTTTTGTTTGCAATTGATTCAATTCCTGCAATAATAGGAGTTATTAATGAAGGAGCAAAAGGTATATTGACAGTGGATGAAGAAAACTTTTTGGCAATCAGCTCTAATGTTTTTGCTGTTATGGGATTGGTTTCACTATTCTTTGCACTTAAAGGAATTATGGGAATGTTCCGTTTCTTAAAACATGGAGTATGTATTATTTTATTCTTTATTGGAGCAAAAATGCTTTTAGGTTGGTATGAACCTATTTCTCATTTCTTCCACCAATACTCTTGGGTATCTTTGGCAGTAATTGTATGTACATTATTGTTCTCAATCATACTTTCAAAAGTTATTTCTGAAGAAGTTAAAGAAGAAGAATCTTTACAAGCAAAATTAGACGAATCAGATAAAAAATAATTAAGATATGGGATTTACATTTCAAGAAATAATGCCTGCTATTGCAGGAATGACATGGCAGCATTTGGTTATGATTGCTGTGGGATGTACGCTAATTTATTTAGCAGTTAAAAAGCAATATGAACCAACCCTATTATTACCTATGGGCTTTGGTGCGATACTTGTAAACTTTCCTTTTTCTGCTGTTCTTACTCAAGTACAAGGAGGAGAAACAGTAGTAGGAGCATTGAATGTATTATTTGATGCGGGTATTGCAACAGAGTTATTTCCATTGTTGATTTTTATTGCAATTGGGGCTATGATTGATTTCTCTCCATTGTTTCAACGTCCAAGCTTATTACTATTCGGAGCAGCTGCTCAATTTGGAATTTTCATAACAATGATATTAGCAACCTTCTTTGGATTTAGCTTAAAGGAAGCAGCATCAATAGGTATTATTGGAGCGGCAGATGGCCCTACATCAATTATAGTAGCTAATCAATTTGCGAAAGACTTACTCCCTGCAATTTCTGTTGCTGCTTATTCTTATATGGCTCTTGTTCCAATTATTCAACCTCCAGTAATTAAATTATTAACTTCAAAAAGTGAGAGAAAAATTAGAATGAAAACTGAAGCTAATAAGAAAGTTTCTCGCACAACTCTTGTTCTTTTCCCAATAATAATTACTGTTTTAGCGGGATTAATTGCACCTTCATCATTAGCATTGATTGGATTTTTAATGTTTGGTAACCTAATTCGTGAGTGCGGTGTATTAAATTCACTTTCACAAACAGCACAAAAAGAATTAGGAAACTTAGTAACCATATTACTTGGAATTACCATTGCAAGTACAATGACAGCAGAGCGTTTTGTTCAATTAGATACTCTAATGATTCTTGGACTTGGTATATTTGCCTTTGTGTTCGATACAGCAGGTGGAGTACTTTTTGCTAAGCTGATGAATAAGTTCTTAAAACCAGATAAAAAGGTAAATCCTATGGTAGGAGCTTGTGGAATATCAGCATTCCCAATGTCAGCCAGAGTAATTCATGGCATGGGACTTAAAGAAGACCCAACCAATTACCTGTTAATGCCAGCCATTAGTACCAATGTTGGAGGACAAATAGGTTCAGTAATAGTTGGAGGATTATTACTAATGTTAGTTCCTTTATTTATGTAACCCTTAAAAATAAATAAGATTATGAATATAGAAATAATAAATAAAGCAATAGAGATTTCAGGAATTGGAATGCTTACTGTATTCTTTTTTATGGCAGTATTTTACTTTGTTATTGTTGGGATAGATAAACTTTTCCCATATAAAGAAGAAGAAAAAAAGAAATAGAATAACCAAAATAACTAAGATTTACATTAAAGAGGCTGTCTCGTGAACAATGAGGCAGCCTCTTTTCATAAAATAGATTTTAATAATTAATGTTTCTCACTACCATTATCATTTTCAAATTAGATGAACTATTTACATAACCAATCATTTTCCTTTTCATACAACATATATTTTTTATTGTAATAAAGAAACCTATAAATAGTCCATCTATCATCTTCATCAGGATAATAATCACTATATTGAAATATCTTTTTTTTATTTGTTACTATAATAGATTCTAGTATATTAGAGCCAAATAAAAAGAAATTATGCCTTTTGTATAAAAAATATCCAAATAATGACTCTCTATGCCTATCTTTAAAAAAGAATTCTTTTTGTGTATTTCCTACAATGCTAATAACAATAACATGATCTCCTTTGTCAGAAATTGTTTTATCTATCCATATTCCATAATATAAAGTGTCGGAATAATACGAACATTTACAATCATTTTTAAGCAACGAATCTAAAAGGCTATAAAATTTAGCATCAACTTCAACAATATCAATACTAACAGGTTTTACATTGTTAATATTATTTTTATTCTGAGAATAAGCTACTAAACTAAAAACAATTGAAAGTGTTAAGAATAATGTTTTCATACTATTTTTTTTCATCGTATGGGATAGGTTATTCTGCCCTTCTTTATTATTAGGATATGTTATCCGATACTTATTCATTATTAGTTCTTTTCTGCAAATATACAATTTCTTCTTTAATAGAAATATTTTGTGGATTGTAAATCTTTATAGTAATACAGAGGGTTCCCAAATCGAAATTGCAGGTCGCTTGTTGTTATTATGCCAAATTTTGAAGTCTTCAAAAGTTTCAATCCCTTCATCAATTACTGCCTGATAAATGTCTATCCCAATAAACTTTTCTTCCTGACGCTTACATTCCCATTTTATTTTCAAGATAGCTTGTTTTTGCTTTTCTGTTACAACTGATCTTATTTTTTCGGTTACACGCTCAATCATTCCGGCATATGCCGAATTGTTTTTTATATGCATAATATCAATTGTCCAGATGCGTTCGGGCGTTTCTTCATACCATAGATGCCATTCTAAACACATATCTTCGGCATCTAACAGATTTCTGTAAGTAACTTCTTTAATTTTTGGGTTTTCAGCTATTTTAGATATTGCTTTGAAACTTTTTTCAATCGAAAAATTGTCTGAATAAGTGTGAAAGTCAATGTCTAATTTGTCCATCAGCAATCCATTTTTCACAGAACCTACTAAATTACATGTAGAATTTAAACTTTCCCATATTTCTTGAATTTTTAATTCGACGATAATTTCAAAGGCTTTCTCTAAATTTTTCTTTGAGATATTTTCTAAATTTTCCATATTTTTATCCGATGATTAACGTAAGTTTGGGGATTTTACTTAACTAAAATAAAGGGAATTAGTGGACATTTTTGTAGTGTGAGATATGATGTCTCGCACTGCTTTATTATTAGGATGTCTCTCTGATCAATCCGATACTTATTCATTATTAGTTCTTTTCTGCAAATATACAATTTCTTATTTAATAGAATTATCTTACGGATTGAAAATTATTATAGTAATATAGTGCGGGAAGTCTTATCGGCTTGCCGTTTGCACAGCAAGAAATCCCGTACGACAAGATGCCACCTAAATAATAAATACAAAAATATAAACAATAAGTGTTATTACAATTCCAGTAACAATTCCAGTTATATAGTTTTCAAAATTGTATGATTTACCCCAAGTCCCCTTAAAATTACCTTCAATTTCGTCTTTTAATTTTGTTTTGCAACCTTTCAATAGCCATCGAATGAAAGCTCCTATAAATATTGCTGTTTCTGGCATTTTTTCAAACCTTAATTTCTTCGTGTGGGAAATGTTATCTCGCGCTTATTATTCATTATAAACCCTATTTGCTGACAAATGTACAAATTTATTTTTAAAAATATATTCTTATGGAAAGTTTATTTGGGAATAGAATTCTTTTTTGAAAAATAATCCTGATTTAGTATGAAAATAACAAGGTATAAATCTCTGTAAATAAGGTTTTAACCTAAGATTATTAGGCTTTGAACTTTTTAAACTTCGTTTTGATGTAAAGATCATGCCATGATCTTGGGTAAATCATCCCATGATGTGTGGGAGATCATGGCATGATCTCAGTGATATCATGGCATGATTCTGAGATTGAAACGAAGTTTAATTAGATTGATATAAGGTTTTGGGAGATTGAAACGAGGAATGGTGAGATTAAATCTTCTTTTATTTTTAACTATTCTTAATTTAACCCCATATTCATTTAGTTTGTCATTGATAATGGGGAAATTAATGTAAATGAAAAAAGGAAGCTTTTTTTGAACTTCCTTTTCCATTATATTTAATTATTTAAAGGCTATCGTACTCTAAGTCTTTGTCCTGCCTTAATTTTTGAACCCTTAATGTTATTTAGTTTTGCAAGCTTGCTCACAGTTGTTCCATGACGTTTTGCAATAGATGAAAGAGTTTCTCCTCTTCTTACTTTTGTATATTTGCTTTTAGAGGATGAGTTATTCTTTGCTAAATTAGTATTTCTCTTAGATGAATGATGACGGAAATTATCTTTTGTCAATGATAATTCATTGTTCAATAGAGCATAATTGTTAAAATCTATCACATCTTCAGGATTGATAGCTGCACCTTGATAACGAATTTCAAGATGAAGATGAGGTCCTGTTGAGCGTCCTGTGTTTCCTCCTAATCCTAACACTTCTCCTGCTTTAATTTCATCTCCTGGAGCAACATTTATTCTTGAAAGGTGAGCATAGTAGGTTTCCAATTGATTATCGTGTTCAATAACAACTAAATTTCCATAAGCTCCTGCTCTTTTTGCAACTCTAACCTTGCCATCGAACATTGACTTAATTGGTTCTCCAGTTCTTAGGCTTAGGTCAATACCATAATGATAACGATTTCTTCTTGGACCAAAACGAGATGAAACTCTCACTCCTTCACAAGGGAAAGAATAGAATTTCTTAGCTTTGTTGTCAACAAGAGATAAGTTTATTGGGTCAATTAGGTTAGAAAAATCAGTCTTTTTACGATGAATAGATGTTGGAGAGGGTTGAGTTTCCTTTAATATATCTTCTTCTGTTTCAGCTGCATCATCATAAACAAGACTTGTGCCAACAAATTTCATTAATGATTTGCGGAAACGAGTTGTATCTTTAATTATTCCAATTTGATATTCTGAACTTTCTTTATCTACGTTAGTCCTATTTTTCATCATCCCTCTTTCATGAATTCCGTCTTTGCTTGGCAATTGTGCCATAACAAAGAAAGGTAACATAAAGAGTGTTATGATTGATAGAACAAATTTTGATTTATAAGTCATGTGATTTTAATTTCGTAAAATGATAAATTTTATAATCTGCAAAGATAGAAAAAAAACTCAGTTATGGATGTTTTATTGTATTAAAATGTAGTTTTTTAAGCTTTTTTAATTATTTATCTTGATGCTCATCCCTTAATAAATCATTTATTGTCTTAACTGGGGTAAAGGTTTCAAGTGGCACTTCAACAAATAAAGTAATCCAATCTGCCATAGCTCCATTCCACAATCCTGGTTTCTCTTGTGCCTTTATCATTTCTCCATTATTTGATTTTGTAGAAATAAAACCTGTTGTTTGGTCAATGTAATTATTAAGATTGAAGTTATTACCTCTAAAGTCTCTAACTCCACAAACCAAATCCACTGGGTTGAAATGCGTAGCTTTCGAAAAGATTTCCTTTTGGTTTTCATCAAGTAAGTCAACTTGTGCTTTCTCCACAATCTGCAAGCTACGAATGCCATCTCTTTCAATCCAGAATGGCCCTCCACCAGGTTCGCCCTCATTTTTTACCATTGCACAAACCCTAATAGGGCGGTTCAATTTATCATAAAGCAATCTTAGAACATTATTATCTTTGACTTTTTCTCTTTCCTGAGTACTTAATCCAATTCCTAAACTATTGGTTAGCTCTATTATATCCACTACTTCTTGTGAGGTTAAGCTTCCTTTCTCAAGGGCTGAAAGCGAAGAAAAGACCTTCTCCTGTGTTTGAAGTAATATGCCTGCAATTAGGTTTTTGTATTGATAGGTGGAAGATTTTATCCTATCGTGTGCAACATTATCAATGTTCTTAATAAAGATTATATCTCCTTTAATATCATTAAGATTTTCTATCAACGCTCCGTGTCCAGAAGGGCGAAAGATAATTTTACCTTCTTTATCATAAGCTAATGTGTTGTCTGATCTTAGTGCTATTGTGTCAGTACTCTGCTTTTGAACAGAGAAAGAAATATCATATTTAACACCGAATGCTTCTTCATAATGAGGCTTAATCTCCTTTATAACCTTTTCAAACTCTTGTTTATGCTCAATGGAAATGGTGAAATGAATGTTCACATGATTGTTTTCCATAGTGCAATAATTGGCTGCCTCAACAAAATGTTCCTCTATTGCATAGCGGTATTTTCTTTCTTTGCTGTCTTTGTATTTATGAAAAAGGATAAGAGCTTTGGGAAGTTTACCATAGTTGAGTCCAATTTCTGTAAGGATATAATTCACTATTGTGGTATAATCATTCCTTTCCAAATACTCTTCCAGTGAAACTGAATATGCAGCAAATCGTTGTTTTAAATCTTCATAGAAGGCGAATTTAGGAAGATTATCTATGGTTTTCTTTGCCTCAGGAAATTCTTTGAGGGTATAGTCAAGTCCCATATATAGACCAGAAAACTCAAATAAATCCTTAAACATACGAGTTGCAGCCCCTGACGAAGGTACGAATTTGAGAAGGGAGTGCTTGTGTTTGTTTTGCTTATAATGAAGGATTGCATCTTCTTTCTCTTTTTCACTAAGCCTCAAAATTCCATTTCCAATGGTGGCAGCCTCAGATAATTGAACAAAAGGAAACCCGGTTATGAAGTTCATATACTGGGTCTGAACATCATCAACGCTCAATCCATGTGCCTCTATCTGCGATATATCATTCTCCGAAAGATTCATTTCTATTTATTAAAGTTATGTTTCTAAATCTTCTTAGTCCTTCTATTCAACCGTTACACTCTTTGCTAAATTGCGTGGTTGGTCAACATCTCTGCCCTTTATTGAGGCAATATAGTATGAGAGTATCTGAAGAGGAATAACTGTTAAAAGAGGAGTTAGGCATTCATCTGTGGAAGGTATCTCTATGCAAAAGTCTGCCATCTTTTTAATATCTACGTCTCCTTCGGTTACTATTGCTATAATTTTACCCTTACGAGCTTTGATTTCTTGAACATTACTTACTACTTTGTCGTATATTTTAACCTTAGGTGAGATAACCACAATTGGCATTTCATCATCAATAAGTGCAATAGGTCCATGCTTCATTTCTGCTGCTGGGTAGCCTTCTGCGTGGATATATGATATTTCTTTAAGCTTTAATGCTCCTTCCAAAGCTACTGGATAATTGTATCCACGTCCTAAGTACATAAAGTTGCGAGCGTAGGTAAAGACTGAGGAAATTCTCTCTATATCCTTATCTAATTGAAGTATTTTTTCTATCTTATGTGTGATTTCGGATAGCTCCTTAACGGTATTTTTATATCTCTCATTACTGATTGTTCCAAGTTCTTTAGCAAGTGTTAGTGCCATCATTGTTAGTACTGCAACCTGTGTTGTGAAGGCTTTGGTGGAGGCAACTCCTATTTCTGGTCCAGCATGTGTGTAGGTTCCGCTATCAGTTGCTCTTGCTATGGATGACCCAACAACATTACATATTCCATATATAAAGGCTCCATTCTCTTTGGCAAGTTCCATTGCTGCTAATGTATCGGCTGTTTCTCCTGATTGTGAAATTGGGATTAGGATATCGTCTTTCTCAATTACTGGATAGCGATATCTTAACTCTGAGGCAACTTCAACGTCAACTGGAATGCGGCAAAGCTCCTCAATCAAATACTTACCTATAAGTCCTGCATGCCATGATGTTCCACATGCTGTTATCAGAATCCTCTTTGCAGAGCGGAAACGGTCAATGTTATCAGTTATTCCACTTAATTGAATCTCCATCAATTCCCTGTTCAAACGACCATTCATGCACATTTCCAAACTCTTGGGCTGCTCATGTATCTCCTTTAACATAAAGTGTGGATAGCCCCCTTTCTCAATATCTTCAAGTGCCAACTCAATCTTTTTAATCTCGTGAATTACTTCCTGGTCTTTGAGATTACGGATTTTGGGACTGTAACCAAGGCGTAATTCAGCAACTTCTTCATCGTTTAGGTATATAACATTTGATGTATATTCTATGATTGCAGTGGCGTCTGAGCCTAAGAAAAACTCTCCTTCTCCCACTCCCAAAATTAAAGGACTGCCCTTGCGAGCTGCAACTATTGTATCGCTATTTCCCTTTTCTATAACCCCAATTGCATAGGCTCCAATCACAAAATTAAGGCTTCTTTTCACTGCATCAAAGAGGTTTAAATTGTAGCGAGTTTTGATATATTCTATCAATTGTACCAATACTTCGGTGTCTGTATCGCTCTTAAAACTATAGCCTTCTTTGATTAGAAGCTGCTTTATACTAAGATAATTCTCAATTATTCCGTTGTGAATCAATGCTAAATTCTCTGTTTGAGAGTAGTGAGGATGAGCATTCTTGTCATTAGGTTCACCGTGAGTAGCCCAGCGAGTATGAGCAATCCCTATGCTTCCACTTATGTCTTTTCCATGGCAATATGCTTCCAATTGCTTAACTTTCCCTTTGGATTTGTATACATTAAGGTTCAAATCGTTATTCAAAAGTGCAACTCCTGCACTATCATAACCTCTGTATTCCAAACGCTTCAATCCCTTTATCAAAATTGGGAAAGCATCCCTGTGACCAATATAACCTACGATTCCACACATATTATTTTATGTTTAATTTACAACAAAGTTTCAATACTGCAAAGATATGGGAACTTCTAATAATACATATTATTTATTTTTTAAAGGACAGAAGTTCCCTTTTTAAGTCCCTTAAGAAATATGCGACAAATATACAATCTTTTTTTATACTAAAGTGATGATTTGGGAATTATTTTTTATTAAATATAGTATTCTGTAATTCAAATATAAAATCTGAAAATTTTAAATAAATAATGATTGTTTTCATTTTAATAACATAAATATTTTTGCAAACCTGCCTCAAACTTTGAGTTTTAGCCCTAAAATTACAAAAATATTAAGAATAAGTTCTTTAAGCATTAATCTCATTAATTTCTACATATTTAAAGCCTTATTCTAATAAAATAAGGGTTTTTGTTTTTCAATTTTTGAAGATAATAAAGGAAGTTTAGTGTAGGACCTCTGCAAGAATAAGATGTGACTTAATGGAATTGGGGCTAAGGATGTGGGTTTGGTAGAATTGTATTAAGATATTGAGGATTTTATTTTTTTCTTCCTTGCTTAGTTTGATTAGATTGTAGTTTTCAGAAATCGGATTCTGCGAGAAGAGAAAATTGGAAAGTAAAAGTGAGTCTTCTTGTGAAATTTGATTATAATTGTAAGGGTTATGATTGACAAAATGTCCTTTAAGGATATCAAAATAAGGAGTTTCCAAACTATAGTTATTTCTTGGCTTAAAGCCTAAATGTTCCGTTAGTTCCAAAAGAAAGCTCAAATGAAAGATTGAATAGTTCTCAGTAAGAGTGTTGAGTTTAAGAATGTTTTCTTCAATGAAATCATACAACTCCTCACTTCTTTCTTCTCCTTTGAGGCATTGATTGATGATTTCTGAAAGGAAGAAGGCAAGAGTGGTTTTCTTAATGTTGGAAAATAAAGGGCTAAGGTCATGTCCTATCTTTGCTTCGCTGATTATTTGAATCTCCTTCTTTGGATTATTATAAACCTGCAATTCTAAGATGTAGAGTGGTTGAAATAAATTGGAGCGAAGAGTCGTTTTTTGTTTTCTTCCAGCTTTAAGTACATATGATTTAACTCCAAATTCTTTGGTTAGAATTCTGACAATTGAGCTGCTTTCAAGGTAAGGAAATGATCTTAAAACAATTCCTTTTGTTGCGTATATCATTAGCTTTTCCTACCTTACAAACAAGACCTTCCCAACTGCTTTCTCTTTCCCTTGGCTATCCGAACCAAAGATTAGATATACTCCAGAGCTTACTCTTACTCCATTGAAGTCTTTTCCGTCCCACACTGCTTGCCCACCTATTGACTTTAGATGAGCCACCATATTGCCAGCAACATCTGTTATTCTCACATCAGAGTCATAGACAAAGCCCTTAATTGCAATAGTTCCATTATACTCGGGTCTTACAGGATTTGGATATACGTATAAGACACCAGCCTCTTCTTTAGGGGCAGTTGATTCTGCCTTAAAAGAAATTATTCCTCTATCAGTTCCAATATATATTTCTCCTGTTTTTGCATCTTGAGCCATTGTTAAAACTCGGTTTGAATACAATGGACTGTTTTCTGCAGTGAAGTGATACAATTGTTTATCGCCGTTTGGTGAAAATACAAAGATTCCGTTTCTTTCTGTCCCTACCCATTTTCTATTTCCACCATCGCATAGTATTGTATTTATATTTTCGAAATTTAGTAAGTATTGTGCAATACCTTCTTCTTGATATATGATATTGTTACAAGTTACAACAGAGATATTATTTTCTTCGGTTTGGTATAGATTATCTATTGAGTAAATAACCTTAATTCCTTTATCTGTCCCAATCCAAATTTCACCTTCCTTGTCCTGAACCATACAGTTTATTTTGTTTGACTGGTCTTTTGCACCATTATTAGGGTCAATTATTACCTGCTGACCACTATTATTGATTGCCAGAATCTTATTATTACTTGTCCACAGGAATTTGTAGAAATTACCAGAAACTTCATCAATTAGCAGTCCCAAAGTTTCGGCTTGCCCAACCAAACCATAAGTATTGAAGTTCCCCCATTCGTTTCTGTAGTTGAGGAAACAAAGAGCAGTGCTTGAAAGAGAATTAGCAACCAAAAGATTTCCAGATACATCATACTCCGAAGCAATTATCCTATAGCCATATGTTTCACTTAATACATTATTGGTGTTATCCTTATTCCAGACCTTAATAATCTTATTATCCAAAACCTCAACAACCCCACTCCAATAAGAAGCAGCCATAATATGTTTTGGGTTGCGAGGGTCAACACTAACCTGTACAATATCTCTCAGAGTATTTTCATACTCCTTAAAATTACTCAAGCAATCCCAGTAATATCTATTGAAATGATATATGTTCGCTGGCATCCCTCTTGGAGAATGCTGAATGGTTTTCCCTCCAGGTGCAACATAAATCATGTCTCCTGAAGCAGTGATAGAGTAAACATCATTAGACAAAGGACCATTAGGGTATATAGACTTAACCTGCATGTTAGTTTTATAGTTATTTAAATATAAAAGTCCCCCTTCTCTCTCATGAGCCATAAACAATTCTTCCCCAATTACCATTGCATCACCAGCATCAGGAATAAATTTCGTTATCCCATCCCAGTCATTATATATTGGGAACCAGCTTGTATCAATAATTCTATCAACATTATAAAGAGTATCATAAATATATAAAGCTGGTGCTGTTCCCCATGTTTTTAATATCAAATTATTATTAGAAGGCTTAATCCAATAGGCAAGTTGATTGAAAAACACTGTGTCAAAACTATTGTTAACCTTTTCAAAAAGATTAATATTTGTCATCTGATTTTCCACCCCCACAAGAAGCTTATCATTAAAATCAAAAAGATAAACTATCTCCTTATTATTTGGATTATCAAAAAGTTCATACTTACTCCAAGTCTCGCTTGTAGCCAAAGAAGGAGAGTTATAAGGAGCATAAAGTAGCCCTTGAACAGTTCCTGCATAAATAGAATCATTTTGAATAACAACATTATTAACATTAATCTTCGAGCTGTTATGTCCAATATAATAAGTTTCGAAGATTTCTTTTCTGTTCAAATCTAAAACCACAATTCCAAAACCACAAGACAAATATGCCTTCTTATCATAGAAAGTAATATTATTTATCATCTTGCTCCCCTCAATTGAGCGTATCTTAATATCAGGGATATTATAAACCTTATCGTTTTGAATTATATCTATATTTGAGTTCTCATAAACAACAATAATACACTTAGTTGTCTTGTCATAAGCAAGTTGAGTTATCCCTGCATCGGTTAATCCATCAACCTTAGAAAACCTTTCAACCGAATTATCGCTCTTGTCATAGAAAAACATTGCACTTCCTGCCGATACCAATATTCTATCTTCAACTAAAGCTAATTTCTTAGTTTGATAATAAGATAAGTGATCTCTCCATGACCCAATTGGGACTTCTGTGAATTGTGCTTTTAAAAAATTGGGTGTAATTAGCAAAAAAGCAGAAACAATAATAAGGGAAAATCTAATTCTCATGCTCAAAATTATTATAATAAGTAGAATAATTTAACGAATTGATAATATAAATATTGTTTAGTTATGAATTACTTTACTCATTTATGAATAATTTCTATTCTTAAGTGATAAGATTTAACTGAAACGAAGAAAGAATTTATTAAAACGAGGTTTTAATTTACTAAAACGAAGAAAGAATTTATTAGAATAAGATTCTAAATAAATCATTCAATCAATATTATCAGTTTTCTTAGAAAGAGAAGCTTGCCCCAATCATAGCCATAAATCTTTGTGAAGGATAATTATAGTATTCTTGGTAGCTTTGGAACGCAAGATTATTAAGTCTTAGGAAGAAAGAAAGTTGGTTGGAGTAAAGGTATTGAACATTTAGATTAATATCAATAATTGGATCAAGTTTCTTTTCTTCTCCCATAAACATTCCTTTAACGCCTGTTTTGAATGTAGGCATAAAGTCAATAATAAGTTTCTTTGCTGCTATGTATTGAAGAGAAAGGGATGTAGTAAATGCTGGTTGGTAGTATGCAAACTCTAAGCTATTCATCTTAAAGGTCTGATATTGCATATCAAGAATAAAGGAGAAAGCATTTGCAATATTATATTCAAAATGCCCTTTAGCATAAAATCTTACTGCATCGTCATAAATAATACCGAACATATTCTTATAGTATGAGAAAGTGTCAATTACATAAAAATGCTGATTAGCTATATTTTGAACACCTCCTTCAATACTAATTCCAAAGTCATTGAAGTTAGAGTTTAGTTTTGCAAATAGGTTTAGTTTTGTTGTTGGTTTAATATCTAAGAATGGACTAATATAAGGGTTCTCCATCCTAAATATGTTAAGAGATATTCTTTCAACACTTCCTTCTAACCCAGCTTGAAAATAGAGTTTCTTTGGAACAATTGGAAAATAAACAATTGCAGTAGGGAGGAGTCTAAACTTTGAATCTCTCCCAAATTCAGGAGAAAAATTTAGAGCTGTGTGAAGTTGGAAACGATCAATTTTGAAATCCAAATAAGGTTTAATCTCAAGAATAGCAGTATTGAAGTTTGGGTTTGCAATAATGTCGGTAGTTGTAAAATCTAATAGGGGATAAAGTTGATTTAGGTAATATGGTGCTTTATAAATATTATTAATATCAAATTTTAGGAATGAATGCTTGTAGTTTACTCTAAGTCCTAAAATTTGTTTGTCTTTATTGAAGAGTTCAAACTTTTTATTAGCGTCTGCACTTGCATAGAATGTTAACTCATTGCTTTTCCATTTGCTTGAAAGATTTTCTATTCCAAAACTAACCCAATGATGTAAAGAATTATCATGCTTATACAAACTTGAATAGGTTGTTTTAAACCCAACATTATGCCAAATAGTTCTGAAGTATTTATCTTTTATCTTAATAGTGTCTTTATTAAAACCATAATAGTAGTTTATTGAGTTATTATAATAAGCCTTTGCATCTATAAAGAAATTTTTCCAAATCTTTTTTCCATAGAGGTTTATGTCATTATTGGCGAAATGATTTGTTGGATAATCTTTAATTGACCAGTGAGAAGAATAATGTCTTGCGTGAATGGAGTAAAGAAGAGTTCTGTTTCTTGTTTCGGAGTATAGACCTTCAACATAAGGAGTTAAATAAGTCCCAATACCAGCCTTTATGTTCCCATTATATAGCATTGTTATTGGTTCTCCCTTAACCCTTGCAGGTTTTATTTCATCAATACTAATTTGTGTAGGGAATACTTTGTTAATTACATCATACTTAAAGTCTGGAATTTTGAATGAAGTATCAAAAATACTTGGATTTTCTGATAACTTCATTGCCTCATTCACAATTGGGTCAAATTGTGTTGAAATAATAACACTTTCGTTTAGGTTGCTTCTTACTGCCTTGGTTGTAGTATCTGTTATGATTTCCTGCCCCATTAATGAAATTGCGAATAGGGATAAAAAAACAAATAGTCCAATTTTATTTATAGCTTTCATATTTCAAATTATATTAAAGTGTATTTCAATTATTGTGTTTTAATTTCAGAGCTTGATGTGTTATCCACAGTTGAGTTTCCAATTATAACTTCATCAACCTCATCTTTCTTTTCCTCAATCTTCTGTTCTTGTTTTTCTTTCTCAGCTTTCTCTTCTTTAAGAATATTCTCAATCTTTTCTCTACAAACCTCAACCAAGTCTCCTTCATAGTTGTCAACAATACTTTGATAGGTTTGTTTTGCAAGCATATTCTTTCCCTTATTATAATAAACATCACCCAGCAAAACAATTGACTTTGCTAACCAAAATTCGCTTGTTGGGTTGGCAGAGTATTTAAGGATTAGTTTCTCTGTCTCATTAAACTTCTTTTCATTAAAAGCTCTCATAAAAAACACATAGTTTGCCTCACCTGAATACTCTCCATTATTAGACTTTTTTAATTTCTCAAACTCCTTCAAAGCAACTGCAGTATCACCAATTATATAACTACTTTTAGCGAATATAAAACTTGCTTCTTCATTTATTGAATTAGTGTTTTTAGTGTTTGCAAGTACTTTCTTTGAGGCATCTATTGCCAAAGCATAGTTAAACAAGTAGAACTCTGTTCTCATTATCCCCAATTCTGCCAAAGATTTATGTGAATTCACTTCAGATTCTTTCTCCAATCGTTTATATAATTCATTAGCTTGTTGATATTTTTGAGTTTCAAAACTTAATTCTGCAGCATATAACAATGATTTTTCAGTAAACACTCCCTTAGGGCTTGTGCAAACAAACATATAAGATTTCAATGCTTCCTCCCTATCATTTGCTTTCTTCAAGCAATCTGCCAAATAGTAGTGTGCATTAACTGCAAAATATCCAACAGGGAATTTGGTTAGATAAGTTCTAAAACCCTTAATTGATTCTTCGCAATTTCCTTTCATATACATGTTTTCAGCTGCCTCATAAGTAACCGAATCTTCTTCATTAACTGTAAAATCTGCATTAGGAACAGTTTTAACATAATCGTAATACTCATCAACCTTGTTTTGACTAACATAAATTGTTCTTATACTTTTCATTCCTGCTTGCGACTCTTCAGTTGTAGGGTAAGTCTTAACCAATTTATCTAAGGTCTTTAGGGCTAAGTCATCTTTTCCATCTTTATAGTAAAGCATTCCTATCTTACTAATTGCTGACTTAGTATGAATGGATTGAGGATGCTCCTTTACAACCTTTTCATAAGTCTGTAATGCTTTTTCATTCTGTTCTAAAACCAAATATGAATTGCCAAGCTCAAATAACATACTCGCCTGATAGGAGCTACTTGGATAAGACGCTATTGCTTTTTGGAGTATTCTTGATTTTTGTTCAATATCTCCCATAGCTCCAACACTAACAGCCTTCTGATAGTTTGCATAATCAACATCCATTAAATCTGCCTTAATAACATAGTCATACTCCTTAACTGCATTTTGGAAATCACTTTCTGTAAAATAACAATCTCCCATTCTGTTATGAGCATCGGAGACAAGTTTTGGATGTTCATTCTTGCTTGCATTTAGGAATAAGCTAAAATACTCTCTTGCTTTTGAATATCTTTTCTGCTTAAAATAGTTATAAGCCATTGAGTAATTTGCTTTAGAGTAGTAAACACTCTTTTTTGAGTTTGGAGTTTTATAAAAAGAATTGAGTTCTCTTATTGAACCTTCATAATTCCCTAACCTATATGATGATTCACCTCTAAGAAAATATCCAGCTGCTGTAAGATTATCATCAATAGGATTTTCCAAACTCTTATTAAACATTGAAATAGCCCCTTTATAATTGCCTTCATTGAAAATCTCAATCCCTCTGTTTAGGGCAACTCTCTGATATGCTTCATTTATTGCCTTACTTCTTTTTGGAAGCTCCTCGATAAGCTTAATTGCATGTTGATAGTTTTTGCTGCTGGCATAAAGCTGAGCCAAATATTCCTTTACCTCATTAATCTTTGTTGATTTTGGATACTTATCATAGTAGAGCTGGAAGGACTGAATGGTTTCATTAAATGGATTAGGCAGTTCATAGGAAAGCTTAGCAAAATTTAACAAAGCATCCTCTGTTATTATTGGGTCAAAATCCATGTTATATGCTTCTTTAAAAGATGAACGTGCTGAAATCTTATCTCCAATCTTCAAATAGGAATAGCCCAGATTATAAATTGCATTTTGAGAAAGGGAATCTTTGTTTGTCGAGGCTTTCAACAGATATGGTATTGCTTCATTATGTCTTCCACTCTTGCTTAGGGCATACCCCAATAAATAGTTTTCCTCAGGAGTAGATGCTTCATTATTTTGAACACCCTTTTCCAAGTATTCGATTGCTTCGTCATAGCGTTCCAATTTGCAATATGCCTCTCCAAGCATTCGGTTGGTTTCATTTGTACGCTTTGAACTTGAAAGCTTTGATAGTTCTGGAGCTTGTTTAACCAACTCCTGATAATTACCTTGTAAATAATAAATCTGAGAAATATAATAAGGGACAATCCCTTTGAAATTATTATCTTTCTGCAAGCTCTTGAATTCCTTTAGTGCAACATCATATTTCTTCTCGCTATAAAGAATATGTGCGTTATAGTAGGTTGAAGGGGAAGAATATTTGCTCCTTGTGTCTTTTACAGCAACAAAATATGACTTTGCAGTCGTATAGTCGCCCGTATTAAAATAACAATATCCTAATTTATAATTATATTCTTGCTTTTGTTCCTTTGTCAAACTTCCAACTTCAATTTCTTTATAGGTTTGAATGGCATCAACGAAATTATTTTGCCTTTGATAGAAGTTGGCAAGATTGAAATATGCGTCATTTTTCTTTGCATCATTTGGAAAAAGAATCAAAAACTCTCTTAATTGCTTATCAGCATCGTTGTTCTCAAGGTTTGCAGCCGAAATCGCTTTATAGTAGTATGCCTCAGCAAGATTTCCATCTCTGTTTTGACTATTCAAATCTATATAATTAACATAGAGCTGATAGGCAGCAGCATATTTTTTCTGATTGAAAAGAGTTTTAGCATCATTTAAAACACGTTGAGGTTCTTTTATTATCTCAGTCTGTTGAGCAAAAAGTCCAATGGACAAGATATTTGCTAAAAGAATTAGTGCAAAAAGTTTTCTATTCATAATTACATTATTTTTCAAAGGATAAAATTACACAATTAAAACGTAACAAAGGGTGTAAAATAGTATTTTTTTCAACAATAAAAAGTTAACTACTCAAAATATATTGTTTAGAAGGAGAGGTTTCTAACTTAGAGAATTGAAATTTTATCTTTACTTTTAGAGAAAAAAGAGGAAACAAAAATTAAACGAGCTTTAAATAAAATTATCTCAGAGATAAAATAAATTATGTCAGAGATAAAAATAAAAAATCCCTATCAAACCCAAGGTTTAATAGGGATAATTAAATAAATATTGATTAACTAAGGGTTCTATTTTCCTTTGACCAGTACAACAGACCCTTTCTTTGTTTGCATAACTCCATCTCCATCTTTGTAAATCAAATACCAAACATAATTACCATCTTGAGCATAGCTACCATCTTTTAATTTTCCATCCCAACCTTCTTTCTTATCAGTAAAGAATATTCTTTCGCCCCAACGATTATATATACTTAATTCATAATCAACAGGAGTGGATGATATTGGAGTAAAAATAGAATTTGCATTTCCTGAACCAGGAGTGAAAACACTTGGAAGATAGATTCCAAAATCAGGTTTTACACTAACCTTACTCTTAGCAGTATCTGGGCACATAGCTTCGTTGTAGGCAACAAGAATAACATCATACTCAGACTCGATATTATTAGGATAACTATGATAGCCATTTTCCAAGGTTGAGGTTGTACCATCACCAAAGTCCCATAATCTCGAGAAAGCATTTGCTGTTTGATCACTAAATTGCATTTGAGAATTAATGAAAGTCAATTTAACTGGGTTTATAGACATTCTTGCATCAACAGCTGGGTAAGCCTGAACGCTTATTTCTCCTTGTGCTTGACAACCATTTGCATCTGTAATAGTAACATGATAGGTGGTTAGGGAGGAAGGCATGGCAATAGGATTTATGGAAGTGTTGTTTTGTGCTAATCTAATATCAGCAGGAGTTGAAGTCCAAATACAAGTAATGGCATTAGTACATGATAAGACAATACTGTCGCCTTCGCAAATCTTATCTTTATTTACACTTACTTCAGTAGTTGCTGTGTTATTTGAGAATTGAATGTTTCTTGTAACAACTCTATCACATTCATCTGAAGCTGTAACCGAAATAGTTATAGGTTGAGTTATTGTTATGTAATTAGTGTCTGAATTAGGATTTTCTCCAATTGGGTTTCCATCAGGGCCTAACCATGAATAGGTAATGTTGCCAACAGGATTTACAGCTTTCACATAAACCATTTCTCTTTGTGGAAGGACATCATCGCAATAAACCTTACTATTTGTGATTTCGGTTATGTCAAATTTCTGAGGAACAACTGCAAGAACTGTTATTGTGTCATCCACAGAGCATTCTGTTCTTGCCTCAGTAATGATATGCATAGTTTTTACTTGACCAGGAATGTCGGTAGGGCTTGAAGCAAAATTAATTGTAACCTCAGCAATTGTATCTCCAACTGGGAAAGTTAGTGTATTTCCGAAAGGTTCATAGTCTGTTCCTTCAACCATATCTCCTTCAACCCTAAAGGTGTATTCATCTCCTGCCTCTGCAGGACGATTAAGAGAAACACTAACTGTTGTTGAAGAACATCCGGCTTTCAATATAGTATCTCCTTGAGATGCTCCAGCAGTCTGAGCATTAAGTTGAAAAGCATCAACCTTAAAAGAATTTGCACCAAGATATACTGCAGAGTTATAAGAAGCATCACTTAAATCACAAATTGCCATTGATATTTTATAACGATAACACGGAGCAACATCCACTCTTTTAGTCTCTAAAGCCCTTGTATAACCTTGCATTTTATTGATTGAAGAACCTGAAGATTGTTGAATGTGTAAATGTGAATTTGATAATATACAAGGTTGAGCGCTACCTGCTGAAGTACCTCCATTAACAGTGTTGATTGTAACTGGAAGCTCAGGGTCAGAACCAGGTATGATAGCAATGTTTACATTAGACATAGGTTCAATACCTCCAACGTTAACAAAATTATCATTTTCGTCTAAAGGACCTGTAATAAAAAATCCAAAAGCATCATTAAAAGAAGAGCAAACAAATCCTGGATACTCATCGCTTGCAAAAACATATTTAAAAGAAACCCTATCTCCATCAGGCACGAAATCAAAACTTAGAACTCCAACATCGTTCATTGCATGGTTGCTTAGTCCTAAATCCTGCAATAAATAATAAAGCGAAGGAGAAACATCTGGACCACTACTTGTAGGACTTGAGGTTGAACTATGTATGGCAGAGCCTCCTGCTGCTGCATCTTGAATATCTCCAGTAACAATTACCAATCCACTATTTAATTTAATATTATTTCCTGTTGTATCTGCATTAGTAAATGTTCCAAATTGATTGGAATTAACAATGAGTTGTCCATTAAACCTAACATTTGAGACCTCAACTCCACCACCTAAAAAGAAATTTTCAATAACAGCTTGGGCAGATTGTCCAGTTTGAGAAGTACACACTACTTGTGCTTTAAGAAGAAAAGGACATGTTGTTAGCAAAAGAAATAATATTTTTTTCATCACAAATATGTTTATATGTTATTCTAAAAATCAATGCACAAAGGTAATAAAAAATATTATCTTTGTACTTAATTAACACTACAAATGTGAAAAATGTTTACTTTTGCATTGAAAAATTTAATTAAATTAGTTTGAAAAAGAAATCTACATTGCTTAAAAAAGCACTTAAACCATTCTATAATCAATACTTAAAACTTTATCAAGAAGAAAATAGAGATAAAGATAATTTTAATTTTGAAAGATATCCAATTAAAAAATCAATTAGATTAGATAATGATGCTTCGGATATCATGACTGCAAGGGTTGATATTTTAGCTATTGAGGCATCGACTCCATTTAATAAAGTTATGGAGATAATTGCTCAAAGTGGGTTCTCAAGGATTCCAGTCTATGAGAAGGAGCTTGATCAAATTAAAGGTGTATTGCATGTTAAGGATTTGTTCAAGTATCTTTGTAATGATAAGGAATTTGAATGGAGTAAGATTATTCGTGAGCCTTTTTTTATTCCTGAAACCAAAGATGTTAATGATTTACTCAAAGAGTTTTTGGAAGAAAAACGTCATCTGGCAATTGTTGTTGACGAGTTTGGTTTTGTGATTGGGATTGTTAGCTTGGAAGATATTTTGGAAGAGATTGTAGGTGAGATTAGTGATGAGTTTGACAACCTTAAGCCCGATTTAGTAACCAAGCTCGGAAGAACAACCTATTTGTTTACTGGCAAGATTAGTATTAACGACTTCTGTAAAGCAATTGGACTACCTGACGATAAGGTTTTTGAAGATATTAAAGGAGATGCTGATACTCTTGCAGGAATGTTGATTGAGATTGCTGGTCACTTACCTAAGAGGGGAGAAACAATAAAGTTTGATAATTATTTCTTTATTATTGAGAAAGCCGATGATAGAAAGATTGAACGAGTTAAATTAATTGTGAGATAATGAAACTTAGATTTATATTTATTTTTTTGATTGGCATTTTAGTGTTAGCAAGTTGTACGAATAATCAAAATTCAACTCCCAAGCCAAAGACCTATTTTCGAATTGAGGTTCCAGAACCAAATTATCTGACTTTTGATACTCTTATGCTTCCTTTTACTTTCCAATATCCCGACTATGGAACAATTGAAAAGACTCAAGAAAAAGATGCAAACACCAATTGGTTCAATATAAACTTTAAACAATACGGTTGCAAGCTCTATATGACTTACGTAAGTTTAAATAAGAACTTTAGGCTCGATACATTGGTTAATGATAGTTATAACTTTACAAAGGAACATGATAAATTTTCAAGCGGAGTAATTGAGAGGGAGTATGAAAATAATCTTGAAAAGGTATATGGATATGTATTTGATATAAAAGGTTCACAAGTTGCCTCGCCCTATCAATTCTATGTTACTGATAGCTCTAAATATTTTCTTAGAGGGGCATTGTATTTTGATTTTAAGCCAAATAATGACTCACTTTCTCCCATAATCAATAGGCTCAAAACAGATATAGAAAATATGATTTCTACTCTAAAGTGGAAATAGTATAAATTATTCATATCCCAAATTAGTTTTTTCTCCCTAAACAAGCTTTTGATGGCTCATAACAGCCTTTTTTTGGCTCAGATGAAATATTTGGGG
>DHCV01000035.1:2505-119636 GCA_002399025.1 Bacteroidales bacterium UBA4893 | reverse complement strand
GCAAGGAAAAATTCAATATTAAAAGCTATCAAACAGAATGTTAAGTCATATATTTTGAATTTTTCCTTGCAACGGTCTTAAGTAATGATAATGTTGCAGTTGTTGAATTGGTAAAAAACAGCTATGATGCAGATTCACCCATTGTTGAAATTACTTTTAATGGAATTGTTAAGGAGAGGCAGGAAGGGAAAAAAATAAAAAAATATATAGATAAAACTGATGCTTCAATTGTAATTTACGACGAGGGGAAAGGGATGGATTTTCATACGATTGAAACTGCTTGGATGGAACCGGCAACAAATTTCAAAAAGAAAAATGAGAACCAAAATACCAAACGTAAATTTACAGGTGAAAAGGGAATTGGGCGTTTTGCTTCTGCAAAACTAGCATCAAAATTAGACTTGATAACTAAACAAAAAGACAGTGATGAAATAGTTGTACATTTTAACTGGGATGATTTTTCTGATGAAGATAATTATTTGGAGAATATTAGTGTTAATTGGGAAATAAGGCAATCTACAGAAATAAAAAACAGTGGAACAATTCTCAAACTTAATAACTTGAATAATGATTGGGAAGAAGAAAAAATCAGAGAGTTGCGAGTTACTTTGTCAAGACTGTTAAATCCTATTGTCCCAACAGAAGATTTTTTAATAAGTGTTAATCTTCCTGATGGTTTGGATGAAAGTCTTAATGGTTTTATAGAACGTCCAGAGACACTGAATAAACCGGATTACTATATTAAAGGCAGTATAAGTGAAAATGGAAGACCCGAAAATTTTCAATTTTTCAGTAGAAATAAAGGGAAAGAAGAATCAATAGATTTTTTAGATAAAGATTTTCTTTTAAAAGATCCTCAGAGACATTCAATTGCGGGTAAATTCTCTTTTGAATTCAGAATATGGAATAGAGATTTGGACTCTATCAAGAGGTTGTCAAAAGAAATAAACTCTACAACAAAAAATGTAAAACAAGATTTAGATGATTTAGCAGGGATTAGCATTTATCGAGATTTTTTCAGAGTTTTCCCCTATGGACAAAAACATGATGATTGGTTAAGAGTAGATATGCGCAGGGTAAATAATCCTACATTAAGACTGAGTAACAATCAAATTATCGGATATATTTCAATCAGTTCAGATGGAAACCCTTTACTGAAAGACCAAAGTAATCGTGAAGGTATTGTTGACGGTCAAGCTTTTAAAGACGTTAGAGAGTTTATTTTTATGATTTTGAATGAAATTGAACAGAGAAGATTTCAGGAGCGACCTAGAAAAAACCAAAAGCAATCTATATCAGGAGAAAGTCTCTTTGAAAAATTTTCATTGCGATCAATTTCAAACCTTGTTAAGGAGAAAGCACCTGATCAAAAAGAAATTCTTGAAGCAGTAGAAAGAAAAGATGTTGAGATAAACGAAAGTGTAGCCAAAGTTCAGGAAGTCATATCAAGATACAGACGACTAACTTCTCTGGGGCAACTGATTGATGCTATTGTTCATGATGGGAATAATTATCTGAATAAGATAGATTTGCAGTCAAATTTAATAACTAAATCATTAAGGAAACCAGTCACTGATAAGGTAGAAATTAAAAATTTAGTAGATAATATACAAGGTTTAAGGAAAGATTTTGCACAATTGTTCAGACGAATTGAGCCATTTGGAGGCAGACAACGTGGTAGACCAAAAAAGATAATTGTTGAAGACGTAATAAAAAATCAATTTTTACTTTATCATACTGAGTTATCTCGTTTGAATATATATTATGATATTTCTGACACAAAACACATTGTAACAATTGATGAAGCCGAATTGGGAATCATTTTTATGAATCTTATTCAAAATTCCATTTATTGGCTGGAAAATGTTATGAACGAAAGAAAAATTGCCGTAGAGGTATCAAAATCAGATGAAAAATTGACAGTTATTTTCAGCGACAGCGGTCCGGGAATAAAATTGGGAACGGAAGAAGATATTTTTGAACCTTATTTTAGTACTAAACCGGACGGTATTGGTTTAGGATTGGCGATTGTCGGAGAATTGATTTCGGAATACAATGGGGAATTAATGCTTATAAATAATGGAATTTTAGACGGTGCAACTTTTAAAATAACATTCAGTTACAGAGTATGAGAAAGGATTTAAATTTATTGTACATAGAGGACGACGAAAACAATCGTAAAGATTTGGTTAGTGTTCTGCAAGATGAAATCTTATGTGATTTCAATATAAATATTGAAGCTGTAGATACATTTGATAATGCCATTGAAAGAATAACTCCAAATAAATATCATATCATTATTTTGGATATTTACAAGGGCAAACCTGATGACGGTGGGGAGCAGGCTGGGCTCTCACTTCTACAACAAATTCAGGGAAAATGTTTTGTTCCTGTAATTTTTTATTCAGGCAATACATTTAATGTGCAGAATTTAAAATCTCAGGTTGTTGGCGTTGTAAGAAAAGGAGGTGAGGGTATAGATGGTTTAAAAAAGGAAATTGAACGTCTTGTAAAATTCAATTTACCATTTATCAAGGAAAATATACATGATTATTTGGAAAATGAGTTTAGAACATATTTCTGGGATATAATCCATGAGGAACGATCTAAGTTTTCTCCAGGTAGTAATGACTTTTCTCTGGGATATTTAATACTACGCAAATTTGGAAGATCACTGACTAAAGAGACAATATATGAAATTTTGGGTGATGATACTTTAAAAAAGGACAAAGTTCATCCTATGGAGTTTTATTTATACCCAACAGATAAAACAAATGAATATGAATTTGGTGAGATTTTACAAAAGGATGGAGATGTATTTGTTATACTTACCCCAAGTTGTGATTTCGTTGAACGGTTTAATAAAAAAAGCGAAAGTTTAGGTAGAAAAGCAAAAAAAGTTTTGCTTTTAAAAACATTGTTATTATCGACTACTGATGAACATACAAAATATTCTGAAGACAAGAGCTCTAATAATAGAGAAAGTCTTCTTGCTTTGATAGAATCTAGAAAAGGTGACAGATATTTCTTCTTACCTCAAACACCTTTCATTGATAATAGAATAATAGACTTTCAACTCCAGGAAACTGTCGATTTCAACGATTTGAATAATTTTACAAGATTAGCAAAATTGGACAGCCCGTATGCTGAATCAATGATTTCAAGTTTCATTAGATATTATGACCGGATAGGTTTTCCTGATATAGATAGTGATTTGATAATAGATAAGATGAAATAATTTTGAAACTTAAAGAAAAATAATGTTTAAGTTGTATTGCTGCAATTAATTTATAAGAATTGGAAATATCCAAAATATAGTTTTATAAAAAATTACTTTTATGCAAAAAGAGTTTAGGTTTAATGATATTACTGACTATATTTTTTATTTATCAGAATTGATTGTTGATTTGTTGCAAAAAACAAATCGCTTAAAAATGTATAAAAACGAAATACAACAAATAATATCACTTTATCCGGATAAAAATTTTATTCAATCTGAACTTTACGAAACAATAAGTGATAAAGTTAATCGTCTTTTTCAATATTTATTTAACCTATTAGGGGATGAAACTAAGAAAGCCGTTTCGTATAAAAAATATAGAAAAATTCTATATAAAAATAGAAATTCATTGGGTATTGTTTTAAACGACTTGTCCCAAAATGAATTGAATATATTAGCGGATTTAAATACACATAGAAATTGGGGGTTACATATACCTGAATCATTATATATCCAAAAAAAAGAATTCTTTAAAATGGATAAAAATTTCATAAATAAATATAATACAACTATTCCTATACCATCATATGAATACTACGAAATTCAGTATTTAATTGAATTAAATCGAGAAATACAAGAAGTTTTAACAGCAAGTATGACAATTTTAGATAGAATGAAAAGTGATTATTCTGCTCTTATTGGTAAAGAAGTAAAAATTGAATATGAAATAAACCAAGTCAAACCATATTGTTTTATGGATGCAGTAAAAAATTCTTTAAATGCTCAAAAAGGGAAATAATAATATTTATCTAAGTAATTGTTTAAAAAACTACTAACTATATCTTCTACAACAATTAATTTTTTTTTTGCTTCTCTTATTAAATCTCATTATCATTTTATGGAACATTTACTAACAAAGTTGCCTCAATTTCATTAACTAAAGGCACAATGTCGTACTTATTTATGTGCCTTATTTCGCACTCCCAAACAACAATAATATTCCAACCCATGGTTTTGAGCTCTTTCAAATTTTTATTATCCCTTTCTACATTGGAATTAATTTTATCAACCCAGAATTGAGTATTTGTTTTTGGAGTATAAGCGTATTTACAATTCTCATGCTTATGCCAGAAACAACCATTCACGAAAATAACTGTTTTATACTTTGGCAGAACAATATCCGGTTTACCTGGTAATCTTATATCATTTACACGATACCGAAAGCCTCTTGCGAAAAGAGCTTTACGCAATGCCAACTCAGGTTTAGTGTTTTTAGAACGTATTTTTGACATACATTCTGATCTTTTTTCTTTACTCCAGATATCCATCTTCAAAATTTGATTGCAAATATAAATAGTTTATTTCTCAAATCTATTATTTTTTCTAAAAGAGAATCCTAAAAAACTTAATATCTTTGCAGGATGAAAATTGTTTTAGCTTTTGGTAGTAATTTGGGTGATAGGGAAGGGTTTATTCTTTCTGCTTATAGGCTTTTGGAAGAAGAGCTTGGAGAGATGATTATGAAATCTTCTTTTATTGAAACTCCTGCTTGGGGTTTTGAAAGCGAAAATTCTTTTATTAATTCTGTGGCTGTTTTTGAAACTCTTAAGTCTCCTTTCGAGGCGTTGGCGATATGTAATAAGATTGAAAAAGAATTAGGGAGAGAAAGAAACCCTGAGCATAAAGGCTATCAAAACAGAACAATAGATATTGATATTCTCTTTTATGAAGATATTGTTTTAGATACTCCAACTCTAAAAATTCCTCATCCCCTAATTGCAGAAAGAGACTTCGTCCTAACTCCCCTAAAAGAAATCCTCCCAAACCATATCCACCCAATACTAAAGAAAGCTATAAAGGATATATAATTAAATATACCTCCCGTATTCTTCTTTTAGGATTCTTTTGATTTCATTTCTTAAACCCTCTGGAGAAAGGACTTCAATATAGCGTCCATGTGAAAGGATTTCCTTTATAAAATCATAAGTGGGTTTTATCTTATAACTGAAGATTGTGTAATCAATGGCTTTTTTTACTTCTTTTTGGGAATGATGTAAAGGAAGGGTTTCAACATACTTTACATCTTCATCAAATACTTTCAATAAAATTTCTTCCGTTTCTAAGTAATTATCAACGATTATCCCAAAGGAGTCCTTAAAATATTCCTCTCCATTGAAATTCTCTAACAATTCAAACTTATTGGAGGTAGTTTCAACATCCTTAATCCTATCTAAAGAATAAATTAAAACATCATTCTTATAAGGGCTGAAAGCAACAACATACCATCTTTGTTTGAAAATCTTAACGCAGTAGGGCTGAATCTCAAAGGTATATGCTTTGTTATGTTCAAACTTTTGGTAGGTAATATTAATTGCAAGACTTTCCCTCATTGCCTCAATAATGGGAGTGAGGAACATTTGACCAGAAGGAACATTTTCAAAAATAATCCTCTCCTTAAGCCTATGACTTTCATTAACGATATTATTTACAGAAAGACTATTCAAAAGCCAAGTCCTAATCTTGCCCTTTGTTAAATCACTTTCATATTCAATAAAATATTTATTTCCATCCTTCCTATTGCAAAGAATATCTATATCAAACATCTGACTAATAGCCTCTCGATGATTATGGAAAGTTCTTAGAGGCAGTTCTTCATTAGAATAGTTAATGGTAGCATTCTGCCACTTGTGATTAATATCCTCAAAGCTAATTTTCTTGGCATTATAAATAATATCCAAAAGCCAAATATACCTTTTAAAAAGATATGCCGACTTATCCTTACTTGTCTTACGTTTTTGCATAATAATTGAAGCCTATTTTATTTTTAGGACTATTTTTGTTTTCAATTTTCTCTGTTTCACAATACATACGAATTTTATCAATGGATGGTTTCGTATTGGTTAATATGATATCAATTGTATATTTCCTCACAATGTTTTCAATCTCTCCACCACTAAAATCAAAGCTATTTGAAAGTTCTATGGCTTGTTGTTTTGTTAATGAAGGCAGCATAGATTTCCATATTTTAGCCTTTACTCCAGGTTTGGGTTTTTGAAAATCAATCTTAAACAAAAACCTTCTTTCAAATGCAGAGTCTAAGTTTTGTGTTAGATTGGTTGTTGCAATCATAATCCCATCCAAATTCTCCATTTCCTGTAAAATTATGTTCTGTATGGTATTTTCTGTTTGAGCAATAGAACTTGAATTTGCTTCCTTCCTTTTACCAATTATAGCATCTGCTTCATTAAACAAAAGAATTGGGGTAGTCTTGCAAGATTTTACATATCCTCTATATTTATCGAATATCCTTTTAATTATTTTCTCGCTCTCACCATACCACATACTTTTGCTTTGTGCAATATCCACAAACATAATATCTCTTTTTGTTAATCGAGCCAACTGATATACTGTTTCTGTTTTCCCTGTTCCAGGAGAGCCATGAAATAAACAAGCAAAGCCTTTCCTCATTCCTTGCTTTCCCAATCTTTCTTGAATTGTAGAGAAGTTATCATCGCTCAAATAGCTTTGTAATTTTTTGATTTGAGAGTCTTCTCCCTCATTGAAATATAGTTTCTTTTCAATTATCTTTCCATGTTCTAACAATCCATTATCACTATTACTAATAAATTTATTAAGTTCTAAATCAACAAATAATTCCTCTTTTGCTTTATTTGTCAAGCTATAAACCTCTTTATTTGCAATTCCATTATCGTTAGCATATTCAATAATGTTGTTTTTAATTAACTCGTTTTTGCCTGATTGTAAACTTAATTTGATTTGTGAGAAGTCTCTTTTATTCTCATATATTTCTTTTATTTGAGAGAGATTAACTTTCTCGCTTTCAAGGCAAATAAATCGATAACAGAAGAACATAAATAATCCAAAATTCTTATTGCTTATAAAATTATCTTCATATATCTTGACTCGTTTACAGAAATTCAGCATAGGATTGTTTTCTATTAAATTTACTAACTCTTTTAATAGCTGCATTTGAGACAAAGTGTCTTCATCAAACTCTTCAAAGAGATTTTCTATTTCTGTAAACAATTCAATAGTATTCAACCCTTCTAAGGATTTATAGGTATATTTTTTGTTCTGCTTCAATGCATCAATAACCTCAAAAGGAACAGAATAAGACTTTTGACCTTTATATACATTGCTTCTAATTAAATGCTTTTCTTCTAATCCTTCAATTTCATGTGTATATTTCAAAAGACTTATTAAATGGCAACCCAAAATTCTTGTAAAAGAAGAGATTTCTATATAAGAATTATGACTACTTTCAATAAACAAAGAGAAGAAGACAATTTGAATAGGGGATAAATCCAATTTCTTTTTCAAGAAATCAATATTTGCTTTTGCTTCAATAAAAAAGTCATCTCTAAGTTTAAATTTCTCAAGCCCATCAACAATACATTCAATATTCTCTAAAATAGTTTTTGGAACTTTCTTCTTTTTAGACTTCTCAATGTCTTTTTTTACATTCTCATCCAATTCAAAATCAATTTCAATCTCATTTCCTTCTTCATAACATAAATCATCCATAGCTTTTATCTTTTATTTGTAAAACAATTATCCTTTCAAATACAAAGATAAATCCTTGTTTATGCCAAAGTGAAGCAATGGGGAAAAAAGAAGTGTGATATATATATATCTAAAAGAGAATATAACATATCACACACTTAGTTAAAATTGTTCAGATGATTTAATTATTTCATTTCTGGCTCAGAAGGTTTTCTACTAGATATTTAGCCATTTCTTTAATATTCCATACTCTTTTTCGTCCTTAATATTTAAAGATAAACCTGAGCTAATCTCCTTTATTTCTATTTCTTTACATGTTTGAAAGATTTCATCTAATTCTGCTTTTGCCTTAGCAGTATTTTTTACATTTATATGTAAATGAATATGTTTATGCGCAAATACTATATATATGTAAGAAAAAATATCATTGTTAATTGATTTTGTAAACCTTCTATGGTCTGGCTCATCATTAACTCCTTTATTTAATAGCTCATCAATGGCTTTTCTCCCAAAATCATAAGTCAAATTATCTTTTATGTCTGCCCAAGATTTATTAAGATTAATTATTGAATCCATTTCTTCAATTATTTCTTCAAGCTCTTCCTCATTTTGTTCTTCCTTCCATTTTCCATATTCGCTCCACATTAATCTAATTAATTCATCATTTGCTTTTTTTGTTTTAACATTAAATTTTGGCTGTTTATTTGGATTAGGATGATATCCATATCTTAATATTGGTGTTGTTAAGGCGCAAAATTCCATAAATTCATCAACTTCAAAAAGTTCAAATGTCCATTTATCAATATCATTGCTTTGACCACGACAAATAATAAATCTATAATTTTCTTTATTTTCAATAGCCTTGTATAGTTCAGTTAGCATAACAGTACCGCTATAGACATCATTTTTTCTACGAGAAGAACTTTTAACTTCAAAGTAGTATTTTTTACCGTCTTTAAAGCCTTCAATGTCATAACCATCACTGCCTTTAATTGCTACATTTATAAACCCTTCTCTTTCTAAGAACTTTTTGCACATTTTTTTTGCATTTGCATCTGAATTTGTCATAATAATAAATTTTTTAATTTAAAGGTTCTGTTAATTATTTGTTACTCTATGAAATCGCAGAAGCATTGGACGATTTCTTAAAGTAGAGCAAAGATATAAATATATTTAATATTTATTCAATAAATTGACATCTCTACCTTCTTTTATTCTATAATAAAAAGGAGATTTCCAATGACGAGGTTTATTTTCACTGTCTTCCCCAAAATAAACAATTCTTCTTGTTGTTATTCTATAATTATCTTCATCTTTCGTAATTCGTTTTATCCAATTATCTTTTTTGTCATATTCATATTTATAAGTAATGAATTTTGAATACATAATATCATCTATATCAAAATAACTATATTCAATTTTATCTCCTTTAGCATTATACCTAAAGATTTCTTTTTGCTTGAAATTACTATCTAAATTATAAGTATTTCTTTCAAGTAAATTATTATTTGAATCGTATTTGATGAACACTTTATAATCTATGTTATTGTCAGATTTATATATGTTTATTTCTCTAATATTTCCAATTTCATCATAAAAAGTTGAACTAATAAGATTGCCATTGGAATTAAATTTATTTGCTCTTTCTATATCTCCGTTAGGGGAATATTCATAGAATAAATTATGTATCAATTCTCCTTTTGAACTTTTACATCTTTCGCTAATCAACATCTTATCTTTATTATATTCGTATGAATACAAATTAATATATAAACTTCCAGAATCAATCATCCCTTTGTTTGATAATAGATTATTAGTTTTTCCTAATAAAATCAAAGAGCCATTTTCATTATATTTTGATATACTGTATAGCTCTAATTCAGTTTTTATTATCCCTTCTGAACTCTTAATTGCAGTATAAGTTATTTTTTCAATATTTCTTATCACTGAGCTTAGGTCTTCATAAATATCCTCTTCCATGTCTACTAACTATTCTTTATAAACAATACAATTATACTTTCAAATGCAAAGATAAATTCTTCTTTATGCCAAAGTGAAGCAATGGGAAGAAGAGTTTGTTTCTTCTTGAATTATTTCTTACTTTTGCAGAAAAGCAAAGGCATTATTATGATAAAGATACTTTATATACATGGTTATGGTTCTATCGGAAATAGTAGGACTGCATTGGAAATAGGAAAAAATATGATAGGAAAGGCTGAAGTTTTTTCTCCTGCATTCTCAAATGATTTAGAGTTCTCCGAAAATGCAAAAAAGAATATTGAAAAAGCAAAGGAATTTATCCTTAAAAATGATATTAAATTGGTTGTAGCATCAAGCATGGGCGCTTTCACAGCAACATTTATCTCCTCTATTCCAACCATTCTTATAAATCCTTGTCTAAAGCCATCTGAACAATTATATCAAAGAATTGCCCTAAATATTAGTTCAGAGGAAAAAGAGAAATATAGAGAGATGGAAAATAGGATTATTCCTGAAGAGTATAAGACAATGGTTTATGGAGTCTTTGCCAATAATGATGAGCTATTTTCTTATAAAAGTCTTTTTGAAGAGATTTATGATAAGGAAAAGATATTTACAATAGAAGATGGGCATAGAATTTCTATAGAAAATATAAGAGAAGTTGTTGTTCCATTGATAGAGCGAATAATTAATCCTCATAATATTCAATCTTTCTAATAATTATCTCGCTTCCTCGTTTGCTTTTTAAAATAATATCCTTTATCCAGTTATTATATTGGTCTAATTCATACTGATGAATTTCTTGATAAGTGATATTATTTTTAGAATCATACGAATACTTTTCTCTTAAGTTTCCTAATGAGTTATAGTTATATTTAAGTTTTAGATATAAATTCCCTTCTGAATTGGAATAATACATTTCAACGACATTCCCATTTGAATTAAAGATATTCTTCTTTATTAATTTTCCATTTGCAAGGTAAACAAATTCAGTTTTATTGCCATTTGAATCATATTCATATTTATGTATTCCAATTAGCTTTTCCTTTTCATCGTAATAATTAATTTCAATAGTATTGCCTTTTGAATCATGCTTATAAATATTCTTTGAGTTTGGTTCTCCACCACAAAAAGAATAAAACTCAATTTCTTTTCCTTCTGTGTCATATTTACGAATTTGCACCCTATCCAAATCCTCTGAATTGCTTATATGTTCCTTAATTACTTTCCCTTTAGAATCATATTCATATTTTGTTCCTCCTCTATAATTATCATTAGGATAAACAACTAATTCCTCAATAAGATTTCCATTTAAGTCATATTTATAAATCATTTCATAATCCAAAGCTTCTTTTTCAAATACACTTTCTTTAAGAATGTTCATATTAGAATCATACTCAGAAAGGACTTTCATATCATATTTAGAAGTTCTAAAATTATGACTTAATATATACCCATCTTCATCATATACCTCCAAATCAAAGTGCTTTAGTTTCCCTTTCTTAATCTCCCCAGACTTTCGAGAAATATAGTAAGTCTTAGTTTCAATCGACTTTACATTCCCATTAATTCCACTTTGCTTAAGACAGCTTTTTCTATTCATTGCAAATAATTTTTTTGATTAATATTGCTTGCGAAGATAAAAACAAGCCTATGCTAAAGAAAAGCATAGGCGAGAAGTAATTGATAAAATTCAACAAAAATTGAATACACATTTATGTGTGATTTATGTAAGTCTGATTTATCCATTTGAATATTCTTTAGGAGTATTATCAAGCAAAACCCCTTATATCTTAGAATTAATCATTTGATATTTCTTCTACTTGTTCTTCTTTGCTTGGTCGTCGTTGCCAAGCTAATAGACAATAAGAATCGTCATTTGGAATAAGAATATAAGTTGCTCCAAAAAACTTTATCTCTCCTTTAATTAGTTTAACTTTCCATTTAGGCATTCCTGCTGGGATGGAATATGTATCTGCAATTTCTGCAAATGATTTGGTGATCATTCTTTGTGTTAATAAATCCTTTAAATAATTTTTTATAGTAAAATCCTTGCTTTTGGCAAAATAGGAAACTAGGTCGGAGTTTTTATCAAGTAAGTATCTTTTATGACACTCGAAACTTGAAGACCAAGAGAACCAATTTTTATTGTAATAATCGTTATCTTTAATAGTGAGAAATGCTCTTTTAAAGTCATCGGTCATCTTTTCATTTATATCTAACTCGTCTTTGATAATATCTTTCAGTTTTGTTAGACTTTCGGTGTCAAAAGATGAAATATTATTTATATCATAATTGATACAATACAGAACAAAATCAATATCCCCTTTACAGAAATTAGTATCTTCAGTATCAAAAATAACTTGTTTATTTACATTAGGGTTACTAAGAATAATTCTTGCTTTTATGATTTCTTGTTCTATTTGTTTTTTCCCATATCCAGCTTTAATAGTTGCAGTTAAAAGATAATTGTAAATATCATTAGTCCCTGCTGATAACTCTTTAATAAGGGTGATTGCAGAAATAAATGTTGTTGCACTATCTGCTGTGGAATTTTCAATTATATTTCTTACAACTCTCATCCACTCATCAAATTTTTCTTGTTCAAAAGAATTCCTTAGTAAATATTCTGTTTGAGCAAAGAACAAAATTCTCATAGGGTAAGTAATTTTGTCTTTATTATCTGGTTTATCAATTATAAAGCTTTCAAATAGCGTATTATTTTCTCTTTTGTAATTCCATAAGTCTGTTTTAGTATTAATAATATTATAATTATTTTGAGCATATAGATTGAGACAATTGACTAAATAATCATAACCTATCTTGTTAAAGTCTTCTGGACTCACTTCTTCTGGTTTGTTAGCTAATTTTTTAATTCTTTCCTCTATTTCGTTTTTCTCATCAGAGGTATAATGGATTGCATAATTATAAATAGCAATTCCTGCAATAAAATTTACTAAGGCATCATCGATCAAACTTTTTTCGTTTTTGTATTTCCAAAATAAATCTGTCCAAATAGTGTCTATTCTATGTCCGAATTTTTGTGTTAAATCTTTTTTCTCATCCCATTTTTCCTCATCTATTTTTTGATTAAATTCTGCTTTAATTTTTTCAAAATCCGTTAATTCTAATCCCCTCGCATTCATTTTTATATACAAATCATCTGTAAGATTTAGTTCTTCTAAAGAAGTACTAAAAAATGTAATAGGACAATTCTCAATATCTGTAGTTAAGATATCCCAATATAAACTATCATTATTCTTGAGAGCGATATCAATTTTATCTAACATGCTAAGCATTGAACGAATTGATGGGTCAGAATTCCAAGAGTATGATATATACCACTTCTCATTTTTAATAGTGTCACTTAATTTTTCTTTACGATTTGAAGAAACTGTGTATTGACACAAATGTTCACAAAAATAACGAGAAGATTGGCGAGTTTTATATGTAAATTTTTTCAAAGTAGATATTACATTATTATCTAACTTATTTTCTTTTTGAGCAATATACCAATATAAAAGAAATAAAGTTGTTAATCTTTGTTGTCCATCCAATGGAAAAAATTGTTTTTTAATTTTAGAGCCATATATAAAATCAAGCAAAATTGGTTTGCTCTTGTTTTCTAAAGCTTCTAATAGACGATTTAAAAATTTCCCCCCTTTTTCTTCTATTTTACTATCCTCTTCACGACCACCCTGTGTGTATGCTCGCTGAATAATTGGGATAGTAATAGTATTTATATCAATGTCAGATAATAAACTCCAAAAACTTAATTTGTTGAATTGCATAATATTCTGATTTTAAATGTTAAAATATGGTTTTAGTACAGATTTTATATTGTCTAGATAAGCATTACGATCTTCTTCTGACCAAAAAGTCATATTAGACACTTCTTCAGTGTAGTGTTTCAAAAATACTTTTTTCGTACATATAGGAATAAAAACGCCGATTTTATCTTTTTCTAAAATCGTTTTACGTTTAATAGGATAAAACTCATTACCATATCCACGATTTGTACCAGCATCTAAAAGAGCCAGATTAGATAATAGGTTCTCTTCTTCAGTATCTAAATTTTTAAAAAAGTATTCATTAACCTTTTCAAATAGTTGATTGTATATCTTGGAGTCTTTCCAATCGGAAAAATTATTGATTTCATCAAGTAAGTTCTGGTCAATTATTACGCTTTTCACCTCTTTTAACCAATCTTTTCGATGTTGTTCCGATTCTGGAGATTTTTCTGCCCTTGCTTGAATGTGTTCAATGTCCCAACCTTTGTTTTCTTTAGTACCGATATATTGGAAAAAAGAAAAGCGAGCAGTTTTGTCTTCTTGCTTTTGCATGGTTACGACATTGTGCAATAATAAAATACGCCTTGCTCTTGTTTCATCGCTATAGTTGATGTCATCTTTTCCATTCCAACTTATAGAGTTTTTAATTTTCTCAGCTAAATTTTGACGAAATTCATCTTTAGTTGTGTTAGTGTATTCATGTAATAAAGTAGCAATTTTATCTTTATAGTCCATGCAAAGTAAATATCCAATTAAATGATAATTCTCTTTATCATTAAACCATTCTTTAAAAATTAAAAATGTATTGAAAATTCTTTCCCAAAGATTATTTACAAAACCAAGTTTGTCTCCATTATTAAGTTGATTTTTTTCAAATTCTGATTGAAAATAATTGAAAGTAAAATTATTATCGTCTGAATTCTTTGGTTTTTGGGCAATAACATTAAACAAATACTCAATGCGAGGACGTATTTTATTTTTTTCTCCATTGATAAAATACCAAAATTCATTATCTGCCAATTCTTGTTCAATTATATCCCATTGAGTTGAAATTTCTAATTGTCTTAATTTAATTTCTTCCTCATTTTTGTCCTTAGCAAAGTTAGAACTATTAAGAAATAATGCTTTTATTAGTTCAGAATTTGTAAGTGGAATTTTGCCAACATTTAAGCGAATAAAAACATCCTCTTCTATTTCATTTCGTTGACCATTCTGGTCTATATCATACCAAATGAATTTGCAGTTATTAAGTATTTTATCACTAAATCCATAACTACTGAATTCTGAACCTTTGAGCTCAAACCAATTTTTAATAGCCTGATATGCTAAGTAAATATGCTTATAGTCAATATTATTTTCTGCATTATTTTCATCTTCTAAAATTTTCAACCATTCTTCGTCTTTACCTCGTGTTTCGTAATCTAAAGTGTATATTTGCTTGGGTTCCACGTAAAAGAATTTCTTATTGAGATAATGTAATATCAATTTTATACTTGTCAATCGTTGTTGTCCGTCAATAAGTCGCCAACCATCTTCACTTTTCTTTACAACTAAAGGCTGCAAGCAATACCAAGAATTTTTATCTTCATCATTGCTTGGATTAAATCTGTCAATATCATTAAGTAAATCAATGATTTGATTTTCTTTCCAACGATAACCTCGCTGATACTTAGGAATGAAAAAACGTAAATCTAATAAATTCTGTACGTTTTTCAAAATTTCATTATTGAGACTTTCTTTACACATATTTAAAAATTTTATATTGTTTTATCTTCAATTATTCTATCCTGTATGATTTTAAAAATCTTAATATTTACAGAACAAAGTATTGCAAAAGTATATATTTTTTTCTGATTAGACTATTACAAGTATTTAATTTTTCTAATAATAATTTCGCTTCCTATTATGCTTCTTAAAATAATATCTTTTATCCAGTTTTCTTTTTGGTCAAATTCATAATTGTGAGTTTCTTTGGTTAGAATATTATTATTTGAATCATAAGAATATCTTTCTATTAAGTTTCTGTCAGAGTCATAGTTAGATTGATTTTTTAAATATAAGTTTCCTTTTGAATTAGTAGTATAATGTTCAATTATTTTCCCATTGGCTTTAAAATTATTTTTCTCTTCTAATTCTCCATTAGAGTTAAATATAAATTCAGCCTTATTGCCTTTGTTGTCATATTTATATCTTATTTTCTTACTTAGTTTATTATCTAAAGAATAATTATTAGTTTCAATTAGATTATTTTGTGAATCATATTTGTGTGTATTCTTATTTATAATATGTTCTTTGTAATAATTAGAATATTCAGTTTCTTTTCCTTCTAAATTATATGTATAGATTTCTTTCTGAATAAAATCCCCTTTTGAATTATATGAATACTTGCCAATTATATTTCCCATTGGATCATATTCAAAAATGATTTTCTTCCTAAAATTTTCTGTTTTGTTATAATGCAAACACTCAATAATATTCCCTTTTGAATCATATTTATATGTTTGCTTCAATGTTATTGTGTAAATGTCTTTAGTCAGGTCTTTTCCAATCTTCAAATTTATTTCAACCAACTCTTCTTTCAAATTGCCTTTAGAATCATACCTGTTTTTTAATTCACTTTGTCTATCTGCATCTTTATAAATCTCATCCAAAACATTGCCTTGCTTATTAAAAGTGCTTAGAGAATACTCCTTTAATTTCCCTTTCTTAATTTCACCAGACTTTTGGGAAATATAGTATTTTTTTGTCTCTATAGACTTCACTTTACCATTAATTCCACATTTATAAAGATTACTTATGGTTGTATTCATTACGATATATTACTTGGTGAATTTAATATTATAGTATCTTTGTTGCAATAAAGGCACATGCTTCAGCATCAGCTAAGGCGTTATGATGATTTTCAAGAGTGAAGCCTAAGTGTTTGGAAACAGTATCAAGCTGATAGTTTGGTAAATTAGGAATAACCTGTCTTGCTTTTCTTAAAGTGCAATAGAATTGGAAGTAAGGGTATTTCATATTATATCTTTCATAGCTTTCCTTAAGACAACCCTCATCAAATGGACTATTATGAGCAACCAATGGCAAATTCTTAATTCTGCCAACAATATTACTCCAAACCTCAGGAAAATACTCAGCATTATTGGTGTCTTTCTTAGTTAATCCATGACATTCAGTAGCCCAATAACAATAGAAATTAGGCTCTGGTTTAACTAAACTATAAAACCTGTCTGTTATTATTCCATTTTTCACAATAACAACCCCCATACTGCAAATGCTTCTATGCTGATTTGCCGTTTCAAAATCAATAGCTACAAAGGATTTCATACTATATTATTTTTAATTTTTAGATTTTACTTGGCAAAGATACTAATGTTATTATGCCAAAGGATAGCATCGTAAAAGGAATTTTAAAGATATTCAAAAACAAATGGTTGATTGGAGATTTTATAATTTTCATTTACTATTGCAGAATTTGCAAAGACAGTTGTTTTGTTGTCAACTACTCCATAGGAATCGTGAATATGACCAAAGAGATGATACTTAGGTTTTATTTCATTAACCCTCTTCAAAAGGTTAGAGCAACCATAATTTATTTTTCCTGCTCTATCAAGTATTTGAAAAGGAGGTCTATGAGTTATAAGAATATCTGTGTTTGATGGAATTTCTTCAATAGATTTATCGTAAAATCCAGACACATCATCAGAAAAGAAAAAAGGAAGTCCCCAAAAATTTATATTCTCAATTCTTACACCATTTTTATCAAGATAATAACAGTTTTTAGGTAGAAATTTCTGTAAAACATCACTTTCTTTACCATCTAAGCAAAAGTCATGATTCCCTGCAATAAAAATCTTATATTTATAATCTAATTTATAAAACCAATCAATAAAATCCATAACCTCATTTCCTTCTCCAGAAAAAGAAATATCACCAGAATGAATTATCAAATCCGCCTTAGGCAAATCTATTAATTCCCTATGTAAATTATGTGTGTCTGAAAGATGTAATATTTTCATATGTATTTATTTTTTATTAGAATATGTATTTGTTTATATTCAACTTTGTCTTTTTCATTTGGAATAACTTCGCAGTTGATAAAATCAAAATTGTTTAGTTTTTCTCCCTGCCCATATTCAGAAAGGATTTCTATAAACGCTTTCAAAAATGCACTTTTTAGTCAATGCTTAGAATCCGGAGATAACAAGTAAGAAATAAATCTGGAATGAATTTTCTCTTCTCAATTATTTATTTATATTAAATTGCTTTTGCTTTATTCTTTCAAATCTTTGAAAAATGGGGAATCCCAATTTGGGAAATTTGTGTTTTCTTCTTCTCCGTAATATATTATTTTTCTTGTGGTTACTTTATAATTCTCGCCATCATTGATTATTCTTTTTATCCAATTATTTCTTTGGTCGTATTCGTATTGGGATGTTATGCATTTCCAATCAAACATTTCTTCTAAGTTAAATGAGTTATACTCTATCTCATTGCCTTTTGAATTGTATTTGTAGATTTCTTTTTTCTTAAAATTTCTTTCGGAATCGTAAGTGTTTTTTTCTACTGTTTTTTTCTCTAAATCATATTTAAAAAGCTCTCTTTCACGCAGTTTCCTGTTTTTATTGTATGTGTTTTTCTCAATAATATTTCCTTTTAAGTCATATTTTTTGGAAGAAATAAGTTTTCCTTCTCTATCAAATTCTCTGCATTCTTCTATTTTCCCATTTGAATTGTATTCATAAATTGATTTTTGTACGAATACTCCATTAGAATCATAGGCATTTTCTTCTACTATTTGACCATTTGTGTTGTATTTGTATGAGTATTTTTGGAAAAAGGTCTTAGAATTATCCTCATCCTCATTATTGTTGATGCTTTGTTGACTTAATGTTGTGTTTTTTGACTTTTGGAAATAGTTTAAAGCATTTCCTTCTTCATTAAATAGGGTGAAGCTATAGGATTCTATTTCTTTTTCAACTATTTTTCCCATTTTTTCAATTCCTAAAAAGGTTTTTTCTTCAATGTACTTGTGTGAAGGCTTTATAACTGATGCTATAAGCCCTTGAATTTTCTTGTTATTCATAACTTTAATGTTAAATTAATAATTTTGGAGCAAAAATAGCCTTAGTCTTATGCCAAAGAAGAGCATCAATCAGAAATTAATTAGCATTATTTTAAAATAATGAGTCAAAAAATTGAAATGAGGAGTTGCAAAATTAAAACCTTGTTTGAGTAAATTAAAACGAAGAAAGAATTTATTAAAACTTGGTTTCAGTAAATTAAAACGAAGAGTTAGCAGATTAAAACGAAGAGTTAGTTTTGGGATTTGGGGAATAAAAAAATGGATTCAGAAGAGGTGTTTAGGCTCTAATGAATCCAATTTCTTGAATTGAAATTCTATTATTTTTCTTTCTTCCTTTTAGTTGAAGAATGAGAAGTTATTCTTTACTTTTGCTTTATCCTTGAGGATTTGAAGTGGTAAACGTAGTTGGGAGGTCTTTTGCATATTACGCATTCCAAAGGATTGCTGTATCATTTGTGCGTCTTCCTTGGTTTCTCTCTTCCCAAATGAATCTATTTCAACAAGATAAACTCCATTATAGCCTTTTATTGGTTTTTGAATGCCGGTTTTGGTTGCTGCTGAAAGTGCTCCAATTATTCTCATCTCTGGTCCTGCTTGAACGAAATAAGGATCACCAAATGATACATTTGCTGCTGAGTCTATTTGTGTGTTTGATTTTATTGCAATTGCTTCTAAGGTTTTGTCTGTAGCAATCAATCCATCGGCTTTTTTCATTAAAATTTCGGCTTTCTTCTCTATCCTAACTTGGTTTTCAATAAATGGTTTTACTTGCTCTAAGGTTAGGGTGCCTTGTTCTTTAATATCTTTTAATCCAACTACAATAAACATTTCGCCTGACAAATCATAGACTTCTGGGGCTACGTCTCCTTTTTTTGTTTCTTTGTTGTATGCCCATCTAACTATTTCTCTTGCATAAGGAGTTCCGTTTAGTTGGTAGTCCATATCTCTTACTTGGGATGTAAGGATATTTAGGTTTTGTTTTTGTGCTGCTTGTGTGAAGGCACTCATATTGGTTGCTGAGCCTAAGAAGGTGTTTGCTTTGTCTCTTATCTCATTAACGGTTTTTTCACTTGCTCTGATTTCGGTTAATATGGTTGCAACCTGAAGTTTTGTTACTGGTGCAGTTTTGCCTGTTACCTTAATTATCATGTATCCCATATCGTTTGGAATATTATAAACAAAGATTCCATTGATTGGGGTTGTGTTGATTGAGTTGTAAAGGTCTGATTGGAGCTGTCCGTCCAATAGCCAGCCTGAGTCTCCCATGTTCTTTGCAGCTTCAGGGTCATCAGAGTATTTTGCTACATTATTTTCAAATCCTACTGCATCTGCTTTAACGATATTATATACGCTATCTTTTAGTTTGGTTGCTGCATCTGCTGTTCTTTTTATGTCGCCTCCAGCATTGCTGTTTAGAATAATGATTCTTGAGAAACGCATTGAGTCTGGACGTGCCTGAATGGAGGTTAGCTTTGCCATTACCCAGTTTGTTCCATTTTGGAATGGAGGAATAAATCCACCAAGGCTAACTTTTGAAAGGATTGAATCGGGAATTATTTGGGCAAAAGCTTCTCTTTTATAGTAGTTGCTGTCATACATTCTGTCTGACATTGTTGAAACAAATGAAGGAAGGTCGCTTGGGGAAACTTGTTGGAATGCTTCAAATGTTCTTGCAACGGTATCATTAATATATTGAATATCTTGTGGAGATGGAGCAATAGTAAATTTTACAAATTCAACATCGCGGATTTCTTCTACGAGTTTATATTCGTTCTTATGCTCGTCATAATATTTTTGGTAATCTGCCTCTTCAATCTTAACAGTATTATCTGCAACTGAGGTAAATGGAAGTAGGGTATAGCGTGATGTTGTTGTTTTATCATAAAGATTGCTTAAATGATTTGCAATTGCTTTAGGCATATACATACTTTTTGCAAGTAGTACTTCGTATTTTTGTTGTAAGCGACTTTTCTTAATATAGCTTTCAAAGTTTCTCCATGATGCTTGCTCTTCTGCTGGAAGTTTGTCAAATTGTGCTATATATTGTGAAATTGCTTGTTTGTTGTAGTTTCCTGTTTGAGGATCGGAGAAGTTTTGAATAACCATTGGGTCAATAAAATCACCAAAGAACATATCGTTAAGCTCATCTTTTCCAACGCTTATGCCAAGCTTGTCAAATTCGCTTGCTAATAACTTTTCATTTAACAATTCTTGATATGCTTGTTGACGAACCATAAAGTTTTGTTCAGTTGTTAGGTTGTCAGTATTGTTTTGTTGAAGCATATTTGTTTCAATTGTTCTTGACATTTCTTCAAACTCATTTCTTGTTATCTCTGTTCCGTCAACAGTTCCCATGTTATTAGGAACCTTATTTCCAGATCCTGAAAAGATATCACTAAAGATAAATGATAATATTGCTATTGCAATAACTGCAACTGCAATACCTGCTCTTTTTCTAATTCTACCAATAATAGCCATTACTAAATTATGTTTTTTCGTTATTAATTACTTACTAGTCTTTTTCTAATAGCCTGCAAAAATAGGAAGAAAATCACTATTTAGAAACTTTTTACATAAAAAAGTGCAATTTATACAATAAAAAGAGCTTTGATTTGTTTGTTTGGAGTATCTTTGCTACAAATTTTAATTATACTTTTTTATGTTAAGGAAATCAATTGTTTTACTATTTTTATTTGTCCCTTTTAGCTTTTCTCTTAATGCACAAGAGGAAGACAAAGGATTTGAATTATCTAAAAACCTTGAAATCTTTTCATCTGTTTACAAAAATCTACATTTAAACTACGTTGATGAAATTAATCCTGGAGATTTAATGAAAACTGCCATTGATGCCATGCTTGCAAAATTGGACCCCTACACAAATTTTATCCCTGAGGCAAATCTTGAAGATGCTAAATTGCAGTTAATGGGTCAGTATGGAGGAATTGGAGCTGTTATACACGAAAAAGATGGTAAAGTATATATTTCTGAGCCATACCAAAACCTTCCTGCCGATAAGGCTGGTTTTAAGGCTGGAGATATTATTCTGGAAGTGAATGGACAAGTTGCAAAGGATAGAACTTCGGATGAGATTAAAGAATTTTTGAGAGGACAAGCAGGCTCAGAAATAAAACTAAAGGTATTGAGGGAAGGAAAAGAAATTGAGAAGACTTTTCGCCGTGAAGAAATTACCATTGATAATGTCCCATACTATGGAATAATTAGAAATGAGATTGGATACATTAAATTAAATGAGTTTACTAATGGTGCTGCAAATAATGTTTTGAATGCTTTTAAGGAGTTGAAGAAACAGAATAGTGATTTAAAAGGGTTGATTTTAGACCTTAGAGGTAATGGTGGAGGACTTTTAACTGATGCTGTAAGTATTGTGAATATGTTTGTTGAGAAAGGACAAAATATTGTTTCGACCAAAGGAAAGATAGTTGAAAGGAACCAAACCTTCAAAACTAATTATAATCCAATTGATTTGAATATTCCAATAGTTATTTTGATTGATAATCTTTCAGCCTCAGCATCCGAAATTGTTGCTGGAAGTTTGCAGGATTTGGACAGAGCAGTAATCATGGGTCAAAGAACATTTGGAAAAGGATTAGTACAGAATATTATCCCTCTAACCTATAATGCACAAATGAAGGTAACGGTTTCAAAATACTATATACCAAGTGGACGTTGTATTCAGGCAATTGATTACTCTCATAGGGATGAATTTGGAAGAGCATTAAATGTTCCTGACTCACTTAAGGTTGCCTTCAAGACTAAGGGAGGAAGAGTTGTCTATGACGGATTTGGAATAGAGCCCGATGTAAGTATTGAGCCAGAATATGCAAGCCCAATTATTATATCAATAATCACTAAATTCCTTGCCTTCGACTTTGCAACTGAATTCGTAAAACAAAATCCAACAATCCCATCTCCAAAAGATTTTAAAATAACAGATGAAATCTACAATCAATTCACATCTTTTGTGAAAGATAAAGACTATTCCTATTCAACGATTACTGAAAGGATGCTTGCAGAATTGGAAGATATGGCAAAGAAAGAAAAGTATAGCCAAGAAATAGAAAATACTATTGAGTACCTAAAAAAGAAGATAGAGGAAGATAAAAACAATGACTTAATTAAGTTCAAGGATGATATAAAAGAAATTCTCCTTTCTGAGATTGTTGTTAGATACCATTATCAAAAAGGAAGAATTGAAGCTTTGCTCAATTTGGATAAAGATGTTGCAAAAGCAATTGAACTATTATCTAATAGTAAGGAGTACAATAAGATTTTGGGGAAATAGATAAATTATAATTATTAAAGCATAGTTTCATAGATTATGAACAGAAAAGGATTATTAAAGTTATTGATTATCGGTTTTGTATTTTTACAAAGCTTAACTGGATTTGCTCAAACCAACAATAAAGATTTTACAAAGCAAGACGCATTAGACTTTTTAAAAGCCTATATGCCATTAAGTGATATTGCTGATTATGATGAGGAGTTCTTTACAACTCAGGTAGATTATGCTTTTAAGGCAAGGGAGTTTTTCTCTTGGGGAAATCAAATTCCAGATGATGTTTTTCGTCATTTTGTTTTGGTTTATAGGGTTAATAATGAAAACTTAGATAGTTCAAGAGTAGTATTCTTTGAAGAGCTTAAAGACAGAATTAAAAATATGTCAATGTATGATGCTGCTTTGGAAGTGAATCATTGGTGTCATGAATATGTTAACTATAAGGCTGCTGACGGAAGAACATCTGCTCCATTAGCAACAAGAAGAACATCTCATGGACGCTGTGGAGAGGAATCAACCTTTACAGTAACTGCACTACGCTCTGTTTCAATTCCTGCTCGTCAATGCTACACTCCTCGCTGGGCTCACACCGATGACAATCACGCTTGGGTTGAGGTTTGGATTGATGGTAAATGGTATCATCTTGGAGCTTGTGAACCAGAGCCAGAATTAAATGTTGCATGGTTTGATGCTCCTGCCAAAAGAGCAATGATGGTTCATACAACTGTTTTTGGTAAAGGATATGAGGGTAAGGAAGAGGTAAATTTGGAAACAGAACTTTATACAAAGATTAATCTTTTGGAAAACTATGCCCCAACAAAGAAAATATATGTAAGGGTTAATGATTTGAGTGGAAAGCCTATTGAGAATGCAGAGGTTGATTTTGGTTTATATAATTATGCAGAATATTATCCGCTCTCAACTGGAAAAACCAATAAGGAAGGTCTAACCTTTTTGACAACAGGACTTGGCGATTTGATGATATGGGCAAATAAGGGAACTGATTATGCTTATAAGAAAATCAGTGTTAAAGAAACGGACACAATATCTCTTACCCTTAAGCCAAACAGAAATAGGGACTATGAAGAACTTTTAGAAATTGTGCCTCCAATTCAAAGAGCTGTCCCAAAACTTTCAAACAATAAGGTTAAAGAAAATTCCATTAGACTGATTTATGAGGATTCAATTCGTAATGCCTATATTGCAACATTTCCAAACGATGATTACATAAACAAACTCATTGTTCAGTTGCCTGCTTTTGACTCTTTGGATATTTCAAACGTAATTAAACAGAGCTGGGGGAATTATTCTGCAATCGAAGGCTTTTTGAAAGATAACAAAACCAAGCCTGAAGCAATGTTAATCCTAAAAACAATTTATGAAAAAGACCTTAGGGACACTCCAAAAGAAATATTGCAAAGTCATTTAGATGCCTTCTTACAAACAAAACAAAACCTGCCTTATCCAAAAGAAATAATAGACAACTATATTATCAATCCTCGCATTCAGTTGGAGCTAATCACTCCTTGGAGGGAATACATCAATAAAAACAAACAGGAAATTTTCAATACAGATCAAGCATTAACTGCTAAGGAAATCTCCAAATGGATTCAGGAAAACATAGAACTCAACACAACAGATAACTATTATAACTGCCAAATCTCACCTAAGGGCGTGCTTCTTTTGAAAGAGGCTGATAAGGTTTCGATGGAAATCCTTTTTGTGGCAATTGCAAGAACATATTTCATTCCTGCCAAATACGATTGGGCAACAAAGAACGCAATGTATTATGAAAATGGTGAGTGGGTTTATGCCTTTGAGCCAAAAGTAGGTGCAAATCAAGATGCAAACAAAGACTTAACCTCCAATAAATGCACTCTAACCCTTCATAATGGAAATACAACCAGCAAGATTAAACCAGAATACTATACTCATTTTACTTTGGCGAAATTTATTGATGGAAAGTTTGTTACATTAGACTATGAATACGACCCTAAGTTTAAAGAGTTTCCAGAAAGATTGGTTCTTGACGCTGGCTACTATCGTTTGCTAACAGGGAATAGAGCAAATGATGGAACGGTTTATGTTAAAACAAACTATTTTGAACTCAAACCAAACACAAAATCCGATATTATGGTTCAGCTTAGAGATATTCCTCAAAGCTTGGTTAAGGAAGGAAAGATGAAGATGGATACAAAAATCAAACTCCTTGACAACCAAAAAACTAACCTTACTAAAATAGCAAACTCAAAAGGATTGGTTATGGCAATAATTGATCCTCAAAAAGAACCAACAAGACATATAATGGTTGATATTCCTTTGTTTAAGGAAGAATTTGAACAATGGGATGGGGGAATGCTTTTCCTTATTCCAGATGATAAGATTAGCAATGATTTTTCAGTAAATAAATATACCAAACTACCAAAACAATCACTTTTTGCAATAGATAATAATAATAAAATCCTATCTCAAGTTATTAAATCAACACAAAAAGGACTTAAAGACAACCTCCCAATTCTTCTTTTAATAACTAAAGAAGGCGATATAGTTTTTCTTTCTGAAGGATATAGGATTGGAGCTGGTGAAAATCTTATTAAATCAATTTTTCAATTAGAAGGCAATGAGAAAAAATAATATAAACAAATCAAATTATCTATTTAAGGCTTTGAGCCTTGCTTTGATAATTTTTATAATAGGGATTAATTCAACCAATCTTAATGCTCAACCCTACAAAAGTAATGTTCAGTCATCCAAAGAGCCTTGGAAATATGGCTTAAGAGCTGGTTTAAGCTACGATAATACGACCCTCAAACAAGGAGTTAGCTACAAATTTGGTTGGAAAGCTGGATTTGTTGCAGAAAAAAGATTGGTATATAATCTATATTTCCAACCTTCTCTTTCTTTTCTCAACAAAGGTTTTCAATCCGAAATTCCTAATTATGAAAAAGTCGATGTAAATGCTTATATGCTTGAAGGAGTTTTAGGATTATTAATTAAGTTTGGAGATGATAGGACAGGAAGTGGATTATATATCTCAGCTTCTCCCTATTTCACCTATGGCGTTGGAGGTAAATCAGATTTTGTAGACCTAAGGAGTCCAACAGATTCAACTTTTTATGGTAGTGCAACAATAAATACTTTCTCAAATGACCATTATCAACCTTTAGATATTGGCTTTCAGTTAGGATTGGGCTACGACCTTAATCATAAATGGTCAATTGGAGGTATTTATAATTTTGGAATGCAGAAAATGAGGAATGATGCAAATTATCGTTGGAAAGGATTTCAAATTCATTTGTCTTTTTTCTTCTAAGAGGAAAATTATATGGAAAAACAAATTTAGGGATAAAAAACTTTAAATTAACGATTTTAATTTTCTTCGTTTCAACTGAATTATTTTGTTTTTTTTGTTCAAAAAAAGTAACATAAAAGAAACAATATTAACCTTCCTTACGTATAACTTATTAGTCAAATAAAAAAGGCATAAAATATTGTCTTTTTTCTCTATTAAATACATCCTATTTATATAAAGAAAACCAATCCTAAGTTATTATTAATTAACTTATCATTCAAGCTACTTTCTTTATATCTTTATTCTATTTAGATTTGTTTTTAGCTTAGATAAAATCTGAATTTACAAGATAAGCTTCATATTAGAAATATATAATAATGCATTAAAAAATGAAACATTACATTAAATATATGGTGGGTATTCGCTGTAAGAGGGTTGTAAAATCAGAACTTGAGCTTATGGAAGATAAAAAGACTATTTTGGTTGAAAGAATAAAGAATATAATTATTGAAATGGTTCATTATTCTGAAGAAGTACTAAAAACAATTTTTTTAATTTTCTCCGTAAAAAACTCGATTATGACTATACTTATCTTGTTAGTCTTTTTTATGAGGTTACTGGAATCACAATAGAACAGTATATAATCAATCATAAAATTGAACGTGTTAAAGAGCAACTTATTTATAATCAACTCAGGTTAACTAGAATTTCATATAATTCTTTCCTTAATTGCTATTATGATTTTTTGGGAAAGATATATCACAATGTACAAAATACTTAAATAAAAACAATATGTCAAAAGAAAAAAATGCTAAAGAAAAATCGGTTAAAAAGGCACCTTTAAAAAGTAAAAAAGAAAAACGAGCCGATAAAATTGCTAAACGTAATGATAAAGGTAAAATAGGTGGAATTATTGGATTGTAATTCTAATACAAGAATGTGTGAATGATGTAACTTTTATATAACAGTTAATTATGTAATTCGTTGCACCTTTACAGAGTAAATTTAAAACACAAAATAAAATAAACACTTGTTGATCTCAGAAAAAAATTCACAAAGATTTGATATAAGTGTATCAAAGCCTTATTAATATTTAAAAGATAAGGTTTAAATCTGCTAACGTACGACCTTACAGAATTTATTCCTTTTTTAAATAAGTTTTTACTTGTTTTAAATAGTTTCTTTCTTATTTAGCTAAAGAATAATTAGATTTAAATACATATAAAAAGTTTTATAATTGCTGGTTAATGCAAATAATTTATTCTATTCTCAAGAAAATGGTTCTTTAGATTATGTGATTAACTCATTGTTTTATCAATGAAAATTTCTACTACTTAATTTGGATTTAATTCATATCCTACTTGTTATTGCAGTTTTAGCTGCAATGATTCAAATCATATGCTGAATAATATAAGATAGATAAAAAAACAGATAAATAAAAACAAAAAACATGATAAATCTAATTAAAGAAGGAATAATTCTTTCAAAAACTGATATAGAATTTGAAAATGGTGCTGTTCTAAATCCAGCAGTAATTCGAGTGGGAGATAGTGTGCACATATTTTACCGTGCTGTTAAAGAAGGTAATTATTCAAGCATAGGTTACTGTCGATTAGATGGACCTTTAACTTTGGTGGAAAGATGGGACAAGCCTATAATGGTTCCAGAATTTGAATATGAATCAAAAGGGGTTGAAGACGCAAGAATAGTAAAAATTGATGATTTATATTATTTGACCTATACTGCTTATGATGGAGTAAATGCCAGAGGAGCATTAGCTATATCAAAAGATTTAATTCATTTTGAAAAACAAGGAATTATTGTACCTAATATCACATATTCAGAATTTGTGCAAATGGCTCAATCACTAAAAGTAGATAAAAATTACTATCAAAACCATAAGTTTTATTATAAGAAGTCAGATCCAGAAAAAAAAATAATCTTATGGGATAAAAATGTAATTTTCTTTCCTCGTAGAATTAATGGAAATCTTGTGTTTTTGCATCGTATTAGACCTGGGATTCAAATAGTATCTGTAAAAGAAATAAATGATCTTACTCAAGAATTTTGGATGGATTATTTCAATAGTTTTCAGAAAAACATACTCTTCGACCCTTATTATGAACATGAATCATGCTATATAGGAGGAGGATGTCCTCCTATTGAAACTCCTGAGGGTTGGATTTTGATTTATCATGGAGTTAAATATGAAAATAGACCAGTTTATAGTGCTTGTGCAGCATTATTAGACTTAAATGATCCTTCTATTATATTAGCTCGACTTCCATATCCTTTATTTTACCCTGAATATGAATGGGAATTATATGGAGATGTGAATAATGTTGTTTTCCCGACAGGTTCTGTAGTGTTTGGGGAAACATTATTTATTTATTATGGTGCAGCAGACAAATATATTGCAGCTGCATCTATAAATATAAAAGAATTAATTACAGAATTATTAACTTATACTAAATTGTAATGGAGAAAATCAAAAATTATAATGATAATAGTGGCAACATAAAGAGAAAAGATATTCCTTTTGATTATAAACTTATAACCGATAGACAACCTATTAGCTCACCTTTAAATAGCCAAAATATTATACAAAAAGCTATTCAAAAACAACCCGAAATACTTGTTATTAGCTCTTTTCCTCCAAGAGAATGTGGAATAGCAACCTATTCTCAAGATTTAATAAAATCGTTAAATAATAAATTTAGTGATTCATTTTCAATTAAAATATGTTCCTTAGAATCAGGTAAAACAAATTATAATTACGTCAAAGATGTTAAATTTGTTCTTGATACATCCAATGCAATTGATTACGAAAGAATATGCAGGTTGATTAATGAGGATAACAATATTCAAATTGTATTAATTCAGCATGAATTTGGATTCTTTATTCAACAAGAACAAGCTTTTTATGAGTTATTAAATGAAATTGTAAAGCCAATAGTGATTGTATTTCATACAGTATTACCTCAACCTAATAAAAAATTGAAATTAAAAGTTAATAACATAGCTAATCTTTGTCAATCTATAGTTGTTATGACTAATACTTCTAAAAAAATTCTAATTGAAGATTATGGATTATTAGAAGAGAAAATTAATGTAATTGCTCATGGAACCCATTTAATATCACATATGGATAAACGTCAATTAAAAAAGAAATATAATCTTCAAGGCAAAAAGATTCTAACAACTTTTGGCTTATTAAGTTCAGGAAAGAGTATTGAAACAACTATTAAAGCATTACCTGAAATTGTAAAGCGATGTCCTGAAACTGTATTTCTCATTATAGGCAAAACTCATCCAGAAGTAGTAAAATATGAAGGAGAAAAATATCGCAAAAGTCTTGAAGCATTAGTTGAAAAACTATCACTTCAACAACACGTGAGATTTATTAATTCTTATTTGTCATTACCAGATTTGCTTGAATATTTACAGTTAACAGATATTTATTTATTTACTACAAATGATCCTAATCAAGCAGTAAGTGGCACGTTTGTTTATGCAATGAGTTGTGCTTGTCCAATTATTTCAACTCCAATTCCTCATGCAAAAGAAATGTTGACAAAGAAAACAGGTATAATTTTTGATTTCCGTAATTCAAAACAATTAGCAAGCAGTGTTATAAGCTTACTCGACAATAGAACACTAAGAAAACATTTAAGTTCAAATACTTTGCAGGCTATAGTACCAACTGCTTGGGAAAATTCAGCAATTGCTCACGCTCAACTATTTGAAAAAATAGCAAATGAAAAAATAAAGATGAGATACAATTATCCAGCAATAGACCTTAGTCATATTAAGAGAATGACTACAGATATTGGAATAATTCAGTTTTCAAAAATAAATAGACCAGATATTTCTTCAGGATATACTCTTGACGATAATGCACGTGCTCTTGTAGCAATGTGTATGTATTATAAATTAACAAATAATAAAGAATATATAAGTGATATAATCAAATATCTCAATTTTATAGAATTATGTTGGCAGGAAAAAGGAGATTTTTTGAACTATATGGATAAAGAAAAAAAATTTACAAATCAGAATAGTGAAGTAAATTTAGATGATTCAAATGGAAGAGCAGTTTGGGCTTTAGGTTATCTTCTTTCTATAAAGGAGACACTACCTACAGAAATAATTACTCGTGCAGAAACCATATTTCAAAAATCTCTTCACTCAATGAAAAATATAAGTTCAACTCGTTCAATGGCTTTTATAATAAAAGGAATATATTACGCAAATAATATTAATACATATCCTGAGAATCTTATTTTTCTAAAAACATTTGCAAATCGTTTAGTTGATATGTATAAATTTGAATCAAGTAAAACATGGCAATGGTTTGAAAGTTATCTTACTTATGCGAATAGTATATTACCAGAAGCAATGTTATACACTTGGTTAATTACAAAAGAAGCCATATATAAAGATATAGCAATTACTTCATTAGATTTTCTTTTATCAAAGATATTTAATGAAAATGGGATAGAAGTAATTTCAAATAAAAACTGGCTTCAAAAAGGAGGTACATCAGAACATTTTGGTGAACAAGCAATTGATGTGGCTTATTCAATAATGACGCTAAGTATGTTCTATGATAAACTAATGGATGAAGACTATAGGTTGAAAATGGAAACAGCATTTAATTGGTTTTTAGGAGAAAATCGTTTACATCAAATCGTTTATAATCCTTGTACTGCAGGGTGTTATGATGGATTGGAAAAATCCCATGTAAACTTAAACCAAGGTGCTGAATCAACAATCAGTTATCTTATGGCACGATTAACGATGGAAAAATATATACATTCATAAAAACGAAAGAAGAGTTTTTTTTCAAAAAAACTACCCATAAATTATTATTTTTCTTTTATGATATTTTTCTTTTTCTATTGATGTTACATATATTTATTGATCATATATAATCTTTCCAAATGTTATTAATATATTCTTTTGTGAATTAATCCTCCAAGTAGAATTGTTAGTCTATAAGGCAAGCATTTCCAAAGAAAGAATAACCATTTATGTTTACGTATTGAGGTTGTTTTGTGAGAAGATGACCAATAAAGAGGAATTTCCTTTGCTTTGAAATGTTTCTTGAAATTATAAACTGAACTATCCTTTGTACATCTTCCAAAAGAATATGTTTTTGCATTCTTCTCTTTAGAGAAATTTATCATTGAATAATGAAGTAAGTAGGAAGTGTAGTTTTTATTCTCAGAGGAAAGAGTTGCAAAAAGATTATTTTCAAAATAAGAATCGGTAATCTTATCTAAGCTTCCACTCCCAATGGGTTTTTTATCTTTATAGGCAACAAATAGAATTGTGGAATTTGAATTTATCTTTCTAATTATTTGTCTTTTGTATATTGTAGGAACTCCTTTTTGATGCATCCTTTTTGTATAGACCTTATAGAAATCATCAATTAATTCCTTACCAACTCCCTGCTTAATACTAACTCCATTTAACTTGGCTTTTCTAATCTTCCTTCTAATATCAGAAGTATAATTATATGCCTCTTGAAGGTCTATCTCAAAATTTACTTTATCTGAATAAATAAAGTTTGAGTGATAAATAGTATCTCTTATTTGCCAATTATTTGGTAGAGATTGAAAATCGAATTTTGGAGGATTTGTTTCAACAATTCCTTGAGAAAGATAGGGAAGAGAAATATAAGTATTATTGCACTTAACCATTAAAAGAGCAAATCCCTTTTTGTCAATAAAAGTAAAAGGAAAGCGATAGACCTTCCTTTTATATATTTTTTCAAATTGCTCGATTAAAGAACTTGCATTCTCTACCTCAATCATTATGTTTAGATTTTGAATGGATGTTTTGCGAGTGGAAGTTTGCAAAGAGGGTGATAGTCTCCTTTAAGCCCAACAGGAGTTGCGTTTCTTATGTCGTGAACTATTTGTATGCAGTTTCTTGCATCTTCAAGACCAAATCCATTTCCTGCTAAAATATTCTTATAACTTAGAGTGTGAAGTTCGGTGAAGCCTTCGCTAAATTCAATTTCAGTGCCTTCCATTTCAATTTTACGATAGGTTCTTTTGCCCGCTTCAATAAATTCCTTAGGTAAGGTATCAGCATTAATACTCATAAAATATCTAACTCTTGCTCTTTCAAACTGCAAAAAACCTCCAACTCTGTCGTGTTGGTAAATGTTAACTATGTTTTCCTTCACTTCACCAAATATCCAAGAAAGCATATCATAGAAATGAACTCCAATATTAGTTGCAACACCTCCTGATTTCTCAGTTACTCCCTTCCAAGAAGTATAGTACCATGTTCCTCTTGAGGTTATGTAGGTTAAATCTACATCATAAATCTTATCCTTTGGTCCTTCGTCAATTTGTTTCTTCCATTTAATGATGGCATCGTGAAGACGAAGTTGAAGAATATTATATACTTTCTTGCCTGTTTCTTTTTGCATGGATTCAAGTGCATCAATATTCCAAGGATTAAGAACAAGAGGCTTTTCGCAAATCACATCTGCTCCAGCACGTAATCCAAAACGTATATGAGAATCGTGAAGGTAGTTGGGAGTACAAACAGAAACATAGTCAAGTTTTTGGTCTGTATGTTTTATCTTTTCAACAAATCTGTCAAATCTTTCAAACTCTGTGTAGAAGGAACAATTTGGGAAATAGGAATCAATTAGCCCAACTGTATCTGATTTATCAAGTGCAACAATAAGGTCATTATTAGTATCTTTAATTGCTCTTAAATGACGAGGTGCAATATACCCTGCAACTCCAATAAGTCCAAATTTTTTCATATCTTATTTTATTCTTATAACTCTATTGTCTATTAACTTGTACTCTTGAGCTGATTCTGGACAAACAGCAATTTGCTCTTCATTAAAATGAAGCTTATGCCCAAATTCACTCATCCAGCCAATTTGCCTTGCAGGATTTCCTACCACTAAAGCATATGCAGGAATGGTTTTTGTAACAACTGCTCCAGCTCCAATAAAAGCATATTCTCCAATATTATGCCCACAAACAATTGTTGAATTAGCTCCAATGGAAGCTCCTTTGCCAACTATTGTTCTTGCGTATTGGTCTTTGCGATTTACAGCTGAACGTGGGTTTGTTATGTTTGTAAAAACGCATGAAGGTCCTAAGAATACATCATCCTCACAAATAATTCCAGTGTAAATAGAAACATTATTTTGAACCTTAACATTATTTCCCAAAACTACCTCTGGGGAAACTACAACATTTTGTCCAATATTACATCTTTCTCCAAGTTTTGCTCCTATCATTATATGAGAAAAATGCCATATTTTTGTACCTGAACCAATGGTGCAACCTTCGTCTATAATTGCAGTTGGGTGTGCGAAATACTCCATATTAAAAAAGAATTTAGTTGACAAATTTTGTTATTTGCTTGAGTGCAAAGATAAAAATTATTTCAAATACTTTTTAAAGGGTTCAAAATATTACTTAACTTTGCACTTCAGTTATGGTAATAAAAAATATAAAGAGGTTGATTAAAAATTGGTTAAATTATAGTTTAGGTGTTTACTTTTTTTGCTTTTTAGTTGTTATATCTTTTGATTCTAATGCACAAAAAAGTAAAGTGAATAATCAACCAAAAATTGTTTTTGAGACAACTTCTCATGACTATGGCTCGATTTTTGCAGGGGATGAAGGAGAGGTAGATTTTAATTTTAAGAACGAAGGAAGAATACCTTTATTAATTAATAATGTTGTGTCCTCATGTGGTTGTACGGTAGTGAAATGGTCAAAAGACCCAATTTTGCCAAACCAACAAGGAGTGATTAAGGTTGCTTACAACACAAATATTATTGGAGATATTAAAAGAAGTATAACAGTTTCAACTAACGACCAAAGCCAAAGCAGGATTGTTCTAATTCTAACGGGCAAGGTTGAATTGAAAACAAATAAATAAACACAAATTAAAAACATAAATTGAAAATGAAAAAGTTAGTTTTATTAACACTCCTTGTTTTCGGAGTTTCATTCGGAGTGATTGCTCAAAACAATAAGCCAACAACTCCAAACAATAATCAAGTAAGCTCACAAGCTGAAATTACTTTTGAAAAATTAGTACATGACTACGGTGAAGTTCCAAGAAATGGAAATGGAGAAACCACATTCACTTACAAAAATACAGGAAAAATTCCATTAATTCTTTCTAATGTTCGTTCTTCTTGTGGCTGTACTGTTCCTGCTTGGTCAAGAGAACCTTTGATGCCTGGTCAATCTGCATCTATTAGAGTAAAGTATAATACTGCTAATCCTGGTCCAATCAACAAAACAGTTACCGTTGAGTCAAATGCAAAATCAGCAAGAGTTGTCCTAAGAATTACAGGAAAAGTTCTGAATTAATCTTCAAGAGAAACTTATAAATTAAAATAGTAATTAAAAGAATTTTATTATGCCACAAATTTCGCATAAAGGTAAGATATTACCTGCTTCGGCTATTAGAAAGCTGGTGCCTTTTGCCGATGCTGCAAAAGAAAAGGGAATTAAGATTTATCACCTTAACATTGGACAACCTGACATCTTAACTCCAAAAGGAGCAATTGATGCTTTAAAGAATGCTAATATGCCAATAGTTGAATATACCAATTCAGCTGGAAACCTTTCCTATAGAAAGAAATTAGCAGAGTATTATCAAAAGAACAAGATTGACGTTACAGAAAACGATATCATAGTTACCAATGGAGGTTCAGAAGCTCTTCAATTTGCTTTTTCTGTTTGCCTAAACGAAGGAGAGGAAATAATTATTCCTGAACCATACTACACCAACTATAATTCTTTTGCTATCCAAAGTAATGTAGTTATCAAAACAATCCCTTCATACATTGAAAACGGATTTGCTCTTCCTCCAATTGAAGACTTTGAAAAAGCCATTACTCCAAAGACAAAAGCAATTATGGTTTGTAACCCTAACAACCCAACAGGTTATCTTTATTCACAAGAAGAACTTGAGGTTTTAGGACAATTGGCAAAAAAATATGACCTTTATCTATTTGCTGATGAGGTTTACAGAGAATTTTGCTACGATGGAGCAGAACATCATTCAGTAATGAACCTAAAAGGCTTAGAAGAAAATGTGGTATTGGTTGACTCTGTTTCCAAACGCTATAGTGCATGTGGAGCAAGAGTAGGTTGCATAGTAAGTAAGAACAAAGAAGTAATGGGAGCAGCAATGCGTATGGCTCAAGCAAGACTTTGCCCACCATATTTTGGACAAATATTTGGCGAAGCAGCAATTGACACACCAGAATCCTATTTTACAGAAGTAAGTGCAGAATATACAAAGCGTAGAGGAGTTTTAATTGAAGCAATTAACAATATCCCTGGCTGTTTCTGCCCAATGCCAAAAGGAGCATTCTACACAATGATTCAAATGCCAATTGATGATAGTGATAAATTCTGTAAATGGCTCTTGGAAGACTTCTCATATAATGGAGCAACAGTAATGTTAGCACCAGCAACAGGTTTCTATTCAGACCCTGAAAAGGGAAGAAAGCAAGCACGTATTACATATTGCCTATGTATTGAAGATATTAAGGCAGCAGTAAAATGCTTAGAAGAAGCCCTAAAGGTATATCCAGGAAGAACAAACTAAGATAAGAAATCTTAAAATAAATAAAAATACCACCCAGGAAACTGAGTGGTATTTTTTTTGTTTTATTTTCTATCTCATTATTCCAATAAAATCAAGTTTAATCAAAAATAAACGGGATATAATTAAAAATATAAGGGACATAAATAAAAATATATAGGACATAATCAAAAATATAAGGGACTTATTTGAAAATATAAGGGATATATTTTTAATTATGATTGATGTTTTTCAGACTTCATCTAATAAGCGTTTATTTTTCTCTTTTTAGAAAAGTCCTACAATGTTTCCTTCATTATCTATGTCTATATTTTCTGATGAAGGGATTTCTGGAAGTCCAGGCATAAGCATCATTTCTCCTGCAATAGGAATAATAAATCCTGCTCCTGAAGAAATTTCAACATCTCTAACCTTAAATGTAAAGTCTTTTGGTCTTGCTCTAAGATTAGGGTCATCAGAAATTGATTTTTGAGTTTTAGCCATACATATTGGCAAAGAAGAAAGTCCTAATTCATTTATATTCTTTATTTCTGAAGATGCCTTTGAAGAAAATTCAACTTTTTTAGCTCCATAGAGTTGCATGGCAATTGTTGTTACTTTATCCTCAATTGAAGCTTCTTTATCATACAGGAAATTCACTTCTTCTTTTGTTTGAATGTTTTTCTCAATTTCTTTTGCAATATCAATTGCTCCTTGAGAACCTTTTGCCCAAACCTCTAAATCAAAAACTTTTACACCTAATGATTTACATGATTCTTTAACAAAATCAATTTCCTCTTGAGAATCATTAGCAAACTTATTTATTGCAACAATTGGTGTTAGTCCAAAGAGCTTAACGTTTTCAATATGCTTTTCAAGATTTTCAATTCCCTTCCTTACGGCATCAATATTCTTTTCTCCAATTTCCTTAACATTCACTCCTCCATGATAACGCAAGGCACGAATCGTTGCAACCAAAACAATGGCATCTGGTCTAAGACCTGACTCCCTACACTTTATGTCTATAAATTTTTCTGCTCCCAAGTCAGCACCAAAACCAGCTTCAGTAACAACAATATCCGAAAGGCTCATCCCCATTTTAGTTCCAATAATTGTGTTTGTTCCTTGTGCTATATTTGCAAAAGGTCCTCCATGAATAATGGCAGGAGTTCCTTCTGTTGTTTGAACCAAATTAGGTTTTATTGCATCCTTCAACAAAGCAGCCATAGCTCCATTCACTTTCAAATCTCTTGCAAAGATTGGTTTCTTGTCGTAGGTGTAGCCGATAAATATATTCCCTAATCTTTCCTTAAGGTCATTAAGATTTGAACTCATACAAAGAATTGCCATTACCTCTGAGGCTGCTGTAATCTTAAAGCCACTCTCACGTGGAACTCCATTGGCACTTCCTCCAAGCCCAATAACAATTTGTCTTAAAGAGCGGTCATTCATATCCATCACCATTGACCAGCGAATTGTCCTTGGGTCAATTCCCAAATTGTTCTTTTTGCTTTGAATATTATTATCAATAATTGCAGAAAGAAGGTTGTGTGCCTTTTCTATTGCAGCAAAATCTCCAGTAAAATGAAGGTTAATATCTTCCATTGGAACAACTTGAGAGTATCCTCCTCCTGTAGCTCCTCCTTTTACTCCAAATACTGGTCCCAAAGAAGGCTCGCGAAGAACAACTGTTGACTTTTTCCCAATTGCATTTAGTGCCATTGAAAGACCAATTGAAACTGTTGTCTTGCCTTCTCCTGCTGGGGTTGGAGTAATGGCTGTTACCAAAACTAATTTAGATTTTTTTATTTTTTCTTCATCTATCAAGTTTAAAGGTAGCTTAGCCTTATATTTACCATAATATTCAATATCGTCTTTGTTTATATTTAGCTTTGAGGCAATTTCTTTTATATGTAACATTGAATATTCATGTGCTATTTCTAAATCTGTTTTCATTTCTTTTTTATGTTTAGTTTATAAATATACAACTACAAATAATAGTTTTTATTGTAAGATAATTAATTCTTGAAGAAATAATATTTATAACTTCCTTAACAAATTACACAAAAAAATGGGAACAACACAATTAAGTATTGCTCCCATTCCAATTATTATGGTTGTTTAATTTTCTGAGAAAGTATTAGATTAGTTTTGCTAATCTTTCAGCCAAATCACAAACTCTGTTTGAATATCCGTTTTCATTGTCATACCAAGATACAACTTTCACCATGTTTCCTTCAAGTACCATTGTAAGTTTTGAATCAAAGATAGAAGAATATGGATTACCAATAATGTCGCAACTTACGATTGGGTCTTCAGTATATTCCAAAATACCTTTCATTGAACCCTGAGCTGCTTCTTTCATTGCAGCATTGATTTCTTCCTTAGTAACATTCTTTTCAAGTTCTACTGTTAGGTCAACAACAGAACCATCGGAGGTAGGAACTCTCATTGAGAACCCATCAAGTTTTCCTTTAAGCTCTGGGATAACTAAACCTACAGCTTTAGCTGCTCCTGTTGAGGTTGGGATAATTGAAACTGCTGCTGCTCTTGCTCTACGAAGATCTTTGTGAGGAAGATCTAATATATGTTGGTCGTTGGTGTAGGAGTGAACAGTGTTCATTAGTCCTCTCTTAATTCCAAACTTATCATTTAATACCTTTGCAACTGGAGCCAAACAGTTAGTTGTGCAAGATGCATTGGAAATACAAGTCATGTCCTTTGTTAGGATATTGTCATTTACTCCAAGAACTACTGTTGCATCAACATCTTCTGGTTTGTCTGCTGGAACTGTCAAAATAACTTTCTTTGCTCCTGCAGTAATATGTTTACCCATTTTTTCTTTATTGCGGAAAATTCCTGTTGACTCAATTACTATGTCAATTCCTAACTCTTTCCAAGGAAGGTTTTCAGGATCTTTTTCTGCAAAAACCCTAATCTTCTTTCCATTTACAACAAGGTATTCACCTTCTGCATGAACTTCTCCATTAAAACGACCATGAACTGAATCATACTTTAGTAGGTGTGCAAGGGTTGCAGCATCTGTTAGGTCATTAATTGCAACAACTTCCAAGTTGTTTTTAGATTGAATGTTTCTGAAAGAAATCCTTCCGATACGTCCAAATCCATTGATTGCTATCTTTACCATTTCAATTTTGATTTATTTGATTAATAAATATTATTAATTTTTTCAATTACGAATTGAATTGCAAAGTTAGAATTAATATTTGAGTTAAGAAAGTTTTTATCTTGATTTTTATTATTTTATATTTGAAAAACGGCTTAAGGCAATGGCTAAATGACCTTTTGGCTATTGAATGCCCTGAGTAATTTTCCTAAATATTGTTTCCAAACTTTGTCCAGAGGCTAAATGTTTTGTATTGTCATCTGCAACAACTTGTCCGTTATTAATGATTATTGTTCTATCACAAACAGCTTCAACCTCTTGCATAATGTGAGTGGAAAGCAGAACAGTTTTATCTTTACCAGCATTTTTAATCAAATCTCTAACCTCAACCAATTGGTTAGGGTCTAAGCCAGAGGTTGGTTCATCAAGAATCAAAACTTCAGGGTCATGAATCATTGCTTGAGCAATCCCAACTCTTTGACGATATCCCTTTGAAAGTGTACCAATTTTTTTGTTCACTTCCTTTGTTAGTCCAGTCATCTCAACCATTTGTTCAATTCTCTCCTTCTTTTGTTTTCCCAAACCATGAATTCCAGCAATGAAATCAAGAAACTCTCTAACATACATATCCAAATACAAAGGATTATGCTCAGGAAGATAACCTATTTTCTTTCTAACCTCCATAGGATTATCAAAAATATCGTATCCGCATACCTTAACATTTCCTTGTGTTGGGGGAATAAAGCAGGTTATTATCTTCATCATCGTACTTTTCCCAGCACCATTTGGACCAAGAAGCCCAACAATTTCTCCCTTATTAATTTCTAATGTAACATTATCTAAAGCCTTTTGTTCATTGTAAAGCTTAGTAAGGTTTTGTATTGATATAGACATATTATTCTATTTTAGTAACAAGCTGCGAAATTAAAATAAAAAATGTACTTTTGCAAATTATAAGATTTTTATTGATGAAAATTACAGCAAAAGAGAATATATCCTTACTTAATTTGGTATTGGAAACCTTTCCCGAGATTTCTGTTTCAAAGGCTAAGAAGATGATAATTTATGGTTCAATCTCACACCGAGATGCAGTTATTAAGAGTCCAGAATATATGGTTGGAAAGGGAGAAATCATTGAATACACCAAATATTCGGGAGGAAGTCATATTGCGAAAGAGAAAACAGACGTCCCAATCCTCTATGAAGACGAATATCTTATTGCAGTAATCAAGCCCTCTGGAGTCAATGTTGATGCAAGTCCAAACGAGAGGGTAAAATCTCTTTTTTCTCTAACCAAGAGTTATGTTAAAAGGAAATGGGGTGTTAGGCAAAATTTGTTTATTGTTCATGAGCCACAAGGAGATGAAGCAGGAGTTTGCATATTTGCCAAAACAAAAAAGAGTCAGGAAACACTTAAGAAAAACTTTTCACTTTCCAAGAGAGAGTATAACGCAATTGTTGCTGGCAAGCCCAAACACAAGAACGACAAGCTAAGTCTTTGGTTAAAGAAAGGCACAAAGAATAGAATATTTCTTGAAAAACCCCAAACCGAAGGCGCTCAACTATGTTCAATTAAATACACTACGATAGAAAATTTTGACACCTATACCCATATTCTAATTAATCCTCAAACCTATTTTCCACTACAAACCCGATTTATTTTAAGTCATATAGGAAATCCGATTGTTGGGGATATGCGATTTGGAGTTAAGCAATTGTCAGCTAATTGGTTGAAGTTCTATTGCACAAAGATTGAACTCCAACATCCAGCCACAGGGAAAAAATTAAAGATAGAAACTTCGCTTCCAAATACGTTTATGAAAGTAAATTTACCTATTTTTGCACCCTCTAAGGAAAAGGGCATAGAAATGGAAAAAGGAAAAGAAGTAGAACAAGAGAAGGAATAAATCCTAAAGGTTCTAATTCTGAATATAAAAAAACAATTAATAGGAGAGTTGTCCGAGTGGTTGAAGGAGCGCGCCTGGAAAGTGCGTAAAGCTCAAAAGGCTTTCAAGAGTTCGAATCTCTTACTCTCCGCAAAAAATTAAAATTAAATTTTTACTGCTTTACTCCTAATTAAATCCTTGTTTTAATTTACTAACTCTTCGTTTTAATTTACTAAGATTAGAATTGAATTTTTTACTCAATTCAAGGGATAAATTATTCAGTGGCTTTAAGGGTTTGAATTATCTTTTGAGATAGGTTGTAGGCGAGCTTATAGTATGATTCCACAGTCCAGCCAGCAATATGTGGAGAAAAGATAGTATTAGGCATTTGAAGTAGGTCAATAAGGTCTTGTGGTATATTGTCCTTTGGGCATAACTCACAAGTAAATTCTTCATATTCCAAAACATCTAAGCATGCCCCCAATATCTTACCTTCCTTAATTTTTTGGGTCAAATCCATTGTCCTAACAACCTTCCCTCTTGAAGTGTTGATTAGGTAAATTGGCTTTTGAAAGTTTGAAATAAAGGCATTATCAACCATATATTTTGTTTCTTCTGTTAGTGGAACATGAAGAGAAAGAATATCCGTTTCTTTGAAGATTGTTTCTAAAGAAACTTCTTGTGCGAATTGATTAGAATAGTTTGTCTTATATTTATCGTAGGCTAAAACCCTACAATCAAATCCAGTCAGTCTTTGGGCAAAAGCATTTCCCATATTTCCATATCCAATTAGCCCTATAGTCTTTCCTTTAATCTCCAAACCCCTATTTTCTTCTCTTTTCCAAATACCTTTCCTGACTTGATGGTCGGCAATTGAAATTTTATTAAAAAGACTTAAAAGCATTCCTAAGGCATGTTCTCCAACAGCATCACGATTTCCTTCTGGAGAATTAAGACATTTAATCCCTTTCTTTTCAGCATACTCAACATCAATTGCATCCATTCCTGCCCCAACTCGAGCAATACATTTTAGCTTAATTGCCTTGTCTATGACTTCCTTATCAATAATAATCTTGCTCCTTACAATAATCACATCATAATCCTCGATTTCTCTAAGAATATCTTCTCTTTCAAACTCTGGCTCGTGAACAATCTCAAATCCTGCGTCCTTCAAATTATCTATCAGCACCCTATGAGCTGAGTCAATGATTAGTACTTTCATTTTTGTAATTCTTTAAATTGATTAACGTAATCAATAAACTCATCAATATTACCATTAAATGTGTTTAAATCAACCTTGCCCTCAATTCCATCAATTCTTCCCTTGTGGGAATATTGCCAAAATGTCCAATGGCTATTATTTGGTTCAGTACAAATGCGACATATCCAAATTTCATAATCGTCAAAATGTCCCTCAATATAGTCTTTATAGCCCTCTAAATTAGTATAGATTATGGGTTTGAGATTATAGTTGCTCTCAATCTCCATTAGGAAGTTTTGTATCTCTATTCTTATTTGGTCAACCTTCGAAAAGGAGAAATAGTTCCCATGCCTTTCAACATCCAAAACAGGAGGGAGGTCTAAGTTCTCAACAGCAACTTGATTCATAAAGTTTGTTGCCTGAGCCTTACCCGATGTCCCAAACCTAAAGAAATGATATGCTCCAACCAATATCCCATTTTTCTTTGCTCCAAGATAGTTTTCCTTATATCTCTTATCAACGAAATTTGTTCCTTCGGTTGCCTTAATAAACGCAAACTTTACATTGTTCTCCATAACTTTTGTCCAATCAATCTCATCTTGATGTGAAGAAACATCAATCCCAATCACAGGATATTTCTTCTTATCAATCCTCACCCCTTCACATTCATAATAACTCTGATAATAGTCCTTAAGATTATTATAGAAGTAATATGTTAAGAAAGCTGAAATAAGGATTAATACAAAGATTAATATCCATCTATTCAATCTTTTCTTTGTCTTCTTTTTCATTGATTATTATTGATAAAGCTAATGGAAGAGTTATTTTTTACTCTTTATGAATTGATTTTTGTTTTTGAAGAAAGGACGTAGAACCTCAATACTTTGCTTAAATTGATTTTTAAGAATTTGATTATCCGCTTTATTCTTATTAACATTAAATGCAATTGAATCTGTTTCAATATTAAAATCTGTTTTCTTTAGGTCAGCAAGGGATTTTATTGACATTTCATTTGGGAAAAGAGAAATAAAACTTTTAAAATTAGTATCACCAATAGAGAAAATATCATCAAACCCAAGAATTGCTTCTTCCCTATAGTCGTAAAGTAAAGTGTAGTAGTCCTTTATTGTGTCTTCATTTGCAAAACAAGTGGTTTTCTTAATCAAACAACTATAAATATGGTCGTCATACAAAATAAAATAGGTAGGACGAATCTCAATAAAATTCTTTCCTTCAACCTTTTTCTTAGAGTTTCTTTCCTTAATTTCATCAACAAAACTCTGCATTTGAGAACCAATACTCTTCTCAATTGGGCTAACGTTTATCTCGTTAGTTTTGGTTCTGCTAATTGGGAAAAGAAGTCCTCCATAAATTTCGTTAACAGTATCTTTAATATTATAACCACTTAATCCAAAAATCTCTGGCATATAGTAAGTTTCCTTAACATCATATTTTGTGATTTTAATATTGTTATCTTCTTTCTTATTGCATGAGAAAATTAAAAAAGAAAGAGAAACTATTGTTACAATATAAAGAGTTGATTTTTTATTCATATTTATTTTAAGTTTTATTGATTATAATTCACAATCTGTATCATATTCATTTAATTTTTTATCCCAAAGATACTTCTTTGTCTCCTTAACAATTACTCCCGAAAGTAAAAGCACGGAAATTAAATTAGGGATTGCCATCATTGCATTCATTGTGTCAGATATATTCCAAACCAAATCAAGATTGATAACAGCTCCTATAAAAACAATAACGACCCAAGTCAATCTATAGTATATTATTGTCTTTTTGCCTCCTAAATATTCTATTGCTTTTTCACCATAATAACTCCATCCAAGTATTGTAGAGAAAGCAAAAGTAATAATGCTAATATTTAAAAAGAGATTTCCTATATATGGCAATTTTGAAAATGCCTTTTGAGTAAGATGAACAGTTTCTGATGCATTAATATCGGGGTACGCAATGACAGAACTAACAATAACTAATCCAGTAAGAGCACAAACAACAACAGTATCCCAAAAAGTACCTGTTGAAGAAACTAATGCTTGACGAACACTATTGCGTGTTTTAGCAGCTGCAGCAATTATTGGAGCAGAGCCTAAGCCACTTTCATTGGAGAAAAGACCACGAGCAATACCATATCTTGCAGCCATCATAACAGTTCCTCCAACAAAACCAGCACCAGCAGCTTGAGGAGAAAAAGCTGATTTAAAAATTAGAATTATGGTTTCATCCAAGAAATTCCAATTCATAATTAGAATTGTAATACATCCAATAATATAAAATATCGCCATAAAAGGAACTAATCTCCCACAAACCTTTGCAATTGCTTTCACGCCAAAGAAAATAACCAAGATTACCAACACAACTTCAACAATTCCTGTTGCAAAATGAGGAATATCGTAAGATATAAATAAACTATCTGCAATAGCTTTCGATTGAACTCCATTGCCTATCCCAAAGGAAGCAAAAACAGTAAAAATGCAAAACAAAACAGCAAGCCATTTCATTCCTAAACCCTTTTCAATAGCATACATAGGGCCTCCTAACATCCTCCCATCTTGAGTCTTTTCTCTATACTTAACAGCGAGCAAACCTTCTGAATACTTTGTTGCAATTCCCAAAACTCCCGTTAGCCAACACCACAAAACAGCTCCAGGACCACCCAAAGAAACAGCAGTTCCAACTCCAATAATGTTACCAATACCAATTGTTGCAGCCAAAGCAGTCATTAAAGCTCCAAACTGAGAAACATCCCCATTTGAGTTTTTGTCCTTTGTGAAAGAAAGCTTAATTGCTTTGAAAATTTGTAACTGAGGAAACTTAAGACGAATAGTCATAAAAATATGAGTGCCAAAAAGAAGAATAATCATTGGCCATCCCCACAAAAACCCACTAAGAGCAGAGAAAAAAGATTCTAATTGTTCCATAAAAGAAAATAGTTTTGATTATATAAATATTTCTAAAGTGCACAAAAGTAATAAAAAAGGCAACTTAATGTGTAAGTTGCCTCAAAAAAATCATTTCTTTTTTAATCTTTTTTCTTTCTTTAATGCATTGTCAATAATATATAATATTTGACCATTAACACTTCTGAACTCATCCGAAGCCCATTTTTCAATAGCTTCCATAGTTTCAGCGTCCAATCTCAATAGAAAACTCTTTGTAGCCTGTTCTTTCTTAGCCATCAATTCTTCCTTTCTTTGATAATTTATTAAGAGTTTCATCCAAAGTATTAGGAGAATGAGTACCAATCATAACCTTTTTACCATTTTTTAAAATAAGCTCCAAGCCATTAGATCCCGAAACGGTATAACAAATGCTGCTTTTAATTGCAAGTCTAAAATTATTAAAACGCAATTTAGATCTTTTAATTCCCCATCCTCCAAATTCCAATAAAGGATTATAGCTTCTTACCTTTGCCGATTCAATACTCTCCCAACTAAAAAATTTATATTTTAGATGAAAAGGGAAATATTTAATATATACACCTTCATCATTAATATAAGTTTGAAGATAACTTGACAAAAGAACAATTGATAAAAGAATAATAAAAAAAGTAAGAATAATCAACATAGTGTCGCTCATTGGACTATTGCCAAAAGACCTTCCATGGCCAATCTGCATAATAGTCCCAACAACAAACATTAAGTCCATACCAATCATAAGCAACCATTTCCACCAAGATTTCTGGTATTGCTTTTCATTAAATTCAATCAATTGTACTCTTGCCATAACACTATCTTTTTTCCCTTAATCTTAAACTAAACCCTATTGATAAAGAGTTCCTGTATTAACCACCGGCTTAGCTTGTTCATCAGCACAAAGAACAACTAACAAATTGCTAACCATTGCAGCCTTCTTATCATCATCAAGCTCAACAATCTCTTCAGTTGAGAGCTTATCCAAAGCCATCTTAACCATAGAAACAGCACCTTCAACAATCTTTTCACGAGCAGCAATAATAGCAGAAGCCTGTTGACGACGGAGCATAACAGCAGCAATTTCAGGAGCATAAGCCAAATAATTAATTCTTGCCTCCACAACTTCAATACCTGCAAGGAATAATCTTTTGTTCAATTCCATTTCAAGCCTATCATTAACCTCTTCGCCACCAGAACGCAAAGTAATATCATCGTCAATCTCATTATTATCATAAGCAAACTGACCAGCAATATTCCTTAAAGCAGCATCACTCTGAATAGCAACAAACTGTTGATAAGAATTCATTCTCTCATTCATCTTCGATTGAGCATCAGTCTTGTTGTCAATATCAAACATAACCTTATAAGTATCCTTTATCCTCCAAACCAAAATAAGACCAATCATAACAGGATTACCCTTTTTATCATTAACCTTAATTGGTTCAATGTCTAAATTTCTTGCTCTAATTACAAGTTTTTTCTTAACATAGAAAGGATTAACCCAGAAGAAACCATTTTGCTTTAAAGTTCCCTTATACTTTCCAAAGAAAATCATAACCCTTGCCTCATTAGGCTCAATCATCACAAATCCAATAAGAGAGAAAATTAGTATTGTAAATAATACCATTTCCAAAGCAATAACTAAACCCTCGTTGTTCTCAAACCTATACCCAACGAAAATCATAGCTGCAATAATAATAATTTGAATAAGAATCATAAAAAAGCCCGAAAGCCTAAAACCCTTAAATTCTTTTTCTTGTGTGTTCATTTTACTTTAATTTTTTTGTTATTAATAATATCATTTTGATATTGCAAAGATATATCAAAATCTATTTCACTTGCAAGAAAAAAGAGAAAAAATGATTACCTATAAAGATACCACCCTAAGCTTTGCCTTATGAATACTTGATTTGTATCAAATAAAAAAAGTGATGAAATAAAACCTTGTTTTAATTTACTGAAATCAAGTAATAATTTTTTCTTTCTTCGTTTTAATTTACTCAAACAAGGTTTTAATTTCTGTATCTCAGATAACCCTTATTTGTCTATAAATAAATGAGATTAATTTTAACAAAAGCATGATAAAAGAAATATATTATGATTTATTTTGTAATCTAAAAATAAATTAATACTTTTGCTGAAAATAAAAATTCAATATTTATGAATAAATTATTTCTCTTTTTAATATTCTTTTTTGGCTTTCTAAATTGTATTTTCTCTCAAAGCTTAACATCAACAAACACAACTCATAACTCTACTTTAATTTCTTTTCCTAATTCAGAAGGTGAGAATTTGAATATACATGTTTTTTCTAAATCTTCTGAAGACACAATTGTCCTTTTTGAAAATTTTTCTCGTTTCCCAATTACAAATAGTGGAAATCTTTATAGTGCTCATTTGACTTATTTGAATTTGCCTTATTCCTATACCAATAATATAGGTTTTCAGGGACGTAATTTTTATAATACTAATGGTGATAGTTGTTCTTTTGGTTTATATGGAGGTTTGGTTACTCCTTTCTTGAATTTATCTAAATCAGAAGGTAATTATAAATTAAGGTTTTCAATTAAAAATACTTCTACTTCAAGTGTAAATTATTTAAGTATATATCAATCCGATAGTTTAGGAAATTTTCCTTCTAATTCTTCTACGGTTTCAGTTAATAAAAACTCTTCTAAAATATATGATACCATTTTTTCAAGTGGAAATTCAAATTGTAAGATAAAATTTTATTCAAATACTTCTCAAAATTTAATTATCGATGATTTATCCGTTTCTTATACATATATTACAAAAACTCCAATTCCTTCTTCTCCTTTTACTACTAATTTAAGCTCATTACAAATATCATCGTTAAAACCTAATACTATCTATCATTGCTTTATTGAGGGTAGAACAGATACTATTTCTTTTACAACTCTTAATCAATCAACAATTAATAATGTAAGTGATATTTCTCCAAATTCTGCAAAACTTAATTTCTCTTCAATAGATACAAATTCAAATAGAAAAGTTATTCTGAAAAAGAAATCCAATGGAGCAAATGTTTTTGCAGATGATTTATTTATTTCCGAATATACTACTGCAGGGACATATGATAGAGCTATTGAAATTTATAATGGAACGGGAAGAGATATTTGTTTGGGCGATTATTCTATAAAGTATTATTTAAATGGGAGTACAGAACTTAATACAAATTTATCATCGTTAGACACAATTAAACCTAATCAATGTTATGTTGTGATGGAATACTTTAAGGATATAAATGTTTCAAACGAAGGAGTCTTTTACAAAGATTTGAATTTGATTGGATATGTATTTAATGGTGATGATGCAATTGCTTTAATGAAAAATGGAGAATATGTTGATATATTTGGATGTTTAGGAGAACTCCCTTCAGGAAGTTATGGATGGTATTATCCTAACAATAGTAGCAATCCTTCTATTAGAACAAATAAAACAACTTTAAGGCGGAAATCAAATATTAGTAGAGGAGTGAAGGTTAATCCTACAAGTGGTTTTCCAACACTAAATTCTCAGTGGACACAGATAGGGACTCATACTACTGTTTCTTCTACTGATTTTATTGATTTTGGAAAGCATAGTATGGATAATGCTTATGGTAATGTTGATAGTTTGGCAAAAATTGAGAATATATCCAATACAGACACTTCTTTTATTATGGAAAATCTTGAAGAAGATACTTACTATGAAGCAACATTATTATTTATTAATGGAAATGATAGTGTGTATTCAAATAGTATTTTATTTCAAACAGGTGTTAATTCTCAAAGACTAACTAATGGTTCTTGGAATGATGCAAATTGGTCTAAGAGAAAGCCAACAAAAATTGATAATGCCATTATTCTTAATAATCAAACCTTAAGAATTGATAATGGAACTAATGCAGAATGTTATAATCTTATTATTAAAGATACTTTAAACCAAAAAAAAGCATCATTTATCAATAATGGGAACTTGAATATATGGAATAAAACCATTGTTGAGTCTTATTTTAAAGGTTATACGGCAAATGATAATGGTTGGAATTTATACGGTTTGCCAATTAAAACTACTTCAAGCACACAAGACTCAATTGGGAATGTCTTTTTTAATATATCTGCTAATGATGATTTATATTATTGGAAGGAAGATTATGGAGATGAAGGTATATGGATGAATTGGCAGGATGCTTCAAATACAGATGATTTCTTTGTAGATGGAAGAGGATATTTAGTTAGTTATGAAAATAATAAATCATTAAAATTCTATGGAGAATTAAATAATGAAAATTCTTATTCGCTTTTGAGTAATGCGTCTTTATCTTCTCCAAACCCTCAGAGAGGTTGGCATTTATGCAGCAATCCATATCCTTTTTACGTTAAATTAAATCAACTTCAAAGGACAAATGTTTCCCTTCCTTCATTATTAGATAATAATACCTCAAATTACTTTGCATTGCTTCCAACGGATTCTATTCCTCCTTTTGCAGGCTTTATGGTTCAAGTTGGTAATTTAAATAACTCCTTAACAATAAATAGAACTGCTTCTGAATCAAAAAATATTGAAGATTTCTCTGTTATTAACCTAAATGTATCTTCCTCTGATGGAAATGACAAGACTTATATTATAATTACGGATAGTGCAAGTTTAGGATATGATATTAATTATGACAATAGAAAACTAAGTGGTTGGTCTCAAAGTCCCGAAATTTTTTCTAAATATGGGAATGATAAATTCTCTTTAAACTCAATACCACAAATTGAGGATAGTTTGATTATGGATATTGGATTTATTGCAAAAACAGCGAATAATTACAATATTAGATTAAACTTTGATTCCATTGAACAATATCATAAGATTTCTCTTTTTGACAAGGTCTCTAATATAGAACTAATAAATTTTAAAACAGATAGCGTTTATAGTTTCTATTCTAATGTAGTAAATTCTGAAGATAAATTTCAACTCAAAATCTACAGAAACCAATTATCAGATGAAGAAATACAAACTAAAGAAGATAATATATCTCTTCAACAATATGATGATGAGGTGTATGTTTTTTCTTCTTCTAAAATATTGAGTATTGAATTATCTAACTTGAAAGGTCAAAAAATAAATAATAATTTTAACTCTAATTCAATAAAAATAACTCAAAAAGGAGTATTCCTTTTAAAAATACAAACACAAAATAACACTTACATTAGAAAAATTATCAACCTCTAATATAAAAATACTAAAGTTTAATAATCAAAATATACAGCATAAATAAGATTGTAAAAATTAAGTCATAAATCCATAACCTAAAATGTATTTCCTATGAATCCAAAACTTAAAATAATCCTCTTTTCAATCCTTCTTTCAATTTCCTTAACTTCCAATTCTCAACCTACACCTCCTCAAACTCATGGGAATAATGTTAACACTTCTCCAACTCAAGGGGCTCCAATTGGAACAGGTACTGGATTGCTTTTAGCTTTAGGTTCTATCTACACTTCTATAAAGGTTTATCAAAGTAGAGAAGAGGATAGGAGTTAGTCTTGATTTTCTTGTTCTTGCTCTTCTTGATTTCCTTGTTGTTTCTTCGCTTTTTTGCTTCCATCATAGATATCGTATTTACAGAACTTACATTCTAAGTTTGAGTTATATACGGTTATTTTTTGGGATGGGCGTAGGGCAACGTATTTGAAGGCTTCCATATCGGAACTTATTATCCAAGCTGTGTTTCCCGAGTATTTGTTTTTGAATACTCTTCCTATTATGTCATAGAGGTTGAACAAGTCATCGGTTTCTATTCTTTGTCCGTATGGAGGGTTCATTATGATTAGGGTTTTGCCCTCTGGTGGGTTTTGTTCCTGAATGTCGGCACGGAAAAGTTCAATGTCTTTATGCAGTTTGGCATTGTTGATGTTCTCTGTGGCTGTTTTGATGGCTGAGCCTGAGATGTCTGAACCCCAAATTTCATAGTCAAATTCTGTTATTCCTTTATCGGCTTCATCTCTAACTCTTCTAAATTCTGGCATTGAGAAGTCTGCCCATTTTTTAAAGGCAAAATCATATCTATAGTATTGTGCTGGGATGTTATAAGCAAACATAGCTGCTTCAATTACCATTGTTCCAGAGCCACACATTGGGTCAAAGAAATTGCAATCTCTTTTCCATCCTGATAGTTGTATTAGTCCTGCTGCAAGCACTTCATTGATTGGTGCCATTTCTGCTCTTAGACGGTAGTTTCTTCTGTGTAGGCTATCTCCACTACTATTTAGTGAAACGGTTACTTGATTTTCGTTTATATGTAGATTGAGTATTAGGTCTGGGTTTTCTTTTGTTAGGGTTGGTCTTTGATTAAACATTCTTCTAAATCTGTCGCAAATGGCGTCTTTGGTTTTTTGTGATGCATAGAGTGAATGTGTAAATATGCTACTATAAACAGATGGTTCAATGGAAAGTACTCCATCGGCATTAATCAATTTCTCCCATTTATATTTATAGATATTGTCGTAAAGTTCTTTATCGCTGTTTGCCTCAAAGGAATAAATAGGCTTAAGTATTGTTATTGCTGTTCTCAACTGATAGTTTGCCTTATATAGCATATTCATATCTCCCTCAAAACTCACTGCTCTGTTAAGTTTCTCAACATTCTTTGCTCCAAGAGCCTCTAATTCATTTGCTAAAACACCTTCCAATCCGTACATTGTTTTAGCTACCATTTTAAAATCTTTCTGTTCCATTTTTCTTTCTTTTTTTAATAAGGACAAACGCCCTCAATATCAATTTAATCCTAATACCTATTTAAGCTTTTCAACAAACTTAAGAGCATCTACTATATATCTAATATGATTAGCCTCTCCAATCTTTCCTTCTTGGTCGAAGGCTTCTATTGTGAAGTATAATCTTTTACCATCAACTTTTTCAAGGGAAGAATAGCATTTGACTGTTTTACCTATTGGGGTTGCCTTAATATGCTTTACATTAATTTCAATCCCAACAGTAACTATCCCTTGTGGCAGGAATTCTTGAATGCTGCTATGGGCTGTATTTTCCATTAGGGCTATCATTGCTGGAGTTGCAAAAACATCAATAAGCCCAGAGCCATAAGCCTTAGCTGTATTTGTTTCATTAACCAAAACCTCTTTTTCTCCTTTTTGTCTTTGAGGAATATTTATTTCCATATTTCTTTAAAATCTATTTGTGCCTTATTATAATCTTCTGGTATGCCAATATCTATAAAATAACCTTTTGTTGTGTAGCCAAAGAATAGTCCTTGCATTACTTGCTTTTCTAAATAGTCTTGTTCAAATGAGAATTTATCTCCAAGGTTTAATCCTTCAAATATCTCTCTTTTTGCTAAATAAACTCCTGCATTAATTAATCCCTTTTTCATAAATCTCTTCTCACAAAAAGCAGTGATTTTATTATCCTTTAGCTCAACACTGCCATATCTTTCAAAATCTATCATCTCTTTAAGAACAAAACTAATTGTTGCGTTTTTAGATTTGTGAAATTCATAAAAAGCCTTTAGGTTAAAGTCAATAAAAGAATCGCCATTAAGAATTAATACATCTTCTTCTTTGGTTTTCTCCATTGCCAAAGCAATTCCTCCTCCTGTTCCAAGTGGAGTTTGTTCAACGGCATAAGATATCTCTACTTTCTCAAAGCTATTGCCATATATTTCTTTAATCATCTCCCAACGATAGCCAACGGAAAGAACAATATGCTTTATCCCTTTTTGCTTTAGAAAGCGAATTAGATAGGTTAGAAAAGGGGTATTGTTTATTGGAGCTAATGGCTTGGGAATATCGGGAACAACACTCTTCAGCCTTGTTCCTTGTCCACCTGCCAAAATTATTGCTTCTTTAATCATCATTATTCTATCTTCCAAGTTTTAAGCCCCGACAAGGTAAATTCAAATCTCCTTACCTTCCCACCAAACTTATTTAGAGCTTCAATAACATTATATCTTGTGTTTTGTGGGCAGTAAAAGAATATATAACCACCACCACCTGCTCCAGAAATCTTGCCTCCAATTGCTCCAGCCTTAAGGGCAGAAGCATAAACATCTTCAAATAGTTGGGTTGTTATACCTTTAGCCATTTGTTTCTTATATTCCCATCCAATATTCAAAATATTACCTATCTCATCCAAATCATTCTTCAATAAAGCTTCTTTCATCATTATGGCTTGCTCCTTAAGTTTGTACATAGCTTCAATGCTTTGTACATTCTTTTGGGTAACATTCTTTTGTTGCAATTGAATAATATCGGAAGAGTTGCGAGAGGTTTCTGTGTAATATAAAACAATGTTTCTTGATAGTTCATTTAAAGTTTCTTCTCTAACCCTTAAAGGATTAACAATCACTTTCCCTTCAGCAAAAAACTCCATAAAGTTAAATCCACCAAAGGTTGCTGCATATTGGTCTTGTTTGCCTCCTGCAAGCTTTAAGTCTTCTCTTTCTATGCTATATGCTAAGTTTGCAATATCATATTCTCCCAAAGGCAAACCCAACCATTCACTGAAAGCTCCAATAATAGTAACTACCAAAGTTGATGAAGTTCCTAAGCCTGAACCGGCAGGAGCATCAACAAAGGTATGAATATCGAAAGAAAGAGCATCCAGCTCAAAGTCTTTAATAATACGATTATAAATTGCTTTCAGAAGGTCAATTTCTCCATTAATGGGGAGTTCTTTTTGGCTTTTATAGGTGTATTTGATATTCTTGTCTTGAAGATAGAAGTTTATTTCTCCATTATTAGTTGGAATAATGTCGCAATAGGCGTAAAGAGATGTTGTTGCATTAAGAATGCTTCCTCCATAAATATCGGAGAATGGTGAAACATCTGTTCCTCCTCCTGCCAATCCCAATCTCAAGGGAGCCTTAGACCTAATTATCATAGAGTATCTTTATATAGTTTGTTTATAGCCTCTATTTTCTTATTCCAACTGTATTTTCTTTTTTCTTCTTTAATACCTTCAGTAAAGTCAGGGCGAAGTTCACAGAAATTTAGTATTGCATCAGAAATATCTTTTACATCTGGCTCAACCACATAGCCAACTTTTCCTTCAGGGATTATTTCTGCTAATCCTCCAACCTTAGTTACAAGCATTGGCTTTTCAAAATGGTAGCCTATTTGAGTAACTCCACTTTGTGTTGCAGAACGATAAGTTTGAGCAACTAAATCGGTAGAACAAAAATAATACTTAACATCTTCATCAGGAATGAATTTTGGAATAAAATTAACTTTAGAGCTCAAACCTAATTGTTTAACCTTATCATAGTAAGGAGTAGGACTATCATAAAACTCTCCAGCAATAGTAAGTTTAATGGGATATTTAGCTAATCTCTCATCAGCAAGAGCATCAATCAAAAGGTCAACTCCTTTATACTTTCTAATCAAACCAAATGTAAGAATATTAATATCATAAGCATTTAAACCCAATTTCTTTTGAGCCTCTTCCTTGCTTACCGAATTTCCAAAATCATCAAATAGGGGATGAGGTGTTAGAATTCGTGGTTTAGAAGTATTAAATTTTGAAATATCATTTATAACATTTTTACTCATAGCAAGAAATCCATCAACACCAGAAACAAAATAACGAGTAAACGTATTGTCTAAAAATCGTTTTTCATGGGGGATGATATTATCAACTATTGCTATAACTTTTGTGTGTTTATTTAAACGAGCTATTCTTGAAATGGTTGATAAGCATGGAGAAAAGAAAGGTAGCCAATATCTCAATATTACCATATCTGGTTTTTCTTTCTTTATTCTTAAGCCTACCTTTATCCAGTTAAAAGGATTTATGGAATTAATAATTCGAGTAATATTAACGTTTTCAGGAGCTTTATTAGAAGTGTATTGAGTTTCTCCAGGGAAAAGAAAATTTGGATATTGAAGAGTGAAAGTATAAATCTTAACAATATTATCCTCCTTCTGAAATTCCTCTGCTAACCTTTTAGTTAGAGTGGCAAAAGAACCTCTATATGGATGTGCAGGACCAATTAATGTTATTTTCATTTCCTTATCTCTCTTAATTATAATTTTTTTGCAACAAAGATATAATTCTCAATATTCAGACTGTCAGGATTTGCTAAAGCATAACGTATTACTTTCTTCCTATCAAGAGTTTCAATAAATCTATCCTCGACAATTTCAACACCCTCTTTTTTAAGAACTAAAGCATAATCCATTCCAAACTCACGAACATGATCCTTTTGTCCAAAATGCTTTTCCCTTTCCAAAGGGTCGGTTATGGTTTTGTCTTCGTAGGTAGTTTCTCTTTTTGAATTTATTGGAGACAGTAAAATTGCAAATCCTCCTTTTTCCAACACTCTGTATATCTCACTTAAAGCCTTATCCAAATTATCAACATGTTCTAAGATATGATTAGCCATAACAAAGTCATAACTTTCGTCTTCTAAAGGCATATCCTCCACATTCAAATGAACATCAGCCCAAGGCGATTCCAAATCGGCAGTGGTGTATTTAATGTTCTTTTGTTTACGGAAACTCTCAATAAAACAAAGTTCAGGAGCTATATGTAGAAATGAAATATCTTTTTTAAAAATATCTGTTCTCTCCTTAAGGTAGAGCCAAAGCAAACGATGACGTTCCAAAGCCAAACAGTTTGGGCAAAGTGCATTTTCTCTTGAGTGAACATATCCATAAGGGAGGAACTTCCTATAATGTTTTTTGCATACAGAACACTCAACTTTATTCCCAAGATAAAAAACCTTTATGCAGTTTGTTGCAAAATAGACTACTTTTTGTAAGTATTTTCGTGGTATATTCCTAAGGAAGAACTTAATTATCCTCTTCATATCATTCAATTTAATTGCTTTGCTTATTGCCTTTTTAATTTTTTTACCAAACAAAACCATTTGCAAAGGTAGTAAATCTTTAAAAATATTCATCAGATTTTGACATTCTTATATAATGTTGTATTTTTGAAACTCAAAATAATTAATATAAATTAGAGATAGACAATGAAACCAAGAGTAAGTATTATAATGGGAAGCACCAGCGATTATTCCGTAATGGAAGCTGCTGCAATATTTTTAGACCAGATGGAAATTCCTTTTGAGGTAAATGCACTCTCAGCTCACAGAACTCCAAAAGAAGTAGAGAAGTTTGCCACTGAGGCACAAGAAAGAGGTATAGAAGTTATTATTGCAGGAGCAGGAATGGCGGCTCATTTGCCTGGTGTTATTGCTGCAATGACTCCACTTCCTGTTATAGGAGTTCCAATTAAAGCCTCTTTGGATGGACTTGATGCCTTACTTGCCATTGCTCAAATGCCTCCAGGAATACCAGTTGCAACAGTTGCCATAAATGGAGCATTAAATGCTGCAATACTTTCTCTTCAAATAATGGCTAATGGAGACATAGCTCTAAGAGAGAAAATGAAAAACTATAAACAAAGCCTAAAAGAAAAAATAGTTAAAGCAAACGACGACCTATCAAAGATATCATTCAAGTACAAAGTATAAATTTTAAATACTAAGATGATAATAATAGGCATAACAGGTACTCTTGGTGCGGGCAAGGGTACCATTGTTGATTTCTTAAAAGAAAAGGGATTCTTACATTTTTCAGCACGTGATTTTATTGTTGAAACAATAGAGAAAGAAGGATTGGAAGTAAATAGAGATTCCATGACTTTAATTGGTAATCGTTTAAGAGAAGAACATAGCCCCTCATACATTATTGAAAGCCTATACCAAAGAGCAAAGGAAAGTGGACAAAATAGCATAATTGAAAGCGTTCGCAATCCAAAGGAAGTAGAATTTCTCCGTCAAAAGGAAGACTTCCTATTAATTGCAGTTGATGCCCAAATAAAGATAAGATACCAAAGAATACTTCAACGAAAGAGTTCAACCGACAATGTAAGCTTTGAAACCTTTAAGCAAAATGAAGAAAGAGAAATGCAATCAAATGATGTAAATGCTCAAAACTTAAAATCATGCATTGAAAAGGCAGACATAGTGGTTGATAATAGTGGAACGATTGAAGACTTAAAGCAAAAGATTGAAGAGATATGGAAGAAAATAAACAAGAAATAGAAAAAAACTCATACCAAAGACCCTCATGGGATGAATACTTTATGGAATTGGCAAACGCTGCAGCCAAAAGAGCCACTTGCGATAGAGGAAGAAGCGGATGCGTTATTGTTAAAGACAAACAAGTATTGGTAACAGGATATGTTGGCTCTCCAATAGGGCTGCCACATTGCGATGAGGTAGGACACCTTTTCAAGAAAACCTTTCATGAAGACGACACCATAACAACACACTGCGTTAGAACAGTGCATGCAGAACAAAATGCAATATGTCAAGCAGCCAAAAGAGGAATAGCACTTGAAGGCTCAACCCTCTATTGTAGGATGACCCCATGCAGAACCTGTGCAATGCTAATTATTAATTGTGGAATAAAGCGTGTGGTTTGCGAAAAGAAATATCATGCAGGAGAAGAGTCTGAGCAAATGTTCAAAGAAGCGAAAATAGAACTCGTATTCTTTAATGAAGAGATACTTCAATATAAGAATCAATAAAGACAATTCTCAGCCTAACTTTCTCTTTCAATTTCTTACTTTTTATGTAAGGCTAAGTCAGAAATAAACAAGGATTAAATCTCTCAAAACAAAGCTTTAATCTCTCAAAACCTTATTTCAATCTAATTAAACTTCGTTTCAATCTTAGAATCATGCCATGATCTCCCTCATATCATGGGATGATTTACCCAAGATCATGGCATGATCTTTACATCAAAACGAAGTTTAAAAAGTTCATAGCCTAATAACCTTAGATTAAAGTCTTATTTACAGATATTTATGCCTTGTCATTTTCACTCTAAAGCAGGATTATTTGTATTAAAACTTCTTCAAATTTTGTGTGGTATTTCTCTGCTTAGCAAAGTGGTAAAGTTGATAGGGAATTAGGCTATAATAAGAAATGCTATACCTTCTATTCGTAAGAATTATTGATTTTTTCACGTATTAAACTGACGTCTTCATTGATGGTAGTAAGTGTTTGCTTGCACTCTTCAACCAAAACCAATGCTTTCTGTATTTTTATAGTCATTTCATCAATTGCAATATCTCCTCTTTCCAATTCCTTAACTATCTTTGTTAGCTCTTCAAACTTTTCTGTGTAGGTCTTTTTCTCCATTTCTTTTATTCTTTTTCGTTAACTGTTGATATTACTTTTCCATCAGCAAAAAGTGTTATAAGCTTATCTCCTTTTTTGAGCTCTAAGGCTGATTTAACTATTTTGTTCTCAAGATAAGATATTGAATATCCTCTCTTTAATAGGTTCTTTGGGTCAAGCAGTTGAAGGATTTTCTGATAATGATTTAGGATTTGCAATTCATTTTCAATTCTTCTGGTGGCTAAGGCGAATAGGTTTTGTTTTATATCAATAAGCTGCTGATCAAAAGCAACAAAACGCTTAATTATGAAGTCTGCAAGTTCGGTAGGGGTGATTGCTGTTTTGTTCGACACCATTTCGCTGACGGTTTCATTTGTTGAATGCCCAATTCCAGTCAAAACAGGCAATGGATAGGTGGCAATACGTTTGACTAATTCATAATTATTATAGCATGACAAGCCAATATCGCCACCTCCACCCCTAATAATTAGGACAGCATCAAAATGATCTTTCACTATTTCAATTGTGTCTAAAGCCAAAATTAAACTATCCACTGCATTATCGCCCTGCAAAAGAGAAGGGAAGAGCATAGTAAAGAGTTTGTAGGGTTGCTTTTCCTCATTTATAATATTCATAAAGTCGGAATAGCCCTTGCTGGTTTGAACAGATATGATTGCAAGTCGTTGGGGAAGGAGGGGTAGAGCAAGACTTCTATTTTTGTTCCATAGTCCTTCTCCCTTTATCAAATTAATTGTTTCAAGCCTTTCTTTCTCCAATTCTCCAAGAGTGAAAAGTGGGTCTATATCAATTATTCTTAGTGATAAACCATAAAGGGCATCAAATTGAACCCTGCAATAAAGAAGTATTGTAATCCCATCCTTAATTTCTTCTTTGGTAATTGAAACAAACTTTTGATTTATCCTAATAAAATCATCCTTCCAAATCAATGCTCTTGCTTGTGCAACAATTTTGTTTCCTTGTTTCTCAACCAAATCAGGATAAGCATGCCCCGAATGAACATAGTGGTTTAGTTTCATCAAATCGGCTTTTACCCAAAATGAAGAAGTGTAGCGACTGAGCAATGTTCTTTGAATGCTGGTAAGGGCTTCTAAGAGGGTGAAGTATTTAATCCCATTTTCTTCTTTTGACATATTAATTGTTTTTTCTCCAACGAATCAAATATTTCTGATAGCTCTTATAAAAATACTTAAACCATTTATCATTCTTGAACATATCATCAACTCTATTACTTTCTCTAATCTTATCTGGACGATTTACCATATCCAAAGACATCATCATCCCAATTTTCTTTTGAGCATCCTTGGTGTGTTTTCTCTTAAAGCCCATATCTTTTAGTGCTCCCAATGCTTCCAACGAACCAAAATACAAACGATACTTAACCAATTCCTCAATACTCTTTATAATTAAATCTGGATTATTTGTGTTGAAAAGTATTCTTCTTAGAGGCTGGTGCTCCACACTCATTTCTGAAAGTTTGTTATCATTCCAAAACTGCTCCAGCTCTGCATAGGTCTTTATGAAAAGCAATGTGTCTCCATTTTCCAAATTACCCATAACCCCTTCCCTCATACTCACATATTCCAATGGTTTTTCAATCTGGCGTTTTAGCTGACGAACCTTTTGTTTATCCAACCTACACTCCGAAGAACCCTTAACCTGCATTGCAGTAGTAATTAGCTGATCGGCCTTATAGAAATCATTCCTTCGAACGCAGTCCAAAATGTTATACACAAACACATCTATCTCACCTTGTTTCTTTTCGCAAACTTTTTGGTCAATCACTCTAAGATAACTATTCATTATATTAACAATGGTATAGTCATCCTGCATCTTATAGGTTGTTATCAAATCGTTAGTTATTGAGACCAAGCTGTCAGCCTTTGCAACATCGCCTTGAAAAATTGCATATTCGGCAGCAGACATTCTTCTTGCTGTTATTTCTCTAATTGCTGAGGTGTACATCTTCTCAACTTCCTTTTTCTCTGCATCTATTTTGGCAAGCTTATTTGCTTTCTCCAAAACCTCCAAAGCCATATCGTAATTACTTACTGTCATGAAAGAACGAGATTCAAAAAACTTATCATCAATCTCTTTTCTCAAACTCTTAGTCTTAGTTTGCTCAACAGCTAAGGATTTTTCAGGAATCTTGTTTTCGGAAGAAGGCACAAATTGTTTCTCTATTTCCTTAACCTTCTCCTGTGCATTGCTAAGGCTATCTTTTATATATTGAGCATATTGCTGAGCATACCCTTCAGAAGGAGCTGCGTCTTCAATTGAATCAAGTTGCATATCAACCGGAGTGCTTGTTCCTTGCAATGAAGCCAAAGTCTTAAGGATATCTGCCTCATATTCTCCCCCAACCAAAGCAACGAGTTCCTTAGTTTTCCTAATCAAATCTAATCTTGCTTCATTGTTCTTAGCACTATAGAGCTCCTTGATTTGCCCTATATAAGAATTGACCACTCCTCTGACCAACCCTTCAAAACTTGTAGTATCTGTTATTGATTGACGGTTTCTTTGAAAGTAATCATAGGTGTTTTGAACAAAATCTCCCGCAACATCCGCCCTTCCAATCTCCATAGCTTTCTTACTAATTGCAATATGGTCATTATATATCCCTGTTTTGCAAAAATCAAGATTCTTCTTAACCACTGCCTTATTACATATTCCATAAATATCCCCTTGACAATAGGCATCCAATTCCGTAAGTATTTCAACAGCATAAGCATACTTACCTTGATTGATTAAGGACATTGACTTCAAAAGATTCTTATCATAGGCAAAGGCTATTAGGTTCTGACAAAGCAATTTCTCTTCCTCATCGGGCGACATCTGTGAAATAATCCTATTCAAACGATTGGTAGAAGAAACAATCTTTCCACTATCCAAACTTATCTTAGCTAACTCATAGTTAACCATAACATTTCTTGAATCGTAAACCAATGCCTTATTCAAGTACTCAACAGCCTTTTCCTTTTCATTATTTGCCACAAAACCAACAGCCTTCCTATAGAACCAATCCCCAACCCTTGGTTCAAGGAATTCAACCATTTCCTTGTTTTGATTTAGAATTGTTTTAAGTTCAAACCACCTGGCATAAATCAAATTATCCGACTTATAAAGCTCATATTTCTCCAATATCTTATTAGCACTAAGTAGTTGAGATTTATATACAGGTATCATATCAAGCTTATCGGAAGAGAAAGCAGAAATTATTGTAATCTGTTTTTGCAAATCGGACATTATATCCTTTCTTTGCTGGTCAGAAAGGGTTTGGGAAAAAGACAAAAAGGAGGATAGTATAAAAAATATGGCTATAAAGAGTCGCTTTAACATTTTATAAGTCTATGTGTTGGTTTAATAATAAAGTACAAAAATAATAATAATTTTGCAAATCAAGGTAAGAATAAGTATCTTTGCAATAATAACGAAAAAAGAAAGCGATAATTGTAATGAAAAGAACGTGGATTAAGGAACTTAGTATAGGAGCAATAGTTTTATCTTCAATAGCCATAATCATGGGAGTATTCATAATGGCAAAAACAATACCATCCAATAGTGAAGCAGAATATTTGAATTTGGTTAAAGAAAACTATCAGAATTTCTCACCACCAATTCCTTCAAAGGTTGAGTTTTGTGGAGAGGAAATACCTTTGGATAATGTATTTGTTAGGGAGGCATTGGACAGAGAGCTAACAGCCATTATGTATCATCATTCAACAACATTTCTAATTTTGAAAAGGGCTGAGAGATTCTTCCCAGTAATTGAACCCCTTCTCAAAAGTCAAGCAGTGCCCGATGATATTAAGTATTTGGCTGTTGCAGAAAGTGGATTAATGAATGTTGTTTCTCCCTCACGAGCAGAAGGGTTTTGGCAGTTCTTGCTTTCAACCGCAAAGGAATATGGCTTAGACACCTTAGATGGTTGGGATGAAAGATATGATTTGGAAAAATCCACAATTGCTGCAACTAAGTATTTGAAAGAGAAGAAAGATATCTTTAATGATTGGGCTTTAGCTTGTGCAGCCTATAATTCTGGTGAGAGAGCAGTGAAAACAAGATTGAATGACCAAGGATGTGATAACTATTGGAATTTATACACCAACACCGAAACTTCAAGATATGTGTATAGAATTATTGCCTATAAGCTTGTTATGGAGAATCCTCAACAATATGGTTACTATTTTAGAAAGAAAGACACCTATCAACCAATTCCAACAAAGAAAATAATAGTTGATACAACAATCAACGACTTATACGCTTTTGCTAAGCAAGTAGGAGTGAAGTATAATCATCTTCGTTTTCTAAACCCATCAATAAGAGCAAGCAAAATTTATAATAAGAATAACAAAAAGCTAAGAATCTATCTTCCTACAACAAACGCCCTATCATGGGATTACCTAACAAAAGATCTGCAAAATCAGCAAATGATAATTGAATAAAAGTTCAAGAAAGCTTTAAGGGAAATAGAAAAGTTTTTTTATTTGCTTTATCAAAATAATGTGTATTTTTGTGAACTGCAAGTACGAAAAATTCGTACCTTTAGTTCACAAAACAATAGTATGATTTTAGATATTTATAATGATTTATAAGTAATATATTCTGAAAGACCAATTGCTATGAAAAATCATAAAGTTATCAAATTATTAAAAATAGGATTCCTAATATTTATAATACTTTTTTCTATATATCTACTTTATGTTCTTATAGGAATTTATTTGAATGGAATGGTTAATCTTACATACGAAGTTTATAGTCTTGAGGACTTAAAATATGTCGTTTCTTATTCAAAGATACTGATAATCTATGTAATCTTAGTTATTGCAATATTAATATATAATTTAATATCATATTTCAGAAAAAATAGATAGAGTTTCAAACTATACTTTGATTAAAACAACAAATAAAAAAAACGAGGATTAAAATTAATTAACCCTCGTTTTTCTTTATGTAATTTAAAGTATCTTAGTCAACTTTAATAATTAAGCAACGATTTCCTCTCCAAAATTCATCTGGATTAGTTATACGGATTGAGGTTGGTGCTTTAGGATCTCCTTCCAAGGAATAGGAAGATGCAGGGTGAGAAGTGATGATTTCAATTTTCTTTCCTGTTAAAGCAATTTCTTGTGTGTTACGAATATCTATCTTTGTAAAATTAGTATATTCAGCATTAGTTGACAAAACAGATGATCTACCAATTCCAATAAAGCCTCCCTTACGGTCAATAATGTTTTTGTCCATAAGTTCTCTCTTTGTGCCAATAACGAAATATGCTGCATTCTTTTCGTCTTCAATCTTCATTATTTGGGCATCTCTATGTTTTGCTTTTTCGTTCAAATCAGCAACGTCTTTGTTGAGATTGTCAATTTGGGCATTTTTCTTTGATAATTCACCATTTAAAGCCTGAATCTGCTCTTCTTGTTCTTTAATTCTGGATTGAAGATGCTCAACAAAAGTTTTTATTTGTGCATTTTGTGTGTTAGATTTCTTCAATTTTGAATTAATATTTGCCACTTTTCTTTTATTCTCTGCCAAAAGATTATTAATGGTTTGAATTTTATTTTTTATGTTTGCTTTGGCATCTTGTGAAACTTCACTTGAAGTATTTGTAACTGTAGAAACCTGAGAATACTGATTTGTGATATCTGTTAATGAGGCATCAATTTCATTAAGTTCTTGGAAAAAACTTTCAAGTTCAGCGTCTTTGGCAGACATTAATTGAGCAAAGGAATCGTGGATTTGTTTTTCTCTTACTTGTTGTTCTTTTTCTTTCGAGCAACCAAACATTGCGGCTATTGCAAATAAACCGACGATAAACAAACTTTTCTTCATAGAATAAAGGATTTAATGATTATTTGAATAAAAAAATTACATTAATATTTTAAGCTACAAAGATAGTAAAAAAAATAATATTACAAATTAATCAACAAGTAATTATAAGAAATTTTATGAAAGGCAATAAATTAATAGCTCGCAAAAAATTAGTATTATTGCAAATTATTTCAACCACAAAAAATGAAAGAAGACAAACTCGAAATCTTTGGAGCAAAGGCTCATAACTTGCAGAATATCTCTCTTGCTATGCCAAGGAATGCTCTAATTACTATAACTGGACTAAGTGGTAGTGGGAAATCCTCATTAGCCTTCGATACAATTTATGCTGAAGGTCAAAGAAGGTATTTGGAAACCTTTTCAGCATATATTCGCTACTATTTGGGTTCACTTTCAAGACCCGATGTTGAGAAAATAACAGGACTTTCTCCCGTTATTTCCATTGAACAAAAAACCACAAACAAAAACCCTCGCTCAACAGTTGGAACAACAACCGAAATCTACGACCTGATTCGTCTTTTGTATGCAAGAGCCTCCGATGCCTATTCCATAAATACTGGCGAGAAAATGGTAAAGTATTCTGAAAAACAAATACTTGAAATCATTGAGACTAACTACTCAGATAAAACAATCTTGATTTTAGCTCCAGTAGTCAAGGCAAGAAAGGGGCATTATAGGGAATTATTTGTTTCAACCGCAAAGAAAGGTTTTTTGAAGGTAAGGGTTGATGGAGAGATTTTAAATATTGCAACAGGGCTGCAATTGGACAGATATAAGATACACGATATTGAGATAGTTATTGATAAATTAAAAATCAATACCGAAAGCTCTTCAAGACTTAAGAAATCTGTTGAGATTGCCTTTAAGCATGGAAATGGGACTATGATGATAATTAACGAAGATAATCAAATTCGTTATCTAAGTCGTCAATTAATGTGTCCAACCACTGGCATATCCTATCCAGAACCACAGCCCAATACCTTTTCTTTCAATTCTCCCTATGGGGCTTGTCCATATTGCAGTGGTTTGGGCGAAACAACTGAGGTTAATCTTCAGAAATTAATCCCTGACGATAGCAAATCCCTTAACGAAGGAGGCTTAACCCCTCTTGGAGTACCAAATAAGAGTTCTTGGTTTACTAAACAATTGGAAGCATTGGGAAGGAAGATGGATTTCACTCTCGATACCCCAATAAAAGATATTAGTCATGAGGCAATGAAAGTGTTGCTCTATGGTTCGGATATGGACCTTGAGACCTATGATTCCAATCTTGGCATAAGGTCACTAAGCAAGGATAATTTTCAAGGTATAGTTAACTTTATTAATTCCCAATTAGGGGAAAATATGCCTTCCTCTATTCAGAAATGGGCAAGTGGTTTTATGAATAAGGTTGTATGCCCTCACTGCAAGGGCAAACGCCTCAAAGAAGAATCCCTACAATTTAAGATTGACAACAAAAACATAGCAGAGCTTGCTCAAATGGACATTAACGACCTTGCCCTTTGGAGCGAAACAATATTAGATAAATTACCTCAAAGGAAACAAGAAATTGCAAGGGAAATACTAAGAGAAATAAACACCAAGATAAGGTTTCTTTTGGATGTTGGATTAGGATACTTGAACCTAAACCGACAAACCAGAACCCTTTCGGGAGGAGAGTCTCAGAGAATCCGTTTGGCAACCCAAATAGGTTCTCAATTGGTTAATGTCCTATACATTTTAGATGAACCAAGCATAGGACTGCATCAAAAGGATAATGTGAAGCTAATACAGGCACTTAAGAAACTTAGGGATTTGGGAAATAGTGTTATTGTTGTTGAACACGACAAGGAAATGATTATGGAGTCCGACTGGATAACCGACATTGGACCAGGAGCAGGAGTTAATGGAGGGAAGATAATCTTTAATGGCACTCCAAAAGATTTAATCCAATCAAACATAAGCTCAATAACGGGTGACTATATTAAAGGAATAAAGAACATAGAAATCCCTTCTCAAAGACGAAAAGGAAATGGGAAATCAATTGAAATTAAAGGCTGTACGGGACATAATCTTAAGAATATCGACCTAAAGATACCTCTTGGAATGTTTATTTGCGTAACAGGAGTTTCGGGAAGTGGGAAGTCCTCCCTAATCAACAATACACTACACCCAATACTTAGCCAATATTTCTATCGTTCCGACAAAAAGCCTCTTCCCTACAAAGAAATCAAAGGAGTAGAGAATATTGATAAGGTAATTGAAATTGACCAATACCCAATTGGCAGAACACCACGCTCAAATCCTGCAACCTTTATTGGAGTATTTGATGAGATAAGAAAGGTTTTTGCATCATTGCCAACAGCCAAAATTAGAAACTACCAAGCAGGAAGATTTTCTTTCAATGTTAAAGGAGGAAGATGTGAATCGTGTCAAGGAGCAGGAGTAAAACAAATAGAAATGTCTTTCTTGCCCGATGTTTATGTAACGTGTCAAGACTGCAATGGGAAAAGATATAATAGAGAAACCCTTGAGGTTAGATATAAAGGTAAGTCCATAAGCGATGTATTAAATATGAGCTTCGATGAGGCAGTAAATTTCTTTGAAAACCATCCCAAAATCAAAAGACAACTATCCATAGTTAAGGATGTTGGACTTGGATACATAACGCTTGGACAACCCTCCACAACCCTTTCAGGAGGAGAATCCCAAAGAATTAAGCTTGCAGCCGAATTGGGCAAAACAGAAACCGGAAACACCCTCTATATCTTAGACGAACCAACAACAGGACTGCATTTTGAGGATATTAGAATATTATTGGAAGTACTAAATAAATTAGTACTAAGAGGCAATTCAATGATAGTAATAGAACATAATCTTGATGTTATTAAGGTTGCTGATTATATAATTGATTTGGGCAAGGAGGGAGGAAAGGCAGGAGGAGAGATTGTTGCACGAGGAACCCCAGAACAAATCATCCTTAATCCCAACTCCATAACAGGAGAATATTTAAGAAAAGAATTGGAGCAGGGCGTGATGAAAACCTAACAAAAACTCAATAAAAACCACATTAATTTGTTAGTAATTGAAATTTTTGTAAATTTGCACCCTCATTTGGCGGGGTAGCTCAGGTGGTTAGAGCGTCGGATTCATAACCCGAAGGTCACGAGTTCAACTCTCGTCTCCGCTACAAAACAAAGCAAGCGATTGATATTTATAACATATCAGTCGCTTTTTTTTATTCCCAATCATATCCTAAATCCTCCCCAACAAACTCCAAAAAAGACTTCCAAAATAAAGGCAAAAGTTTATTCAAACCCCCTTTATACTCCAAAAACTCTAAACCTTCTAAAAATCTTCTTTGGAATAAAATAAGGGTTTGATTAGAATAATTGGATTAATAAATATTCTCTTTAATGTCAGCAATATTGAAAAGATATAAACCTAAAGTGTAAAATTCATCCTTAGGAGACCAAACATCTCTAACTTTATATTCTTTAGGACTTAAATACTCAAAAATCCATTGAGAACCATCCAAACCTCCATCAATTTCCTCTTTAAAATACACCTCCCAATCATTAATGCTGTTTACCATTTTCATTAATTCCTCCCATTGGTTTTCTGTTATCTTCTTTTTACGCTTATACACTAATCTCCCTTCTCCGTATCCCCCTTTCCCATTAGTTTTTTTTACAGTTAAAAGATAATCATTATTAATTTTTTCAACTCTAACGCTTATTGGATTATCAAATGATGGGAGATAGACAAATCTAAATATTTCCTTATCTGTATTAGTAAGGTAGAGCCTTTCTTCTTTTAAAGCTTTATAATGTTTAGAATACCAATCATCTCTAAAAATAAATGACCAAGTTTTTGTTATTAAATCTGCTCTATAATCTTTTAGCCAATCTTTAGGATATTCTGCAAATCCAATAATTGGGAAATAGTAGGGGAATTTTAAAGATTGGTATTTATTCGTAATTGAATCAATATCCTCTTTAAGAAAGTATTTTAGTTGAATATAAGGATATATGTATGCTGAATATTTGTCTTCATCTTTTAGATAAGCTTCATGTAAGTAATAAGCTGCTTTTTCTGCACATTTGATTATTGAATCGTTTCTAAACTCTCTTTTAATTTGATACATAAAAAGAGAATAATAATGCTCAGCAAGTTTAGATGCTAATACCTTATATTTCCTTTTATTTTTGTAGTTTTTCTCATTGACTTTGATAAAACGAATGGAATTATCAATATATGTAGTGTCATTAAAATAAAAAATTGAAGACCAATGATAATATTTTCTATTCCTATCTTTCTCTAATTTTTTATTAAACTCTTCAGTCAATATTTTTATAGAATCAACTTCTCCTCTGGCATTAAAAGAACGAAAAAGAAAGTTATATGCTACAATATTAGTTGTATCTTGTTTTGTAAGTTCTCTTGCTATTTCTCTATACTTAATCTCTAATTCAGGTATATTCCCTTCATCGCAACATAAAACATTAAGTTTTGCTTTCAATTCTTCTTTTGATTGAGAGAAGATAAGTTGAGGGATAAAAATTAACAATAATAGAATGTATAATTTCCTTCTTTTCATATTTATTGAGTTTATAGGAAGCAAAGGTAATAAATATTTATTATAAATTTAGCTTAATAAAATTCATTATAAGCATTTAAAAGAGTTATTATATTAATTCAAGTCAAATAAAACTTCTTTTCCATAAATTTATATCAAGAATAAATTTACTGAAATCAAGTAATAATTTATTTACATAAGGGAAAAATTCAGTAAGGTGGCACCATACTATCAGTAAGGTGGCATGTTACTTGAGTAAGGTGGCACGATACTATTAGTAAGGTGCCACCTTATTAAATTAAGGTCGTACTTTAGAAAATTTAATCCTTATCTTTTTCAATTATAATAAGGTTTTTGTACACTTATATCGGATAAGAGTATTTTTCAATTATAATAAGGTTTTTGTACACTTATATCGGATAAGAGTATTTTTTAATGGGAATTAGGGTGAAATAATGTTTAAATTATGGGAGAGAAATTACTAATAGCTATTTTGAAATACTATTTGGAGTTATTCATTATTCATATAGTAGGTCAAGGCTTCGGAAGGACAGAGTTTAACTGTTTCTATAATTTTTTCTGTTGTAGAGTTCTCTGGTTGAATCCAAGGTCTTTTGCTGGGTTTGAAAACATCAGGATTATTTTTAACGCATATTCCAGAGGCACAACATTTATTTGGTTGCCAAACAATTGTTACTTCTCCATTAGTATAATGCCTAACTATATCTCTATCTTTAATTTTGCTTCTTATACTCATAGCAAATCTTGATATTCTTGGTTTCTTTCAAATACTTTTTTGATATATGGACAGATTGGCTGCACCTTCAATTCATTTTCTCTGGCATAGCTTACTGCAAACTCCACAAGCTTTCGTGCCAAGCCTTTTCCTTCGTGCTCTTGACGAACTCCTGTATGGGTAAGAAGGATTTTATCACGACGAATCTCATAATCAATCTCGCCTGCATGAACATCGTTTAGGAATAATTCAAAGCTTGATTTCTCACTATTATTTCTTATCTCTATCTTGTCAGACATAATTATTCATTTTTTAGGATTCTCTTTTCTAATTACGCTATGAGCTTAGTATTTATTATTCAATGAGTTTTAATTATTACTTAGTAAACATGTATGCTTTCTTGTGCTGAAGGCAAATAACTAACTCCAAGCCATGTTATGCAAAGAAGTATTAGTGCAATAATAAGTATCCATAGAGAAGTTCTAATGTTTATTCTCTGTATTCTTGTGTGAATGTAAGCTAAATAAGTTGTTATGGTTAAAAAAGCCCAAGTCTCTTTGGGGTCCCAAGACCAGTAGTTTCCCCAAGCTGCTTTTGCCCACATACAACCCATAAGCATTCCCAAAGCCAAAAAACCAAATCCAACATAAACTAAATTGTCAATTAGCTTTTCAAGTTCCTTATCCTCTTTGTCTTTTCTTAGTTTGAAAAGAAGAATTATGGCTGCAATGGTTGATGCTCCAAACATTGAATAGGAAAGAATATAGGAAGTAACATGAGGGATAAACCAAGAGCTTTGAAGAGCTGGCATTAGATTTGTTGAGTGTATTTCTGGCTTAAGAAGATTAATGATTATGAAAACAGAGCCAACCAAGGTAGTGTAGGAAAGAAGCCATTTATATTTCCAAATCCTGTAAGTGATAAACCCAATGGTGGTTATGAAAAAAGAATACCAAAGGCGAGTTTCTCCCATTGTTCTGAAAGGAGGTCTATTGATATGATTCCAAAAAAGAATGATAAAGAGTAGAAATGTTGATATTCCCATTAAGAAAAGAATATTAGAAATCAATCTATAATTTGTTTTATAGACAAGCAGTGAAGCTATAACCCAAAGCAAGATTGAAGGCAATGCAAACCAAATGAAACTATCCCAACTCATTTCTTATAGTTTTTACCGAATATTATTAATAAAAGAGAACCTAATGCCAAAAGCCCAATTCCCACGTAAACCATATTCAACCAAGGGTCATAAACCAATTCAAAGCTTGAATAGGAGGACATTTTACCCATATTGTTATCATATCCATATTGATAAATTCTCCATGAGCCAGCCTTTAAAGGATGATTAACTCTGAGGTTTTCTTCCTTATAGTATCCTCCCTCTTGAGTGTAAACCTCAATATTAGAAATAAAACTCTTAGGCTCCGAAGGAGTCATAACCAAAGCCAAATTGGAGTCAATATCCATAAACATTGGACTTTGCATTTTGTTGCCAGCAGAAATCCAATGAGATTTTACTTTATTATTATTCCTTATTTCAACAAGGGCAGCAGGACAAGAGGCCTTCATAGGCACTTCCTTATAGGATGAATCGCTACTGCGAACAGCATTATGAATGTAGTTCTTTAGCCTTATCTTATAACCATTAAAAGTAAACTCTTCTTTAGAATTTGTATCTATTTGAAAATATATAGGCTTGTCCTTAGGCAACACTTCTCCAGTTTTTTTATCAATCACTGCAAGCTTAGGGATATACTGCTCAATAGTAAAACTGTTTAACTGTATTGCAATGGGAAGTTCCACAACCTTAGAGTCTTTATCATAAACTCTCCACTGAGTTTCTCCAATTTCAACATACATTATATAACGGTTTAAATCAGAATAACCCAATCCAGCAAAGAAAAGAATCAACCAAAGACCAATATGATTTAGAATAAAAACTAAGTATTGTTTTGTTAGGCGAGGTTTTCTTTTTGCAATGGTAGAGCCAAGTGAAAGCAAAAGAAGAAAATATATAAGTACAAATGCCCATGAGGAGGTCATCTGATTAAAGCCCAGAAGAGTAAAAATATTAGCTCTATCAATAATTGGAACTTGTTTTGTTAGCCCCATAATTATTGAAAGGAAGGTTATAGCCCCAATAAGTGAAACAGAAAAAGACAAAGAGGTAAACCAAATAAAGAAAGCTTTTCTTTTAAGGAAAACAGATAAAACAATAAAGGCTAAAGATAAGATTCCAAAGTAGAGATTGAAAGGAAAGCTTAGAAGATAGAAATCAAACTTCCCAATAGTTGCTTGTAGCATAAATCCCACAAGAACTATCCCCAAAACAATTGCTATACTTTCCCTATATCCCCAAGGTATTTGCCAAATCCTTTTTTTGTTATGCATTATGATTTAATTGGTTGTTTTAGTCTTTATTAGTTATTATAGTTTTGATAGCTTCCCCGATTTTTTAGCATCTTCCAACCATTTAGGTAAAGTATTTTTTATCCAGTTTTCTTTATTAGTATTTTCTTTTGCCATATCAAGCCCAATATATTTTTGAGCCTTAGCTTTTGTTGTAATATCAGGAAGGTTTACGTCCTTAACTCCATAATTAAACAATACCTTTTGAACTTTAAGCTGTGCCTGCATTGTTTTGTCTAAGCTGTGAGCTAAAATTCTTTGAGACTCAACAGGAGCATGGAAAGTTGAGCCATGAGAAGCCACAACATAATCCCAACGCCATTGTGCTTGACGAAGAAGTTTCAAAACCTCTGTCATTTCCTTTTCGCTTGCACCCTTATCCCAAGCCGTCTTAGCCATAATATGAGCCTTTGCAAGTTCCTTTTCCAATCTGTTTCTAATCTCATTTGCCTTGTCTTGATATTCATAAACATAACCCATTAGCTTTTCCTCACTATCTCTATGGCATGTTTGACAAGTTGAAGATATATTGTTTAGAGGACTCATAACTTGATGGTTTGAATATTTAATTCCTCCTTCAGAAACATAAGGCATATGGCAATCGGCACAAGATAACCCTCTTTGAGCGTGAGGTCCAACAGAGAAAAGTTCATAATCGGGGTGTTGAGCCTTTAGCATTGGTGCTTTACTAAGAGCGTGAGTCCAATCGGTGAATTTGTTATTATCATAATACTCTTCAATAGCTTCAACACTCATACCCTTATCCCAAGGGAAGGTTAGGTAGTTGCCTTCTTTTGTGAAATAATACTCAACATGGCATTGTGCACATGCAAGAGTTCTCATTTCTTGAGGAGTAGCGTGTTTAATATCCTTGTTTTGACGAGCAAATGCTTCAATAAGTGCTGGACGAGTTATGGTTAGAGCCATAGTTTTTGGGTCATGACAATCTGCACAACCAATTGGATTAACAATTTCTTTTCCCAATGCTCCCCATTTTTGATTATAAAACTTTTCAATACCAATTTCATTCATAACTCTTGGAACATCTGGACTTTTGCAAGTCCAACAAGTTGCTGGTTGAGGTCCATCAGTATCAGTTTCTGGAACTCCTGTTCTAAGTGTATGATGAATATCTTCAATGGCATAATTATGTCCTCTTGGAGCAGTATAGTCTTTAGAGAAAGCATAACCAGCCCAAAGTACAACCATTTCAGGTCTTTGTTCCAAAACATCCTGCTTAATATTCCCATTATGCTTGCTTTGAAAATCCATATTCTTGGTCTTAAGCCAAGTATTATATTCCCTCGGATAGTTTATGCCCCACTCTGAAGAATGAGGATTAATACCCTTAATCTCAACCTTCTTATTGCTATACAGTGTAGCAATTTCAGCCCTTCGTTCGGTTATTGAGGCTGCCAATAATCCTAAAAGAAATACGATTACCATTACAGTAACAAATATAGCCCAACCTATAATTGGTCTTTTCTTAATTGCTTCTGATATTTTCTTCATAATCATAATATTATTTTTTTGTTTTATTTTTTAACCAATCGGGAACGGGTGATTTGGGAAGTGGTGCAAGAGAGTTAGGAGAGGAAGATATATTACTAATTTTTGTATGAGGAACATTTGTATGGCAATCCCAGCAAGCTTTAGCCATTCCTTTTTTTGTGTCGTTATAACTAAACATTCCAGTATTTACCAATGCTGTATTCAAATGCTCATGACAACGAATACAATTATCCATTATAACATTATAACTTGCATTTCTTGGACGAATAACTTGAGGTTCTGCATGAAAAGTAAATACAGCAGAATGATATGAGCCATCTTTAGCTTTAAAAAAGTATTTATTGAAAATATTGTTGTGAGGCACATGACAATCGTTGCAATTGGCATAATTTCTATGTGAACTATGAGACCAAGTATCGTAGTAGGGAGCCATTATATGGCAGTTAATACATGTTTCTGGATCATCAGATAGATAGGAATGGAACCTCGACATATAGACAGCATAGGAAGAAAGCCCTGCAATAAGCCCTCCAATAACGAAAAGCGGAATTATTAACCAGGCAGGGAAATAGCTTAAAAATTTCTTCATAACCTTGTCTCAATTAAATATTTTGGCAAAGTAATGAAATAAAATCTGTTTTTCCAAATATTTTTTGAAAAAAATCTCTTTTGAATAAAAAAAACCTCCTCTGTAGAAACAAAGGAGGTAAAATTCTATTTATTTTGTGTTATCTTTTTGTTGATTCTTCTGAGGCAACTTTTGCACAAATAAACTCTCTGTTCATTCTTGCAATATTTGATCTTTTAATTTGTTTTGGACATTCTGCTTCACAAGCATAAGTGTTGGTGCAGTTTCCAAATCCCAAATCGTCCATTTTAGCAACCATATTCTGAACTCTAATTGCTGCCTCAGGCTTTCCTTGTGGCAATAGTGCCAATTGAGAAACCTTAGCAGAAACAAATAGCATTGCTGAAGCATTCTTACAAGCAGCAACACAAGCTCCACAACCTATACAAGAAGCAGAATCCATAGCTTCGTCTGCCTTATGTTTTGAAATTAGAATTGCATTTCCATCAGGTACTCCTCCAGTGGTTGCAGAAACATATCCTCCTTCTTGAATAATTTTATCCAAAGCAGTTCTATCAACAATCAAGTCTCTAATAATTGGGAAAGGTTTAGCTCTCCAAGGCTCAATTGTTATTGTTTCTCCATCACTAAACTTACGCATATGTAACTGACAAGTTGTTACTGCAGAGTCTGGTCCGTGAGGATGTCCGTTAATATATAAACCACACATTCCACATATTCCTTCCCTGCAATCGTGGTCAAAACAAATAGGGTGCGAAAGCTTATCAACAAGACTCTCATTCAATATATCTAACATTTCCAAGAAAGAACAATCTGGAGAAATGTTACTTATTTTATATGTTTCAAAACGTCCTTTAGCTTTTCTATTTTCTTGACGCCATATTTTTAATGTAAAATCCATCTTACTTGTAATTTCTTTGTTGAACGTTAATAAATTCGTATTTTAAATCTTCTTTATGCATAACTGGCTCTTGGTCTTTTCCTTTATATTCCCAAACTCCAACAAACATAAAGTCTTGGTCATTTCTCTTAGCTTCTCCCTCTTCGGTAACAAACTCTTCTCTATAGTGCCCACCACAACTTTCCTCTCTTTGAAGAGCATCCTTAGCAATAATTTGCGAAAGCTCAATGTGGTCAGCCAAACGTACTGCCTTTTCAAGCTCAGGATTCAAGGAAGTTAAATCTCCAGTAACTCTAACATTTGACCAAAATTCCTTTTTCAAATCCTCAAGCATTGGAATAGCTTTTTGTAGGTTTTGTGCATTTCTACCCATTCCTACATATTCCCACATAATGTGTCCAAGTTCTCTTTGTAATGTGTCAACCGTCTTTTCTCCCTTAATCGCCATTATCTTTTCAAGCTTTTCTTTAACAGATTTTTCTGCAACAACAAATTCTTCTGTTTCGGTTGAAACCTTAGATTCATATATTTGGTCAGAAAGATAGTTTTGCATTGTGTATGGAAGAACGAAATAACCATCTGCTAATCCTTGCATAAGTGCAGAAGCTCCCAAACGATTGGCTCCATGGTCGGAGAAATTGGCTTCTCCTGTTGCAAAAAGTCCTGGAATTGTTGTTTGAAGCTCATAATCTACCCACAAACCTCCCATAGTATAGTGAACAGCAGGATAAATCATCATTGGGTTTTCGTAAGGATCAACATCAACAATCTTCTCATACATCTGGAATAGATTTCCATAACGTGCCTCAACCTTATCTCTTCCCAAACGCTCAATGGCTGTTTTGAAATCTAAGTAAACTCCGTATCCGCTTGGAGCTACACCATATCCAGCATCGCATCTCTCCTTAGCAGCACGTGAAGCAATATCTCTCGGAACAAGATTTCCAAAAGCAGGATAGCGTCTTTCTAAGTAGTAGTCCCTATCCTCTTCGGTAATTTCTGTAGGTTTAAGTTTTCCTTCCCTTATTGCAACAGCATCCTCAATCTTCTTTGGAACCCAAATTCTTCCGTCATTTCTCAAAGATTCCGACATTAGGGTAAGCTTTGATTGATAGTCTCCCTTAACAGGAATACATGTTGGATGTATTTGCACAAAGCAAGGATTAGCAAAGAAAGCCCCCTTATGATAGCACTGAACAGCAGCCGAACCATTACAATTCATAGCATTGGTAGAAAGGAAATAAACATTCCCATATCCTCCTGTTGCAATAACTACTGCATGTGCTCCCCAACGTTCAATTTCTCCATTTTGAAGATTTCTTGTAATAATTCCTCTTGCCCTTCCATCAACTACAACCAAATCCATCATCTCTCTTCTCTCATACATCTCAACAGTGCCTGCCTTAATCTCTTTTGAAAGTGCAGAATAGGCACCAAGAAGAAGTTGTTGTCCTGTTTGGCCCTTAGCGTAGAATGTCCTACTAACTTGTGCTCCTCCAAAGGAACGGTTATCCAACATTCCTGAATAATCTCTTGCAAAAGGAACTCCTTGAGCAACACATTGGTCAATTATACTATTTGAAACCTCTGCCAAACGATAAACATTTGCTTCTCTTGCTCTATAGTCTCCTCCTTTAATTGTATCGTAGAAAAGTCTATCAACGCTATCTCCGTCGTTTTGATAGTTCTTAGCTGCATTTATTCCTCCTTGAGCTGCAATTGAGTGAGCTCTACGAGGAGAATCGGAAATGCAGAATATTTTAACATTAAAGCCCAAAGCTCCCAATGAAGCTGCTGCAGATGAACCAGCCAAACCAGTACCCACAACAATAACATCAAGTTTTCTTTTGTTTGCTGGGTTAACTAATTTTTGACTTGCTTTATATTTTGTCCACTTTTCCGATAGCTGACCTTCTGGTATTTTGGAATCAAGTGTATTCATATCCTTGTATATTATTTTATTAATAAATTCATTCAACCCTTTTCGCCCCTAATTCATAAACATAAACCAAAGAGGAATTATGGCAAAACCAAGAGGAACCAAAACAGCATAGAAAATAGAAACCCAATCAATTATTGGAGAATACTTCCTATGACTTAGCCCCAAGGTTTGAGCCAAAGAATTGATGGCATGATAGAGATGGAACCCCAAAACAACAAAAACCACTAAATATATCAATGAATAGGTTTTGTTGGCAAACAAGTCCTTACTCATAGTGTAGAAATCAGGTTCAACATGCTTAAAGTCCTCACCACAATATTGAATCACTTCCTCTTTGGTCAAATTCACCATATTCTTCTGACTCTTATCCATTTTCTCAGGAGAAATCTGGCTTATTGCCTGATATTGTGCCATAAGAGCAGCCTGCTCCTTTTCGTTTAGCTCACCTTGCTGGAGCTTCATTGCCTTTTGTTGGAATAGCTTATCAACCTGCTCAATGCTTGCAGAATACTTTCCCTCAACCAAGTCTAACTTAACAAAATAGAAATTGATAAAATGCAAAACCAAAAAACAAGCCACAATACCTCCTGTCCAAATCATATAACGCGACATAAAAGGAGTCTTGGTCTTAGTCCTTACTTTGTAGCGAACCGGACGAGCCAACCAGTTTTCAATTGTAAGATAGATGGCAAGACAAATATGCAGAAGCACACTTGCCAAAAGTACAATTTCAAACACTTTCACAATGTAGTTTGTTCCCATGAAATGACTTGCATTTCTATACCACTCTCCACCATCATCTCTCAAAAGACAAAGGTTAATTCCCAAATGCACCGGCAAGAACAAGAGCAAAAACAACCCAAAGGCTGCAAGAGCTATCTTTTTGGTGATGGAGGCAAACTGTATTAGTTTCATAGATTTTTGCTTTTAGTTAATATAAAATTTGCATAAAATAAATAGAGTTGCAAAGTTAGGAATTAAATTTAATATGGACAAATAAAGTCTTAGAGATAAAACCAATTAAAAAAACAAGCAAACGACCTAATCTAATAAGATAAGGTCCATAAAACAGTTCTCACAATCAAAATTAAGCCTATACGTCCTATTATTGTCCCTCAAAAACAACTCTTGATTAAAATCCTCACTAATCCTATCCCTAATCAAACACTGCCCTAAGGCATAACGAATACAGTTTTTTGTTCGCATAAGATTAACCTCATTAAAATCATTCTCTTTTCCTACACCCATATCTTTCTCCAAACCACACTCAACCCTCTCAACCTTATGCCTTAAATAGAACTGCCTTGCTTTCTCATTCACGACATTTGCTCTAAAGTCAAGTGTTTTTTGAGGATAGGGAACATCATTCTTTTCAAACTCTTTTCTTGTTGGCTTATATGCTTTTTGTCTTAACTCGTAAAGTTTTTCAATAAGATTTCTTCTATGTTGATTAAGTAGGGAAGAGGCAAAGAAAAAATTATCAGAACATTTATTTTCAAAACTTCTTAAATAGAAAATACTATCTCCAAGCTTATCAATCTGCTTCAAAAGATTTTTATCATAGTCTTGAACTTTATGTGCAATCTGCTTTTCAATAATAATCTTTTCTTGAACATTTAATCCTTGTTCATCAATGGCTTGTAGAGAAAATCCTTGAGAGGTTTCTTTAAGAATAATATCTACTCCTATTCTTCTTTTGGTTTTGTCAGTTAGAACTTGTTTAGTAAACTGAGTGTCTAAGTTGCGATAAATCTTTGTTAGAAGTCTAATGTCTGGTTTCTTGTTTGGATATATCATAACCAAGCCTTGAGAAGGGTTTTCTTCAACTCCATTAACCAAAAAACCTTCAATATTACCTTCCATGTTAATATAACATAGACCATCTCCATTTGAAATTCTTTCTTTGGTGTCAACTTGAAAATAGAATTTTCCTCTTCCTGACTTATTCAAATCGCTTACTTTACCTAAATACTTCCCAATTGATTTTGCAGAATCTAAATTACCAATAATATCTTTTTTGCCGTGAAGATTAAAACTTGTAAATCCACGATTAAAACTTCTTTCAACATCAGGCTCAAATCCAATTTCAGTTTTACCTATTGAGCTTCTGCAATATTTTTCTTTATTGTTTCCAGTAGAAATATACTTATCAATCTCTCTTGAATAGTAGGCTGTAACATTCTTAGCATAGTCCATCTCTTTCAATCTCCCCTCAATTTTAAAGCTCCTAATTCCAGCCTCAATCATTTCTGGAATATGTGATGATGCATTAAAATCTTTTGTAGAAAGGAGGTGCTTGTCTTTAATCAAAATCTTTCCTTGAGAGTTAACTAAGTCGTACTTGCTTCTGCATGCTTGAGAACACTCCCCACGATTGCCAGAACGTTTGGTTATCTCATAGCTCAAATAGCACTGACCACTAAGTCCATTACATAAAGCTCCATGAACAAAAAATTCTAATTCAATATCAGGAACAAAGCTGTGAATTTCTCTAATCTGCTCAATGGAAAGCTCTCTTGCCAAAACAACTCTCTTGAAACCAACATCACTAAGGAACTTAATCCTTTCCTTAGAAATATTATGCATTTGAGTGCTTGAATGAATATGTATTGGAGGAAGGCTTATTTCCAAAATACCATAGTCTTGAATAATTATTGCATCAACTTCAATTTCGTAGAGCTTTTTAATTAAATCCTCAGCTTTTTCTAACTCATTGTCAAAAAGAATAGTATTTATGGTAACATATACCTTTGCATTAAATAAATGAGCATAAGAAACTAAAGAGGCAATATCCTCCAAGCTATTTCCTGCTTGAACTCTTGCTCCAAAACTATCGGCACCAATATAAACAGCATCAGCTCCAGAGTCAATTGCTGCAATGCCAATCTCAAGGTTTTTGGCAGGAGAAAGAAGTTCAATATGCTCCATTATAATTTAATTAAAAGTGAATTTTTATTTTAAACAACGTTTGTACATTTGAATTGTGTTTTGCAAGCCGTAATACAGAGCATCGCAAATTAAAGCATGACCAATGGAAACCTCCAAAAGATTAGGAATATTATTTTTGAAAAACTCCAAGTTGTCCAAATCCAAATCATGTCCAGCATTAAGACCTAAGTTTTGATGTTTTGCTTCATTGGCAGCCTTAATAAATGGCTCAATAGCTTTTTGCCTGTCAATTAAATAGCCTCTTGCATAACTCTCAGTATAAAGCTCAACACGGTCAGCTCCACAAGCCTTTGCCCCAGCAACCATTTCTTCCTCAGGGTCAACAAAAATGGATACCCTACTAAAAGACTTAAGTCTTTCAACAACTGAAGAAAGAAATTCTTTATTTTTAATAGTATTCCAACCAGCATTAGAGGTTAAAACATTGTGAGCATCAGGAACAAGAGTAACCTGAGCGGGCTTAATTTCCTCCACCAATCGAATAAAATCATCAGTAGGATTACCCTCAATATTAAACTCTGTAGTTAAAATAGGCTTTAAGTTTCTAACGTCTGAATAACGAATATGCCTTTCGTCTGGACGAGGATGCACAGTTATGCCCTCCGCCCCAAAACGTTCACAATCCATAGCAACCTTAATCAAATCTGGATTATTGCCTCCCCTTGCATTTCTTATAGTTGCCACCTTATTAATATTAACACTAAGCTTTGTCATAATAAACCTTTTAAAAACTTTTTGCAAAGATAAGCACGAAATTAAAACATTTGCATTTTACTTTAAATTTAACCTCCAAAACATGATAATGAAAAATATAAGGTACATATACAAAAATATAAAGGACATATTTGGAAATATAAGGGAGATAAATAAAAATATAAGGGAGATATTTTCAATTATACTTGATGTTTTTTCCAATAAACAATATGTTTTTCACTTTACATCTCTCAACCTCTCTTTTTCTTGAAGTAAATTTATTTTTATATCTTTGTAGATTATTTGTTTTGAAAATTTTGGATATTATGGATAAACGTTGGGTGGTAAAGAAAAATGGGGATAGGGCTTTGGTTGAGCAACTTGCACGTGATTTGAGAGTAGATTCTACATGTTTGAGAGAGGAAGATTATAGGGCTTATGATATTATTGCAAATCTTCTTGTGCAAAGGGGGATTAAGAGTTATGAGGAGGCTAAGAAGTTTTTTAGACCTAATCTCAAGGATTTACACGACCCTTTCCTTCTTAAGGACATGGAGGATGCTTTGGTTAGAATTATGGTTGCCATAAAGGCTGGAGAGAAGATTTTAATTTATGGTGATTATGATGTTGATGGTACTTCTGCAGTTGCATTGGTCTATTCATATTTGAAACAGTTCTATTCAGAAGTGGATTTTTACATTCCTGATAGATATATTGAAGGCTATGGAATTTCCTATAAGTCTATAGATTGGGCTTATGAGAATGGTTATAAGTTGGTTATTGCATTGGATTGTGGAATTAAGGCTATTGAGCAAATTACTTATGCAAGCGAGAAAGAAATTGATTTTATTATTTGTGACCATCATCTACCTGGAGACGAATTGCCTAAGGCTTGTGCAATATTAAATCCTAAGGTTAAAGATTCCAATTATCCCTACAAGGAGCTTTCTGGTTGTGGTGTTGGTTTTAAGCTTATTCAGGCAATTAATATTAAGAGAAATCAACCTTTTGAAAAACTCCTTCCTTATTTAGACCTTGTTGCCATTTCCATTGCTGCTGATGTTGTTCCAATAACTGGAGAGAACAGAATTTTGGCTTATTATGGTTTAAAAATTATCAATAGACAGCCTCGTGCAGGAATTGAAGCCATTCTTAAGTTTAGCAATGTTGTTAGAGTTTCTAATGAAGAGGATAGAAAGTTTTATTTTAATCGTGAGCTAAGCATTATTGATTTAGTTTTTTTGATTGGTCCTAGAATTAATGCTGCTGGAAGAATTGAATCGGGAAGAAACTCTGTTGAGCTTCTAATTTGTGATAAGTTGGAAGATGCTCAAACAATTGCTGAAAAGATTAATGAAACAAATGATGAACGTAGGAAATTGGATATTGAAGCAACTCAACAAGCCATTTCTATGCTTGAAAACTCTCCCGACCTTTTGAGTAGCAAGGCTAATGTAGTTTTTCAAGAGGATTGGAGTAAGGGAGTTATTGGAATTGTTGCCTCACGTCTTATTGAAAAATACTATAAACCAACCATTGTCTTCACAAAGAGTAACGGATTAATAACAGGCTCGGCTCGTTCAGTTAAAGACTTTGATATATACAATGCAATTGAGTCTTGTTCTTTTCTTTTAGAACATTTTGGAGGACATAAATTTGCTGCAGGACTATCCATTAAGGAAGAAAACCTTAGTGAGTTTATACGTCTGTTTAAAGAAAAAGTAGAGCAGGATATGACAGAAGAACAATCTGTTCCAGAAATTGAAATAGACCAAGAAATTAACTTAAGTGATATTACTCCAAAGCTATATAGGATTATTAAACAATTTGCACCCTTTGGACAAGAAAACAACACTCCAGTATTTCTTTCAAAACGAGTTGTAGATACAGGTCAAGTGCGTCCTGTTGGACAAAAACACTTAAATTTCTCTGCAATTCATTTAGACATTCGCCATCTACCTTTTTCCTGCATAGGCTTTGGACTAAGCGACTATTACAACAAAATTAAAAATGGAGGGGCGTTCGATATTGCATATCAAATAGACGAAAATCAATGGAATGGAAGGACGTCAATTCAGTTAAACATTAAGGATATTAAACTAAATAATTAATAAGAAAATAGATTATGGCATTAGACGATAAGAAGATTATTTTTTCTATGGTTGGGGTGGGTAAGCTCTATCCACCAAGCAAGCAGGTACTAAAGGATATTTACCTTTCTTTCTACTATGGTGCAAAGATAGGGATAATTGGTTTAAACGGTTCAGGGAAATCAACCCTTTTAAAGATAATTGCTGGCTTAGACCCTTCGCATCAAGGAGAGGTGCATTTCTCTCCAGGATATAGTGTTGGATATTTGGAGCAAGAGCCAAAGTTGGATGATGGAAAAACTGTAAAGGAAGTAGTTATGGAAGGCGTAAAGGAAGTAGCCGACATAATTAAAGAATATGATGAGATTAATTTGAAATTCTCTGAGCCAATGAGCGATGATGAGATGACCAAACTAATGGAACGTCAAGGAGAGGTTATGGAACTTATGGAGCAACACGATGCTTGGAATCTTGATAACAAACTTGAAAGAGCAATGGATGCTTTGCGTTGTCCAGAAGAAGATGCAATTGTAGGCACACTTTCAGGAGGAGAAAGAAGAAGAGTTGCACTTTGCAGACTATTGCTTCAAGAACCAGACATACTACTTTTAGATGAGCCAACCAACCACCTTGATGCCGAATCAATTGATTGGTTAGAACAACACCTTCATCAATATAAAGGAACAGTTATTGCAGTAACCCACGATAGATATTTCTTAGATAATGTTGCAGGATGGATTTTGGAACTTGACAGAGGAGAAGGAATACCATGGGAGGGTAACTATTCTTCATGGCTTGACCAAAAAACCAAGAGAATGGAGATGGAGCAAAAGACCGAAAGCAAGAGAAAGAAAACTCTTGAAAGAGAGTTGGAATGGGTTAGAATGAGTCCTAAGGCTAGACAAGCTAAAGGAAAAGCTCGTTTGAGTGCTTACGAACAAATGCTTTCACAAGATACTAAAGAAAAAGAAGAACGTTTGGAAATCTTTATTCCTAACGGTCCTCGTTTGGGAACAAAGGTTATTGAAGCCAATGGAGTTAGCAAAGCTTTTGGAGAAAGACTTCTTTTTGAAAACCTAACATTTTCTCTTCCTCCAGCAGGTATTGTTGGAGTCATTGGACCAAATGGAGCAGGTAAAACAACACTCTTTAGAATGATTATGGGTATCCAAAAACCAGACAATGGAACATTTGATGTTGGAGAATCAGTTAAGGTAGGTTATGTTGACCAGCAACATAGTGAAATTGACCCAGAGAAAACAGTTTGGGAAGTTATTTCAGAAGGCAATGAACAGATTCAAATGGGCGGAAGACTAATCAATTCAAGAGCCTATGTATCTCGTTTCAACTTTTCAGGTACAGACCAAAGCAAGAAAACAGGAATACTATCTGGAGGAGAAAGAAATCGTTTGCACTTAGCTCTAACACTTAAATCTGAAGCTAATGTTTTGCTACTTGATGAGCCAACCAACGATATTGACATCAACACACTTCGTGCACTTGAAGAAGGTTTAGAAAACTTTGCAGGCTGTGCTGTTGTTATTTCTCACGATAGATGGTTCTTAGATAGAATTGCAACTCATATTCTTGCCTTTGAAGGTGATTCTGAAGTGTATTTCTTTGAAGGCTCTTATTCAGAATATGAAGAAAACCGAAAGAAACGTTTAGGCGATATTACACCAAAAAGACCAAGATACAAAAAATTGATTGCTGACTAAAGATTGCTTTTTTCAGATATTTTATTAGCAATATTTATCCCATCAATAGCACTTGAAGTTATCCCTCCAGCTAATCCTGCTCCTTCTCCACAAGGATAAAGACCAGAGATTTGAATATGTTGGAGGGTTTCCTTATCTCTTGGAATGCGAACGGGAGATGAGGTACGAGATTCTAAACCAATTAGATTAGCTTCATGGGTTATAAAACCTTTCATCTTTCTTCCAAAATCGTTGAATGCATTATGGAGTGATGAGGAAATAAACTTAGGCAAAACCTTATTAAGATTAGTTGGAACAACTCCACATAAATAGGATGTTGGACTTAGTGCTGAAGAAGGAGTGCTTTTAAGAAAATCAGTTAAACGTTGTGCTGGTGCTGCAATGCTTTTTTCTGCTGCTTCAAACATTTTCTTTTCAGCATCCTCTTGAAGTTTCAAAAGTGATAAAGCTCCATATTTGCTAAATTCCTTTGCGTCTTCCTCATTAACACTTACAACAATTCCCGAATTGGCAAATGGTGAGCTTCTTAAAGAGTTGGACATTCCATTAACAACCAATTCTCCATTAGATGTTGAGGCTGGTATTATCATTCCTCCTGGACACATGCAGAAAGAGAAAACCCCTCTTCCATTGTTGTTATATGCTAAAGAATAGGATGCAGGAGGAAGTAGTTTTGAATATTTGGAAGAGTGATATTGAATTTGATTAATCAGTTCTTGAGGATGTTCAATTCTAACTCCCATTGCAAATGGCTTTGCTTCAAGTGCCCATTTCTTTTCATCAAACAAATAATAAATATCCCTTGCACTATGTCCTGTTGCAAGAATTACATTATCTGCTTCAATTTTGTCTCCATTTTGAGTTATTACTCCCTTAATTCTATCGTCTTTAAGAATGAAATCAACAACTTTTGTATTGAAATGATATTCTCCACCAAATTCTTCAATGGTTTTGCGAATATTTTTAATTATAGATGAAAGCTTATCTGTTCCTATGTGTGCATGTGCTTCAACTTTAATATCCTTGGCTGCTCCATGTTCAATGAAAATATTCAAAACTTCATCAATATTTCCTCTCTTATTGGAACGAGTGTAAAGCTTACCATCAGAAAAAGTTCCTGCACCCCCTTCCCCAAAACACCAATTTGATTCTGAATTGATTTCCCTTTGACGAACAATTTGTGCAATATCAATTTTCCTTTCACTAACAGACTGTCCCCTTTCAATAATTATAGGCTTTAATCCTTTTTCAATAAGCTTCAAACTTGCAAACAATCCTGCAGGACCAGCACCAATAACAATTACTGGTTTTGAGTTGTGAACATCTTTATATTCTCTCTTTTTAGGGCTTATGTCTTTTGTTGGAAGAGAATTATTCTCATCTCTTACCTCCTCAAGCTTTTCTTTTTTATCTTGAAGATTAAGGCTAAGCTTTACTCTATATGATATTGGTTTCTTTCTTGCGTCAATACTCCTTTTAATAACCTCACAGCTAAGAATATCAATTAACTTTATACCTGTTTTCTTAGCAATTGCTCTTTTTATAACCTCTTGGCTTACCAAATCTTCAGGCAATAGGTTAATTTCTATTTCTTTTATCATTGTTTTATTTTGTTTCTAAGGAAAAATTAGGGGAGTTATTTGAACTACTATTCAAATGTTAGGGTGATGTAGAATATTCTTGTTTTGTACTTATCAATAATGTTTGAAAATGGTTTTTGCTCTTCGGCAATATGCATATTATTGATGCTAAATGAAGATTTTAGTTCAATTCCAAACTTAAAATACTGTAAATAGAAGTCAAAACCAGCTCCAAGAGTGTACATCCAATCGTTATTATTAACTCTTAGTAGCATATCTTCTTCAGAGATTTTCTTCTTTTTCAACGAAGCCAAGTCGTATGCATGTTTCCCTCCAGCAATCACATAAGGGCGGAAATCTCTCCATCTTTTTGATTGTATTTTGAATTCTAATGGCGTTTCTAAATAAATTGCTTCAATGTTTGTTGACTCAGTTTTGATATTTCCAGCAGCATCAATAGTGTTAAAATTAAACTTTCTTTCTCCAAAAGAGATTGTAGGAATTAATCTAATACGAAGATACTCAAAGATTTTTAGATCACTAATCACTCCAACCTGAAACCCATGTTGAGAATCAATATTCATTCCAACAACCTTATCTGGTTGAGGTAATGGTTCCTTAACCTTTAAAAGAGAAGAGAATTGATTATAGCCTAAAAGAAAACCAAAGTGAATTGTCTTTTCATCGTAGTGAGGAAGATTGGGTGGTCGAGTTTGAGCCAAAAGGCTTAAAGTAAATAAAAGCGATAATAATAATAAGATTGGCTTCCTCATCTTTTTTAAATTCTATAATCTATCTAATAGAATCAAACGAACTTTTTCGTAATTAATTGTACCATTCTCACCTAAAGACCAATTTCTTTCCTTTATTCTTTGAACAATTGGCTCAATACAAGTTTCATTCAGTCCAACATGACTCAAGCGAGTAGGGATATGTATTGAATCAAAGAAATCTATAGTAGCCTTAATTGTCTTATCAATCCTTTCTTCTTTAGTCCCTTCACTAATTTCAAATACTCTTTCCCCAAACTGAAGAATTTTTTCTCCCTTTTCGTCTCTCATAACTTTCATAACACCTGGAAGTATAATTGAAAGAGTTGTTCCATGATCTATGTCGTGAAATGCTGTTAGTTCGTGACCAATCATATGTGTTGCCCAATCTTGAACTGCTCCGCAAGCAATCCAACCATTTAAACCCATAGTTGCTGCCCACATTAGATTTGCTCTAACATCATAGTCCATTGGGTTAGCAAAAACCTTTGGAGCCTCTTCAATTAGTGTAATAATAATACTTTCAGCAAAACGATCGGAAATTTGATTTCTTACAGGATAGGTTAAATATTGTTCCATAACATGAACAAAAGTATCTGCAATTCCGTTAGCAATCTGTCTTTCAGGTAATGTGAAGGTTGTTTGAGGGTCTAAGATTGAGAATTTAGGGAAACAATGTTCACTATGAAAAGATATTTTTTCCAAAGTTTCTTTCTTAGTAATTACAGCACCATTATTCATTTCCGAAGCTGTAGCTGGCAAGGTTAAGACAGCACCAAATGGCATTGCTTTAGAAACATTTGTTCCTCCGGTCTTTAAAATTTCCCACTTGTCTTCTCCTTCAAAGAGAGAAGCTGCAACAATAAACTTGGTTGCATCAATAACGCTTCCTCCTCCAACTGCAAGAACAAAATCAATTTTACTTTCCTTTATGAAATCAACACATTTCAAGCATGTTTCGTAGTGAGGGTTGGGTTCAATTGCTCCAAATTCAAACACTTTTCTATTTCCTAAGGCTTGAATAACTTGGTCATAAACTCCATTTCTTTTAATACTTCCTCCTCCATAAGTAATTAAAACTCTACTATCTTGAGGAACTAATTTATCTAATTTCTTAATCGTATCTTTACCAAAAAATATTCTGGTAGGATTATAATACATAAAATTCTTCATAATCTTTTTTATTTATAATTACGATTTTTATTTATAGTTTATTGCACACCTCGCTTAAAAGCAATTGTTTATTAATAGGCACAACCCCAACTTGTTCGCAAACCAAACCTCCAGCAAGATTAGAAATTTCTGCAACTGTTTTGAATGGAAGCTTTAGAGCCAAACATAGAGAAGCAACACTAATAACTGTATCGCCAGCTCCCGAAACATCGGAAATAGACCTTTTGTGTGCAGGTATTATAACCATATTGTTTTGCTTTAAGCCGTAGTCAGCAATAAAAACTCCATTTTCGCTAAGAGTTATAAAAATCATTCGAGATTTTATTCTATGATGTAATAGATTTGAGGCATCTATCAAATTATTCATTGAAGGAAGATCAAACTCAATCTTTAGTCCTTCTTTTAGTTCCTTAAGATTTGGTTTGAAAAGCGTAACATTTTTGTATGAAAGGAAATTCTTTTTCTTTGGATCAACTGCAGTAGGAATCTCTTTCTTGTTTGCAAGTTTAACAACTTCCGATATAACATTTTGAGTAATTACACCCTTATCATAATCTTGAAAAATAATGGAATCAATCTTAGTCGAATTAATAATTTTAAAAATTGAACCAATAAACTCCTTTTCATCATTTTCCGAAAGTGGGGCAGTGATTTCTTGGTCAACCCTAAGCATTTGAATTTTATTCCCCAAAATCCTTGTCTTTACTGTTGTCTCTCTTTCCTTTGAAAGCAAAATACCTTCTTTAGTAATGTTTAGTTTTTTCATTAATGAAAGAATGTTCTTTGCTTTTGTATCATGCCCTACAACAGAACAAAGAATTGGATTAGCACCCATTGCCCTTATGTTTAAAGCAACATTAGCTGCTCCTCCCAACCTATCTTCAGTCTTAACTATTGTTGCAACAGGAACAGGTGCTTCAGGAGAAATCCTATCAACCTTTCCCCACATATATGAGTCAATCATAACATCACCAATAATCAAGATGTTCAAACCATCGTACTTGTTAAAGATCTTTTTATAGTCCATAAATAGTATTTTAAATTGATAGCTCGCCTCTTAAAGGAGAATTTAGCATTTCAATAATTTGGCTTTTGTCTTTGAAGTTCCCAAGCAAGAACATTAGCTTTGCAATTGCCGATTCTGTTGTAATGTCATGCCCGCTTATAACTCCAATTTCAGCCAAATGAGCCGATGTTTCGTAATGTCCCATTGCAACAGAGCCAGCCTTACATTGAGTTACGTTGTAAATGATTATTCCTTTTTCAATTGCTGTTTTCAACGCATCAATAAACCATTCTTCCGTTGGTGCATTGCCTGAGCCATAGGTTTCCAAAACAACTCCTTTTAAACCTTCAATAGATAGAATTGTTCTTAAATAGCTCTCCTTTATTCCAGGAAATAGCTTAATTAGAATTATGTTATCGTCAAGTTTCTTATATGTTTTGAAAGATTGAGTTGGCTTTTGAAGAAATAGATGTTGTTTATAGGTTATATTAATTCCCACTTTGGCAAGAGAAGGATAGTTGCCTGAATAGAATGCTTCAAAATATTCTGCATTGATTTTTGTTGTTCTATTCCCTCTATATAATCTATCTTCAAAGAATATGCAAACCTCAGGAATAGAAAGATTTTCATTTGATGCAATTTCTACAGCTCCAATAATATTCTCCCTTCCATCTGTTCTAATCATACCTAAAGGTAATTGAGAACCAGTAAGAATAACCGGCTTTGCAAGGTTTTCCAACATAAAGCTTAAAGCAGAAGCAGTATAGCTCATTGTGTCAGTTCCGTGCAAAACAATAAAGCTATCGTATTTCTCATAATTTGATTCAATAACATTAACAAGCCCAATCCAATAGTCTGGTTTCATGTTAGAAGAATCAATAATGGGGTCAAATCTGTATGAATCCAATTCGCAATTAAACTCTCTCAAAACAGGTAGTGCCTCATAAATTTTTGACATATCAAATGGGAGTAAAGTGCCGGTTTTTTTGTCCTTGACCATCCCAATTGTGCCACCAGTGTAAATAACTAAAATTCTCTTCATCTAAAAAGTCTATTTCAAGAATAATCTACAAAATTACAAATAATGTTGTAAAAAAGACAATTGTACAAAATAAAAAGAGATTAAATGCCTATCTCTATTTAAAATTATGCTATAAAAATTTCATTATACCTTGTTTTAATTTACTTTTTCCTTGTTTAGACGAAATTAAATCAAGTAAAAATTCTGTAAGGTGCCACCTTACTTCAGTAACATGCCACCATACATACAGTAAGGTGCCACCTTACTATATGTATCGTGCCACCTTACGAAATTTATTCCTTATAAAAATTAATTATCTCTTTGTTTAATAATATTTTATCCTGATTAAATTATTTTGATGTCTTGATTATTTTTTTGAACATAAAGAAAAAAGAAATTTTATGCTTTAGAGTTTGGAATGAAATTTGATGTTAGAAGAAAAATAATATTGATAAAATAATTTTTGAATAAACAAATTGACTATTTTTGCTAATAATTATGCTTATGAGAACTTTTAAATTGCTCAAAATAACGTTTTTCATTTCTTTTCTTTTCCTTTGTTTGCATTCTTTTGCTCAAACCAAAACCTTAAAAGGACAGGTTGTGGATGCAGAAAACAAAGAAGGAATTTTTCGAGCAACTATTAGCTATTCAATAGATGGATTCGCTCAAGGAGTTACAAGCGACGATCAAGGACGTTTTGAAATAACTCTTCCACAAAACATTGACTCCATTAGAATATCCCATATTTCCTATAAACCGACAGTAATTTCTATTCGTTTGGTTAGAAAAAGCATTAAGATTTCTCTAAAACCGCATGCTTCGCAAATAAAAGAAGTTGTCATAACTGCCAAAAGAGAGAAATACACCAATAAGAATAATCCAGCTGTTGATTTAATTGAGAAGGTTGTTGACAATAGGGATAAGAATTCCATATTGAACTACTGTCCTTTGCAATACTCTTCCTACAATAAATCCTTGATAGCCCTTGACCCAACCAACGATACTCTTCTTAACAAAATGCGTCTTCGTCCAGTTGTAAATCTAATGCAATCCTTAGACCCAACCTATTATGACAGCAAGAATTATCTCCCTCTTTATTTCTTTGAAGAGCTTTCAAAAGTATTTTGCAAGGAAGGCAAGAGATTAGACCAACAACGTCTTGCAGTAAAACACGTCAATCTAACAGACCAAGTTACTGAAGATGATGCAAAACAATTGCGTTCAAGCATATTCCAAAAGATAGACCTTTATCAAACCTATGTTGATGTTTTGGGGCATCAGATTATGAGTCCAATCAATCGTTTGGCACCAACCTTCTATAAGTTTTTTATTGAAGACACCCTATTAGTTAATGAAAGGGAGTGCATTCAACTGTCCTTTATTCCACGAAACCTTTATGATATTGGGTTCATGGGTTATCTCTACATAACTAACGATACAAACTATGAGTTAATAAGTGCAAAGCTATCAATCCCAGAAAAATCAAATATTAATTTCGTAGACAAGATTGACTTTATTCAAACCTATAAGACCGATTCTTTGGAGATAAATGGCAAGAAGGAACAGATAACCTATATTGTTGAGGATGCAATCTATGCAAAAATTAATTTCTATACCCTCAAAGCTTATGGATATAGCATAAACACCTATTCGCAACCTATTTTTGAACCTTACGAACTAAAGAAGGACAAAGAATTGATTGATTTTGAACTAACAGACGAAAATAGGCTTTCTCCTCTAACAGATACTGAAAAGAAAACCTATCAATTGCCTGATAGTTTGAATTCAGTAACTTGGTTTAGGATAACAAAATATCTTTCCGAAATATTCTATGGAGGCTATTTACTAATGGGACCTTTTGATATTGGACCAATAGATAATTTATTTTCATTCAATAAGGTTGAAGGAGAAAGATATCGTTTTAGTGGAAAAACCAATCATAAGCTTAGTCGTAACTGGTATGCTAATTGGATGATAGCCTATGGAACAGTGGACAAGAAATTTAAGTATGAGGCTGACTTGAAATATAGTTTCAATTCACTAACCAAAAACCCTTATGGATTTCCTGCACATTTTATTGGAGTTAAATATACCTATAATACTTTCATTCCAGGTAGAACATTATTCAACAGCAACTATGACCGAATAACCCTATCCATAACAGATATTGTGGATTATAAGCTTGCATTTCAAAAAGCTCTAACACTTCAATGGATGTATGAAACCCGAAAGGGCATAAGTTTTAATCCATACGTAACTCTTCAAGAGGTGTGGGCTCATGGAGATTGGAACTTTGCAGATTTGTATGGAAAGGAGATAACAGGATTTCGTTATGATAGGGTTGGACTAAACCTAAATATTGTCTTTAATGGTAAATGGATTCAGAGAAATCAAACAAGAGTTCAACTTGCAGGTAACTACACCTCAATGAATGTTAACTATGAGCTTGGATTTGAAAATACTCATCTTCTTAAAGTAAAGGCATATCGCAAGTTTAACCTTAACCCATTTGGTTATATGATGTTTTGGGCAGAGGGTGGATATATTTGGGGAAAGATGCTTTCACCCTATTTGTTTACTAACACAACTTATAATAGTATAATTTACCATCAAGCAGCTTTTAACCTAATGAGTACAATGGAATTTTTCTCCGACAAATATGTTCAACTCTTTGCAATATATAACTTAAATGGAATAATATTTAATCGCATACCTCTAATAAGAGAATTGGGACTAAGAGAAGAAATAAATTTCAAAGCCACTTATGGAGGATTAAGGGATGAAAATAGGTTTATGATTGATAAAGAGTATGTAAAAACCTTTACCGATATGCCTTACATTGAAGTAGGAGCAGGCTTTCAAAATCTCTTTAACATAATTGGAGTGGAATACATAAGAAGAATAACCTACACAGAAGGCTTACCAGAGAAAAAGAAATGGGGAATTAGACTAAATCTTCTTATGCGTTTCTAAAATCCTGGTAGAGGAATTAGAACAGTTGGCAATAGAAGAATCCAACCCAAGATAACCATAGCTAAAATAAACTTCCAAGACCATTTAACCCATTTTGCATAAGGAATTTTAGCCAAACCCAAAACAGCAATCAAAACTCCTGAAGTTGGAGTAATAAGATTAGTAAATCCATCTCCTATATGGAAAGCAGTAACAGCTGATTGAAGTGGAATATCTGTCATAATAGCTATTTCTCTAAACATAGGCATAAGCATTGCTGCTTTTGCAGTTCCTGAAGTTATAATAGCATTTAATATAGATTGGAAACCATACATAAGACTTAATGCACCAACTGGTCCAGAACCATTAATTGAGGTTGCAACAGAGTTAAGGAAAGTGTCAATAATCTTTCCATCTTCCAAAATAACAATAATTCCACTTGCCAAGCCCACAACCAATGCAGCACTCAACATATCCTTAGCACCAGCAATAAAAAGCTTTGAAATATCTGAAGCATCCTTACCCATAGCCATACCAGTAACAATTGCCATTGTAAAGAAAAGAGCAGCAATATGCACAAAATCCCATTCAAAAATCATAACTCCAACCACAAGATAAATAATTGTGAAAATAAGAATTAACAAACAAAACATCTGAACAGATTTCTTCAACATCTTATATCCACTTGCAATAAAAATTAAGGCTAAAACTAAAAGTAATATATAAGTTGAAAAACCTCCTTTAAACAAATTAGGATTTAGCCCAACATAAAAAGAGTAAGCTATAATTGTTGCACAAGAAATAAAATAGGAAAGCCAAGTGCCTTTGTTAGCCTTTGAAGCCTCAAGCTTTTGAGCTGAATCGTGGTTTTCTCTCCAATAATTATCCTCCTCAAACATAATTGACTTGCTTGGGTTCTTCTTAACCTTATTTGCATACCACAAAACATAAGCAATGCCCAATCCAGTTATAATAAACCACATCACTAATCTATATTCAATACCGCTAAACATCTTTATCCCTGCAATATCTTGAGCAATTCCCAAAGTAAAAGGATTCAAAACGCAACCAGCAAAACCCAAACCAGCAGCTAAAAAGCACATACAAACTCCCACAATGGAATCATAACCCATACTTATTGCCAAAGGAACAAAGATAATTACAAAAGCAATGGTTTCCTCACTCATTCCAAATATAGCACCAAAGGAAGAAAACATTACCATAATAAGTATAATGATAAGATTATTTACTCCTATCCATCTCAAAAACCTAAACCTTTCCAATCTATTGCTATAATTCAAAAATGACTGAACACCCATATCAATAGCCTTAGTTTCATTCAAAATCCAAAAAGCACCTCCCAAAATAAGAAGGAAGGCAATAATTGCAGGAGCTTTTTGAAAACCTTTAAAGAAAGCAGACATAACCTGCCAAGTTTGTGGAGCTTGGTCAACTCTATGATAACTACCATTAACAACCCCATTAATAACCTTTCCACTCTCAGTAATTTGTTTTTCCCTCAAAAACTCCCCAGCAGGAACAAACCAAGTAGCAATAGCAGCAAGGACAATCAATCCAAAAATAATAACATAAGTGTGTGGAACCTTCTTAAACATATCTTTTCAAATTAAAATTTACATAAAACAAAGTACAAAAATACAATAATAAAAATAGATGCAAATAATTCCCTTATTCTATTTTACTGAAACGCCGTTTTAATTTACTAACTCTTTGTTTTAATTTTTTCTTTCTTCGTTTTATTTTACTGAAACAAGGTTTTAATTTGCTAACTCTTTGTTAGGTCAGAATAAAGACTATTCTGAATAAAATATAATATAAAAATTGTATCTTTGTTCTTTACTTGACTATTTAGTTATGAAAAAGAAATTTACACTAATACTTATTTCATTATTTACTTTTGGGTTTGCTAATTCTCAAACAAGTTTTCAATATAGATTTGCTGACTCTGCTTTGGTTCTTACAAAACAAAAAGTTGCTTATGATCCAGCATATATTGTGATTGCATATCCGAATGGTGATGTTCCTTCGGATAAGGGTGTATGTACTGATGTTGTGATTAGAGCTTATAGGAAAATGGGGATTGATTTGCAAAAGGAGGTTCATGAGGATATGAAATCAAATTTTAATAAGTATCCAAAGAACTGGGGATTAAAATCAACGGATAGAAATATTGATCATAGACGAGTTCCCAATCTAATGACATTCTTTGCAAGACATGGTAAAGTAAAAAGTATTACAAATAACCCTGAAGATTATAAACCAGGCAATATTGTTTGTTGGGATTTGGGTAAAGGAATAACACATATTGGGATTGTTTCTAATAAAAAATCTTTAGATAAAAAGAGGTATTTAATAGTTCACAATATTGGAGAGGGGCAGGTGTTGGAAGATTGTCTGTTTGAATTTAAGATAATTGGGCATTATCAGTATGGGAAGTAATATAAGAACATTATATTCTATTTCTTAATCTTCATTATAAAGAATATCTTTTGTGGATTCAGTAAGCACAAATTTATCTTTTTCAAGATTAAAATAATACCAATACCAACCACCAATAAACCACTCTTTTTGATATTGATATTTAATATCTCTTTTCTTTCCTGTGTTTTTTAGCCAATTTTGTATATTATCAATATCACCCTCGTAAAAATAGAATATAAAGCCTTTGTATTCAAATACTCCATACATACCCTTTACATGATTTTGATTGAAAACATAAGTGTTTTCATAACTATCAAAGGATAATTGTTTTATACTATCTTTATAACTAAAATTAATTAATTTAGTATATCCTTTCTCTTCCATAATGACCAAGGTGTCAAGGACTGGATAAAGTAAATCATTATTGATTTCGTAGTAATCAATTTTTGCTACTCCATCTTTATTCTTTTCTTTGCAAGAAACAGAAACAATAATTAATAAAAGTAAGATAATTAATCTACTTCTTTTCATATCTTTTTCTAATTTTATAAACTATTCCAATAATAAGAATAACTATTGAGGAGAATAGGCAAATGCGGGCTATGTAGTCTCCGTATTTTACATAGAATGTTAGTTTGGTTTGTGGGACAAGAGAGGCTTTAATTACATCTTGTGTCCAGAATTTAGTTTTTTGACTTACTTCTCCTTTTGGTGAAATAAAACAAGATGTACCTGTATTAGCACTTCTTGCAATTGGGCGTCTTGTTTCAATGGCTCTAAGGGAAGCATAGGAAGCGTGTTGTTTGTATCCTTGAGTGTCTCTCCACCAAGAATCGTTGGTAATAATAAATATTAATCCTGCTCCTTCTCTAACTCTTTTTGCAACAAATTCTCCATAAACCGATTCATAACAAATTGGTGTAGTTACTTTGGTTTTGGAGTCTTCAGACGAAAAGAGTTTATGGTTATCATCAACAGCAAGTGTTCCAACGGGAAGGTTTCCTAATTTGATGGCAAAGTCCAAAATCTTTCCAATGTATTTCTTAAATGGTAATCTTTCAACTCCTGGAACAAGTTTGGTTTTGTGATATACTTCAAATTCATTGTCTTTCTGTATGTGAATGGCACTATTATAAACTGAGTAGTATGGCAAAGGTGCAAACTCTATCTTTCTTGAGGCTTCTGTTTTTTCTTCTTCCGATTGCAAACGACGAGAGAATGAACCAACTATCATTTGTGCTTTTGGATATTTGGAAATGAAATTGCTTAGTTTAGAAAGGTTATAGTTATCCTGTATTTGATCTTCCCAAATTCTTTCTTCCAAACATCCTTCTGGAGCAAGGATAAAACTTGTGTTTTGGTCTGCCTTTTGTTCAGAAAGAGAAATTAGTAGATTGACTATTTGATTATTGGAAAGCATCTTTGTTTCATCATAAGGCTCTAAATTGGGTTGCAAAACAACAACATCAACTGGAGCATTTTTTTCTTCCTCAAAGCTTGTCCAAATAATAAGTGAAAGAGAAATAGGGATAATAATTATTAGAGCAAATTTTAAAAGATTGGTGGTAAAGAGTTTTTTGCTAATAAGTTTTAGCTTTCCAACTTTGTCGTTAATACCTATTTGTTTAATTGTTTGGTAAGCAAAATAGTTTGTAATCCAAACCCAAAGAGAGCCCCCAAAAGCTCCAGTATATTCATACCATTGAATCATAATAGGCATTGTAGAAAAGCCATTTCCAAAGGTCATCCAAGGCCATGTTAATTCCCAGTGATGATGTAAAAACTCAATGCTAATCCAAAGAATTGGAAGAACAAAAAAGCCTTTGCTATTATTGAAAAGAATCTTCTTAATATTATGATATGTTTGAAAAACTATTCCCCCTAAAAATGCATTAAGAAAAGGAGCAAACAATCCAAAGAATGTTGCATAAGAAATCCAATATGAAGTTAGAAGATTGAAAATAAAAAATGCAATAAAACTATACTTAAATACTGCAAATTTGGAGAATTTCTCTTTGTTATTTGAAATATGATTTTCAACCCAAAGAATAGGAACAAGTGCAATAAATAAAATTGGAGCAAAACCAAAGGTAGGCCATGCTAAAGCTAATAGAATTCCAGTTAGTGAGGCAATTAAAAAAAGTTGTTTTTTCTTCATTTTATTACATAATCCATTTTAACATCAAACTCTTCGGTAGGTATCTTGTCTAAAAACTGGAAAGGGAAACAAACCCCAACCTTTAAAGTGTTAGAATTTTCAAGCAGTTTGTCATAAAAACCTTTTCCTCTTCCCAAACGATTATTTTCCTTATCAAAGGCAAGGGCAGGAATTATCATTAAATCAATTAAGTGAATATCCACAAACTCCTTTCCTGTGGGTTCCAATATAGAAAATGCAACACCTTCTTTCATCGATTCAATTCCTTCAAACTGTCTAAGCTTCAAAATATCTCCCTCAACGCAAGGAAGAAGTATTGTTTTGTCTTTATACCATTTAATAACAAAATCATGAGTGTGAACCTCATCTTTCATTGACCAATACATTAAGACAACCTTTGAGTTCTTGAACCAATCCATACTCTCAAGCTCTTCCCAAATCGGTTTTGACATTTCTTTCTTTTGTTCGAAAGAGTAATTCTTTTTTAATTCCTTAACCAGCTTGCGAACCTCTGCCTTTTCTATCCTTACACTATCCATAAAGCAATATTATAAACTAAAAATGCAACTATCCAAGCTAAAATTGTTGTGTACAATGCAAGGAATATAGCCCAAAGCAGCTTTCCGCTTTCCCTCCAAACAACTGCAAAAACTGCAATGCAAGGGAAGTAAATTAAGACAAAGGCTAAGAAACTTGCAGCCGATGCAATAGTAAAGGTTGGAGCTAAAACACTAAGAGTACTAACAATAAGTTCCTTTGCACTTATACCCGCCAAAAGACCAATCCCCATCTTCCAATCAAATCCCAAAGGAAGAAGGATTGGCTCAATAAATTTCCCAATATAAGAAATGAAGCTATCTCCTGTTTCGTGTGGGTTTGGATAATTGAATAGAAACCAAATAATAATGGAAGCAATTAGAACTATTCCAGCAATCTTTTTCAAATAGTCTTTTGTATTGAACCAAACAATAGGCTTTATGCTACTCCAAGTTGGAATTTTGTATTGAGGAAGTAGTATTTCATACTCTGTACTAAGGGTTTTTACTATTGTCCTTTTGAAAACAACTGCAAATAGGATAGCTAACAAAACTCCAAACAAATACAGAATACAAAGAACCAAGACAGGATATTTTGGAAAGAATGTTCCAATCAAAAGTATATATACTGGTAGGCGTGCAGAGCAGGACATAAAAGGAATAATCAACATGGTGAGGAGTCTGTCTTTTTTGTTCTCAATTGTTCTTGTTGCCATAATTGCAGGAACATTACAGCCAAAACCCATAATCATTGGAACGAAACTTTTGCCGTGAAGTCCAATGCGGTGCATAAGATTATCCATAAGCCATGCAACTCTCGACATATAGTTAGTGGCTTCCATCAATGATATGAAGAAGAATAAGATTATTATATTCGGTAAGAATATTGCAACACCTCCAACCCCTTGAATTATTCCATATGCAAGGAGATTGGAGAAAACTCCTTCAGGTAATTTTGTATGTACAATGTTACTTAACCAGTCAAATCCAGATTGCATCCATTGCATTGGATAGGCTCCAACATAAAAAGTTGTGTAGAACATTAGCCAAATAACAAATGCCAAAACAACATATCCCCAAAACTTATGTGTGAGGATAGAATCAATTTTTTTTGATGTAGAAACTGATACCATAATCTAATAAGTGTTTGTTTCAATTCCAATAGCCCTAACTTTTTGGGCAAAAACCTCCAACTCATCCTTACTCAATTTCTCTAAATTGCTTTCAGGAGTAACTCTATCAATGGCATAGAGCATTACCATTTTAGGATTAACCTCCTTAACCACTTTTAGCCAAGCCTCAAACTCCTCATGGGTTGTGTTGTCCAATTTCTGACCATCGTTTTCTCCTCTAAGAAGAAGTGTTTGAACAATTGCATCCTTCCCAAAGAGAATCAATTTCTCCTTAACTTTTTCAAAGCTAATTACCTTTGGATTTGCCTTACTTATAGCATAAAACATCTTAGGTGTTGCTGCATCAAGCTTTAGGATTGGATTATCAATTTTTTGTAATGCCTTAAAAATATCTTCCTTCAAAAGATTTGTAGCGTTGGAAAGTACAGAAATTTGTGCCTCTGGAGCATAGTGATTTCTTAATTCAACAACCATATCAATTATTTGGCTAAACTCAGGATGTAGGGTTGGTTCTCCATTGCCAGAAAAAGTAATAGAATCAATTATTGTATTATTATCCTTAAACTGAATTAGTTTATCTCTAAGCTCTTTCTCAATATCTTTCTTTTGTGGAAGCAGTGCAGAAATATCCTTAGTGTCTTCATTCCATCCGCATTCACAATATACACAATCAAAATTGCAAAGTTTTTTCTTAGTGGGCAGAAGGTTTATCCCCAAAGAATTCCCTAAGCGTCTGCTGTGAATTGGTCCAAATATAATTTCATCAAATAACATAATCGTAATTTTTTGCAAATATCAATAAAAACGATTAGAAACGAAAAGAAATTATATCTTTATATGAAAGTTTTATTTGAGAACTTTTGTCAAATTGAGGATTAGAACTGCAAAAATAATATAAAGGTTAAGCGAAATTAAACGAGACTTAAATAAAATTATCTCAGAGAAAAAATAAATTATCTCAGATAAAAATTTTAAAAGTCGGCGTTTAATTTTTACTAAAAAGGACATAAAAAAGGCACAATAATTGTTAAATACAAAATTTGTAGTACTTTTGTAATCTTATTTTTGAAGGAAATGGATTTAAAAAATATAACACACCCAATACGTGATTATTTGGAGCTTTTTGATAAACGTTTTTCCGAAAGCGTTTCTTTGGAAGGCTTTTTTATAGATGATATTTCTGAATACATTCTTAAACAATCAGGCAAAAAAATACGTCCAATTCTTACCTTCCTTTCTGCAAAGATAACAAAGGGAGTAACGAGCCAAACCATTAGATGTGCTTTAATTTTAGAACTTATTCACACTGCATCACTAATACATGATGATGTTATTGACGATAGCGAGAAAAGAAGAGGGAAGGAAACCTTGAATTTTATATGGGGGAATAATGCAGCGGTTCTTTACGGAGATTATATTTATGGGAAATGCTTAGAAGTAATTGAAACAGAAAGTGATTTCAAACTCTTACCGACTTTAGCTAAGATTACAAGCAATCTTCCATTGGGAGAATTAATGCAGAAAGATGTTTCAGAGAGATTGGATTATAGTGAGGAGAGTTATTTTAAGGTTATTAGCAATAAGACAGCAGCAATGATGGAGGTGGCTGCTGAAATTGGAGCAATGAGTGCGGGAGCAGAAACTGAAGATATTCAGAGCTTGAAGTCATTTGGATATTATATGGGGTTGGCATTCCAGATAAGAGATGATATCTTGGATTACTTCCCAGAATTTAATACAGGAAAGCCTTTTGGAAATGACATTAAAGAAAAGAAAATCACACTTCCACTTATTTTCCTTTTAAATGAATCTTCGCAAAAGGATAGAGAAGAGATTTTGAACTTTATTAAGCAGGATAATAAAAAGGAGAAAGATATTCTTAATTTAATAAATAGAGTTAGGGATGAAGGTTTTGTTGATAGGGCTGAAGAAAAGGTGATGATGTTTTGTAATTTAGCCGAAATCCAACTGAATAGATATAAAGATACTGATGCTAAAAGCAGTTTAATTGAATTGCTACACTCCTCAGCAAAAAGAGAGAATTAAAAATAATTATAACATAAATTTAATAGCACAAACATGAAAAAGTTCTTATTAATCTTTGTAGCAGTAATGATTAGTACATTATCGATTTATGCACAAAGTAGTACGTTCAAATCCATACTTCCTTCAATAACAGTCAATACTTTAGAAGGAAAACCCATAAAAGCTTCCGAATTTTCTAATGACGGCAAACCATTTGTTATTTGTTTTTGGGCAACATGGTGTAAGCCTTGTCTAATGGAACTTAACACAATGGCAGAACTATATGAGGAATGGCAAACTGAGACAGGTATTAAGATTTATGCAGTTTCTATTGATGATGCACGTACTTGTCCAAAGGTTAAGCCACTTGTTAGCGGTTCTGATTGGGATTATGAAGTTATGTTAGACCAAAACTCTGAGTTAAAAAGAGCTTTAGGTGTGAATAATCCTCCTCATACTTTTATTGTAAATGAAAAAGGAGAGATTGTTTGGCAACATGTTGGGTATGCTCCTGGAGATGAGGAAAACTTAATTGAGGTTTACAAGAAAATTCTTAATGGAGAAGAAGTAAAATAGTATGAAGAGATTATTAATAGTCTTGTTACTTATCACATATTCTTTAAATGTTTTTTCACAAGATATTTTTGGAGGAAAGGTAACAGGAAACTTTCAAATGGATGCACAGGTTTCTAAGGAAGATTCAGTAATTGGAGCAGAGAAGGTTAGTGAAAAGTTTCTAATGAATGCATTTACCAATATTCTTTACACCAATGGAGATTTTTCTGCAGGAGTTCGCTTTGAAGCATATCTTAATCCAATTCTTGGATTTGACAAACAATACAAAGGAGCAGGTCTTGCTTATAGATTTGCTTCCTACAAGAAAGATTATTTAGAAATAACTGCGGGTAACTTCTATGAACAATTTGGTAATGGTTTGATTTTCCGTTCCTATGAAGAGAGAAATCTTGGATTGGACAATGCAATGGATGGATTAAAGATTATTGCACGTCCATTCAGAGGAGTTGCACTAAAGGGAGTAATTGGTAAACAACGTTATTATTGGGAAAAGATTTGGGAAAATGAGAGTTTTGGTTTGGTGCGTGGAGTTGATGCTGAGGTTTCAATAAATTCACTGATTAAGAAATTTGAAGCATCCCCATTACAAGTTATTGTTGGAGGTAGTTTTGTTAGTGTGTTCGATAAAGCTGAGGAAAGATTTATTATTGAGCCTTCAACCGGCGATAATTTCAAACTTACCCTACCAGAAAATATTGGTTCTGGAGCTGCAAGAGTGCAAATGTCCTACAAGGCATTCAATTTGAATGCTGAATATGCAAAGAAAGGACAAGACCCTAATGCAGTAAATGGATATATATTCAATGAGGGTGAAGCAGCCTATTTATCTTTAGGTTATGCTGCAAAAGGATTAGGGATTAATGTTTCTGCAAAGAGAATAGATAATATGAGCTATAAGTCAAGAAGGGGAGAAACAGGAAACATGCTTAATGTTAATTATCTTCCAGCCCTAACTCGACAACACTCTTATTCGCTTTTTGCAATGTATCCCTATGCAACACAGGTTAATGGAGAAATGGGAGTTCAGGCAGATATTATATATAAGTTAAAGAAGAATTCTTTTTTAGGAGGCAAGTATGGTGCTGACCTTAAGTTTAACTATTCAAGAGCAAACGCCTTAGATAAAGAATATGTTCCTTTGAACCCAGCTGGTAATTATGAAGGAACTCAAGGTTACACGTCCTCTTTCTTTAAGGCAGGAGATGAATTATATTATGAGGAATTGAATTTTGAATTAGGGAAGAAACTTAATTCAGACTTTAAGCTCAACCTTATGTATTCCTATCAATCATTTAATCCAATTGCAAATGGGCACCCAGGAGAGAAATTTGTTTATGCGAATGTATTTGCTGCTGACCTAACACAAAGACTTAAAAATAGAAGCTCCCTAAGATATGAGGTTCAGCTCCTTCTTACTGAACAAAATTATGGCGATTGGGCTGCTGGAGATTGGATACAAGGAACAATTGAATATAATTTGGGAGGAAGATTTTTTGTTGCTGCAACAGATCAATGGAACTACGGAAAACTTGAAGGAGAAAAAGTTCACTACTATAATTTTTCTGTTGGATATAACAAAGGAACAACAAGAGTACAATTAAGTTATGGAAAACAAAGAGAAGGTATAATTTGTATTGGAGGAGTTTGTAGACCAATCCCAGCCTCAAATGGATTGTTTGCAACCATTACAAGTAGCTTTTAAATAATGGTTAATGGTTATTGATAAATGGTAAATATCAAAAATAATAAAGAAAGATGAAAAAGATAATATTTTTACTGACATTATTACTTCCTCTAATCTGGGTTAGTTGCGATACTATTGAAGAGGATGAAAGATTAGTTTTCCCAAAAGGACAAACGTCTGAAACAACTCCAATTACCAAAACAGAGAATGTTCAGAAAATTATTCTTGAAGATTACACTGGCTGGAAATGTGTAAATTGCCCAAGAGCAGCTGCAAAAGCAACAGAAATGATTTCAAAATATGGGGAGCAATTAGTTATAATGGCTGTTCATTCAACCGCTTTTGCCAATCCTTCATCAGGAAATGATTATATTGATTTTAGAACAGAATATGGGGAAAGATGGGCAACTGAATTTGGATGTACTTCCTTGCCAACTGGTTTAATCAATAGGAAGAAAATAGGAGCAGCCTATACTGTCGGGGATGCAAATTGGGATAGTGAAATTCAAAATGCCATAAATTCTCAAGAACATATTATGAATATTAATCTTGGAGCTGAATATCGCTTAGAGGATAAGCAGATTTTGGTTAGCACCGAGAATGTATTCCTTAAAGACTATTCTTCCCCTTTGCTTATGAATGTTGTTGTTTTGGAAAGTGGAATAGTTGGAGTTCAATATAATTCAGACCCTAATTTTGGAGCAACTCCAAAGATAAATGACTATGAGTTTAATCATGTTTTACGCAATAATGGACTTATAGACTATTCATTAAGCATTACTGGAGTTACAAACGGCACTATTCTTCGAAAAAATTATCTAATTGATGTGGACCCAGACATTAAAGATATTTCTAAATGCACTGTAGTTGTTTTTGTTACAGATGCTCAAACCAAAGAGGTTATTCAAGTAAATGAAATTCATCTTTAGTTTGCTGTAAGATTTTAGGGGATTTATTGTCTAAAAATTTAAAAAATAGTACAAATAATTCTGTAAAAAAACAATTTATTGTATATTTGCAGCATCAATAAATAAAAAAGAAAATGAAAAAAATATACATCCTTTTAACAATTCTTTTAAGTCTTTCATTAGGTTTAAAAGCACAGCAAAGTTTTGAATTCTCCTATAATGGTGAAGTATTTACTGACACAGTCAAGATTAATGTATTACCCACCGGACGTGAAGAAATTCTAATAGATTATATACATTTTAAAAATATAACATCTGAAACAATCAACGCAAGGGTTTATAGGCAAGACATTATGCTAAACCCAACAGCATCATTATTTATGTGTTTTGATGACAATTGTGTTACAGATACAATCCCTCAAAATATTATTGAGTTGGTTCCAAATGTTGAATATACATCTTTCGATTTACAATATACCTACACAAGTGATGCACCAAGTATAGCTAGAATTCATTTGGTTGACCCAATATCCCTTCAATCATTACAATCATTTATTGTTCTATATAGTAATTCAGATATTTCTCTTCCTAAACCTATAAAAAATAATACTTTGACTTTGGAAGCATATCCTAATCCTGCTGTTCAAAGTGCAACAATCAACTACTCACTACCTTCAAACTACAGACAAGTAACATTAGTTCTAAGAAATATGATTGGAAAAGAATTAAAGACAATTCAATTAAGTTCTTCTTCTAAAGGAAAACAAACAATCAACACTTATGATTTGCCAAATGGAGTTTATTTCTACTCAATTATTGGAGATGGAAAAACAATTGCAACAAAAAAACTAATTGTTAAACACTAAAACATAAGATACCACTTTTTTGGTAATAATTTATTTAATTGATTAGCCTTCGCATTATTTTTTTAATGTCGAAGGCTTTTTTTATTTTGAAAAAATTATCTCCTCATTTTAGTTTTCTAAAACCTTGTTTTAATTTCCTAACTCCTTATTCTATTTTCTTAAAATAAGGATTTAGAAAAATGCTATTCTCTTAGAAAAAAGTCAATCATAATGAAAAATAAGTCCTTTATATTTGGAAATATGTCCATCATAAATGAAAATATGATGGATATATTTTCAAAAAGTCGGCATATATTTTCAATTATATCCCTTCTTTTTTCTAAAAATCAAATTTAAGAAACTATTTCCCTTTTTTCAACTAAAACTAAGCTATAATTACAAACTCTAATTCTTAATTTAAGGCAGAAAAGAGTTAAAGTATGTTAAAACACTTGACAAATAAGTTTTGTGTTGTACTTTTGCAGTGTATTAATAAACTAACACACTATAACAATGATTAAAATAAATGATTTAAACTTTTCTTACAAGAGGAATAAACTTGTAATAAATAATGTGAATTTGAACATAGAAAAAGGCTATATTCATGGTCTTTTGGGTAAAAATGGCACTGGGAAAACAACTCTTTTGAAGCAAATTGCTGGATTATTATTTCCTGACAGTGGCAAAATTGAAGTTATGGGCTATAATCCTCAAAAACGTCAAGTTGGCTTCCTCTCAAATGTGTTTTTCTTACCTGAAGAGTTTGATGTTTATAAAATGAGCATTGAAGACTATGTTAAAACGCATTCAGTTTTTTATCCCAACTTCTCAATGGATGATTTTGATGAATTTTTAAATGAATTTGAGATAAATAACAAGAAAGAAAAGCTTACATCCCTTTCTTTTGGAACAAGAAAAAAAGTGATTATTGCTTTTGGATTGGCAACTCATGCAAAACTTATGATTTTGGACGAACCAACAAATGGTTTGGATATTCCTTCAAAGAGTCAGTTCAGAAAAATTATTCTAAAGGCAATGAATGAGGAAACTTCAATTATAATTTCAACCCACCAAGTTAGAGATTTGCATAATTTGATTGACAGCATTATTATTTTAGATAATGGAAATATATTATTAAATGCCTCTAACCAAGAAATTACATCAAAACTCTATTTTGGAGTTCAAAAGGAAGAAGAAAATCAAGATGGTATTCTTTATTCCGAAGAATCAATTAGTGGAAATGTTTTTGTTAAGGAAAACAAAGAAAACTTAGAGTCAAATATAGACATTGAGCTACTCTTTAATTCTGTTTTCCAAAACAAAGAAAGAATAAAGAACATATTCCCAAACTCTAATAAATAAGATATAAAGATATGGAATTTAATTTAATAAGATTTTGGAGCCTTCTGAAAAGAGAGATTATTTTATATAAGAAGTATTACCTTTTTACTATATTCATATTTGCAATTATGAGCCCATTAATTTTGGGTCCCTTTGATACAGATTTAAAGTATCTGATGTCAGATTCTTCATATAAGCCAGGTGTCAGCGTGCAATACTTACTATGGTTTACAATGACTATGTGTAGTCTTATGCAGTATATGTACAAAAATAAATCAGCTTTAACGAACGAAATACTCCTGCCTTCATCTACATTGGAAAAGTACTTCTGCTCATTCGTTAGGGTATATATTCTATTGCCTATTCTTAGTTTTATAGGTATCATAACGATGTTTCTAATATTAAAATACCCTCTTAACCCTACATTCCACTATCCTGTTATACAAGCTCTAAACTTAGGATTACTAATAAAATTTCTTTGTTTTAGCCTATTATATTCACTCCCTATAATAGCAATACTCCACTATTTCTCACATTTCAAATACTGGTTTCTCCCTTTGTTTATACTTATTGGAATTATCCCTTTCACCAACCTTTGGGGTTACTTAGATGAGGTTTTAGGATATACATTATATTCATCTGAGGTGGACAACTTCATGCCTTACTACGGAACAAAAGTATTTTATATAATAGCCTCAATGGTGAGCGCATTAATATTTATCTTCTTTCAATACTTGAGCTACCTTAGATATTACGAAAGAGAAGTTTAATTTAATACATAGAAAATAATGAAAATAAAATTAAAAAAGAGTCTAGTTCTAATGATAATATTTGCTTTTACATTTCTTATAAGCATGGTTTTGATTGATAATATATACTATTACAATAACAAAGAAAAAATAGCAGAGAATAGAAGAAGCTTGGATTACCCCCAACTTAGATCTTTAGAAACTTTATACTGGGGCTCGAATATAAACATAACAAAAGAGCAATTTATTGAGGCTGGTTTTTCATTTGACACCACTCAAGTAGAAAATGATACAATTAATATTAAAATAGGGAGAAACAAATAATGGAATTTAATTTAATAAGATTTTGGAGTTTATGCAAAAGAGACTTCAAATTAAACCTAAAGACAGATATAATGATGTTAAGTGTATTGGGGCTTTTGTCAGGATTCTTTCTTCCCGATAACCGTGGCGGCATCACTTCTTTTTCATTCTTATATTTAATACTACTTGGATTTTCAATCTTCAAAGAATACCATAAAAAGACATCTAGAACAAATATTCTAATGCTTCCTATATCCAACTTTGAACGATACCTTGTAGTATTTGTAAGAGCATTTATCTATTACCCAATAGTACTTTCATTGTTTATGATATTAGGAACTTTATTCTTTGGAATTCTATACTCAGTAATTGGAGTTGGATTTGACTTTACTCTTTTGCCAAAGTTCTATGTGGAGATTGTTAAAGAAGGAGTAGAATCATTTTTGTTGACTCCTTTTCTTTACACTTTACTTTTCTTTGGCTCAATATTCTATAAGAAAAATGCAGGTCTTAAAGTAACACTACTTATTTCAGCTATTACTATGATAGCATTCATCTTTTTTATTATCATTAAGAGAATATTGCCATTAAATGAATTTATCTTTAATATGAACTACCTTACCGATATTTCTCTTCCATTTGAAAGAGTTATTGGTGTTGTGGGTTCAATTTTCTTGCTTTGGATTTCCTATTTAAGAGTAACAGAAGAACAAGTTTAGATTATGATAACACAAGATTTAACACCCATTTATCTCAAGCTTGCCGATAGGATATGCGATGGTATTCTATCTGGTAAATATGAGACTCAGGGGAGAATACCTTCGGTTAGGGAGCTAGCCACTCTCAATGAAGTGAACCCAAATACAGCCATGAGAGCATTTGACTGGCTGCAGCAAAAGGAAATAATCTTTAATAAAAGAGGTATGGGATATTTTGTTTCGCCTAAGGCAATAGAGATTATAACAGAGGTAAGAAAGGAAGATTTTTGTAATAATACCTTGCCTTTTGTTTTCAAAACCATGCTTTCTTTAGATATAGATATTGAAGAAATAAACCTTAAATTTGAAGAATATAAAACCAAAAAATCAAAGATAAAATGAAAACATGTGTAAAAATAGGAATTGCAATTGCGTATATAATTGCAGTGCTAACATCTTCCTGTGTTGGATTTAATGAGAAAAGCGTTAAGCTATCAGGAGTAACAAAGGTATCAACAAAAGAAGTTTCAGCTTTTGATAAAGTTGAAATTGATGGAGCAATAGATGTGATTGTTAATATAGGTAATAGGAGTGAAGTAGTTATTAAAGCTGATTCTTCAATTATGCCTTATATAGTTACTGAGGTTAAGGATAGAGAATTAAAGATTTACAATAAGGACGATTTTGGGTTTTATAATTATAAGAATAATAAGATTTTAGTTACAATAACAACTCCTTCAATCTTAGAACTTGAATCTTCTGGAGCTTGTGATGTAACCATTAATGATTTGAAAACAGATATGTTTAAAGTGTCTTTATCCGGTGCTTGTGATTTAATTGGAAGTTTTGAATGTAATGTTTTAGACTTTGAATCCTCTGGTTCTTCTGATTCAAAATTAAGAGGAAAGGTAAAGAATTGCAATATTGAACTTTCTGGAGCAAGCGATATTAAGGCTTTGGACTTAGAGGTAGATAGTCTTAAGATAGAAGGTTCGGGTTCAAGTAATGTTGAAATAACTGTTCAGAACTCTTTAGATGTTGAACTTTCTGGAGCAAGTGAATTAAGATATAAAGGGGAGCCTAAATACATAAAGACTGATATGTCTGGGGTTGCCCAATTAACAAAAGTAGATAATAAAAAATAAGTAAAATGAAAATAAGATTAAGCACAAAGCTATTTATTGTTGGGGTTGCAATAGTGATAATAGCAACTATAAGTGTTGCAATTTATAGAGTCAAAAACAATCCAGAATCTTTCATAGAAACCTCAGAAGATGAAAATAATTATAATAATTCAACCTTTACAATAGAAGTAAATGAAAACTCTGAAAATGAAATTAGTGAATAAAATACTAACAAAAACCATATTTACCAAAAGGATAATTTCTTTTTGTTTGGTTTTATCCCTTGGTTTTGGTGCAATGGCTCAAGGCTTTAGCATAAAGGGAAAGGTTATTGATGAAAGCTCTAAGCAAGCTTTAATGTATGTGAATTGCGTACTATTCAATCAAAAAGACAGCCTAAAACAAATTAAAGGAACGGCTTCCGATACAAATGGAGTCTTTGTTTTGAAGGATGTTAAGAAAGAAAATTACAATTTAGTTCTTAGTTTTATTGGATATGAAAAGATGATTATCCCAATCAATAGCTCAATGTTTAAGGGCAATGTTCTTGATTTGAAAGAGGTGAAAATGAAGATTGCGGGTGAGGGTCTTGGCGAAGTTGAGATTGTGGCAATGAAGGATAGGGTGAAGTTAGATGCCGATAAGATGACTGTAAATATTGACCAAACAACTGCTCAAAGTGTTACTAATGCTTTTGAACTTTTGAAGAAAACTCCTGGAATTGCAATAGATAATGAGGATAATCTTAAGCTAAATGGTAAGAGTGGAGTCTTGTTTCAGTTTCAGGGAAGGGACATGAAACTCCCTTGGAAAAGCCTTGTTCAAATCCTTAAAGCTACGCCTGCAACCCTTATAGATAAGATTGAAATTATGGCAAATCCTTCTTCCAAGTATGATGCTGAAGGGGTTGCTGGTATTATAAATCTTATCTTTAAGCAAGACAAAAACGATGGTATTAGCCTTTCTGTTGGAACAAATGCCTTCTATTCCAATGAGCTTTCCTATATGGGAGACTTAAACTTTAGTCAAGTTTCAAAGAAGTTTACCAACACTCTTTCTTTCTCAACAAGTAACTGGAAACAAAGAATGGAACAAACCCTAAGCAGGGAATTGGGGTTTGGAAATGACAGTATTTTCATTAAGCAAACGGGCAAAAACTTATATAATGCTCAAGATTATACCATCAATGCAGGCTCAGAATACCAAATCAATAAACGCAATTCAATTGCTCTAAATCTTACTTATTCCAAAAGCAAAAGCCCTCTTACAGAGAATCCAAACCAAACATTGTACACTACTCTTTTTGGAGGTATAAGAACGGATTCTCTAAGATATGACAACACTCAAGCCTCTTCTTCGGATATGAATAACTACATTGTTAACCTCAACTATCAAAGAAAATTAGATACTCTTGGGGGTAAGTTCTCAACCGATTTTGACTTTATTCACAACTCCCAAAGCAGCCTTTCTGCTTCCAATACTCGATATTTCTTCCAAAATATTTCACCTAATACTGCTTTTAAAATTGAAGATTTAAACAACGAAACTTCAAGCTCCTACAACTCCTATGTCTTTAGAGTGGACTATTTGAAACCTTTGGGAAAAACCCTCAAAATGGAACTTGGAGGCAAGGTAAGTATAACAAAAGTGGATAATAATTTCAAGGCTATGCTTAATGATACTAACGATTTAACTAAAACAAATCACTTCATTTACAACGAGAATATCAACGCTTTATATGGCTCACTTAATAAGTCTTTTGGTGAGAAAACCTCCCTTCGCTTGGGCTTGAGAATGGAAAATGCAAACCTTAAAGGAGAGCAACAGATTGACAGTATCTCCTTTACACAATCCTACACTAATCTTTTCCCTAATGTATCACTCTCACATCAATTCTCACCAAAATACCAATCTACCTTTACCTATTCAATGCGTATCTCTCGTCCAACTTACGATAATTTAAATCCTTTCCTTATAAAAACAGATGACTATTCCTACCAAACAGGTAACCCAATGCTTCGTCCTCAATACACTCATAACTTTTCTTTGCAAAACACTTTCCTCTATATGATATTTACTTCACTTACTTATTCCTACACCAAAGACGTGGTTACACAAATGCCAGTTCCACTTCCTAATAGTCCAATTATTTACTATATGCCTCAAAATATCTCCTCTTCCAACAACCTTAACCTAAGTGTTTCAACCTCCATTCCTCTAACAAAATGGTGGACAAGTGTACTTTTTTTGAGTGGCAACTACACCAATAACAAAAGTCCAGAAACAGATTTGAACATAAGCCAAGAGGCATTTTCCTTTGTTGGATACGCCGCTCAAAGCTTCACGCTTCCAAAGAAATACAAGGCAGAAATTTCAGGAGTTTATGTTTCTCCAGGGGTTTGGGGAGTGTATAGATTTGATGGTTTCTATGGCGTCAATCTTAATTTCAACAAGAACTTTTTCAAAGAAATGCTAACAGTAAGTCTTGGAGTTCAAAACCTTTTCTCAGCCAGAGTGCAGGGCGGAGGAATGGAAATGGGAAATGCCAAATTTGAATTAAAACACAAGGCACAACATACAATGCTAAGCTTTGGACTAAGATTTAATTTTGGTCAAAATCTCAATGTAGATAAGTCAAAACAAAAAGATGAATTTGACAAAAGAGCTTCCGGAAAAAGAGAACAACAAGGAGGAATGGGCTTCTAAAAGAAGATTATTATGATTTAATTTCCTGCAATATATACTTGATTTTATCGTATTATTATATAAATTTGCAGTTATCAAACTCAAAGATATTGCTTGCTATTAATTAACCTTTAAAGAATTTATATGAAAAAAACCCTTTCTCTTATCATTGCAATCCTTGTTTTCTCAAGTGTTGCAACAGCTCAACGCTATACCATAAAAGGAAAAATCCTCGATGCAATTTCAAAGGAAAAGCTTCCCTACAGCTCCATTTCACTTCACTACAAAACCGATACGCTGGGCATTTACAAAGGAATAATAGCCGATACCAATGGAGATTTTGAGATTAAGAATGTAAGGAAGAGGGATATGATTTTGAAGGTTAGTTTTGTGGGCTACAAGCCTTTTCGCAAGGAGATAGGATTAGGGGAATTTGACAAAGAGAAGATTTTGGACTTGGGAAACTTGTTTATGGAACTCTCTGGAGAACTTGCCGCAGTGGAAATAACGGCCAAAATAGAGAGGATAATTGTTGATGATGATAAGCTAACAATGAACGTTGACGAGCAGTTAGCAGCCACAGTAACAAGTGCATTTGACCTGTTGAAGAGGGTTCCAGGCGTCTTTATAGATAAGGATGATAACCTGACTCTCAATGGTAAAAGTGGAGTTTTGTTTCAGTATAATGGAAGAGATTTGCGTATGCAGTACAAGAGTGTGGTTGACTTATTAAAGAGTATGACCCCCGACCAAGTGGAGAGTTTTGAGGTCTTAACCAACCCTGGAGTAAGATATGATGCAGAAGGAACAGCAGGCATAATCAACATTAAGATAAAGAAAAATCAAAACTATGGCATCAATGGATCGGTGTGGGGCAGGGCATCCTATCAAACAATGCTTAACTACTATGGCTCCATGAGCTTAAGCTATGTAGACGATAAATGGACCACATCCTTAGGGTTTTCACCCATGAAATGGGGTTCCAAAGGCACATCCAAAAGCGAAAGATACACAGCAAAAGGAGTAGGTGACACAGTCCTTTTCAAAACAGAGAGTGAAGATGAGTGGCAATGGCTCAACAATAATATATACCTAAACGCCTCCTATCTCATCGATACAACCCGCACCATAGGCTTTAATCTCTATGGCTCCTTTGGAGGAAATCCAGAGATAAATAATGAAGATCCCTATTTAATATCTTCCTATCCTAATTACAATATAGTCGATTCATCATACCTTTCAGGAAGCTCTTCAATAACCAAACGCCGCAGTTTAGGGTTTGGAATAGACTATGTAAAGAAGCTCGACACATTAGACAGCAAGTTTATGTTAGACCTTTCCTATAGTCATAATTCCTCAACAAGCAATTCCGAAAATACGAATGAATATTACATAGGAGACCTAAACACCATACTCGACAGAGAAGAAGGCTTTAGAAGACAAGACCTTTCGCCCGATAATGATTTAAGTTTTAGAGCCGACTACTACAAGCCTTTCACCAAAACAATGAAGCTTGAAACAGGGTTGAAAACCTATATGTCCTTTAGCGATAACGACTATAGGAGTGAACAATTAGACCCCCTAACAGGCAATTATGTTAATGTTCCAATGGAAACAAACCGCTTTAAATACTTTGAAAACATCAATTCCCTCTATGCATCATTCTCCAATACCTTTAAGAAGAAGCTTAATGTAAGATTGGGAATACGTCTTGAACAAACCAACACAAAGGGACATCAATACGTTTTAGACAGCATAGACAAAAGGAGTTATTTCGATATCTTCCCCAACCTAAGGCTAAATTACAAGTTTAAAGACGACAACCAACTCACACTATCCTACTCCTATAGAATATCAAGACCTTGGTCAGGGAGCTTAAATCCTTTCATGCAAAAGAGTTCAGAGTACTCCTATTCAACAGGAAATCCCTATCTTAATCCACAATATTCTAACTCCATATCCCTATCACATTCTTGGAAATACATGCTCTTTACCAACGTTTCCTATTCCCATACCAAAGATGATATAAACTGGATTCGCACACCACTGGACACTAATTTGGGATATAACCCCTTGGCATTAATGTCTTCATCAGTTAATTTTGGTTCTTCTCACAATCTCAACTTCAATATTAGCTTCAATAAAGAGTTCTTTAAGTGGTGGAGTTTTAGAGCTTCCACTGGAGCCAATTACTCACAAATCCTATCCTCTCCCAATGAGTTAGACATAAACCGTGAGAGCTGGAGTTATAATGCAAGTTTAAGTTCTGACTTCACACTTCCGAAGAAATGGCGTTTAGGATTCTACTATTATTTCCGTTCAAGTTCAATGTATGGACTAAGCACAAGCAGCTCCTATCAAGACCTTTCCATAAACATATCCAAGAGCTTTTTCGAAGAAAAACTGGGCTTAACTCTAAGCATTGATGACTTCGTAAACATCAATAAAATGTATAGAGAAACAGTCTATCGCAACACAATAACTAAGAATTGGAGCTCCTATCAAGGACCACAAGTTGCTCTTTCTCTACGCTATCGCTTTGGAAAATACTACAAAAACAAACAAGTATCCAAACCAAGTGTAGAAAGCTTTGACGATAGAGTAGGAGGTGGTTCCCCAGGAGGCGGAAGATAGATTAACTTTTAACCAATAGGAGAAGATATACTAAATTAAAAAATCAGAAGAAAGAATACTACGGAGGTGAAGATTGATGAGAGTTGGAAAGAGGTTTTAAAGGAAGAGTTTGAAAAGGATTATTTTGTTAAACTTACTTCTTTTGTACGTCAAGAGTATAAAGAGAAAACCATATATCCAAAGGCTTCAAACATTTTTAATGCTTTTAATTTATGCCCTTTTGATAAGGTAAAGGTTGTAATTCTTGGGCAAGACCCCTATCATGAGCCAAATCAAGCTCATGGTCTTTGCTTTTCTGTTTTAGAACCAACACCAGCACCACCATCACTAAAGAATATCTTTAAGGAAATTAATCTTGATTTAGGAATTACACCTCATGAAAGTGGAGATTTAACAAGATGGGCTTCACAAGGTGTTCTTTTGCTCAATGCAACACTAACAGTTGAGGCTCATAAGGCAGGCTCTCATCAAGGCAAGGGATGGGAAGAGTTTACTGATAGGGTAATATTTAATTTGGCAAATAGAAAATCAGGATTAGTCTTTTTGCTTTGGGGTTCTTATGCTCAAAAGAAAGGAGAATTTATTGACCAAACCAAGCATTTAGTTTTAAAATCTGTTCACCCTTCACCTCTTTCAGCTCATAGAGGTTTCTTTGGTAATCATCATTTCTCTCAAGCAAATAATTATTTAATTGCTCAAGGGCAGTTGCCTATAGATTGGGAATAGACAAATATATAATAGAGGATTATTTATTTACAATTTCTCCGTGCTCAACTTCTGCATGTTCTTCGTGAGACATTCCGAAATAAATTGCAGAAAGTAGAGTGAAAACATAAGCTTGGATGTAGGCAACAAGAACTTCCAAAAGAGTCATAAAGATAGCGAAAAGGAAAGGAACAATTGAAACTCCATAACCTATTGCCACACTTTTAGCACCAAATATAAAGATTATTGAAAGGAAGCCTAAAATAATTATATGTCCTGCTGTTATGTTAGCAAACAAACGAATCATAAGAGCAAAAGGTTTTGTAAACATACTTAGTATTTCAACAATTGGCATAATTGGAAGAGGGAACTTAAGCCACCAAGGAACTCCTGGCATATTTATAATATGTTTAAAGTAGTTTTTGTTGGCAGTGAACTGAGTGATGAAGAAAGTAAACAAAGCTAAAACCATAGTTACAGCAATATTACCAGTAAGGTTAGCGCCACCAGGGAAGAAAGGAATTAGTCCCATTATGTTTGAAAGGAAAATAAAACAAAAGGCTGTAAGAAGATATGGCATAAATTTCTTGTAACGTTTCTTTCCAATGGAAGGAATTGCAATATCATCACGAATAAATAAAATAAGAATCTCCACTAAGTTTTGAACTCCTTTTGGAGCTTTGCCTTGTTGCTTGATTGCAATCTTCTTTGCTTGAAAAACAACCACAATCATAATTAAGGCAACAATAATAAGCATCAATACATTTTTGGTTATTGAAAAATCAAGTGGAGTTTTTCCATTCCATTTCTCATTCTCATCAACACAAATAATCTTTCCCTTAGCTTTTTCTCCATCTCTTTCAACATTTCCCAAACGATAACCCTTATAAGTAGCGTGACCATGTTCAAACTTACTTGACATAAACACATCAAGTTTTCCTTCATTAACTAAAATAACAGGTAAAGGAATTGCAACGTCTTTGTCTTTATAGGTTAAAATATGCCAAGAATGATCGTCAACAATATGTCCTAAAATCATTTCACCTGGGTCAAAAGGCTTGTTTTCAGTGCTTGAAGCAAAGGAGCTATAATTATAGCTAAAAAGTAAAGTGATTAATATTATTATTCTTTTCATAAACATTTTTCTATCTCTAATAAAAGGGCAAATTTAGAAAATTATTTTCATTAATTCGAATAAATAAAGGAAATTTCTATTTCTCAATTTCCAAATCCCATTCTCTAAATGTTGTAATACCTATCTCAAAATCATAAATCCTTAGCATACACGCTCCCAAAAAACAAAAAAAGCAAAGAGAATAACTATCTCCTTGCTTTTATATGAAATATGCTATTTCAATTTTTCTAAAAGTTATATCCTAAAGAGAAGAACATAGTTAACATAGATACGTTATGATAAGTACTTTGGTCAGATTTGAGTGTTTCTGCACCTAAATCACAAGAGTAAGTAAAGGAAATATTCTTATATATAAAGGAAATACCAGTATTCAGACCAATTCCTATAAGATAATCAGAGGGTAAATAATTATATGAAATTTCTGTATTAGGATTAGAATAGTTTTGTTTAAAAACTCTTTCTCCTTCTGTTTCCCCAAATAGTGTATATGCAACAAAAAAACCTATTTGAGGTTTTATGCTAATATTTTTATTCATTTGGATATTATAAGTAAAAAGCAAAGGGACTTCTAAACTATAGTTGCTTTCAGTAGCTTCAAAAGTGAATTCATCAGAAAGTAGATGAACACGCATTCCTTCATAAGGGAAATGTCCATATATCTTTGTCCCTTTGTCTGAGAAATACAATCCTGTAGAAAAAGAAAACCTTGAAGATTCCCCGTCGAGCGGGATTTGTAATCCCGCACGTCTTTATTATAAGGATTTACAATCCGTAAGATATACAATATTAAAGCTATGCAGATACAAAAGATATTACAAATGAAATGTATTTAGATTAGAGGAAAAGGATTATAAGCTTTGGCAAGAAGGTATTGATTGCCAAGAAATATACTTATATGATTATCTTCAACAGAAATTAAATTA
>DHCV01000035.1:0-2298 GCA_002399025.1 Bacteroidales bacterium UBA4893 | reverse complement strand
GAATTTGTATATTTGCCAGAGGAATATGAATATAGTTCAGAAGGATATTATGCCGAAGGGAAAGGAATATTGGATGTTTAAGTGATAAAATAATATATATGAATAAGTATCGGATTGAAAATCCTAATAATAAAGACGTGCGGGAGTGCAAATCCCGCACGACGGAAAGAGTAATGTGATTAATATTATTATTCTTTTCATAAACATTTTTCTATCTCTAATAAAAGGGCAAATTTAGAAAATTATTTTCATTAATTCGAATAAAAAAAGGAAATTTCAACCCTCTAATCCTTATAACCTATTCTTAAAGTATTGTAATATCTATATCAAAGGCAAAAATCCATCAGTAAGTACCTTCCCAAAAAACAAAAAGCAAAGAGAATAACCCTCTCCTTGCTTTTACATTATATATACAGTTTCTTTCCCTCTAAAAGTTATATCCTAAAGAGAAGTACATACAAATATCTGGATAGTTATAATTAGCGTAGGAAAATTCCGTATGACTTCGTGGGTGATTATTATAGCCAACATCACAAGAAAGAGTAAAGGAATACTTGTTATAGATAGTAGATAAACCCACATTCCCTCCAAATCCTAAATAAAAACCATTATAAAAATAGTAATCTTCTGATAATTCTGAAGGAGGGTTTGTATACATCGAGTAAAAATAATTTCTTTTACTATTACTTCTTCCAAACATAGTATATGAAACATAAGCACCTAATTGTGGTTTTAAACTTAGTTTCTCATTTATTGTTATCTTATAATTAAAAAGTAAAGGAAATTCTAATTGATAATTATAGTAATTTTCTTTAAAAGTGAATTCATCAGGTTGTACAATAAAATATACATTTGGTGGAGGAAAATAACCTTCTGCTTTTGTCCCTTTGTCTGCCAAATACACTCCTGGAACAAAGGAAAACTTTGAAGAACCAATTGGGATTTCAGCAATTCCTCCAATATGAATACCTGGTTTGAATTGATAAACCTCTTGAGCAGAGTAATACGTTGATAAAGTCATTCCTGCTCTAACTCCGTAGGTAGTTTGGGCGATAGTTGCAATACTTATAAATAAAAGTGCAACTAAAATAATTGGTTTTTTCATAGTTTATTTCTTTTAATCCTTAATCAATTTCTTTCTTATATATCCTTTATCTGTATTTACTCCAATTATGAAAATTCCTTTTGAGAAAGATGAAATATCAATAGTCTTTTCTTTTGACTTTATGTTTTCTTGATATATTCTTTGTCCAAGGGAATTAAATACTTCAATAGAATTAATAAAGCTTTCTGAACTTATATTTACTTCTTTGCTTGTTGGGTTAGGGTAAATATTGATTGAAATATCTTCTTCTTCAATATCATTTAGGCTAAGTACAGGAGTGAAACAATCGTCAATTTCTTCTGGATAATCATGATAAAGCAGTATTCCATTATGCTCATAGCAGCGGTTTCTTCCCAAAAAGTCCATCCCCATAAGTTTAGTATACATATTATATAATAAACCTTCAACACTTCCTATCCCTTCCACCCAGGCTGCAATTTGCATATTTAATGCTCCAGTTGTACCAATAATAAAAACTCTCCTTAAAGCTCCTCCATAATTTATCGTATCTATAGATTTAACTTCGACAGTATAAGGAAATTGATATTCTCCAATTATAAATGTATCCCCAACAGACAAAGAAAAATCGCAAATTAAACCACTTGGTGTAGTATATCCTGCAGAACCACCTTTATAAAAAACTTGCTTTTGTTCATTTTCTCTTAATCCTCCAATACATTGAGCTGTTAGAGAATCAAATTCATTTCCAGTAAAGAGATAAAGTTTTTTATAGGTTTCATTTTCTATTATTGTATCTTCTTCTGTAAGTGCATATCTGTGTAAAATATAAATAATCCCGTCAGGAGTATAATAAGCAAAATCATCAGTCCATAATTGAACACCTGGTTTTACTAAAGGAATATACTCGTAGTTTTGTGCATTAAGATTGAATGCTGAAAAGGAAATAACTATTCCTAAAACTAATTTAAAAACAAATGTTTTCATTGATACTATTTATTTTAATTTCGAAACTTTCACTAATCTTTAATTGCAATATTGTTATATAACACTCTATCTCTTTATTTTGTTGCATTTTCTTTGCTTTTAATTCCATTATTTTTATCAAAGCAATAAATAGAGTGTTTAATGTCTTGCAAAGATAAAAATAATTCAAGTCTTTTTCTGTGTAAATCAAGTTTAGGACTAACTAAATAAGGATTAGAAAAATTTAAATGACTTGTCCTGAAAAAAGT
>DHCV01000013.1 GCA_002399025.1 Bacteroidales bacterium UBA4893 | reverse complement strand
TAAACTATGGTTTTGAACAGAAAAGACCGATAATGTATAATAACGCTCACCATCTCTAATATCTTGTTCTATTATATCAACACCCGTTTGAAGTACTTGAGAAAATAAATTATGATAAGGAATAAGTTTGGTGATATCAGCTCCATATAAACCAGGATTTGCTTCAAATATCATCTTAACCTCATCCCCTAATATATCAGCAAAATTTTTATTTGCATCAACAACCTTTAATTTATCATTAACAATAACTATTCCTGAAGGCATCTTCTTCAACAAAATATTTGTTTTATCTTGTGCAATCTTTCGCATATATGATATACACATATCATTTTCTGCTTTTCCGGCTATAAGGGCTTTCGCAAATTCTCTACAATTATCATATCCACAACCTCCACAATTCAACTCATCTGCCTCACTCTTTTTATTAACCATCTTAAGAGCTTCATAAATTTGGTTAAGCGTATATTCTTCCTTTTCTATTTTTTTGATAAAGTCATATTTAGTTGAAATATCTAATTCATTGAGTTTACTAAGCATTTCTTCATTTCTTGGCTCAACACTAACTTTATCCAAAACATTTAATCTTTTTGAAGCGGAAGACTTTTTGCTAATTGCCACAGGACCTTTAATACAACCTCCATCGCAGGTCATAACCTCAATAAAAGTTTTCCCATTAGTTTTCATAGAGTCGAAATCTCTCATTATTTCCTTTAAGTTCTTAACTCCAGAAAAAGTCATATATCGAATTGATTCCTTCTTATTTGAATTATGATTAATTCTGTCAACATCAGAGTTAATTGAATCAATCATACAAGTTAACATTCCTCCATCTATTGGATATAAATTTCCTTTGTTTGCTCTAATTGGGATGAAGACATCATCTTCAGTAGGCTTCATAAACTCAAAAAATATTCCAATATCTTCAAAAAAGGCTTTAATATCTTTGAAAGACAGAACATAATCTATATATTCTGCATATTGAGTTACTTCCTCCTTTTTAGCAATACAAGGTCCTACGAACAAAACCTTTGCCTCTGGATAAATTTCTTTAAGGAACTTTGCATGAGCTACCATTGGAGAAAGAATTGGAGCGACTGCTGATGAATGTTCAGAATAATATTTATTGATAAGTAATACTGCAGAAGGACAACAAGAAGATATATAAACTCCATTTTCTTGTTTGTCTATCCAATTCTTTGTTTCTAAAGCAACTTTTTCTGCTCCGAGTGCAGTTTCGCTTACTCCATAGAAACCTGCTTCTTTAAAAGCTGCAATTACTTTATTTGTTTCTACATTCTCATATTCACTTAAATAGCTTGGAGCTAAAGAAACAATAATTTTTTCTTTTTTTAGTGCTTGTCTTACAACTGGCAAATCATCCCTTACTTTTTTTGCATTAGCAGGACATACTTGTGTACATTTTCCACAATAAATACACAATTCAGGAATTACAGATGCTGAATTATCCTCTAATTTAATAGCTTTTACAGGACAATTTTTTACACATTTATAACAATCTTGACAGTTATTTTTCTCTGTATAGATTGCAGATAATTTATTCATGATTATTTAGCTCCTTTTCTAAAATATCAATCAATTTGTTTTTTGAAACCTCACTAAATGTTTTACCATTTATTATTAAAATTGGCCCTTGAAAACAATTTTCAGAACATAATTGTCCTTTAAAGGTTACTTCAGCGTCCAATCCTCGTGTTGAGATAAATTCTTTTATTATTTCAAGATTCTTATTATTTCCTCTCGAAAAGCACGAACTGCCCAAGCATATTGTTATATTAGTTTTCATATATAAATTATTATTACAAGTGTGGAAAGGCTACAATGTTTATTTATATTTATTAACGCTAAAAGCAAATAAAAATTATTTTAAGCAAACCTTTTTTGGATTTCCTCTTTTAGCACTTCTTGAGCCAACTCTAAAGGATTTTTCTTTCCAGCAAATTGTTCAAATAATTTACCAGCAAAACCTGTTGGAGTAATGGTTTTTTCTTCCTTAGTGAATACTGTATTAATTGTTGAAATCATTTCTTCTTTAGCATTCTTAATTAATGCCCAAGCTTCATTTGAAATATAAAGCTGTTGAGAAAGGTTATGTTCAAATTCATTGCGTATGTTTTGAACCATAACGTCTTTTAGGAGTTTTGAATCCATAGTTGGTTCATAACAACGAAGTACAAGATTGTCAGGACTCATTCTCTCCAAAAACAAAACCAAACGCTCATAAGCCTGCAATTGAATTGGTGTTACAACCTTGCGAGTTTCTGATTCCTGAATTTTCTTTATCTCAAGCAAGGTTTTCTTTTGCTCATTCTCAACAAATTGTTTTATTGACTTATTATTGAAATAACCAATAAAAAATATAGCTCCTACAAAAGCTACTGCCAGAATAATTAATGTCCAAATCATATCTTTTTTGTTTTATTTAAGTTCTAATCTAATTTGAGTACTGCAAGAAAAGCTGACTGCGGAACCTCAACATTACCTACTTGACGCATTCTCTTCTTTCCTTCTTTTTGTTTTTCTAATAGTTTTCTTTTACGAGAAATATCACCTCCATAACATTTTGCTGTTACGTCTTTTCTCAATGCCTTAACTGTTTCACGAGCAATTATCTTTGAACCAATTGCAGCTTGAATAGCAATATCAAACTGCTGACGTGGTATGAGTTCTTTTAGTTTCTCACACATCTTTCTTCCAAGTGGATAGGCATTATCAAAATGAGTTAGGGTAGAAAGTGCATCAACAGGGTCTCCATTAAGCAGTATCTCCAAACGAACAAGCTTTGAAGGCTTAAAGTCGTGTGGGTGATAATCAAATGAGGCATATCCTTTGGAAATTGATTTAAGCTTGTCGTAGAAATCAAAGACTATCTCACCCAGAGGCAACTCAAAGATAATTTCTGCCCTATCACTGCTTAGATAGGTTTGGTTCTTGAGTATTCCTCTCTTTTCAATACAAAGGGTTAGGATTGGTCCAATATATTCTGCCTTAGTTATAATGGAGGCAATAATGTATGGTTCTTCAATATGTTCAATATAGTTTGGTTCCGGAAGACCTGAAGGATTGTAAACATCAATACATTCTCCTTTTGTAGTATATACTTTGTAGTTTACGTTAGGAACGGTTGTTATAACGTCAATATCAAACTCTCTTGTTAGCCTTTCCTGAATGATTTCCATATGTAAAAGTCCCAAAAACCCACATCGGAAACCAAAACCTAATGCAAGTGAACTCTCTGGCTCAAAAGTAAGGGAAGCATCGTTGAGCTGAAGCTTTTCTATTGAAGCTCTTAGCTCTTCATAATCGTCTGCGTCAATCGGATATATTCCTGCGAAGACCATAGGCTTAACATGCTCAAAACCCTCTATAGCATTTTTACAAGGGTTTAAAACAGTTGTTATTGTATCTCCTACATTTACTTCCTTAGAAGTTTTAATTCCAGAAATTATATAGCCAACATTTCCTGCACTTAGCTCTTTTTTAGGCTCCATTTTAAGCTTTAAAACTCCTATTTCGTCGGCTTGATATTCTTTTCCTGTATGAAAAAACTTCACATTTTCACCCTTATGGATTGTTCCATTAATTATACGGAAATAAGAGATAATTCCTCTAAAACTATTAAAGACAGAGTCAAATATAAGTGCTTGAAGTGGTGCATTAACATCACCCTTAGGAGCAGGAATCCTTTCAATAATTCTTTCTAATATTGCTTCAATCCCTAAGCCTGTCTTTCCGCTTGCACGAATTATGTCATCGGGACTACATCCTATTAGTTCAATAATTTGATCACTTACTTCCTCAGGCATAGCATTTTGAAGGTCCATCTTATTGAGAACAGGAATTATCTCCAAATCGTGATCTAAAGCTTGATATAGGTTTGATATTGTCTGGGCTTGAATACCTTGAGTAGCATCAATAATTAATAATGCTCCCTCACAAGCAGCAATTGAGCGAGAAACCTCATAACTAAAATCCACATGACCAGGAGTATCAATAAGGTTCAAGGTGTATCTCTCCCCCTTATATTCATATTCCATTTGGATAGCATGCGATTTAATGGTAATTCCCCTTTCCTTTTCCAAATCCATATTGTCCAAGACCTGCGATTGCATATCTCGAGCCGAAATAGTCCCAGTGAATTCCAATAACCTATCTGCCAAAGTACTTTTCCCGTGATCAATATGAGCAATAATACAAAAGTTTCTTATATTCTTCATTTATAAGTTTTATCGTTATAAAATCTCTTCCATTTAGTTTGCAAAGATACGAGAAAAACCTTAATTTCTACAATTTAATCCTAATTTCCATATATAAATAAACATATTAGAACTATGCAGGTATTGTTTAATTCAATATCTCAAAGTAAATCCCCTTTAAGGGCTCAAATTGACAATATTTTTATTGTGCTTTATGCTTAAACTTCTCAATATTTTTGGAACGATTTTGATATTATTGTTTATTCTACCCTAAATAACTAATTCTTGTTTTTCAATTAATTAAGCTAATTAAAACAAAAATAGGCTATAATAAAATACTGCAATTGGAAAATATAGTTATTTTTGTAGCGTTAAACTAACTAAATGGCGGGTCTTGAAAAGCCTTACGAGTAGAGTAAATTTAAAAAATTTAAGAAGATGAAAAAAATATTTTTATTAGCTGTTATAGCTATCAGCTTTACTTTTACTGCAAATGCACAAAAACTTGGATTCGGTGTTGAGGTAGGTGGAAACCTTTCAAACATTTATTCAGAAACACCGACAGTAAAGAAAAGTTCTGATTACTTATTAGGATTTCAAGCAGGTGCATTTGTTGATTACTCAATAACTGATAACTTATTTATTAAAGCTCATTTTTTATTCTTCACAAAAGGTTCTTATGAAAAAAATGAAGTAACTGCTTTAGGAGTAACTACAAAAGAAACTTGGAAATCTTCTCCAATGTACATTAATATTCCAATCGTATTTGGAGTTGGTTTTGAAATAGGAGATATTAAACCTTATGCTAATGCAGGAGTTTATCTTGCTTATGGTGTAGGTGGAAAACAAAAATATGACAATAAGGTTGGTTCACTTGAGAATAGTTACACAACTGATTTTTTCATAGACAATATTGAGAATACTTTAGCAAACTACTTCCATAGCCATGACGCATTTGATTTTGGAGCAAGAGTTGGTATTGGTTTAGAGTTTACAAATAAATATTTAGTTGAAATAAACTATGATTTAGGTTTAATTGATATAGCACCAAAGGACAATATCTTAAAGAAAAATAATGCTTTGAGTCTGACTTTTGGATATAGATTCTAATAAAGACAATAGGTGTAACCCGAAAAACCTTAATAGAGTAGGGGAAAAATATATAACTTAATAAATATGAAAAAAATTATTTTTGTAGCTATTTTAGCTTTAGGGTTTGCTTTTACAGCATCTGCCCAAACTCCTGTTTTCCAAAAAGGGAGCAAAGTTGGAAATGTTGGTATTGGATTTGGTAGCTATGGCCTTCCAATTGAAGTTTCTTACTCTCAAGGAGTAAAAAATAACATCTTTGATGTTAAAGGATTAAATTTTGGGATTGGTGGATACTTAGGTTTCCGTACCTGGAAAGAAGATTTTTTATATTGGAATAATACTGACTTAGGTTGGAGGTTCACTCAATTTATTATTGGACCAAGAGCTCATTTGAATTATACTTTTGTAAAGAATTTGGAAGTATATTCAGGTTTAATGTTAGGATGGAATATTTCAACCACTTCAACTTATGGAAATTGGGGTAACATTCCTTCTAATCCTGAAAGCTATGGTGGCTTCTACTTTAGCTGGTTTGCTGGTGCTCGTTATTATTTCAATCCAAAATGGGCTATTTATGTTGAAACAGGATATGGTATAGCTTACGGAACTATTGGAGTTTCTCACAAATTCTAATTTCTAATATTGAATTTAGTTTCCTAAAAAAAAGTCATCAGTTAATAGCTGATGGCTTTTTTATTTAGTTTCGTCCAATAGTTCTTTATTAATTTCTAATGGGGAGTATTTTTTTGGAGATTTACACTCATCGTAAACTGATTTCTTTCCACAGGTGCAACCAATTCTTTCTCCGGTTAAGGGGTCAACGCTCGAACATTGCTTCTTGAACTCTCCTCCCTTCTTCAAAAACATCTTAATTCCAATGAAACAAAAGCTTAAAAGCAGTAGTATTGCTGTTATTAAAAATAATGTTATTAAGGTTTCCATAAGTCTATAATTTTTATTCTTTATTTTTTGAATCAATAACTATTGTTACAGGTCCATCGTTAATTAATTCAACTTGCATATCTGCACCAAAGACTCCTCTTTGTACTTCCTTTCCCAATTCATTTTGAAGTTTGTCAATAAACTTCTCATACATTGGAATTGCAAAATCGGGTTTAGATGCTCTAATATAAGTTGGTCTATTCCCTTTCTTAACGCTTGCATGCAAAGTAAATTGGCTGACTAACAAAATTTCTCCATCAATTTCTGTAATCGGAATATTCATTACCCCATTCTCATCATTAAATATCCTGAGTTTGCAAATTTTTTCGCATAACCAATTAATATCTTCCACTGTGTCTAAATCCTCAATTCCCAAAAGAATAAGCATTCCTTTTCCAATTGTACTTTTAAGACAATTATCTATTGTAACACTTGCTTTACTTACTTTTTGAATAACAACTCTCATAAATTACTTATCCTCCCATTTTTCTATCTTTAACTCTTCTCCGTGCATAATATTAAGATAGTTTATATACCTTTCAACACTAATCTCTCCTTTTTCAACAGCTTCCTTAATGGCACATTTAGGCTCATGCTCATGAGTACAATTATAGTATTGGCAATCTTTAAGTCTTTCCCTCATTTCTGGAAAACATAATCCAACTTCTTCTTTTTGGAAATCAAACATTCCAAAACTCTTAACACCAGGAGTGTCAATAATATCTCCTCCAAAACTCAAAGGGAACATTTCTGCAAACGTAGTTGTGTGAGTTCCTTTTAAATGAGTTAAAGAAATATCTCCTGTTCTAAGATTCAAATTACTATCAATAGCATTTATTAAAGCCGATTTTCCAACTCCACTATGACCAGAAAAAAGAGTAGTTTTATCCTTCATCAACTGCCTTAACTCCTCAATATTATCTCCCTTAAGAGCAGAAACCTCAATACACTTGTATCCTACTCTTTCATATATACTCTTTATTTCATTTGCATATTCCCTTAACTCTTCGTCGTAAATATCAATCTTGTTAAAAACAATTATTGTTGGTATTTGGTGAGCCTCAGTTGTAACTAAAAATCTATCAATAAAACCAGTTGGTGTTCGAGGAAAGGCAATGGTTACAACCAAAAAAGCTATATCAACATTGGCTGCAATGACGTGAGAACGTTTTGAAAGATTTACGGAGCGACGTACAAGAGTATTTTTTCTTTCGTGTATATTGGTAATAAGTCCATCGGAAGTTTCGGTAGATGTTATAAAATCAACCATATCTCCTACAGCAATAGGATTTGTTGATTTAATATTCTTTATCCTAAAATTCCCTTTTATCCTACAGTCAAAAACCTCTCCATTTTCAGTTCTAACCGTATAAAAACTCCCCGTTGTCTTAATAACTTTTCCTTCTAACATAGATTGCAAAGGTATTAAAATTTCTGATGTTGGGAGTTAAAATATTAGATAATAGTTTGAGGAAAGAAATTCTACATTACTCAATAAATGTACTCTAAATGAGATGAAAAAATATTGGAATTTGGGTATAATCTCCTTTGATGCAATCTTACTTCGAAAAAGGCTTAAGTTATGAAAATAAAATAAGGAGTTAGCGAAATATAATAAGGAGTTATTTCACTAAAACAAGGATATAAATTATTAAAACAAGGATTTAATTGTGCAAAGATGCACATCATTCACATAGAAAGATGCACATCTTTCGGGGTAAAAGATGTGCATCTTTTATTTTAATAAATTTTAGGGATATTTCTTTAATTTAACTCTACTGAATTTATTTAGAGTAATTTTGATATGCAAATATACAAATTTATTTTCAGACTACAGACATAAAATATAAATATCTTTTTTGCCGAAAAAAATATCTTTATCGATAGATTAACAAAATGAAACCCAAAAAATTCATTTAAAGTTTAGAATCTTTTTTCTATCTTTGCCAAATCAAATAAATATCATTATGAAAAAAGATTATGAAAAGTATTGTCATAACTGCGGTGCAATTATTGACAAACAAGCAGAAACCTGTCCTAAATGTGGTGAAAGACAAAGCCGTTTCTCAAACAATAATCCACAAAAAATTAATGCAGAAATGAATTCTCAGTGGCTAATAACTCTTTTGCTTTGCGTTATTTTGGGTTATTTTGGAGCACATAGATTCTATCACGGAAAATATGGAACTGCTATATTGATGATTATAACATGTGGCGGTTTTGGAATTTGGTATATTGTGGATATTATATTTATTATCTTAGGACAATTTAAAGACAAGGACGGCAATTACGTTACAATGAATTAAAATTCCAATTTATGAGAGTTCTTTTAATAGCTTTTCTAACACTTATCTTTACTCAGCAATCTTTTTCTCAAAAAGAGGCTATAAATTTAACTTCAGATACTATTCTCACAAAGAATTTAATTACAAATACTGATATTAAAGCTAAGGTATATACTTTTGAGGATAGAGTTTATAACTTTTATATAGACTCCTCTTCAAACACTACAACCATATCATTAAGAAAGCTCGCTAAGAATAAAAAGGAATACAAATCAGAAGGGAATATATTAGTATTTGATTTTGATAAGAATGAGATATTATGGAATAAAACTATTTCTTACGACAATCATAATTTCTATCAACTTGATTCTCTTTTGGTTTATTATGCAAACAACGATATTGAACTTTGGAATATTCGCAATGGAAAAGAATTGTGGCATTCAGATAGAAATCTTTACTATTCTATTCCAAAAAAGAAAATTGCATTAACTTATCCAAATTCCCAAAACTCAAAAAAGCTTGAAGCCATTGACATTTCCACTGGAAATTCTCTTTGGAAAAGGGAAATTGAAAATGAGAATGGTTGGGAGGATATTCAATCTGTTAACGATTCTTTATATTTAATTTATGCTAATGGCTTTCATACCCTTAATATTAATGATGGGAAAGGTATAGACTTTAAAGCCACAACTGACGATAAGGATTATACTGGAGTTATTATTGTTTCTGCAGCAAGTATTGCTTTAGCAATATTGATAGACTCCTACGAAATTCCTGATGTAGAGCCAAGCGTTGTGAATAATATTCGTTCCAATGTACTAATTGATTCTTCAGCCATTTTCTTTGCTTCAAGAAAAAAACTATCTAAAATAGATAATGAAACCAAAACTTTATGGGAAGTGGAATTAGCTAAAAAAGATATTAGCCATTCAAATCTATTTAAGAAGGATTCTGTTCTTTATATGGTCAATTATGGTTATGCAAAGAAAGAAGGCAAAAAGATTGAATACGGGAAGCCATATCTTAAGGCATATAATGAAAGTAATGGAAATTTAATTTACTCTCTTATGTTGGAAGGAGAGTCTGTTTTGGATTATAAAATAAAAAAGGATAGAATTATCTTTCTTTACGACAATGGAATTTCACAATATAGTTTAATTGATGGAGAATTTATCTCAAATAGAAAGTTTAACACTAAGAATTATGGGAATATAACTTCTTTTGTTGATAGTAATGTTTATTATAACAATAATTCAATTTATCAACCATTGATTAAAGAGGAGAAAAACAACTATTGTATTACTTTCTCAACTGGTTATATCCAATTATTAAATTCTCGCTTTGAAACCATTGAAGAAAAACCTTATGAGGAGCTTTATTTTTTGGATTCAAAATATAATGAATTTGAAATTTTAACTCAAGACACTCTAACAATATTGATAAACAAAGAAGGAACACCTGTTTTACACCTGCCTAACTTCTATTATGCCATAATTAGTCAAGGAAAACTTTATGGTAAAAACGAAAATAGCCTTTTAGAGATTGACCTTAATCAAATTGTTAAAAGAGAGGATTAATAATAAGGAATAAAAAATTTGTTCCTTATTAGATTAATTCCTTTAATACTTCAATTATTGCTTCTATCTTCTTTGAGTCGGTAAATGGAATATCATATTCCTTATTGAAATCATCATCTGACATACTCACACCTTTGTTTCTATATTCCATTTTGCTTTCTTTAATTGTTTTTGCACTTAAATGGAAATGATTAATCATGGTTTTGGAGTATATTTCTTTTGCATTATCAGCACTAACTCCTGAGCCTGCCATCACTTCTATTCTTCCTTTGGAGTCAAGTTGAATTTTGGCAATATTATCTAATCCCAAAACAGCCTTATTCTCTTTTCCAGAAGTCAGAACTCTTGTACAACCACATTCAATTATATCTTCAAACGCTTCAAAATAGTTATTAGTCATATCAATTGCTCTATGAAAACAAACCTTCATAGGATTGGCAAGAGTAACTAATTCTTTTGTCCTTTCCTTGTCAACTTTCCCTTGAGGGGTTAGCATTCCAAAAACAACTCCATCAACATTCAATTCCTTGCAACAAAGAATATCTTTTTTCATCACTTCAAATTCAAGTTCAGAATAGTAAAAATCCCCTGCTCTTGGACGTATCATTGCCATAATTGGGATATTTAATTTTCCCTTTGCAAGTGCTATTAATGCATAAGAAGGTGTTAAGCCCCCTTCTGCCAAAGATGAACAAAGCTCAATTCTATTTGCTCCAGCATTTTCAGCTACAATTGCCGATTCAATTGAATCAACACAAACCTCAACTTCAAATTTAGTTTTCATTTCTTAAATAAATCTTTTTTTCTCTAATTCCTCTTCCAAGTCTTTAATTCTTTGCAGATGCATTTGATAATCTTTGGTTGTTATATCAAAGGGACGATGATGTTTTAATTTATGAAGTTTCTCAAACTCCTTACATAATGATATTGTATCATAACTAAAATAGGTCTGAGAAAACTTTTGCCATATATAATCAACTGCTTGAGGAGTTGGATGCAACATATCTGATTCGTAAAAACGATAATCCCTGAGGTCATCCATCATTAATTCATAGGAAGGGAAGTAATCTATTTTTGGATTTTGTTTTAGTAGTTCTTCAACAGCAACATGAAGCATTGATTTACTTAATTGATTTTCTCTATATCCGTCCTTAATGTGCCTTATTGGAGAAATAGTAAATATAATTTTGGGATTATTTTGATTAGTTGTTTTTAGAAATTTATCAAGGCTTTCGGAAAGAACTTCTATTGTCTTTTCTATACTTAGAAGGCTTTTAGTAAATTGAGAAGAAGGTATTTTATGACAATTACCCATTATCTTATTTGTTTCATTGTGAGTATAAATCCATGAAGTGCCAAGAGTGAGGATTAGATATTTTGTTTCTTTTATAAATTTGTGGCTTTGGGCAATTTCACTGTTTATCTTATCTAATAATTCTTCTGGAGTATGTCCTTTAAATGAACCATGATGAGAATAGGAATACCAACCATTATTTTCTATCAAATCATCTATTGTAAAGGGTTTGTTTTCCAAAACATAATCCAAACACTGAGAAATGGTGAATGAATTATATATTATTCCAAAAGGATTAATAGAAGTTTGAAATCCACTATTTATTAACCTCTCTCCTATATTCTGAGTAAAACATGAGCCAATAAGCATTATTTTATCTTTATGGTCAATGTTTTGTTTTGACTTTAAAGGAGTAATTTCTGTTCTAAATATCATAATGTATAAGTTGATTACAATTAAATGAGGTAAGTCTGCACTTATTATTTGTTATCAATCAATTTCTCTCTTTCCCCAATTAATTTATGCAAAAATATTATAGTTTTTTGACAAAACCATCTTATTTGATTAAAATAAAAACTTAATAGCTTTTCATTTTCAATTAGCAAACTTAGTTTTTAGTGGTTTAAAATAAGGACATTTCATGAGCTAAAATAAGTTTAAAAAAATTTCTAAACAGGATTTAGTAACTTTAAACTGAAGTTTCGGTAGATTTATTAAAGGATTTTATCTTAAATAATTGCTTGTAGGAATAATTATAGCCTTAAGGGAAGTAAGACTTAGAATAGAGAAGTAATTTTTTCTTCTATTTATACTTAGTTCTTTCAGATTTAGGGAATATCTTCTTTAATTCAATCAAACTTTATTGATATGATTTGCTTTTAGCCTTGTTTTAGGCGAAGAGATTTAAAAAATAGATTGTTTTTTATTAGGCTTTTGAGCCGAATTTACTAACTTTGCAGTTTAAAAATTAATATTTTCCTTATCATGAGTACTAATATGGTTAGTGTTGAAACGGCTAAAGAATTAGGGTTATTACCTGAAGAATTTCAACAAATTTGCGATATACTTGGACGCACTCCCAATTTCACGGAGTTAAGCATTTATTCTGTAATGTGGAGCGAACATGCTTCCTATAAGAATTCTATAAAACAAATCAAAAAGCTTCCAAGAGATGGAGACCAATTAATGGTTAAGGCTGGAGAAGAAAATGCTGGAATGGTTGATGTTGGTAATGGAATAGCTTGCGTTTTTAAGATAGAATCACATAATCACCCTTCTGCTGTTGAGCCTTATCAAGGAGCTGCAACAGGAGTTGGTGGAATTAATAGAGATATATTCACAATGGGAGCAAGACCAATTGCTCAATTAAATTCTTTACGTTTTGGAGATATTGACAATCCACACACACAATGGCTTGTTAAAGGAGTAACTAAAGGAATTGGAGATTATGGTAATGCTTTTGGTGTTCCAGTAGTTGGAGGTGAAGTATTTTTTGACCCTTGCTACGAAAACAATCCTTTGGTTAACGCCATGAGTGTTGGTATAATGAAGAAGGAAGATTTGATTTCTGCAGTTGCAAAGGGAGAAGGAAATCCTGTTTATATAGTTGGTTCTTCAACCGGCAAAGATGGAATACATGGAACTACATTTGCTTCAGCTGATGTTACTGAAAATTCTGCTGATGATATTCCTTCAATTCAGGTTGGAGACCCTTTCCAAGAAAAATTACTTTTAGAAGCTACATTAGAATTAGGGAAAAGTGGTGCTGTTGTAGGTATGCAAGATATGGGAGCAGCTGGAATTATCTGTTCTACATCTGAGATGTCTGAAAAAGGTTCTTCTGGTATGAATATTTATTTAGATAAAGTTCCTTTAAGACAAAAGAACATTGAACCATGGGAAATTCTTCTTTCAGAAAGCCAAGAAAGAATGCTTGTTGTTGTTCAAAAAGGAAAAGAAAAAGTTGTTGAAGACATATTTAAGAAATGGGACTTAAATTGTGCTAATATTGGAGAAGTTACTCAAGGAGATAGACTACATTTCTTTTGGAATGGCGATTTGGTTGCTGATGTTCCTGCTTCAACCTTAGTTCTTGGTGGAGGAGCTCCTCAATATGACAGAGAAACAAAAGAACCAAAATATTTTAAAGAAACATTTGATTTTAATATTGACAGCATAGAAGAGCCAAATTTAGAAGAGTGTAAGAAAATTGCAGACTTTATTATTCAACATCCGAATATCGCTTCAAAAAGATGGGTGTATGAACAATACGATTCAATGGTTGGTACTAAAAATATGTCCACAAATAGACCTTCCGATGCAGCAATTGTTAACATTAAGGAAACTCAAAATGCAATTGCAATGACTACAGATTGCAATGGTCGTTATGTATATTCTAATCCTGAAATAGGAGCTCAAATTGCAGTTGCTGAAGCAGCAAGAAATATTGTTTGTAGTGGAGGAGAACCTTTGGCTGTTACTAATTGCTTAAACTTTGGAAATCCTTACGTTCCTGAAACATATTGGCAATTTGTTAATGCAGTAAAAGGAATGGGTGAAGCATGTAGAAAATTCAATACTCCAGTAACTGGAGGTAATGTAAGTTTCTACAATCAAGCTTCAATAAATGGAGAAGTAATGGCAGTTTTCCCAACTCCTGTTATAGGTATGATTGGAGTTATTGAAAAAAATCTTCAAACAACATTAGACTTTAAAAAAGAAGGTCAAACAATTTATTTATTAGGAAAAGTTGTTGATGATATTAACTGTTCAGAATATCTTTACTCTTATAAAGGAGTTAAATTATCTCCTGCTCCATACTTCAATATTGACGAAGAATATAACTTACACCATACTTTAAATGGATTAATCCTTGAAGGACTTATTGCATCTGCTCATGATGTTAGTGATGGTGGTTTATTTACAACATTAATTGAATCAGCAATGCCAAATAATTTAGGATTTGACATTTTAACTGACAGTGAAATAAGACTTGACTCTTATCTTTTTGGAGAAGCTCAAGGAAGAGTTGTTGTTACAATTGATCCAGAAAAAGAAGAAGAATTTTTAGATATGATTGGACTTACAGGGGTTCCTTGCTGCACAATTGGAACAATAACTAATGGTTCAATAATTATTGATGAAGAAAACTTTGGAAATATTCAGGATTACAAAGTAAAATATGAGGGTTCATTCCCTAAGAGAATGAATAATTAATTACAAAATCTTATTAGTAACAGAATTATTTTAAGCTTAATGAGATTTCAATTTTTCTTTATCTTGTTCATTTTTCTATCTATTGAATCCTTTTCTCAGGAAATTGATACAAATAATGTTTTGTATGAATATGAAGCAATTGCTGAGGAATATGTTGACGAAGAGTCATTAATTATTGAGTTAAAAGATGAAACTCTAAAGTCATATATTAGTCAAGGAGAAGATTTTTTGAGTTATGTGGATTTATTAAAAGAAAAAGATAGCTTGGTTCATCATTTTATTTTAATTAATGGAGAAGACAATATTGTTCCAAAGGGTGATAATACAAACTTGATTGATATTGGGAAGAAAATAGATGTTATTTTTCATCCTAATTCCAATAAGGTTATGTACGTTGGAGAAATGATTTTGAATGAAAATCAAGCTTGGGATTTTATTTATGAAAGCATATTTGATGAGCAAGGATTAACGAGAATGTTTATCCGTCAATATAGCACATTTAATTCTGTTTGTTCTCAAGTAGCTTTTGAGCGTTCAGAATATTTTTTTGACTCTCAAAGTGAGATAATAAAAAAGACTTATGAAATCTTTGATGCAAATCATAATCCTTTAAATATTGATGATTGTTGGATGGAGAGGGAAGATTATATAAAATATAATTCGTTTGATGAGCTAAACTCCAAACTTAGAATCCCTTTTGAAGAGGCTTCAGAAATATCTGGCATAGAACTTGAAGAGACAAAATTGGAAACACAAGAAGAATATTAATGAATTTAGTTGTAGATATAGGGAACACAAGAACTAAGATTGGAGTTTTTCATAATAGAGATATAGTTTATTATGAAGCTTTTTATAATATCACAGCTAAAGATATTGAAAAAGTTCTTCTTAATTTTCCAAATACTAACAAGTCTATTATTTCTAGCGTTGGCAAACTCAATACAGAATTTAAAGATTTTTTACATACACGACTATTGGTATTGGAATTTAATAATCAGCTCAAAGTACCTATAACAAATAAATACACAACTATTTCTACCTTGGGAAAAGATAGATTAGCAGGAGTAGTTGGAGTAAGAGAGCTGTTTCCAAATACAAATTGTTTGGTAATTGATGCTGGAAGCTGTATAACTATTGACTTAATTGACAATAAAGGAGTTTATTACGGAGGCTCAATTTCTCCTGGTATAAATATGAAATATAAAGCACTAAATACTTTTACGAGTTCTTTGCCGTTATTAATTGATAATTTTCTTAATCAGGAAATTATAGGTAATAGTACCGACTCCTCCATAATTTCTGGAGTAATGAATGGTACAGTTATGGAATTGAAAGGGTTTATAGATTATTATACTAATAGGTATTCTGACTTGAAGGTTATTTTTACTGGAGGAGATTCAAAAATCCTTCAAAACTATTTTTTAGAAAACACATTACTTGAAGAACAATTAGTTCTTTTGGGATTAAATATTATACTTGACACTAATGCATAACAACAGAAAATTATATTTTGTGATAGTTATCGTTACAATAATTTTTGTAACTATTCCTAACTTTTCTATAGCTCAAAGCTCAATTAGTTCACCTTATTCACGCTTTGGAATTGGAGAAACTAATATTTTCAACAACCCTATAAACAACGCTATGGGAGGTGTTGGTTATACATATAGCAGAAATAACTCTATTAACTATTTGAATCCTGCTTCTTATGCCGGAATAGACACTACTTCATTAGTATTTGATGTGGGGTTTTATTCTGAATGGGTTACATTATCAAATAATAGCTATAAATCAAACGGAAACAAGACAAGCCTTTCTCATATCTTTATAGGATTTCCTATTGGGAATAAGTTTAAATTTGCCTTAGGAATTATTCCGATGTCTTCGGTAGAGTTTAACACAAGCGAAACAATCATCGATTCGATTATCGGGAAATATACAAAATCGTACGAATCTCTTGGGGGACTGAATAAAGCACTGCTCGGAGCATCTTTCTCCCCAATTAAGAACCTTTCTTTTGGAGTAAATCTTGAATATATTTTTGGAAATTACTATAAATCTTCAACAATTGCTTTTCCCGATTCAACATATATGTATTCTTCAAGGGTAGAAAACAACTACCATGTTAATGCTTTCAATTTTAGTCTTGGATTACAATATTTCCAACCACTTCCAAATGGAGATAAGATTGGATTAGGGGCAATTTATGACTTTGCATCAAAGTTTCCTACAGATAATATTATTTCAAGATACACATTTACTTCTTCTGCAGGTAATGAATATATGAAGGACTCTATCCATAAAGAAACTTCATCAAATTCAATTCAATACCCTTCAACAATCGGGGTTGGATTATCTTATGAAAAAACTAATAAACTCTATGTGGGTATTGATGGACGTTATATTAATTGGTCTGACTTTAAATTTCAATCAGATTATATAAATACTAATTTTGTAAATAATTTAAAAATATCTATAGGTGGAGAATGGAAACCTGATGCTTATGGTAGTTATTTTCAAAAAGCAGTATATAGATTTGGTGCATTTTATGATAACGGAATGTTAGAATTCAATAACAATAGAATTAATGAACTTGGTGTGAGCTTTGGTATTGGATTGCCAATAAAAAAATCTAATACTCTGATTAACATAAGTTTTGAATATATAAATAAAGGAACTAAAGAAAATGATTTAATCAAAGAGGATTATTTTAGGTTAGGATTATCATTTTCGGCAAAGGATTTGTGGTTCTTTAAAAGAAAATATCAGTAGAATAATTAAATAATAAATAACAAAAAGAATATTAAAAAGAAATGAAAAAATTTGTTTCACTATTAACATTAATTGCCTTATTTAGCATAACCTCATCAAGTTTTGCTCAAAAATATGGTAACACCCCAAAGGACAGTGTAGATTGTATAATGAATAACTCTTTATATCAAGAGTTTTACAACCAAAAGAATTATAAGGATGCTTATGAACCTTGGAAAAATGCTTTGAAAGCATGTCCATTTAACCATGTTAACCTTTATATAAGAGGAGTTGTTATTCTAAAGAACCTTATAGTACAAGCTCAGACAGCAGAATCACAACAAAAGTACATTGATGAATTAATGGAACTTTATGATAAAAGAACTTTAGCTTTTGGTCAAGAAGCAAACAACATTGCTCGAAAAGCAAAGGATTTATCTGAGTTAAGACCAAATGAAAAAGAAAGAGTTTATAATTTATATAAGGAAGCTGCTGATAAAGGAGGAGAAAAAGGTGTTGACCTCGATGATCAATACAAACCTTTATATCTAAAAGCTTGTTTTGATTATTTGGCATCTATTCAAGCTCATGAAGGACAAATGTCTCCACTATTTGATGCTTACGATTATTCTTCTGATGCTTTAGATTTTTCTAAGAAACAAGCAATTGAGAATGGAGATACAAAATCAGCAGAAAAGATTCAAGACTACATTGCTGCAACAGAACAAATCATTGAACCATTTGCATCTTGTGATAAAATTATTCCTATCTATCAACCTAAATTTGATGTTGAGCCAAATAATATTGAATTGCTTAAAAAGATAACAACTAATTTAGAAAGAAAAGGATGTACAAAGTCTGACTTATTCTTTAATGCAACAGAAAATCTTCATAAATTGGAACCGACCTCAAGATCTGCCTTTATGATGGGACAAATGCTTGCAGCCAAAGATAAGTTTAGAGATGCAGCACCATACTTCAAAGAAGCATTAGATAAATCAGAATCAAACGAAGATAAAGCTAAGGCTTGTATGTTATGGGCACAAATGTTAATGGCATCAGATCAATATTCTGCTGCTCGTTCAGCATTCTATCAAGTTTCTAACTACGATAAGACAAAAGAAGGCGAAGCATTATATTTTGTTGCTTCAATGTACTTAAGTTCTGCTGCTTCTTGTGCTTCACACGAAGGAAAAATTAGAGGAGCTGCTTGGGCTGCATATGATAAAGCTGCTAGAGCTAAATCAATAGACCCTTCAATAGCTGACAAATGCGATGCATTAATGCGTTCAGCAGTTGGACAATGGCCTACAACTGAGAATGCTTTCTTTTACGAAATAACAAATGGTCAATCATATACTGTTGGTTGTTGGATAAACGAAGGTACCACTGTTCGATTAAGATAAAGATTAAAACTTGTGGACAAGTTTAACTATAAGACAATAATGCTGAGGATAGTTTTAGTGTTTCTAAGCCTATCCTCACTTATGTTTTTGGCAGGGTGCAAAGGAAAGAGCCCTTCAGGAGAAAAGGGTATTATTGGAAAACCTGTTCAAGTGGTTAAATCGGCTGACATTCTTAGGAGTCAAAATGGGGAGTTAGAGGTACAAATCAAGACTCCAATTGTTTATAATTATGATGGAGATAGTGCCAGAATGGTATTCCCTGAAGGGGTTAAGGTTTGGTTTTATAATAATGATTTAACAATAAAATCAACCCTTGTTGCAAAATACGCAATAAACTACAATAATAGTAATAAGGTCTATTTGAGGGATAGCATAGAAATTATTAATTATAATAATCAAGATACTATTTATTGCCAAGAATTAGTTTGGGATAAAAGTGTAAAAACAATTAGTTCTGACAAACAAGTACAAAGAAATAGCTCTTCAGGCATTGCTTATGGAGACGGCTTTCAAAGTAATGAACAAATGGATAGCGTAAGGATAAGAAATCCAAGAGGGACTCAATATGTTTCTGAAGATGAATAAAAAAGGAAGATAATGAAAGGAAGATTTTTAATATTAATTTCTGCACTTTTTATATTGGTTGGGTGCAAAAAAGAAAAAAACCTATCAAGCAAAATAGAGTTTGAAAACACAAATATTAAGGAAATAAAATACTATCAAGATAATCCAAAGAATGCAAGTTATAGCTTTGAGATTAATATTCAACTTCCAAAAATTATATCTGATACAGTATTTAAGGATTTCAGAAAATCTATAATCGAACACATCTTCAATGTACAAACTGAAAATAATGATATTGATTTAGCAATTAGTCAGTATATTCAGGAAAAAACTGATGCTTTCCAAGAGCAAGGAGTTGATAGATTTGCTGACCAAAGCAACCCATATCAACTATGGTCTAATCTTAATTGTAAGTTTATCTACAACAAAGATAATTTATGTAGCTATATGATTCATGAGGATAATTTCACTGGAGGAGCACACCCTTATCAAGAAGTTTATTATTTGAATTACGATTTAGAACGTAAGAAAAAATTAGGTTTTGAGGATATTTTCATCCCAACAACTCCAAATGATTTAGCCCTAAAAGAAATGTTAATTAATCAATTGATGAAACAAGAAAAGGCTAAAACTATTGCTGATTTAAATCTTTTTGATGTTGAAAGCCCAAAAGATTTTAAGATTTCTCAAATGGTTTATTTTGATAGCTTGGATATTGTTTTTGCTTATGCTCAATATGATGTTAGAGCCTATGCATACGGAGCTCCAGAAATAAAACTTCCAGTTAATCAAGTTAGTAAGTATTTCAAAGAAGACTTTAAAGAAAGATTCTTTCCGTCTAAAAAATAATTATGAAAAAATTTGCTCTTTTAATCTTTATTTCTTCAATATTCTTTTTCTCCTGCAAAAAGGAAAAAGTTAAAGAAGTTATTGTTGACCCCCAAACTGGTCAAGAAACAATAATTAAAGTAAACAGATTTGAGGATGTGTTGTTTGACCAAAGTCAAAAAGACTTAAAGTCTCATCTCCAATCAAATTTTGAAAACTATAGACCTGTATTCAATACTACCTTAGATAATCAAGAGTATTTTGAAATCGTCAAGCAGTTTGCAACTGACCCAAATATGATTTCGGCATACAAAACTGTCAAGAAGGTTTATCCAAGCTTAGATTGGGTTTCGGATGAGATAACTACTGCCTTTTCTTATCTAATTAAAGATTATCCTGATTTGCAAATTCCAAAACTTTATTCAATTATGTTTGGACCTGCCGATTTCTCTTACTCCTATTCAAAAAGAGTGTTGGCAAGGAAGGATTTTATTACCTTTTCTATTGATTTATATTCAATAAACTCGCTCCAAGATAACAAATACTACCAGCAATTCCCAAAATACATCATGATAATGCTTGACTCCACATTCTTAGTTCCAGATATAATGAATCATTATCTCAGAAGTCTTAATGAAGACATTCCATTAATGGAGTTAAGTCCCGATGCATCTCTTTGCGACGTAATGATTGAAAGAGGTAAATACTACTATGCACTTACAAAAATTCTGCCCAATTCATCAATGAATAGTATTTTCCGTTATACTGAAGAGCAAATGAAATGGGTTGAGAAAAATGAATATAATATTTGGGGAGTAATTGTTCAAAATGGATTACTATACTCTAAAGATAGACCAAAGTACATGCATCTTATTAATGAAGGTCCAACCACAAAAGGATTAAAAGACTCTCCTTCACGTTTGGGAGATTATATTGGCTATAAGATTGTTGAGAAATATATGAAAGAAACAAACAGCACTCTAAAACAAATGTTTGAAGTGAATGATGCAAAGGAAATTCTAAATAAATCCTCCTATAAGCCTAAGAAACAATAATTTTTTATTGAAACAAATATGAAAGCTCATATATCTCTTATTCTAAAATTCCTCCTAACCTTAGGGCTATTATTAATTACTCAAATAGCAACACTTGTTTTCAATATACCAATATTTTCAATTGATGGTATCTCAGATTTTCTTTCAATTCTTTTAGGTGCAACCCGTTTTGGAATTTCTTCAACGGTTGTTTTTCTTTTGCCTTTCATACTTCTTAGCCTATTTCCTTTCAAAATCAAACAAAACAAATACTATAGGAAAATTGCTAATTTCTTCTATATTTGCGGAACAAATATTATCCTTATACTAAATTGTATTGATATTGGATACTATAAGTTTACCTATAAAAGAATCTCCTATGATTTCTTTAATTATTTAGGAGTTGGTGGCGATTTCACGGAACTTATCCCTCAATTTGCAAGAGATTATTGGCATATTGTTATTCTTTTTGTTGCCCTAAATATTCTTTTCTACTACCTTAGAGAATTGATAGACAAGAAATATACTCCTGAACTAATTATTTCTAATAGGAAATGGTATATCCAAAATACTATTATGTTTATTCTATTAGGCGGTTTGTTCTTTTTGGGTCAAAGAGGAGGCTTTCAACTCAGACCCCTTAGCATTGTTCATGCAAATTTCTACACAACAAGTCAAAACACAGCCCTTGTACTAAATACTCCATTCACTCTGTACAGAACTTGGGGACAAAAAGGATTAGAACCAAAGCATTATTTTAGTAATGAAAAAGAACTAAGCTCCTATTTCAACCCATTCTATTCCCCAAATAACTCAAAGACTGATACCCTATTCAACTCTCCTTTGGAAATCGGGAAAACAAATATCATTGTAATTATCTTAGAGAGTTTCTCCGAAGAATACCTAAACGGCTACACCCCTTTCCTGTCTTCTCTTGCAAAAAAATCAATAGTGTTTAATGGCTATGCAAATGGGAAAAGAAGCATTGACGGAATTCCTGCAATACTTTCATCCTTGCCAATTCTTTCCGATGAATCTTTCATAACATCACAATACGGAAGTAATAACCTTCCTTCCTTTGCTTCTTTGCTAAAACCCTATAACTATAAGACTTCTTTTTTCCATGGAGGATATAATGGGACTATGGGTTTTGATGCCTATTCAAAGAATGTTGGGTACGATGATTATTATGGGCGAAAGGAGTATAATAACGATAAGGACTACGATGGGAATTGGGGAATATTTGATGAGCCTTTTCTTCAATACATGGTTAAGGAACTTGACCACTATAAAGAGCCTTTTACATCTACTGTCTTTACTCTAAGCTCTCACCACCCCTACACAATTCCTGAAAAACATAAGGGACGTTTCCCAAAAGGAACAATGGTGGTTCACGAAACAGTGGGCTATACTGATTATGCCTTAAAACTATTCTTTGAAGAGGCTCAAACTAAGCCTTGGTTCAATAATACATTGTTTATTATTACTTCCGACCACTCTGCAGCAACACAAGAGCCAGAATACAAAACCCTACTCGGTCAATTCCGTATCCCTGTCATCTTCTATCATCCTCAACTAAAACAAGAAATGAAGATAAATCAAACCCTTCAGCAAGCCGATATTCTTCCAACAGCCATGGGACTAATTAAATATCCTAAATCCTTTGTATCATTTGGTCAAGATGCTTTTAGTTCTCAAGAGAAAGCCTATATTCTTTCAATTGGTGGGGAGTATATGCTAATGCAGGGAGATTATCTTTGCAAGTATATTGACGGGATGGAACCAAAGTTATATAATATTAGAGAAGATATAAATACTAAGCAAAACATTGGGAAAAAGAATCCTCAGCTACTGAACTATATGACCCTTAAAACAAAAGCCATTATTCAACAATATAATAATAGACTAATTGAAAATAAGCTGATTATTGATAATGAAGAAAAGTAATATCTTATTTATTATTAATCCTATTTCGGGAATAGGCAAGCAAAGACTGGCAGAAAACGCAATCGAGAAAGTTTTAGACAAAACCAAGTTTGATTATAAGATTGCCTACACCGAATATGCTCATCATGGCACAGTATTAAGCCTTCAAGCGGCAATACAGAAGGTTGATATTGTTGTTGCGGTTGGAGGCGACGGCTCAATTAATGATTGCGTTAGAGGATTGATTGGTACTGAGGTTACACTTGGAATTATTCCGGCTGGAAGTGGGAACGGCTTGGCAAGAACTCTAAATATTCCTCTTAATATGGAGGCTGCAATTGAGGTTTTGAACAAGAAAGAAACTACAGAAATTGATACAATAAAAGTAAATAACAAAATCTATGCTTCCATTGCTGGTATTGGGTTCGATGCATTAATTGCAAGCGAGTTTCGTAAGGCAAAGATTAGGGGATTCAATAAATATCTTGCCCTAATCCTCCAACACTATCCTTTCTATGAGCCTCAGACCTACAGGATTGAATTTGATGACCAAGTAATTGAAGAAGAAGCTCTTTTTATTAGTTTTGCCAACTCCAATCAATTTGGATTCGACACCATAATTGCTCCTTCGGCTAAGGTGGATGATGGTTTCATTCAAGTTTGTATTGTAAAGAAGGTTCCACTCGTTATGATTCCCCTTACAATTCAACTTCTCCTACTCAAGAACTTTGATAAATCAATCTATGTTAAGACCTTTAAGGCAAAGGAAGTTAAGGTAACGAACAATGACTCTTTGCTTGTGAACCTTGATGGAGAATCGGCAAAGATGGACAAGGAACTAAATTTTTCTGTAAACCCACAATCACTTAATATAATAATACCTAAAAACAATGTCAAAGAAAGAAAAGAACAGAATTGGTATAATATATTCAACCAACCCCTCATTCCAATACGAAACCAATGAGGAAATTAAGCAGGAAACCCTTTCTCCCAATTTGCAAAACCTCAAAGTCCAGCTTGACCGCAAACAAAGAGCAGGAAAGCAGGTAACTCTTATTACAGGTTTTATTGGAAGGGAAGAAGACCTTATAAGCTTAAGCAAATTACTTAAAACAAAGTGTGGAGTTGGAGGAAGTGCAAAGGATGGAGAAATTATTATTCAAGGCGATTTTAGAGATAAAGTTGTTTCCCTACTTACACAAGAAGGCTATAAAGTAAAAAGAGTTGGAGGTTAAATAAAAAAAACTCCTAAATTTTTTTAAATAAAGATAATTGTATTACTTTTGCAGCCGTTAACAAAATAAAATTTTAAAATATGAAAAAAATCTTACTTGCTTTATGTGCATTATGCATGACAGTCCTAACACAAGGACAAATCGTTTACACAAACTTACCAACTCCTGTAGAAATAGCTACAGATTATCCAGATGAACTTGGATACGAAATTAATTTTGCTGGAGGTTACGGAGAATTTTACATTCAAAACTATGGATCTTATGGAGAACCATCTTACATAGCTTGTTTTGAAGCTGGAACAGGAATTGTTTCAAATACAAATAATGAAGTTACTTTATTAGCACAAAACACTGTTATTTCTAGCACTTCTAATTTTTATGAAAATACTGGTGGTCCTGTATTCCCAATAATTCATGCTACCGATTATACTGCATGGGTAGGACAAACTGGATATGCTGGATTTAAATATAAAAATGGAACAAATACACATTATGGATGGATTAAGTTAAAAGTTACTACAACCCCAACAAATCCAACAATAACAATTTATTCTTACGCTTATAACTCAACACCAAACCAACAAATTATAGCTGGGCAAACAACTCTTGGATTAGAAGATATTAATAACGTAGAAAACATAAAAGTTTACCCTACTTTATGTTCAAATTCAATTAACATTGAAGGAGCTAAGAATACTGAAAGCATAGCTATATTTGATATTCTTGGAAAAAAGGTAATGGAAATAAACTCAAACACAAATCAAATTGATGTTTCTTCGCTTAATCCTAACACTTACTTTATTCGCATAAGTGCTGACAATAAAGTTACTCAAAGAAAATTCATCAAACAATAGTATTCGTTTTGTATAACAAATACAAAATTATAAGAAGAGCGAGGTTATAAAATCTCGCTCTTTTTTTAAGGAAATCTTTTTTTATTTTCTCTAAAAAGCTCCTACTTATTCATTTTTTGCTATTTTTGTAATTAATAATCATAATTTTTTTGTCTTAGGGCAAGAATTATGATAGATATAAGAAAAAGTCTCATTGGGTAGATTTACTTATAAGAGAAAACAATTTATTAACAAAAAAACGAAAAGGAATATGAAACTTTTACAAGAATTTAAAACCTTTGCTATCAAAGGAAATGCCATTGATATGGCTGTGGGTATTATTATTGGTGCTGCCTTTGGCAAGATTATTACCTCTATTGTGAGTGATATAATTATGCCTCCTATTGGTCTATTGGTTGGAGGGGTGAATTTCACTGACCTTAAATTTATTTTGAAAGATGCTGTTGGCGATGTGCCTGCAGTTACCTTAAATTACGGTAACTTTATTCAAGTTGCTTTTGACTTTCTGATAATTGCTTTTTCAATCTTTATGGTTATTAAATTGCTTAATGCTGCAAAGAAAAAAGAAGAAAAGAAAGAGGAAGCAAAACCAGCTCCTGAACCTTCAAAAGAAGAGATTTTATTAACCGAAATAAGAGATTTACTTAAGAATAAATAGAGTTTTTTCTTAATAATCATCTTTAAAATAAGGTTAAATTTCAACTTAACCTTATTTTTTTAATACTTAAGAAACACCTTTTTGCAACTATGATTAAAAAACTTATAAGAATACAATTATTAATCCTTTGTTTTTCTTTTATTGCCTTTTCTTCCTATTCACAAAACATTCATGATGCAAAACTTATTGGAGGAATGTACTTGAATGCTGGTTATTTGAAAAGTATTGACGATATAGCATTAGGAATTGGGGGTAAATTGACATTTAAGGTATGTAATAATTTTAGAATAGGTTGTGAAGGGTATGGAAGCAGTGCTACTTACAAAAAGGATGGTAGTTTTTATTCCATTGGTTGGGGTGGAGTTTTGGGAGAGTTTATCTTACCATATAAGAAATCATTACTTATTATTGGTCTAACAATTGGAGGAGGCAGCAATAAGCAAATGGAGATTATTGTTGATAATAATTCTTCAGGTGCTTATGATTATGTAAAATGGGATAAAAAAGGAAGTATTATTACTTCTCCATTTATTGCTTACGAGTTTAAAATTTCATCAAAAGCAAACCTTAGTGCAAAATTAGATTACGTTACTTCCCCTTCAAGAGATGTCTTTCACAAAGGAGTGAGACTTTACATAGGATGTCTTTTCAATATGATTAACTAAAACAAAAAAGGGATTTCAATAATTGAAATCCCTTTGTACATCAGGCCGGAATCGAACCGGCACGAGTGTTACCTCACTAGATTTTGAGTCTAGCGCGTCTACCAATTCCGCCACTGATGCATTTCTTTTGCTTTTGACTCAAACAAGGGTGCAAAGGTACAAATAATTTCTTTTTGTGCAAATAAACCTAAGTTTTTTTTATTATTCCAATTTTCTTCACTAATTTTGCACTTTCAAAAACATCACTATATATTAAGTATTGAATATGCAAACAAGCAAACCTAAGGATAGTGTTGCAATCTTTACTGGAAGAGCAACAGCTTATTTAGCAAAAGACATTGCAAGCATTTATGGGAAACCTCTTGGAGATTCACAAGTTCTTCAATATGCTGACGGAGAATTTCAACCTTCTTTTGAAGAAAACATTAGAGGAAGAGACGTATTTATTATTCAATCTACCTTTGCTCCTTCTGATAATTTGATGGAGTTATTGATGTATGTTGATGCTGCAAAGAGAGCTTCGGCAAAGAGAATTATTGCAGTTATTCCTTATTTTGGGTTTGCACGTCAAGACCGCAAAGACAAACCACGTGTTCCAATTACTGCAAAACTTGTAGCTGACGTACTAACTGCTGTTGGGGTTACACGTGTTATAACAATTGACCTTCACGCCGACCAAATTCAAGGTTTCTTTGATGTTCCTGTGGATCACCTCTATGCTTCTTCAATTTTCATTCCTTATTTGAGAGGATTGGCAAGTGAGAATTTTAATTTGGATGATGTTCTTTTTGCTTCTCCTGACGTTGGAGGAACTAAGAGAGCAAGTGAGTATGCAAAGAAATTGGGTTGTGGTTTTGTTATGTGCTACAAGCAAAGGAATAAGCCTAATGAAATTGGTACAATGCAATTGATTGGTGATGTTGCTGGCAAGCATGTTATTTTGGTTGATGATATTGTTGATACAGGAAATACACTTTGCAAAGCTGCTGAAGTTATTAAGGCAAAAGGTGCAAAGAGTGTTAGGGCAATGATTACCCACCCTGTTTTAAGTGGAAATGCTGTTGAGAAGATTGAGAATTCTCAAATGGAAGAACTAATTGTTACTGACACAATTCCTCTAAAACAAATTTCTTCAAAAATAAGAGCTCTTTCTGTTGCTCCAATTTTTGCAGAAGCAATTCGCAGAGTTGAGTTTAATGAGTCTATTGCTGACTTCTACGAAATGGCAATCAGCAAAAAAGGACTTACTATTAAGTTTTAAAAAATAAAAGCCCTAATAGTAGGGTAAATTAATAAACAAATAAATATATAAAAAGATGAAAACAGTATCTATGAGCGGTTCTCCAAGAGAGAACGTAGGGAAAAAAGATGCAAAATCTCTTCGCAGACAAGGTTTAGTTCCTTGCGTAATGTATGGTGGAGAAGAACAAGTACGTTTTTCTGTTCCTGCAACAGAGTTCAAACCACTTCTATTCACTCCAGACACAAATTATATTGAATTGAATATTGAAGGTAAGAAGACTCTTACTATTCTTCAAGACATTCAATATCATCCAGTAAGTGATGAGGTTATTCACGCAGACTTCTTACGTTTGTTTGATGATAAACCAATAACAATTTCAGTTCCTGTAAAAACAGTTGGAGTTGCTCCAGGAGTATTGCAAGGGGGAAAACTTGAAACAAAGATTCGTAAGATGAAGCTTAAAGGACTTCCTAACGATATGCCTCAATATGTTGAAGTTAATATTTCTAACCTAAACATTGCACAAGGAATTAAGGTAGAAGAAATTCAAATTCCAAATATTGAGAAATTAGATGTTAAGTCTTCGGTTGTTGTTTGGGTTAAATCAACTCGTCAGGCAGCAGCTGCAGCAAATCAATAATAATTAGGTTATTTATTTGAGATGGCGAGCAGTAATTGTTCGCCATTTTACTTTAAAAGATAATAAGAATGAAATACCTAATCATTGGTTTGGGGAATATTGGGAAAGAATATGAAAACACGCGTCATAATATTGGATTTATGGCATTGGATTACTTTGCAAAAAGTCAAACCGATTGTGTATTTTCATTGGAAAGGCATGCCTATATTGCCAAAACCAAGTTCAAAGGCAGGTCAATTATCTTAGCAAAGCCCACAACCTATATGAATCTTAGCGGCAAGGCTTTCAAATATTGGATGGATAAGGAGGATATTCCTCTTGAAAATATTTTAGTTATACTTGATGATATTGCTCTTCCGCTGGGAACACTAAGGATGCGAATGCTGGGGAGCGATGGAGGGCATAATGGATTAAGTCATATTATTGAGACCTTGGGACACAATAAGTTTAATAGGCTTCGCTTTGGGATTGGAGATAATTTCTCAAAGGGAAGGCAGGTTGATTATGTTTTGGGAAAATGGGATGAGGGAGAAATGGCGACAATAAATCAAAAGCTCGACACAATAGTTGAAATTATCAAATCCTTTTCAACCATTGGAATGGATAGGACAATGAATGCATACAATAAAAAACCATAAAGATATTTTTACTTAACTAATTGTTGGAATATCTTTATATATTTATATCTTTGCAAAGATTTGGGGCGTTAGCTCAGGCAGGCTAGAGCGTTAGACTGGCAGTCTAAAGGTCAGGGGTTCGACTCCCCTACGCTCCACATTAATTAACCTTTCCTTTTAATAAAGAAATCTCCAATCAGTCTTTTGTAATTAAATAATACTACAAGTTTAAAGGAAAGAAAATAAGGACTTTACGACACTTAATCTTTGTTTTGATGAAATGAAATGGCATTTCGTTTTGACGAGATGGCATTTCGTTATAAGTGAAATGCCATTTCATTGAAACGAAATGGCATTTCGTATTCATAAACTCCTTATTTAAATTCACAAAAACGAAGTTTAGGTTAGTCTAAACTTCGTTTTGTGTAATAAATATTAAGTTTTAGAGGAGAGGAATTTAATATTTGGAATTATTCAACGTGTTTTTTGAGGGTAAACCCAAAGACAGTTCCTTGTCCTATGGCGCTCCTTACGTTGATTGTTTGATTATGTGCTTCTATTATGTGCTTTACTATCGCTAAGCCCAATCCTGTGCCTCCATATTCTCTGGAGCGTGCCTTATCTGTTCTGTAGAATCTCTCAAAGACTCTTTCTATATCTTTCTCTTCAATGCCTATGCCCTTATCTGATACTTCAATAAGGTATTGATCATCCATATCAAAAATCTTTATCCTTACTTCCCCATTCTCATCTTTACTGTATTTTATTGCATTCTCTATCAAATTAGCCAAAACCTGCCTTATTCTGCTCTTATCTGCCTGAACAACTGCAGGTTCTGAATTATGAAATACCAATGATACCTTTCTGCCAAAGGCTTTCAATTCAAAACTATCAATAAGTTCATCAATAAGTTGTGCAATGTTGAAATTGGTAATCTGAAGCTGCACTTCATCGAGCTCCAATTGGGTTATGGTGTCTAAATCTTGAACTATGGCAATTAATCTATCTATACCTGCTTCTGCTCTTATTAGGTATTTCTTGGTTAAATGGGGGTCTTCCATTGCTCCATCAAGCAGGGTGGAGACATAGCCTTGAATGTTGAAGATTGGGGTTTTGAGTTCGTGAGCAACATTGCCAATATATTCCTTTCTATACTGTTCAAGGGCAATCATATTGGTTATCTGCTTAACATTTTCGTCCATCCAATCGGATACTTCTTGCTTTACGTCGTCAAGTCCAATTTTTGAAGATTTTATTCTATGTTTTAGGTCTATTTTAGATACTTTATAGTTGTAGATATTCTTGTAAATTGTTCTTACCTTATCGTAAAATTCTCTATCGATTGTGTATTTAACATAGAAATAGTTGGAAAAGATAAAAACAAAGGCGGCTACAATTGTTGGGAAAAAGAAATTGTCCTTAAACCAAACAAGTATTCCTGTCAAAAGGGCTATAAACAGGAGTGAGGAAAAGATAATAATTCTTATTGTTAAAGACTTTATTTTCATCTTCTTTATTCTTCGTATTTATAACCAACTCCTTTATAAGTTTTAATATTGTCTATCTTTAGTTTATCTCTTAGTTTGCGGATATGAACATCAATTGTTCTTTCTCCAACAATTATTCCATCTTCCCAAACAGCAGAATATATTTCATCTCTTGTGAAAACCTTATTTGGTTTGGATGCTAAGAAATAAAGTAGTTCAAATTCTTTTTTTGAAAGAATTACTTCTCTGTCTTGAACAAATACAATATATTTTTCTCTATCTATTGTTAAACCATTCCTAACAAGAATATTATCACTTGTTTCTTGTTTTGAATTTGTTACTGGCTTTCTTCTCAAAAGAGCGTTAAGTCGAGAAGATAAGACTTTGGGCTTGATTGGTTTTGAAACATAATCGTCAGCACCAGCTCCAAATCCTGCAATTTGAGAATAGTCTTCATTTCTGGCAGTGAGGAAAACTATCATAGTATTTTTCAATTCATCAATTGCTCTAAGCTCAGTGCAGGTTTCAATTCCGTCAATGCCAGGCATCATAACATCTAAAACAATTATATCTGGTATATACTCTTTTGCCAATGCAATTGCAGCCTTACCCGAATTGGCAGTTTTGGTAATGAAACCATCCTTTGCTAATGAGTAGGAGAGAAATTCTAAAATATCTTCCTCATCATCAACTATCAATACTTTATATTCTTCGTTTGCCATACTTATTTTGAATTTATTATATGGTTAATTTGTCTGAAAATCTCTTGAGTTGGCAGCCCCATAACATTATAGTAGCATCCTTTTATCTTTTCAACCCCAATAAGACCTATCCATTCCTGAATGCCATAGGAGCCTGCCTTGTCGTAGGGTTTGTAGTTATCAATATAATATGTTATTTCCTCATCGGTAAGGGCTTTGAAACTAACCTCAGTCTTTGCAGAGAAAGATATTGATTTAGATTTTGTTTTTAGGGTGCAGCCTGTGATGACCTTGTGTGTTTGATTTGATAGATTCTTCAATAGAATCATTGCCTCTTCCCTATCCTTTGGCTTATCAACTATTTGTTTATTAAGGAAGACCATAGTATCTGCTGTAAGCAAAATATCCTTTTCACCAAGCTTTGCAATGTCAAAGGCTTTGGCTTTTTTATCTGCTAAAAATTCTGGAATTGCGGAATAATAAGTTTCGAGAGGATAATCTTCTTCAACATCCAATTTCTCAACCTCAACCTTAAATCCCATTTGTTCTAATAAACTTAAGCGTCTTGGCGATTTTGATGCAAGAATAATTCTATACTCCAATAATTCATTAAGACTTTGCATTTATAAGTTTATTTAAGCATTAAAACGTATTAGATTTTGGGGTTTTATCTTTTTTGAAAACTTCTTGAGAAACTCTTTTCCCATTATTATATTTAACTAATGAGGACTTATTTCCATATCTGTCGTAACTATACCAATCCCCAACCTGTTTCCCATTGGAATAATATCCTTCGGCTGCCTTATTCCCATTTTCATGGTATTCTGTCCACTTACCATCGGGTTTCCCTTTCTTGAAATTCTGCTCTCTTTGCTTTGCACCTTGCAAATAGTAGAAAGTTGAAAGCCCTTCTTTTAATCCGTCTTTATAGTTTGTCCTTTCAATCAAAATCTTTCTTTCTGAATATCTTTCAACCTTTCCGTGAAATTTCCCTTCCTTATATTCGGAATAGCGAAACATTTCTCCCCTTTCATCATAAAGCTTTTCTTGTCCGTCTTTTAATCCATCCTTGTATGAGATTTCCGTTTTCAATTTCCCATCTTCATACCAATGATTCCATTTCCCTGATAGATTACCTTTTACAAAGGAGCCTTTGTCTTTCTTGCTCCCATTTTCATACCAGCTTTCCCACACACCAGTTTCCAAACCATTAAGATAGCTCCCTTTATGAAGTGTATTACCATTTTCGTAATAAGTTATCCATTCACCTTCTCTCAAACCATTTATATAACTCCCTTCTCTCCATTTTTCTTTGGTTTCGTAATAGTATATCCAAGTTCCTGTTTCTTTATCATTTGAATATGCCCCTTCGCTTCCCAACACACCATTTGAATGATAGTAATATTTCCAATTGCCTTCTCTAAGCCCTCTATTTAGCTTACCTTCCATTTCCTTATTCCCATTCTCATACCACCAAACAACATCTCCTTCCAACTGGTCATCAACATATTTACCAATCATCTTAACCTTTCCATCTTTGTGATATTCCTTGTAATCTCCTACTTTCTTACCATCAATGATTTCAACAGAATAATAGAGTTGTCCATTATTATAGTATGCCTTTTCGAAGCCATTATCTGAATAACATTCTTGTTTCTTTACCTTTCCATTAGAATAATAATATATCCAAGTATCAATTTTCTTTCCTCTATCGTCGTATTTACCTTCATGATCCTTTGTTCCATCTTCATAGAACCAAGTCCAACTTCCAACCCTTACTCCTTTGTCGGACTTAAATCCTTTGGTTGAAACGCTACCACTCTTCCAATACTCAGTATATTCCTTTTGAGCAAAGGAAGATAGGAATAAAATATTAATAAAAATCAGTAAAAAAAGAAGCTTTTTCATCGTGTATAAATGATTTCAATTTTTGCAGGTCTTGTTGAATTTTTTGGTCCATTGAGAATTACTCTTGCTGCAGTTGATGTTCTATTGTCTGGCATAAGATAAATGTCAGAAGATTTTATATTACCATTCAAATAGTTTTGGAGGTGTGAAGTTATACGCATTCTATAGGAGTTAGTAGTTTTATCGAAGGTTCCCATAAATTGTTCTGCAGAGGAAAAAGCATCATGAATGTATGTCAATTTACCATTCTCGTCCATTCTATAGCAAATAATTTTGGCAGGAATGTTTTGTGTTCCTCCAACACTTGCAATATAATCATCATTTACAGGAAGTATGAGCATCGCTTGATTAAAGCCTCCTAAATTTTGAGTTGAATCATTATACCATTGCATTAGGTCTTTAATATTTAGCTTAGCTGCACTAATTCCTAATGTTGCTAAATGAATTCTTCCAGTGCTGGAATTACAATCTAAAGTATCTGTTGGTAATTTTCTTTTTGATGAAAATTGAGAAATTTCGGAAGCTGAAAAATCATAATCTATATGAGTGAAACGTCTTGAAGTCAGATCAAACAAGAAGTTATACTTTTGAGTCTTACCTGCGTTATCCTTATAATATAGCATCATTCCTGAGTTGGAAGAATACATATTAAAATAGGCTATCATTCCATTTGCATCGGAGTTTGCTGTTGGGCTTAACTTAATATAGAAGCCTTTAAAAAACTCTAAGAAACTTTTATTATTTGGATGATACCCTGCATTAATAATCTTTTGGAGAAAATCATTTCCTAAATTAACCCTTAAATGAGCTGGTAATTTTCCTCCAGTAATTTCCACACTATCTCTTGGAGCAATAATCACATTTTGAGTTACAATTGGAACTGGATTATATTGCATTGAGGATTGTTGGTAATAGGATAATGAATCGACAAATTGTTCTGTTATTTCAAATATTTCTATCTGCATTTCCATTGACTTTATGGAGGTATCTTTTGTGAATGCCCCAGCATAAGTTAATGCAAGTACAATTGAGTCAGATTTATTTTTATAAAAATTAAAATCAATCGTTGTTGAAGATAAACTTATTTGTGAAAACATTGATGTGGTAACCTTCCCAAAATAATTATCTGTATAAGTACCTAAGGTCATATAATGATAATCATTTGTTTTTAAAGAATCCTCATGAAACAGGAATGCATTTATATCAAACTTATCATAAATATTCGCATTTACCTTGTCGGATTCTTCAACCAAACCCATTCCTAACATTGGGTCTTCTTCAACACAAGAAACTAAAAAGAGGGGAATTAGAAATAATAAATATTTTATTCTAAACATAATATTGAAATATTTTTTCTATAAACGTGTTTGAGTTTGATATGTTGTATTTGACAAGATTAATCTTCATCCAAAATCATTATCTTATCATAAAGATTATTAATTAGCTCATATTGCTGTTCTGCAGGAACATATTCAATAATATGTTTTTTATTATGCTTGGCGAACTCAATAAGCTTAGGGTTAACTTTATCTGATGCCAACACAACACCATCGCTGTAGGAAATTGCAGCCATCATATAATTCAAATAATTTGGCTCTTTATATAAATTCCAATCCTTGAGTGTTCCTCCATCCATCTTCAATTTTTTATGGAAACTCTCATTTAATTGTTCTGTAAATTCATCTTCAATTAGAGTCAAAATTATTTTTGATGTTCCAAACAAAGGATTATTCTTATAATCGGTTCGTTTAATATAGAAAGGGAGTAAAGACGAAAACCAACCACTGCAATGAACAACGTTTGGTTTCCAGTTAAGCTTTTTAATTGTTTCAAGAACACCTCTTGAAAAGAAAATTGTTCTTTCATCATTATCCTCAAAAGCCTTGCTTTTATCATCAACAACATCAAATTTGCGTTGGAAAAAATCTTCATTATCAATAAAATAAACCTGCATTCTTGCCTGTTGTATTGATGCAACTTTAATGATTAATGGATGATCTGAGTTATCGATAATTAAATTCATTCCTGATAGTCGAATGACTTCATGGAGTTGATTTTTTCTTTCATTAACATTTCCAAATCGTGGCATAAAGGTTCTTATTTCTTTACCACTTTCTTGAATAAATTGAGGAAGTTTTCTCCCAAAGATAGACAACGGAGTTTCATCCAAATATGGAGTTATTTCCTGATTTACAAATAATACTCTTCCTTTTCCCATATGTAAAATATAAATATTATGCAAAGGTAGTAAAAATAAAGGACATAGGCAAAAGTTGATTTAAAATTAACTTTCTTTGTCCTTAAGCATAGGAACAAATCTAAAATTACCAAACTCTTGTTTGATCAATTCTCCTTCGTTCTTTTTAGTAATTTTATACATAACCTGACTATTTGTTCCAATTGGGACAACCAACACTCCTCCAATCTTTAGCTGATCTACCAATTCTTCGGGAATTGTTGTTGTTCCGCAGGTAATTATTATTTTATCAAAAGGAGCATAAGCAGGCAATCCTTTATATCCATCTCCAAAATAGCATTTAGGTCTATATTTCATTAGTTCCAACACTGATTTTGCTCTTACGAATAGGGGCTTATGCCTCTCGATAGTGTATACCCTTGCTCCAATCTCACAAAGCACTGAGGTTTGATATCCTGAACCAGTCCCTATTTCTAATACTTTTTCATTGGGTTTAAGTTCTAAAAGTTGTGTTTGTAGTGCAACTGTAAAGGGTTGAGAAATAGTTTGCTGGCATCCGATTGGAAGAGCTTTATCTTGATATGCAATATTGTCTAATGAAGAATCTAAGAAAATATGTCTCGGAATCTTACCAATTGCTTCTAAAACGCTTTTGTCAGTAATGCCTTTCGTTGATAATTCTTCAACCAGAGTTTTGCGTAGTCCTTTGTGTTTAAAGCTATCTATTATCATTTCAACATATTTTAAGTATGCGAATTTACAAAGAAGTTCTGAGTTAAGGGTGATAATTCAAAAAAAACTTCTATTTTTGTTCTTTGTTTTTATACTAAATCGCTTTTTAGTTCGTTAAATTTGAAATCTTATTTTTATTCATATATGAGGGAAAAATTATTATCTAATAGTTATTTAACTATTTTATCTGTATTTCTATTTTCTATATTTATAGTTAGCTGCAATGAGTTTGAGGGAGATCAGGAAGTCCCTTCATTTATATATATCAAAGGATTTAATGTTGTCGAAAATCCTGCAATATCTCAAAGCTCGGTTGATGGATTCCAAAGTTCTGCAATAACTGATGCTTGGGTTTATGTTGATAATATTTATATCGGAACATATTCCCTCCCTTCAAAGGTTCCTATTCTTAAAAAAGGAAATCATAAGATTGAAATAAAACCAGGCATAAAACTAAATGGAATTGCCCTTACAAGGTCGGACTATCCTTTCTATACCTCATATACTGCTACACATAACCTAAGGGAATTGGAAACCGACACAATTGATACAATGGATATAACATATAGGGATGATTTCTCTGTTTTTGCTATTTCAGAATTGTTTGAAAATTCATTTCTTTCCTTTAGCACTGAAGGCTTGATGCAAGATACTAATAAACTAAACACTTGCAATCACGCTGATACTGTTGAATGGGGGACTACTTGTGGAGCAATGTATTTAGATGCAAGTGAAATTCCTTATAGGATTATTTCTGACACGATTAAATGTACTAACAAATCTACATTAGTGATGGAAATTGATTATTGGTGTAATATTCCATTGGGAATCGGAATGATGGGTAAGCCCTCTCCTGCTGCTCAAACACAATATTTGAATGTGATGACTCTTAATCCAAATGATAAAAAAGGATGGCAAAAAGTTTATATTGTTTTAGGAAAGGTTTGGCAACAGCTCTCCTACCCTGAAAACTTTAGAGTTTTTCTAACTCCACAGAAAAAAAAAGGTGTTCAAAAAGGCTGGATTTATATTGATAATATCAAAATCATTCACTACCCTAATAATTAACAAAACTTCTTCTTCTAATTGTAATGAATAAAAAACTACAGAGTTCGAAATACGTTATCTCGGATTATTTATCAGCTTTAATTGCTTGGACATTATTTTTTATATTCCGAAAGACATCAATTGATGCCGGTAATTTCAATGATATTAATGCTGTTTTCAGTGATGCAAACCTATTTAAAGGTTTGGTTTTTGTTCCACTCTTTTGGATTTTTCTATATTTTATTCAAGGAACCTATACAGATCCTTATCGTAAGTCAAGACTCAAAGAATTAGAACAAACTTTCTTTATTAGTTTTGTTGGGATAATAATCATTTTCTTTGTACTTCTATTAGATGATCAAATAGTGTCTTATAAGAATTATTATTTTTCATTCATTATTCTCCTAATCACACATTTCTTTCTAACCTATATTCCAAGACTTCTCATTACTACAAAAGCTGCAAAAAAAATTCATAAGAAAATTATTGGTTTCCCTACAGTTATTATTGGAAATAATTCGAAAGCAATTAAACTATATAATGATATTGAAAGTCAAGAAATATCATCTGGAAACAAAATAATTGGATATGTAAATCTTGACACAAGTAATAATGGTCTTTCCTCTTTTTTGAATTGCCTTGGTGATTATAAAGATATTGATAAAATAATTGCTGAAAATAATGTTGAGGAGATTATTATTGCAGTTGAAAAGGATAATGAAGCAAATTTGCACAAGATAATAACTCAGATTGAAACAAATAATAATGTTTTGATTAAGGTTCCTGCTGACACAACTGATATTCTTTTGGGAAGGGTAAAGATGTCTTCAATTTTCCAGACGCCACTTGTTTTAGTTTCAAACGAAATTCTTTCTAATTTACAAAAGCTCATTAAGAGAATTATGGATATTTTGTTTGCAAGCATTGCAATAATCCTACTTATTCCAATTTATATTATTACTGGTGCAATAGTTTATTTTACTTCCAAAGGACCAATTTTTTACAAACAAGAACGTATAGGATATAGAGGGAAACCATTCTATATGCATAAGTTTCGTTCAATGTATATGAATGCTGAGAGTGATGGAGTGCCAAAGCTTTCAAGTGATAATGATAATCGTATTACACCATTTGGGAAGTTTATGCGTAAGGTTAGATTGGATGAGATTCCACAATTCTACAATGTTTTGATTGGGACAATGAGTTTGGTTGGTCCCAGACCTGAAAGGAAGTACTTTATTGAGAAGATTGTAGAAAGAAATCCTGAATACACACTCCTATTAAAAGTTAAGCCTGGTATTACTTCTTGGGGTCAAGTGAAGTATGGTTATGCTGAAAATGTTGATGAAATGATTGAACGACTTCAATACGATTTACTTTATATTGAAAACCTTTCAATTGCTACGGATATTAAGATTTTACTCTATACCTTTATAATTATTTTCCAAGGAAGAGGGAAGTAAGGTTTATGAGATAAGCACTTAAAATGTATAACCTAAAGAAAGGCTATAATCTCTGCAAATAATCAAATCGTATAAATCAATATCTAATCCAACAACAAAATTTTTGGATAGTTTTTTGGTTAAACTAACCGAAAAGACAAAATTAGCATATTTAATATCTTGAATATGTTCTTTGTAATTGACTTGCGAATTATTATCAAAGCCTGATTTCACTGTATGAACATTAAAAATAGAATATCCCGCACCAACCTTTAAAGCAAGCTTATCCTTCATCCATAATGTATTATAACTAAATATTATACTATATGCATCAAGATATTCTTTCTCTTCTGAAATATCATCAAAATATATTTCTCTATTTCTGAGATTTCTATACTTAACCTTACCAAAGAACATATTTCTATAGCCCAACTCATAGGAAGGAATAAAATTAAGAGCACTATAAGCACTTCCGTCAAAAGAAGGTTTAGGCTCATAGCTATCAAGCATAAAAGGAATGATTATCCCAAAATTATGAGCTATTGTATGGGAAAATTCATTTTGATTATTAGTTTGTGAAAAACTATTTGAAGAAAAAGAAAGTAAAATTAATAGTCCTAAAATCTGTTTCATATCAATTTGTTTTTGAAAAGACAAAAGTAGTAAAAAGAAATGATAAAATAAACGAGACTTAAAAGAAATTATCTCAGAGATAAATTTTATTATCTCAGAGATAAATTTTATTAAACAAGGTTTAAATTTAATGAACTCGTTCTAAGAGTCATTATTGACACCTATTTTCTTTTAGCAATAATGAATTGTGCAAAACCTGTAATATCCCAAAAAGTTCCTGCCCTTAAGTAACTTTTTGTTATTAGTTGATAGGGTACTTTTATTGGAATCAATAAAATTGATAATAATCTCCTTCTTGTTCCATATTTTAAAATAGTGGTATTATTTTTCAATAATAAGTTAAGCAATTCGTGTAAAGTGTATATCCTAACATGGGTTGGGTCATCAAAGAAATTTAATGTTTCTCTCATTGTGGGCAAAAAAAGACTTTTAACACTTGGGTATTCAAGATAAATAATTCCATTTGGTTTTAGTTTTGCTAATAAGCTTTCAATTACCTTATCTCCATTTATTAAATGTTCAATAACATGAGACATAATTAATAAATCATAATAATTGTCTTCTATATCATCAAATTCTAATTTATTTAGGTCTTTTTCAAAAAACTTATCTATTAGCTTGATATCATCCTCATTATTATTATATTTTTCATTAATATCTATTGAGTGATAAACCGACTTTGGGAAGCATGCTTTAGTCAAACTTGGGCTATGGCTTCCAGAGCCTATATCAAGAATTCTAATATCTTCTGTTTTTAAAAATTTCTTTATGATATAAAATCTAAATGACTTAATCCTCATTTTCTATTCTGTCTTAAAAATAACTCTAAACCAAAAAGACTGCCTACAGCAGTCTTTTTGTAAATATTAATAAGATATTATATTAATATTCCCACATATCTTCTTCGTAATTGAAGATAGTTTCTTTCACATTATCAGATTCTCTTAAAGCCTCATCGCCAGTAGTATATTGACTAATTGTACGGTCTGCATATACGCTTGATTCTCTAATGATATAGCTACTAAACATTCTTTTTAGGAATATATCATCATAGGTTCTTCTTTGAGCATCATTCTTAAAGTTATAAACCTCAGTGTTTGCCAATAGTTCTCTAACTTCAGGGTCATCGTATCTTACCCAGAATAAAGGATATGCTATTGGAGCTGCTCCTTCTTCTATTGCTCTATAGTAAATTGGAGAAAAACCAGCAATTCTAACGTCTTGAACAGTTCTTTGCTTGTCGATAAACCAATTTTCCTTAATACGAAGAGTTTTGATATCATCTGTATTAAGTTCTATTGGAACATCAACGGTAACTTGGAACTCAGTCCCATCAATATCAATAGAATCTTTTGTTATTTGACTTATTATTGAATATGATTGTTTTACGGTAGCCCAATCAATCTCTTCCTTAAACTCATCATCCTTATAAACCTTTATTCTTCCATCATTTATTGCTTGTTCTAAAGCATAGAAAAGATTAACTCTTCCTTGTTCAGGAGTTGTTGGATAGTAGAAAACTTGATTTTGCTTTTCACGAAAATCAATAACTCTCCATACTCTCCATTCCCAAATAACGTCTGCTTCTCTCACATAAGGGAAATTAAATGGTATCCTTTTATTAAAAGATATTTTTTCATAAAAACTATCTCTTGCTCCTTCTTCAGGTGCATCCAATACTTGTGCAAATAAGTTTGTGCTAAGTAATGAAATAACCACTATTAATATTAAAGATATTTTTTTCATAATCTAATATTTTATTGTATTGTAAATATCATTTGAGGGTTTTGAACGGATTTATCTCCGTCTGGTCCTTTTGCTCTAATACCTTCAATGTAAACCTTATTTCCCCTTCTAAGTCTTTGAATTTGGTTTATCATTTCTGGAGTAAATCTTGCTCCTCTTGAAACAAGGGGTGCTTGTCCATCTCCACCAGTATTGAAGGTCATTTGGAATTCTGTCACATTATATCTAACAGGGAAATCAAATCCTTCCATAACTACTTTTAGTTGTCCTTGAGCAACAAGAATTTCTTTTGCAATTCTTCCACCATCGGAAGAACCAACCATTGCCTTTGGAGGAGGGATTCTCTTAACACGGAACTTCATGGAACCTTGTTTCATTACTTTTCCATTAACATTGGCAGAAACAGATATTTCTACTTCTTGTTGTGTGTTAACTTTTACTATATAGTTTCCAGCAGACACCTTACTTATGGTTGCTCCACCACCACCGGTGATATTTGTTATAAGTTGTTCGGCACTTGTTCCTGGTGCAGAAATTGAAACAGGGTTATCAACACCAATATAGAATACGTTCATATTGGTTGGGGAAATTGTTACGGCAGGTGCTGCAACGAAATATTCGCCTGAGAATGGATATGCTTCTTCACCTGTTGATTTCTTAACATAAACTGTTCCTTGATATTTTTGTGCTCCAGTTGCTCCTGCAGGGAATTTTAAATTAATAATTCCTTCTTGACTCACATAATTTCCTCCTCTAACATCTGCTCTTAACTCAGTTTTTGAGTCTATTGCAGCTACAAAAACTTCTGCCTCATAGGTATCACCTTGCATTACATAGTTAGATTTGGCAACAACTTTTGGAACAACATCTGAAAAGTTAAAGTCATCAGCGCTAACTTTTACTAATAAGTCATTGACAACATCAAATTCAGCATTTTGTATTTCAGATTTTATTTTTTTCAGAATAACCAAATCGGCTAAGAGTATTGTATTATTAAAATTATACATTTGCCAATTTAACTCTTGATCACTTTTATTTTTAAACTTGCCTTGAGTATTAATTTGCATTTTTTTAAGTCTATCAACAAATCTTGGATCTGCAAGGGTTAGCATCTTTGCCTGGTAAGCTTCAATCTTCTTTCTAAGCTCCATTCCCTTTGCATCGGTTCCTTGTTCTGTGGAACCAATAAAATATTGTGATGGTTTGGTTGAATTATCTTTTGCCTTAATTCCTTCAAATCCTTTTTCTGCTAATAGTTTTTTTGCCTCTTCTTTACCACCTTTCAATCCGTCAACATGAGCTACTAAATCATATTGCATATCATCTATATAGTTAATAATTTCTTTTGTTGCTTTTCTAACCTCCTGAGCCTTCTCCCAATTAGCACCAACTTTTTCCTTATTAGCCATATAAGCTCTTTCAAAATTATAATATGAATTATCTATTTTTGTTGCGAATAGTTTATTGGTAGTTTCCATGTTGTCTCCAACAGTCACAAATGCCTGAAGAATTTCTACAGATACGTTCAGTGCTAACATTGCTGTTAGAACCAAATACATCATTGAAATCATTTTCTGTCTGGGGGTTTCCGGACAATTTGTTGCACCCATAGTATTCTATTATTTTGCGTTAATAAATTATTTAGTCATTATTATAGTTATGCTTTTGATTGCATTGCTGAAAGCATATTGCCGTAGATATCATTTAATGCAGTAACCTTCTTAGAAAGAGCATTTACCTGCTCTTTATATCTTAGGACATTCTCTGCAGTATCAGCAAAATTAACAACTAAACTATCTATTTTTTCTTGCACTTGTTTTGTTGATTCTAATTGGGCAGTTGAATTTTGAATTTGTAATTCGTATAGAGCATTTATTGAAGAAAGACTTGATGCCATAGTTTTCAATTCATTTAAGTATGATGAATCTCCACTTGTTAGGGCAACAGCAGTTTCTTTATATATGTTTGAAAGTGTTGAGACAGCTGTTGCAGCATCTTGGACACTTGCTAAATATTCTCCTGAAACCATTAGATCTTTATTTAAATAGTCTGATGTTTTCTTGTAGGATGAAGATAATTCTGCTGCTGATTCTGAAGCTACATCAATATTCTTAATAAAGTTTTCTGTTGAAAGGGAGGCATTAGATACAGTTCCTAATTGAGAAGCTGTTTCATTAAGGTTTTGTAATCCTTTTCCTAAACTTTCAATTAGTTCTGGACCAATCTTAGCCTTAGCAAGCATATTATCTAAAGCTTGAGTCTCTGTTAATCCACTTAGTCCACTTAAGTCAATTTCTTCTCTTTTTTTCTTTCCCTTTTTCTTCTCTTCTCTCTTTTCTTCTTCCATTCCAGCTAATTCAGGATATGCTAAGCTCCAATCATATTCAACATGTAGAGGTTCAAAAGCAGACACGAAAAATATTATAGCTTCTGTTCCCATTCCAATTGTCAAAAGTGCTCCCGCTCCAGGCCAGTGTTGAATTTTAAACAATGCACCAATAATAACAGCTGATGCACCAATACCATATAGCTTAGCTGCCATATTTTTATAGAACTTACTTCTTACAAAACTATCTAGACCCATAATAAATTTATTTTTTTAGTTTTAATATTATATGATTAATTAATTTTCTGAATTAGTGTTTATAAACATTTGAAGATGTTTTAGGATTGTCTCCTCGAACTCTACCTAGATATGATTGAACATTACGAAATCCTAAATAACTCTTTCCTGAATCTTGATATTCGTATGCACGAGTTGCAGTTTGGATGAAATGTTTTTGATCTTTCCAACTTCCACCTCGAATTACCTTTCTCTTCATTTGAGGACTATCTTCGTCTGTAGCTTGATATCCTGCAAATTGGTTAAGGTCATGAGCAAAATTATATGATGATTCGTTGAAAGAGTCTTCACACCATTCTGATACGTTTCCTGCCATATCATATAAACCAAAATCATTTGGAGCATAGTGTGCAACGATAACAGGTATTACTCCTCCGTCAACATTATAATTTCCTCTCATTGGTTTGTAGTTTGCAATAAAGCATCCCTTACCATTTCTTACATATGGTCCTCCCCATGGATAAGGTGCACCAGGAGCTCCACCTTTTGCAGCATATTCCCATTCTGCTTCTGTTGGTAAACGAAACTCTTCCATTCTTGAATATCCTTGAGTTTCAAGATGATTATTCATCATAAATGTTCTCCAAATAGAAAATGCCTTAGCTTGACGATAAGTTATTCCAACTACAGGATAATCATCGTAGGCTGGATGTGAGAAATAATTACGAGTTAAATTATCATTATATGAATATGCGTAATCGTGCATCCAAGCTAATGTATCTGGATATACATTAATAACTTCTCTTTTTGTGAGATTTTTTCTATTTGTCAAACCATTTGGTCTTCCAGCAAAGGACGAACCTTTTAACTCAGGGTTTAATTCAATTCCTGTATAATGTTCTTTTTTTGCAGCAGTTGCTAAATCAATCCAAAAATACTCATAATTTAACTTTCTTGCATCTATTTGTTTCTTGTTGTAGAATCTTTCATCAGAAGGAATAAATAGAGATTCTAAAGCATCTCTTTCATCTGCATTAGTAAGCTCCCAATCGATCTTTGCTTTCCAGTTAATTAATGGATTTGGAAGGTCTTCTCCATATTGGTCAACCTCAATTAAATATTTTTGAGCATCAACATCACCTAATAATTTATATGCTATTGAGTCTCTTACCCAATATACAAATTGACGATATTCATTATTAGTTATTTCTGTCTCGTCCATCCAAAAAGAATTTAACTGAATGGTTTTTGGTTGTAAATTATAGGTTGAATAGATGTCTTCGTCTGAAGAACCCATTACAAAACTACCTTGAGGAACTTCTACCATTCCGTATGGTTGCATATCTTCAAATTGTTGTCTTCCTTGAACACCAATAAGTTCACCATTGTCTGTCGATCCACATCCTATTGCTACTAAAGCTAATGATGCTAATAAAATCAATCTTTTCATATTTTTCTAATTTTATTTTTCTTGCTATTTCTGTTCTAAACGTAAATAATTTTGTTTAGTTACATTTTTAGTTCATTCTTGTGTTTCTATAACTTGTTGGAGGCTTTGGTTGGTTCTCAACTTTAAAGCAGTATCTAACAAATAACTCAAATGAGCCATATGGCCTTAAATGTGTTATTGGAATATCATAAGCCATTCCTAATTTAAATCCTCCCAAAGTCAAACCTCCTAAAACACTTATCGCATCTTGAATACGATAATTTATTCCTCCCCAAAACATATAATTATATTCTATTAATGCACTTGCATTAATTTGATAGTTTGCATTTATTACATATTCATTTATTTCTCCGCTTGGTTCAATAAATTTTGCTAATGCTGAAGGAAGTACTCTAAACTCAGGGTATGCGGGAATTGTCCATTCGTATCCTGCTAAAACATAATAATGTCTTTTGTCTTCCCATTTAAGTTTATCACTTTTTGATTCCATAATTTTTGAAGTGGAAAACCCTGCATAAAACTTACCAGGTATTTGATAATAAGCTCCAAAACCTAAATCAAATAAGAAATCATTTTGTTGTGAAGCATCTCTAAGAACCGGGTCTCTTGAGGTTGCTAATATTTCATCTAATTCATTAAATTGATCACTTCCAACTAAACTTGCAAAATCTATTGCTGAGCTGAATAATTGAGCCTCTAAACCAAAAGCTAAATTTCCGGTAGGGAGCTCAAATCTATATGCATAATCTATCTTTACAAAAGTCTGATCCCAAAATCCAAGCTTATCTGAAATAATTGTTGCTCCTAATCCTCCACGAAGAAATCTTACAGGAAAATCTATTGAGAAATTAATAGTCTGTGGTGTAGATGGTTTGCCTCCTTTTACATCAGTTAACTGTAGTCCCATCCATTGATTGCGATAAAAACCGGTTGCACACATAGCACCATTGCTTCCTGCATAAGCTGGATTATATGACAAACGATTAAACATATATTGAGTAAACTCTGGTTCTTGTTGTGAAAAACCAAATAAAGGAGCAATAATGACAATTATAGCAAACAAATAAGATTTTGCCGTCTTAATGAGTGGAAATAAGATATTTCGTTTATACATGATGTATTAAATGTATGTAAATATTACTATATTAAAATAGCTCCCTTAACTCTTTTACTTTAATTATTAATAGTTTAGCATTTTTAGAATACATATAATTAGAAAAATGCGTCTTGCAAAAGTAAAAATAAATTTTATATTAAAAAACTATATTAGCATTTTTATTTTCTAAACTCTGAATTTCTGGATACTTTAACCACAAAATTTGTCCATTTTTTCGCTGTTTAAAATTCCTGAATCCTTATTTTAATTTTTTGTTTTCAGAGAATAAAATTTTTATATCTCGTTTTAATTATCTTGTTAATCTAATGTATATATTTTTGGTTCTATTTTTCAAATTTCAGTTAGATAACTCTATATTTTATTCAGAAACAATCCTATTAATACTATCATTTTCTTCAGACTGATCAAAATGAGAAAAAACCTCATCCTGTTTTAACCAAATATCCATATAATCATTACTAAGAATTTCAACTTTTACAGGGGCAACACCTTCTTTTATCATTTTTAATTGTTTTGCGGCAATCAAAGATAAGTCAATCACACCTTTTTTGGGACACCTATCGTTGATTTTCACAATAACGGATCGACCATTATTAGTATTTGTTACCTTAACTAACGTATGTAATGGGATGGTTTTATGTGCTGCAGTATATTTTGTTTGATCAAAACGCTCTCCAGAAGAGGTTTTCCTATTAACAAATTTATTATGATAATAAGTTGCCTTCTTATCCAAAACCTTAACCTTTTTTTCTTGTTGGTTATAAGAAAAATGCGGTATAAGTAATAGAAATATAATTATTAGTTTCTTTACCATTCTTTAGCTTCTTGATGAAACCATTTGTTATGCAAACGCATAACTTGTTCTATAACATCTCTTACGCACCCTGCTCCTCCAATCTTATTGGAGATATAGTCTGCAACAGATTTTATTTCCTCAACTGCATCAGAAGGACAGGTTGCGACACCTGATTCAAGCATCAAATCATAATCTGGAATGTCATCTCCCATAAAAAGAACTTGCTCTGGAGTTAGGTCATTATCTTTTAAAAACTTTGAAAAGATTTCTTTCTTGTTTGCAGATTCTGTGAATACATTGTCAATTCCTAACATATTCATTCTTTTGCATATGCTATCTCCCTTTCCACCTGAAATGATTGCAACTATATATCCCATTTTAATAGCATATTGTAAGGCATAGCCATCTTTAACATTGCCTCCCCTAGTTATAATATTATCATCCCCAATCCACAAATTACCATCTGTCATTACTCCATCATAATCAAATACAAATGCTTTAATTGAGTGGAGTTTTTCTTTATAATTCATTATTAATAATACAAATTCGTTAATAAATAATTCTGAACATAATCCTTAATCCCTTCTTCCAAAGAGTAAAACTCTTCCTTATATCCAGCATTTCTTAATTTCTTCATTTTTGCTTCAGTGAAATATTGATACTTTTCTCTAATATCTTCAGGAATATCTATATACTCAATATTAGAAGCCTCACCCATTGCTTCAAAAGTTGCATTTGCTAAATCATAGAAGCTCCTTGCTTTACCAGTTCCTAAGTTGTAGATACCCGATTCTGGTTGATTCTTCATCATAAAGTCCAATACAGAAACTAGGTCCTTAACATATACAAAATCTCTTAATTGCATTCCGTCTTCATAGTTACTATTATGAGAACGAAATAACTTTACTAATCCGTTATTTCTGATTTGATGATATGAATGAAAAATAACTGAAGCCATTCTTTGCTTATGGAATTCATTTGGTCCATATACATTAAAGAATTTCATACCTGCCCAAAATGGGGGCTTGGTTTCTTGCCTAAGAACCCACATATCAAAATCTTGTTTTGACCGACCATAAGGATTAAGAGGCTTTAACTTTGGGAGTTTATTGTGGTCATCATCATATCCATTTTCTCCCCCTCCATATGTTGCGGCAGAAGATGCGTAAACTAAAGGAATTGAATTAAAAGCACATATTCTCCAAATATTCTTTGAATAGTTAAGATTTAATTCCAAAAAAATCTTCCAGTCAAACTCAGTTGTGTCCGTCCTTGCTCCTAAATGATAAACTCCATCAATCTTTGTGGCATTTCGTTCAAACCAACTAATGAATTCTTTTCTATCAATTTTTTTTGCAAATTGTAGATTTGAATAGTTTGCTTTTTTATTATTAGCATTTTTCTTGAAATCATCAACAATGATAATATCATTCCTCCCAAGCTTATTCAGCTTGCTAACCATACAACTTCCTATAAAACCTGCTGCACCTGTAACGACTATCATATTTCTATTTTATTGTGTGTTTATACGATTATTAAATATTAATGTTCCATATTAGAGTTCAAAGGGAGTTCTATCAACAGCAGAAACATATTCTAACATCTTTTCATAAACTTCTCTCCATCCTTCCCAATCATATCTCTCTGATAAAGATTGATTATGCCATACGCTTATAAAATCTCCATTAACTGCAATTACCTCATCTACAATTTGTTTTATTTTGATTAATGCTTCTTCCTTATTTAGCCCCAAACCATCTTTGAGGGCAACATCCATAATTGCAAATGGATGTATTCTTAATCCAGTTTCTCCATCTATCTCTAAATCAAAAAAATTATAGCCTGAACAAATACCTGCTCTAAATCCAATGGTCCTAGAATAGCCCATAGAATAATCGTCCTTAATCATATTATCTATTAGCCTTCTGTATGATATAGGCAATCGAAATCTTAGATAATGAAATCGGCTTCTGAATATTGGCTTATGAATAACTTGTTTTAATTCTTTAATTTGAATAGATAATTCATCTTCCTGATCGTAAGATGAGTATGAAGGATGTATACCAACCTTTGCATAATCGCAAAGATATTTGATTAGCTGATGGAATCGTTTATTATAAGGTGAAATGTTCTTGTCATATTTACCATAGCGACCGAATAAGATAAAATAAATTGTTTTAAGCTTAAACTTTTGGATTAAATATATTTGATAATCAAAATTATCATATGGATCAGCCTTACCTCTAAACATTACATTAAATCTATATACACACTCTGAAAAATTACCTTTTAAAAGGTCTTTAAAAAACCCATATATCTTTCTAATAGCACTTTTTTCTTTAAAAGAGAATGCTGAATCTATGTCAATAGTATTATAGAACCTAAAAAAATGTTTTGCAAACTTTAATTCAGGATAAACTTCTTTTAGTTTTTCGCCTAAATTCTTTACCCAGATATTTACTATTGGCTTTTGCAAAAAACAGTTTTTAAAGGCTAAGCTTTCTTCATATCTATATCTCCCATGCTTATCTTGAATAAATGGAAGATATTCTTCATATCGTGAAACAAAGTAGAATGAAGCTGCTAAAATGTCAAAAGGGATAATTGTGTCTTTTGCATATGTTCTAAAGATTGCTGGATTCTGATCAAAATAGAAAACGTCAATATCTTTTATTTCTATAGTAGTTTCAAAAAGCAAATCTGTAGAATAAATAAAAGGCTCGTCATTAATTCTATTCTTGCAATATGATAATTTTGCACCTTGATAATCTTTAAAATTCTCTTTATTTGTTGTTATTGTATGTTCAACCCCTAAAATATCTTTAAAAATTAGATTTAAAGTGTATCCAAGTCGGTTTGTTATTTTATCTACATAAATTAATATCATAGACTATCGCAATTCAAAATTTTCTCCAAGATACTTTTGTCTTACTTGCTCATCTTCTGCTAGTTCTTTTGGGGTTCCAGATTTCAACACACTCCCCTCAAAAAGCAAGTATGCTCTATCAGTTATAGTTAAAGTTTCATGAACATTGTGGTCAGTAATTAAAACACCTATATTTCTATTCTTCAATTTTGCTACAATATTTTGAATATCTTGTACTGCTATTGGATCAACCCCAGCAAAAGGTTCATCTAAAAGTATGAATTTTGGATCGGTTGCTAATGCTCTTGCTATTTCTGTTCTTCTTCTTTCTCCTCCTGAAAGTTGATTCCCTTTACTTTTTCTAATATGAACAAGACCAAATTCTTCCAAAAGCCCATTCATTATCATTATTCTATCCTTTGAAGATAAATCTCTAAATTCTAAAACAGACATTATATTATCTTCAACAGACATAGATCTGAAAACTGATGCTTCTTGAGCCAAATAGCCAACACCTCTCTGAGCTCTTTTATACATAGGCATAGTGGTAATTTCCGTGTCGTCAAGATAGACATTCCCACTAAAAGGCTTAATTAAGCCTACCATCATATAGAAAGTTGTTGTTTTTCCTGCACCATTAGGACCAAGTAAACCAACTATTTCTCCTTGATTAACTTCAATTGAAACTCCTTTAACTACAGTCCTCTTCCCGTATTTCTTTACTACATTTTCAGTGTATAATTTCATAATCAATATACCTGTTTAAAACTTTCTATTTGCTCAAAATAAACAAATCAATCAGCAAAGATAAGAAAATTTTTAATAAATGAATTATCTTTGCACCGACTAATATCATTTCAAAATCAAAAAACAATGAATTTCTTTTCAAAAAGATATAAACTTATCCATAGTATTAAAAAGAAAAATGAATATTCTATTCATTCCCCCTATATGTTTGATTTACACAACAGACTAATAAAAAAATATAAAAGGAACCCTTATAGATTAATCAGTTCATTACAAGAAGAATTCGGGAAGGATAATATATATATCATCAAATCATCATATAATGAATTTATTGCAATCCAATCACAAGTTAAAGATGTATCTGTAATAATAATTGAAAATCCTTATTTTGATAATGAGTCTTATAATGAATTTATTAAAATAATTAGTGACCCTAGAAGAATAGTCAGTATTGACCTATATAAAATTGGAATAATATTACAAAACACTAAATTAAGTCCTCAAGAATATCGATTTTAATTTTAAAACACCATAAATTATTTTTTTAAGCCTTAATGTCTAATGAAAAAAAACTAAATCAATTTATTTATAGCTTTATTAAATCTTTGTTCTCATTCATAAATTGATATTCAAGTAAACTAAAGTTACTATCCTCAATCAATTTAATCTTGGTTTTGTATCGTCTTTCCCATTTCTTCTGTCTAGAGAATAAGAAACCTTTGGTCAAGTAGGCATATACAAAAGGATGAATTATTAGTGTAAGATTTTTTTCATTTTGTTCTTGAACCAAATATCTTAAATCATTCTCAATTTCATCTACAATAATTATCGAGGATTTAATTTTTCCAGTTCCAGCACAGACTGGACATATTTCAGATAAGTCAAAATGAATTAATGGCTTAACTCTTTGTCTAGTGATTTGCATTAAGCAAAACTTACTCAAAGGTAGAATAGTATGACGAGCCTTATCTTTGGACATAAGCTCTTTCATCCTATCATATAGTTTTTTTCTATTCGTTATAACATTTAAGTCGATAAAGTCAATAACAATAATACCACCTATATCCCTTAAACGCAATTGCCTTACAATTTCTTCAGCAGCCTCCATATTTACCATTAATGCATTTTCTTCCTGATCTTGAGAAGACTTACTTCTATGACCAGAATTTACATCAATGACACACATCGCTTCTGTTTGTTCGATGACTAAGTATATTCCAGACCGTATTGTAACAACCTTTCCGAATGAATTACGAATTTGATTTAGCACTCCAAATTGTTCAAAAATTGGAGTTTGCAATTTATAATTACGAACTAAATCTATCTTTTCAGAGGATATTGTTTTAACATAAGCTTTTAATTCTTCATAAACTTCAGTCTTGTTCACATAAACATTTGAAAAATCATCACTTAATAAGTCTCTTAGAATCGCAGTAGATTTATCAATCTCTGAAACTAATTTATAAGGCGGTAAGGCCTTGGGAAGCTTCTTATATATCTCATCCCATTTAGATAGTAAGCCTTTTAAATCAGCATCAAGCTCAGCTACACTTTGCCCCTCTGCAACTGTTCTAATAATTACTCCAAAATTATTTGGAAGGATACTTCTGATTAATCGTTTGAGTCTGTTTTTTTCTTCTGCACTTTTGATTTTTGAAGAAATTGAAATCTTATTGGAAAAAGGCATTAAAACTAAGTATCTTCCTGCAAAAGATATTTCAGCACTTAATCTTGGTCCTTTAGTTGATATAGGCTCCTTTGCAATTTGAACTAATATTATTTGACCTTGTTTTAATACATTTGATATCTTACCATTCTTCTCTAGATTAGACTCCAATTTCATCTTATCTATTATAGCAGAATTGGGATCTCCACTTAGTGCATTACGAGTAAATTTATTAAACGTATTAAAGTTAAGTCCTAAATCTAAATAATGTAAAAATGCATCTTTGCCATATCCAACATCAACAAAGGCTGCATTTAATCCAGGCATAATTTTTTTAACTAAGCCTACATACACATCGCCAACGACATGACTATTTTCATGCTTTTCTTGGTGAAACTCAACTAAATACTTATCTTCAAGCAAAGCTATTTCAACTCCAGAATCTTTTACATCAATTATTAAATCCTTATTCATATATATCGGAGCCGTAATTATGGTTTAAAACAAAAATATTGCGAAATATTAAGACATATATAACACTTCGCAATATAATTTTTTTTGATAATTATATCTCTATAATTCAAAATATTTCTAAGAAAATCTATTTCTTATTCTTATGTCTATTCTTGCGCAAACGTTTTTTACGTTTGTGCGTTGACATTTTATGACGTTTTCTTTTCTTTCCGCTTGGCATTTTTTTGGATATTAAATTATTTTACTTTTGCTTTAATACTATTCATGAAAACCTTAGCTGGTTTAAATGATGGGATATTGTGAGCTGGGATAATAACAGTTGTTTTTTTAGAAATATTTCTCCCTGTTTTTTCTGCTCTTCTTTTAATGATAAAGCTACCAAAACCTCTTAAATATACGTTGTTTCCCTTACCTAAAGAATCTTTTACAACTTCCATAAAAGTTTCTACAGTTGCTTGAATGTTTACTTTTTCTAATCCTGTTCTTTGTGCAATTTCTGCAACGATTTCAGCTTTTGTCATGTCTTTTTAATCTTATTTGTTAATAATTTCAGTATTAATATCTAACTAATCTAATTAGATTTGGAATGCAAAGATATAAAAATATTTATTCTTACAAAACAAATTTATTCATTTTCAACAACTTTAATTATATCAATTTAATCTTTTCTTCTAATAATCAGCCATTTAAAATAATATCTTATATTTCATTTCTATAATAATCTGAATATATATTTTGTAGGAGCTAAATATTAATTTTAGGGTATAATTCTTATTTTGATAAATTGAAATCACTGATTATTGAAAGTATTTTATATATTTGCAAATTATTAACATCACTCAGATTGATTAAGCATACATTAATTATAAAAAATAAAAGTTATGGCAGGAGTAAATAAAGTTATTTTAATTGGAAATTTAGGGAAAGACCCCGATATCATAGTTTTTGATGGAGTTAAAAAGGCAACATTTCCTTTAGCGACAACTGAAACATATAAAAATAAAGATGGTCAAAAAATTGAACAAACTGAGTGGCATAATGTTGTTTGCTGGAGAGGTCTTGCAGATATTGCGGAGAAGTTTTTGAAAAAAGGGATGCAAGTGTTTATTGAAGGAAAATTAAGAAACCGTCATTGGGAAGATAAGGAAGGGAACAAAAAACATTCTGTAGAAATTGTTTCAGATAATTTTATGATTCTTACTAGAAATCAAAATCCTCAAACAGATCAGTTGCAAAATAATATCTCAATTACAGAGCCTACTTTAGCTAATATAATTAATGAATTTCCTGAATCAGATAATCTTGGAGATTTACCTTTCTAAAGTTTGAACTAGATTAAGTTTAGAAGTTTAGTAGAATAGCCTACTAATATTCATGTAATGTAAATTATTATCTTGATAATTACAACAAATACTTATATCTATTAAGACTAGTAATATTAGAATTATCACGGTATTGGATCATACCCACTACCTCCCCATGGATGACAACGAAATATTCTTTTTATTGCGAGATACCCACCTTTAAATGGTCCGTATTTCTTTACAGCATCTATTGCATATTGAGAACAAGTAGGTGTATACCTACAAGATGCAGGCAAATGTGGGGATATTGCCGTTTGATAAAAGCGTATTATCCCTATAATCAAATAGTAAAATATCTTACTAAATAGTTTTATTATCGTTTTCAATGGTTTCAAGGAGTTCATTAATAATCCTATTTAAAGACTTACATACAACATCATTAATACTATTGAAATCCTTCATTTTATAGCTTACAAAAGAAAAAGAAAAAACAATATCGATTTTACTCCTTATCGCAAAATCTTTGATTTCATTACTGCTTAGTCTATAGGATTCTCTAATAAGTCGTTTTACTCTATTGCGATTAACTGAAAGTTTTTGATATCGTTTTGGAGAAATTATCAGGACTTTTACCTTAGGTGCTTCGCTTTCTTTAAAGTTATATTTTACACTTAGAGGGAATAATAAAAAACCTTTATCTGAAGAAAACAAACTATTTATCTCAAAATTGAAGAATTGTCTTTCACTTTTCCTAAATCTATGCATTTAGTCTATAATTATTTTGACTTTTGCTTTTCTGTCTGAGATTTAGCATTTTTCTTAGTTGTAATTTTTAGTGCAGCAGGAACCTTCTTTTCAGGTTTTCTATTAAACTCTTCTTCTATCTTCATTTTATGTTCCTCCAACTCGCTTGCAGTGAATGAGAGGAATCTGTCTATTGCCATTATCATTGAAGGTGCTTCTATTGTTGGAGCAGGAATCATTGTTCTTATTTTGGCTTCCTTAAGAGAAATCTGAGTTGATGTGCCAAAAGCTGCAACAACAATATTTTCAATTTCAGAAGATTTGAAACTTTGAATAAAAGATTTCACCCCAATTGGGCTGAACATTACAACTAAATCGAACTTCTTAATATCTATATCTCCTAAATTTTTAGGCACAGAACGATACATAACAGATTTTGTAAATGTTATTTTTGCTTTCTCCAATAGTTTAAAGTTATCTTGAGTGGTTTCTTCTGAGCAGGGATATAAAAAAGTTTCGTTCTTGTGCTTGGTTATAACACTAATTAACTCCGAAAATTGAAGTTTCCCATAGAAAATTTTTCTTTTCCTATATTGAATATAGTTTTGAAGATAGTTAGCTATACTTTCTGACACACAAAAAAACTTCATAGATTCAGGTATTACTAAACGTAATTCCTTTGCTAATCTAAAATAGTTATCAACTGCCAACTTACTAGTTACTATAACTGCAGAATGGTCTAAAATATTAACTTTTGAATCCCTATATTCTTTATTTGTAACACCAACTACGTCAAAGAATTTATAAAATGTGAAATTAAGATTATGCTTATCTATTAATATTTTATATTGTGATTTATCTATGTCAGCAGGTGCTGGTTGAGAAATAAGAACATTTTTTATTATCTGCTTGCTCATAATTATTAGCTAAAAAACTTAATTAATACGGATATATATATATTTGTATATTACTACTAATGGTAAAAATTCAACCGTGCAAAGATACACAAATAAATAGAATTGGGAGGCTTTTGTATGATTGAAAACTATTGCGAAACCTCTTAATAATCTAATTACAAACAAAATACAGGCAACAATTAAAATTGTTATAAGTAATGAATATTGATATAGATTTGGTAAAAAATAAAACAAAAAAACAAATGGTATAAGCAACAATCCTCCAATTAAATAAAAAAAAGTTTGATTAAAATTATATTTAGAGCATAGTGATTGAAGTCTAAAAGAAAGTCCAAAGAAATAAATTAGCGCATATTTTAACACAAAATAAATTATGCAAAGTAGAAAAATTAAAACGAAGTTTCCAAAGTCTGAATCAAAGAAAGAATAATTTAAATCTTTGTAATAAAATAGTGGAGCATATACTAAAAGAGAAAAGATTGGCGAAAAAAGAAGTACTGCTACAGAAAAAATTGCTACGTTTGAGAAAATTCCTTTGACTATTAATTTTATTTTGCTGTAAAATGTTTTAATCAGGATGAAATATACAATAATTGATATAAAAATTATACCGAATATCCATCCAGGAGTATTATTGGAGTTTCTCTCGGTTGTTTTAAGTTCTTTATTTATATAATAATTCTTATTTGCGAAAAGAGATTTTCTTTCAATTAAAGTTGGAGAATGTTCATTTAGAATACTAATATATTGCTTGAAACTAACAGGGTTAGAATCATTTTTCAAAGAATCAGGTATTATGAATAGTGGGCTATCTATTTCACTGCTCTTCAAATTATCATTATCAGCTGTATAGCTAATTGTGTCCTGCATTTCTTCTACTTAGAAATAATAACTTTATTAGTAATAATTGTATTATTCATTTCTATAGAAATGATGTAAATCCCATTCTCTAAATTTGAAATATTAATGGTATTTTCACCAGTATGATTTATATATTTTAATCTTCCTAAAGAATCGAATAACCTTATTCTTGAATTTGGTTTTAGATTTGAAATAGTGATAATATCTTTCGCTGGATTAGGATAAATAACAATATTATCAGTAGAATTATTAATTTCATTATTGGAAAGCATGACCCCATTGATTGGTAAATTAACATCATCAATCCAAACTGCATCACTACCTCCAGATTGTGAATAATCTTTTTCATATTCCCATTTGTAATTGTGCTCTCCTTGACTTACAGCAAAGGCATATCTTTTCCAAGGTATCTCACCAGAGGTTTCGAGAACTAAGACATTATCTATATAGAATTTTAAAATATCGTAGTTTCTCTCAGTTGAGGTTTTGATCCAGAATGAAATACTATCTTTAACTATTGCTTTTGAACTAATGCTTAACGTTGTTTTTTGGTTACTTTGTATTGCACCTGATTTCAAAGAATAATTTCCCCTATACGAATTACTTGGATTATTATCAATTTCCCAAGGAGTCGAAGACAAATTTTCCCAAGCAAATGAATTCAAGTTTCCTGTTTCAAAAGTTTCAATATTGCCACTTAATGAAATTGAGTCATAACGCTTAACGTCATTATATAGATTTGCGAATGCTCCAATCCTAAATCCTATTAAACTATCTTGTTGACTTACTGGATTATAATTAAGCCTAAACTCAAATGAAGAAATACTATTTGGATTTAATGAAACTAAAGTAAGGCTATCGTTTGAAAAAATTGTCAAACCCGATGATAGATTATTCAACATAACATGTCCTATTTCTGAAACATTAGTCCCAATGTTTCTAATATCAAATTTAACTAATATTTCATCCCCTACTAAAGAACTATTAGTAGTATCATTTGTGATTGATAGATTTTCAATTAATATTTTTGGGCTTGAGGCTCTTGCAAAGATAGCTTTGTTTGAAATGTAGTTATTCTCTCCAGTAATCTTAAAGTTATATTCAATACGGCTTTTGTCTTCAACCCCATCAATGACTTTTACTCTAAACTTGTTTTGTATTTCTAGATTTGAGAGAGGATCAATGTTTCCAATGTATTCTAAAGAATCTAAGATTATTAAATTAGATGAATTAAGTATTGATAAGTCAACACTATCAATTGCGACTAATCCTAAATTAGAAAGTGTAAAATTAACATAATACTCTTCATTATTTTTTAAAATTGTAACATCTTGAGATTGACTATTAGAGTATTTAACATTACTAATTGAAACCATTGGATAGTTTGGAGTCGCTACAACAATTGAATCTATTATTGGCTTAGAAAACTGATTAGTAATAACCACTTTTAAATATCCAGGCTGATTAAGTTGCGAAATAAAGCTAACGTCTGCTAAGCCATTTTCATCTGCCTGTGATGCACCCATCAATACTCCATTTTGAGAAATACCAACAAATGCATAAGCATCAGTTTGAATTTGAAGATTTGAATACCCAAGTGCAATTGTATCAGGAATATTATAATTCATTGTTTTTGGAAGCCCTATATATGGCATAAGAGAAGGATCTCCCATTAAATGATATATTTCCCAATAATAACTTGATAGATTTGAACCAAATTGTTCTACTGCAAGATTTCCTCCTTGCATAATTTGACCAGATGTAATGTACCATTGATTTATTGGCTCATTATATTTATGAAATAATCTATCATAAGCTCCTAAATTATTAGAATCATAGGAAGGATTTAGGTTAAGTGACTTACTTCCAACAGACCAATAGAAATCCTCATACCAATAAGTATAATTACTCCCTCCTATTGCACCAATACCTCCTTTGTTATTCGCTCTTAGGATTGTTTCTCCAAAGCATTCATATTCATCAAACTTATTAGACAAACAACAGTTATTGATAAACATTGGGAACTTCCCATTATTACTCAATGTGTTTATGTTTGTTGTTGTTAGCGAAGGACTAGACCAACCCATCTCATCACAATGAGCAGTGTAATTAATAAAAGAATATCCATTCTGAGAGATACTATCCCTTATTTGAGTTGAATAATAACCTGATGAAGGATTATAATAAAATAGTGTATCAATATAAGGGTTGTTTTGAAGATATTGTTTTGCATAATTAAGCTGACCATTACCACATGTAGGAGCAGGAGACATTGTTTCACGCCCTGCCACTAATAGAGTTTTCTTTAAATAAGCTGTATCTTGAAATAAGTATTTTTCATAATTTATAACCTTTTCAATAATTGCATCCATTTGCTGAACTGTTTGAGCAGAGAATCTTCCATAGAATAAATCTGGTAAAAAATCTCCTGTATATTCAGCATAATATAAATCTGTTGGTGCAGGATCTTCAGGTTTTGTTATTGCACTGAAAGAAGATATTTGTTGAATATCTCCACAAATCAGCAAGTAGTCAGCTGCAGGAGAATCTTCTGTCGCATTATCCCATAAAGATTTAAGATAGGTTTTCATTGAAGTATTTGTAGAACCAACATTTGGACTTCCTTTATAAACTTCAACAATCTCAATTCCTTTTTCTCTTTTCCATTTTATAAAAGGCTGAAGACTTGCTTCAAACATAGGATCGGATAGAATAATCATTTTCAAAGGGCGATTCAATGGAGAATCAAAAACTGTTGAGGAAGTATTCTTACTATTTAGTAGTTTTGACTTTAAAAAAGATGATTGTTGGTTATTGTATATTTTCTTTGCTTGAATTGTTGAATTAATATCTGAATTTAAAAATTTAATTTCAGCATTAAAAGATTTAATAACTTGAATTGTATTTTCAACAGGGTTATATTTAATAGGTGAAACTACTAAACGTGCAATCCGAACAGAAGACATAATACCTAAATTCTCAATTGTAACTAATTCATTCCCCAAAAAGTCATTTAAATTATAGATTTTCTCATCTAAAACAAAAGGTTCAAAATCCTTACTCTTAGAAAGTGATTTTTGAGAAGGAAGAATTTTAAAATTTCCATATCTATTTAGCGAAATTGTCTGTGTATCAATATTTTTAATCTCTATTTTAACCTCTGCACCATAAGGAATTTCAATTAGACTATTATAAGTTGGGAGTTCAGGAGTTCCAATTTTTTGAGTATTACTAAAATTTTCACCCATAAATAATTTAAAAAAAACACCGTTATCCAATCTAATTGTATCAATTCTCAAGAATTCAAACTTCTGAGAAAAACTTAGATTATCCATTGTTTCATTGAGAATAGGTGTCTTGTTGGAATCATTATTTTTACCAATAATGTTCTGTGCATTTATATTTAATCCAAAAATAAATAATTGCAATATAGTTATAAAAACAAGCTTTTTCATAATCAATCCTCTTTATTAAAGCGACAAAGATACAATCATTTTTAAAATCCTTATCATTTAATTTGACAAATATTTCGATTATATCTTTCAATAAAATTTAAAAGCAAAAACAATAAGTTTGCTACAACTTTTAATCCATAATTAATCATTGAAAATATCTTATATTTTACCTCAATTAAGTTTTTTCTTTTCAATTCTTCCAAAAAGTTTTATCTTTGCAGATTATATTTATTATAAAAATATGTTTTCAAATTCAGAAAAATTCGTTGGTGAAGGACTAACCTATGACGATGTCCTTTTAGTGCCTGCATATTCAGACATTATACCAAGAGAGGTAAAAGTTAATTCTCTATTCTCTCGCAATATTCCAATTAATATTCCTATAGTTTCAGCAGCAATGGACACTGTTACTGAGGCAAAAATGGCTATTGCAATGGCTCAGGAAGGAGGTATTGGTGTTTTGCATAAAAACATGACAATTGAAAAACAAGCTGCTGAAGTTTTAAAAGTTAAAAGAGCGGAAAATGGGATGATTATCAATCCAGTTACTATCAATAAAAATGCTATAGTTAAAGATGTTTTAGCATTGATGAAAGAATTTGGGATTGGAGGAATTCCAGTTGTTGATAAACAAAATAAGTTAATTGGTATAGTTACCAATAGGGATTTAAGATTTGAAAGGAATATAAATCGTCCTATTGTAGAGGTAATGACAACCAATGTTATTTCTGCACCAGAAAATACAGATTTTGAAATGGCTGCTGATATTCTTCAGCAACATAGAATTGAAAAACTTCCTGTAGTTAACTCAAAAGGCGAGTTGGTTGGACTAATTACTTATAGAGATATAATTAAGTTAAAAGAGCGTCCTAACGCATGCAAAGACAAAATGGGTCGTTTGCGTGTTGCTGCTGGAATAGGTATTACAGCTAATATGTATGATAGAATTGATGCTGTTATTGATGCTGGCGTTGATGCAATTGTTGTTGATACTGCTCATGGTCATAGTAAAAACGTGATTGAGGTCGTAAAGAAAGTTAGAAAAAAATACAAACACGTTGATATTGTTGTTGGAAACATTGCTACTTCAGAGGCTGCAATTGAATTAGTAAAAGCTGGAGCTGATGCACTAAAAGTTGGAATTGGACCTGGTAGTATTTGTACAACAAGAATCATTGCTGGTATTGGTGTTCCACAATTAAGTGCAATATATGATGTTGCAAAAGTATTGAAAGGTAAGAATATTCCAATTATTGCTGATGGAGGAATACGTTATTCTGGGGACATAGTTAAAGCTTTAGCTGCTGGAGCAAGTTCTATTATGGCAGGCTCTCTATTGGCAGGAGTTGAGGAATCACCTGGGGATACAATTATTTATGAAGGAAGAAAATATAAATCATACAGAGGAATGGGGTCACTTGAGGCTATGCAACAAGGTTCAAAGGATCGTTATTTCCAAGATATGGAAGATGATATTAATAAATTGGTTCCTGAGGGAATAGTTGGTAGAGTTCCATATAAAGGCACTGTTTCTGAGGTAATTCATCAGCTAACTGGAGGATTAAAAGCAGGAATGGGCTATACTGGATCAAGAAATATTTCTGAACTACAAAATGCAAAATTCATTAAGATAACTTCAGCTGGTTATGCTGAAAGTCACCCACATGACATTACAATTACAAGTGAAGCACCTAATTATTCAAGATAAAAGTAATATTTATGAAAAAATTATTTGGTTTATTATTATTTAGTTTTATAACCTTAATTTCATATTCTCAAACAGATAAAGATATAGTTATTGAGGTTGGTGGTGAAAAAATTTCAAGAAAAGAATTCGTTGACATGTTTCAACGAAATAATCCTAATCCTGAAAAAAAGATACTTAAGAAAGACTTAAATGAATACCTTGAATTATACATTAACTTTAAACTAAAATTAGCTGAAGCAAGAAAATTGGGTTTAGACACATTGCCTGAATATAAATCAGAAGTCAATTCGTATAGGAAACAATTAGTTGAACCATATTTAAATGACAATACAATAACTGAGAGTTTGATAAAAGAAGCCTATGAAAGGTCGAAAGAAATTGTAAGAGCATCTCATATATTAGTATTAATTCCAGCAAATGCAACTCCAAATGACACTTTGGAAGCATATAATAAAGCACTTAGTATCAGAAATCGAGTTTTGAAAGGTGAAGACTTTGGAGAGCTGGCTGTACTATACTCTGACGACCCTTCTGCTAAAGACCAGTCAAGACCAGAATCGAACTCTGTCATGAAAGGAAACAGAGGAGACTTGGGATATTTTTCTGCTTTTAATATGATTTACCCATTCGAGTCTGCATGCTATAATTTAAAAATTAATGAAGTTTCTATGCCAATTCGTTCTCAAAGAGGCTATCATATTATTAAACTTATTGATAGGAAACCGACTCCTTTCTCTACTTGCAATATTGCTCATATCTGGGTGAATTTTGATAACCATTCGAGCAAAGAAGAAACTAAGAGATTGATAGAAAGTGCTTATAGTGAGCTTCAGAATAATATTTCTTTTGATTCAGTTGTTGCAAAATATTCCGATGATAGATATTCTTCCAAAAAACAAGGAATTCTTGCCTCACAAAGAGTTATTAATATGCCTGTTGAATATACAGAAATGATTATGCAAACTCCAATTAATTCTTACACTAAACCTTTTGAAACAAGATATGGTTGGCATATAATTAAACCTCTTCTTCTAAACCCTATTGAAAGTTTTGAAGCACAAAGACCAACTATTGAACAAAGAATTTCTAAAGATATGAGGAGCTATAGAACTATTGAAGAGTTTATTAAGAAAAGTAAGATTGAATACGGGTTTAAAGAAGATTTATCTAAATTAGATGCAGTAATTAATATCGTAACAGACTCTATTTTTGTAAAGAATTGGCAAGTTCCTGAAAATTTCAAAGGGATAGAACCAATTTTTACAATAGGTGAACTAGTGTTTACTCAAAATGACCTTGCAAAAGAGATTGAACAAATACAGCAAAATCAAACTCCTGAATATATTCCAACATATGTAAATAGAATCTATAGAAAGATTTCTGATGAGAAGGTTTTGAATTTTGCTGACCAAAAACTCGAAACCAAACACCCTGATTTAAAAGTTACAATTGATGAGTTTAGAGATGGAATTCTTATTTTTTCAATCACAGACAAATTTGTTTGGAATAAATCAATTACTGATAGTGTTGGGTTGAATAATTATTTTGAAAATAACCGAAACAATTATAAATGGAAAGACAGAGTTGATGCTACTGTATTTAATTTTTATAAAGAACTTGACCTAAAGAAAGCAAGAAAGATTATTCAAAAAGGTATAAAGAAGAAGAAAACCAATGAAGAAATAATTGAAATGCTTGCAAAAACTTTTAAAGTAAAAGAAAAATCTATAGAGTATTTTGATTTCAAATGGGGAAAATATGAAAAGGGTGAGAATAGGATTGTAGATTTGACTAATTGGAATTTAGGATTGAGCGAACCTATTAAAATTGACAATAAGAACCATATAGTTTTTGTACATAGTCTATTAGCACCATCAAACAAAACTCTAATTGAAGCAAAAGGAATTGCCACTTCAGACTATCAAGAATATTTGGAAGCAGAATGGATAAAATATTTGAGAGCAAATTATACCTATAAGGTTAATCAAGACGTTTTAAATTCCATAACTAACTAAGTAAGTATTTAATGAAAAAAATCATTCTAATAAGTCTAATCTGTTTAGTAAATCTATCTGGATTTGCACAAACAAACGTATTGGATAAGGTAATTGCAGTTGTGGGTAAGAATATGATTAAACAATCTGAACTTGAAACTTCCTATTTGCAACAAAAACAACGTTTTGGAAATGTTGATGATATTTTTGCTGAAAAATGTGATCTGTTTGAGGGGCTGTTAATTAATAAGCTTATGCTTCATCAAGCACAGATTGATTCCATAGATATCACACAAGAGCAGGTAAATAGAGAATTGGATAATAGGATAAACTACATGATTCGTCAAGCAGGGTCAAGAGATATTTTGGAAAAACAAATGAACAAAACTGTTAATGAAATAAAAGAGTATTATCAAGATCTAATAAAGGAAAACATTTTGATTGGCGAAGTTAGTCGTAAGCTAACTTCTGAGGTAAAAGTAACACCGAATGAGGTAACAGATTTTTATAATAAAATTCAAAGTGACAGTCTGCCTGAAATTGATGAAGAATATGAATTTTCACAAATTGTAATTCATCCAAAAATTTCTGATGAAGAAAAGCAACTAATCAAAGAAAGACTTAATGGATATAGAGAAAGAATATTAAAGGGTGATAAGTTCTCAACTATAGCAACACTCTATTCTGAAGATCCAGCTTCTGCTAAAAAAGGAGGCGAGTTAGGTTTCTTCGGTCGAGGATATATGGTGGCAGAATTTGAATCTGTTGCTTTTTCATTAAGAGAAGGTGAAGTATCTCCTGTTTTTGAAACAAAAAAAGGATTTCATATTGTTCAAATGATTGAAAGAAGAGGAGACCAAGTTAATTGTCGCCATATTCTTCTTCAACCTAAGGTTTCAAACACAGAATTGTATAGGACCAAACTTGTTTTGGACAGCGTTAAGAATTTAATTAGTGAGAATAAAATTAGCTTTGAAGAGGCTATTAAACAATACTCTGATGACCCTTCAAAATTAACAGGGGGAACAATTATTAACCCTTATAGTGCAAGTGCACGTTTCCCTAAAGATAACATTAATGAAATGATGGAAAACCTTGATAAAATTGATTTTACAAAACACTCACAAGGGGATATTGTTGGACCAAGTCTTTATAAAACTGAATTAGGATCTTCCTATAGGTTAATCAAGGTTACATCTAAAATACCTAAGCATAAGATAAATCTTAAGGATGATTATGACAAAATATATAATTCAGCCTTAGAATCAGCAAAAACTAATGCTATTTTAGATTGGGCTAATAGGAGAATTCCTAAGACCTACATTAGGATTGATAATGAATATAAGGATTGTACTTTTAGAATTAGCTGGATAAAAAATAAATAATCTATGGAACTTGAGCATAATGAACAATTGTCAGATGTAAAGCATTTAGATAGTCTAATCGAAAAAACCAAACTCCTAAAACAAGAGATTGGCAAAATAATCATAGGACAAGAAGACATTATTGAACAAGTACTAATTTCAATTTTCTCGAAGGGTCATTGCCTATTAGTTGGTGTACCTGGATTGGCTAAAACATTGTTGGTAAACACAATTGCTCAGGCTTTAGGATTAACTTATAATAGGATACAATTCACTCCCGATTTGATGCCATCCGACATAACGGGCAATGAAGTATTGGATGAAAACAGAAAGTTTAAATTCATTAAAGGGCCAATATTTGCAAATATAATTTTAGCTGACGAAATTAACCGTACTCCACCCAAAACTCAAGCAGCACTTTTGGAAGCTATGCAAGAAAAGTCTGTTACAATATCTGGAGTAACTAATAAATTGGAAGAACCTTTCTTTGTTCTTGCAACACAAAACCCAATTGAACAAGAAGGAACTTATCCCTTGCCCGAAGCTCAACTCGACAGATTTATGTTTATGTTGTGGTTAGATTATCCTAACTTTGACGAGGAAGTAAATATATTAAAAAGTACTACAACCGGAAAAGTTGTTGAAGTGAATACTGTTTTTTCAAAAGCAGACATTACTTTAATGCAAGATTTGATTAAGAAATTACCTGTTGCAGATAATGTATATGAGTATGCAGTTAAATTAGTTGAAAAAACCAGAGTGTCAACTCCAAAAGCACATCCAATTGCTCAAAAATATCTTTCATGGGGAGCAGGTCCAAGAGCCTCACAAAATTTAATTCTTGGTGCAAAATGTTATGCTGCATTCAAAGGTAAATATTCTCCTGACATTGAAGATGTGAAAGCAGTTGCAGTTGCAGTATTAAGACATAGAATTGTACAAAACTATTCAGCACAAGCCGAAGGCTACACAACTGAGAAAATTATTATTGACCTAATAAATTCATAAGTTATGAAAAAACTAATCCTTTCTTTAGTTTTAATGATGTTTGCTATGAGTCTAATGGCTCAACCCAAACCAAATGTTGCAAAACCTCAAACAAAAGAAAATGCAACAATCTCATGCTCTAAAATTATCCTCCCTACCATGCCTCGTCAAAGGATACAACGTGGAGTTGCTCCTCAAAAACAATACCCAGAAAAGTTTGAAGCTTTCATTTGCTTTGAACAAGGACAACATACCTACACTAAAGACGGATTGGATGTTTTGGATAGCGTTTATAGATTAGCTTTTGACCAAGAAAATGGCAAATTCTACAAAATAACCATTATTGGATATGACGATAACCAAGCTCTATCTGAAAAAAGTTCTTCTTTAGCAAGAGAAAGAGCAATAAGAGTTTTTGATTACTTTGCTTCAAGAGAGGGAACAGAATACATTATCCGTAGAACACCAAGCAAATATTACCACTCTTGCGATGGAGAAACAGAATGCATAATTAAATATAAGATGCCTTTTGATTTCAAATGGATAAATCTAAATGGCAAAACTCAAGCTGAGAAAACAATAAACGGAGTTGACCTAACAAGCAAAGCATATATTCTTGTAGAAAATAATCCTGAAGAGGCCTTAGGCAAATTTAACGATTACTACTTCCCAATGCAAGACACTACCTTAGTTTCTAAAAATATGTCAATGCTAAAAATGCCAAAAGGAGCATTAGGCAGCTTAACTCACACCAAAGACACAATAGATGCTCAAATGGACCTTAGTTTTGAAGACTACCTTTCCTTTGAAGAAATTACAAATAACTATTCATTAGTACCACATAAAAGACAATTTATTCTTAAAGCTGGTTATTTTGTAGTTAAATCCAATAGGCAACCTAACTACGAGACTTGTAAACAAAAAGAAAATTTCAAGCCAGAAATAACTATACGTCTTCCTTTGGAAATGCAACAAAACCAAGCTCGACTTAAATTCTTTGCCAAAACATATACTCCAAAGGGAACTTGGGAATACAAAGCTGTACCAACAACAAAAGACAAAGATAAAGAAACAAAACTTGAAGCAATAATTGGTAACCTTACCGCTTTCCAATTAGATACAATATATGTAGGGAAAAAAGTAGCTGAAGATGATATGTCCAACTACTTCTATCCCGCAAAAGAAGGAGAGCCAGGAGCTTTTAGAGCTATGGGCGGTTGGTTAAAACCTTACAAATTAGATAAACGAGGCACAATCATTATGAAAAAAGACATGGAGATTATGCTTCGAAAACCTAAAGAATAAACTCTTCAATATCTTTTTCTAACTCTTTTGGTGCAACAGATGATTCAAAACGTTTGATTTTGCTACCATCTTTTGACACTAAAAACTTAGTGAAATTCCATTTGATTTCATTTCCTTCTAAAAATTCAGGAGAATTTTCTTTTAAAATACCTGATAATTTTTCTCCAACCTCTTTAATTGGGAAACCTTCAAAAGGTGCTTTAGCTTTCAAATATTTATATATCTCTGGAGCATTCTCTCCATTAACATCAATCTTTGAAAACATTTGAAAACTAACTCCAAAATTTATACTGCAGAACTCTGCAATTTCTCCATCAACTGCTGGCTCTTGAGCAAGGAACTGATTGCAAGGAAATCCCAAAACAACTAAACCTTTGTCAGCATATTTTTTATTCAACTCTTCTAATCCTTCATACTGACCAGTAAAACCACATTTGCTTGCAGTGTTTACAATCAAAAGAACCTTATTTTCATATTGAGCAAAGTCAATCATTTGACCATTAATTGCCTTCATCTTAAATTCGTGTATCTTTCCCATAATTATTTTCTTTATTAAATTATTATTACTTTTAATTATTTATAAGGTAATAACATCAAAACTTAATCTTTTATTGTTTAAGACCAAAATAAATAAGAAGTAAATATATGAACTAATTATATTTATCTAATATTCTTTATTTTATGCATACTAAGATTAGGGATAAAGGATAAAATTGAAAATGGGGAAATAATTATTAAAAAAATAGAATCCTCAATTCAAAATAATTTAGTATATTTGCAAAAGAAAACCATTCATTAGGTTTATTTAGGACTATTTATCCTAAACCCAATTTCTGGAAATCAAACTCCAATCCCTAAAATATATTTAAAAAAAAGATGCACATCTTTTATAGTGAAAGATGCACATCTTTTGGTATGAAAGACGTGCATCTTTGGGGTAAAAAGTCCTTGATTAAAAAGTTTTTTATAAGGACTTAGCAAATTTATTCCTTGATTAGGCAGAATTATTACCTATATATTTTTCATTATAATTGACTTTTAAAAATCAAATCTTGATTTGGTTCCCGTCGTGCTATATTTGTAATCCTGCACTTCTTTATTATAAGGATTTCTTACTATGGCAAGCGGTAATTCGTAAGAGAAGGGATTGATTGCCAAGAAATAT
>DHCV01000018.1 GCA_002399025.1 Bacteroidales bacterium UBA4893 | reverse complement strand
ATACCTTATGGGAAAAAGTACATGATTTTTCTTGGGGTTTAGAATGTTATTCTGATGATAAAACGGTACTCTCTAATAATACTTTAAATTTAACTTGTGATTCAAATGCGAATTATAATCCTGAAGATACATTGAGTAAACCTTTTGTGTCTGGAGGAATATGGTCTTTAAATAAACGTACTTATTCTTATGGCTATTTTGAAATAGAAACAAAAATGCCACCAAGATCAAAAGGATATTGGGGAGGATTTTGGTTGCATGCTGGTGGTGGAGAATGTAGTTCTTCATGTAATCCTTTTTTAGATGCTCAAGTATGGCATGAATTAGATATTTTTGAACCATATGGATGCCCTTCTCAATACCCATATTATTTCCCCTCTACTGCGAGGAAGACTGAAAGCGAATGTTGTTCTAGACTATTATCTAAATATAATTATTTAAATACTTATTTAGATTTAGGATTTAATAGAATAGCCGCTATATGGATGCCAAAAGAAGCTATAATATATGTAAATGATGTAATAACAGTAGATCTTAGAGATGACTATAAATATAATTATGTCCCATCCATTCCTATGTATTTATTTATTACATTTCAAATTGATCAAGGAGGATGTCGTCCAGATGCAAGTTCGGTTTTCCCTGCAACTTGGCAATACAGAAATTTTAAATATTATCAACTCAAAACAAAATGTAATGAAGATATTATTGAAGAAAATTTTGATTTTATCAATCATGATTATTACGTACAAAAGTCATATCATTTAACTAACTCTACTATCCCTAATAACTCAAATGTTATTATTAGAGCAGTAGATGACATTCTTTTGGATGGAGATTTTGAAGTGCCATTAGGAAGTAGTTTTAATGCAATTGTTCATTATGGTATATGTCCAAATTAAAATCTAACTCAATTATTCTAAAACAAAAGGACGCCTTGCTTATGCTTGGTGTCCTTTATTTATTGTTAAGTTTGTAAGTATCTTTACTTTTTCTTACCTTGATTGGCTACTGCTTCCATTAATTGTTTAATTGTTTCTGGGTCGCCAATAAATTCATCTTTTATTAAATTCAAATGTTCATCTAACTCAAATACATAAGGTATACCTGTTGGGATATTGAAAGAGATGATTTCATCATCAGTCATTTTCTTTAGCGTCTTTACTATTCCTCTTAATGAATTGCCATGTGCTACAACCAAAACTACATCATTTGTTTCAAACGCTTTAAGTATGTTGTTTTGATAGTATGGCATAAGTCTGTCAATGCAGTCTTGAAGTGATTCTGTTAGTGGTAATTCTTTAGGATCAATTCCTTTATAACGCTTATCCATTAGTGGAGAACGCTCATCATTTGCTTCCAATAGGGGAGATTTAATGGCAAAACCTCTTCTCCATAACAACACTTGCTCTTCTCCGTATTTTTCTACTGTTTCTTTTTTATTTAATCCTTGAAGTGCTCCGTAATGTTTTTCATTTAATCTCCATGATTTCTCAACAGGTAGATAATCCATATCCATTGCATCAAGGATATTATTTAGAGTTTTTATTGCTCTCTTTAAATAGGAAGTAAAACAAATTTGAGGTTCAAATCCATTTTCTTTTAATGCTTTTCCTGCTTCAAATGATTCTTCTACTCCTTTTTCTGACAAATCTACATCTGTCCATCCTGTGAATAAATTTAGTTTATTCCACTCACTTTCTCCGTGACGTACTAATATTAATTTTTTCATTTCTTTTTCTTTTCTTCTTTTTGTACTAATTTTGATAAATCCAATTTCTTTCCAAGTTGATATTTAAACGATAAAAACAAAATGACTATTCCTGCAATAATAAATGGAACACTTAACCATTGACCCATATTTAATGTCATTGAATCTTCCCAACTTTCTTGGCTATTTTTAAGAAATTCTATTAGAAAACGTGCAACAAATAGCACAATTAAGAATACTCCAAAAATAAAACCTTGACGAGGTGGTGTTTTCTTTTTCATAAAATATAAATACAAGAAGGTGCTTAATGCAATATAAGATAGTGCTTCATATATCTGTGTTGGGTGCATTGGCAAGGTTTGTCCATCTCTTACAAATATAAATCCCCAAGGAAGACTTGTAGCCACTCCATAAATTTCTGAATTCATTAAATTACCAAATCTAACTGCAGCTCCAGCAAAACCGACAATAATTACCAATCTATCAATTACCCATAAATAAGGAAGCTTTGTGTTTCGGCAAAAGAAAAATGTTGCAACAAGAAGTCCAATTGCTCCACCATGAGAAGCTAATCCTTGATAGCCAATAAACTTCCATCCTTCAGCAGTTTCCTTAATTGGGAGAAGCATTTCAACTGGATGATTTATATAGTAAGAAAATTCATAAAACAAACAATGTCCTAATCTTAATCCAGCTAATAGCCCAACAAACATATAAATTGTCATCTTATCAAGAAAATATATTGAAACATTTTCTTTTTGGAAAACCTTTTTCAAAATCAGGTAGCTAATGATGAATGCTGATGCAAACAAAACACCATACCAGCGAATTGATAGACTTCCAATATTAAAAATTACAGGAGAAACATCCCAAACTATCTGTAGTAAATTCATAATTAAATATATTAATAATTCTTCATAGTATTAGTCTGCAAAGATACTAAAAATTACCTTTTGCATTTGATTTTTCCACGACAGGTTTGGCTCAATTGATTTTCTTATCTCAATTGGCTCCAGATTTGTTGAATTATAGAAATCAACAATTCTTGAAATATCTAAAGGAGTTTCATCAGCTGGAGCTTTAATAATATAAGGCATATCTTCAAAATCTTCATCAATTTCCGAATAAACAAAACCCAAACCCCTTGCTGCATATTCTCTATTCTTGAGAGTCTTTATCTTTGTGATATTGCTTCTATGTCTTGCAAGACTTCCTATTCCAAAATCAGCTTTTTCAAAAACCTCATCTAATTCCTCTCCAGAAAGAGGACCAAGAAAACTAACAAATTCACCCAAATCCAAACTTTCAACTTGAGTTTTTAAAGCAAAACCTGATGCCCTCTCAGGCTTACCCACTATATTCAAATGAAGCATTTGAATAGGTTCAGATTTCATATACTTATCAATCCCACTTATAGCCCTATCCACACCATGCCAATAATGCAATTCAGCTACAACCAAAAATTCTAAAACCTCAGGCGAATTTCTATAACTACTTTTCAAAGGCAGAGAATCAAAATCCACCCCGTTAGAAATCCTAATAGTCCTTTGATTAAATATCTTCTCATAATCAGAAAAAGTAATAATTGCATCAAGATTCTTGGCTTGAGAATAACGGAATAGCTTATTAATATAGAATCTAATCTTATTAGGAAGTGGCAATTCCTTGCCTTCATGGTCATAAGGGAAAGTAGGAATCTCCATTACCACCTTAACTCCTTTCCTTCTTAGCTTTTTAGCAAAACTAATTATAAAAGGTTCAGCATTTATCAAACTCCTCATATATACCAATGAAATATTATTATCAATAATATAGTGGTATAAACTATTATACTCAAATCTCTTTTCAATCTTAGCCTTAATTCCTTTCCCGAAATTCTTTTGAACCTTATCACCTACCCATCTAACCTGATTTCCAAATTCATCCCAACCCAAATAACAAAGCTCCGTTTCAACCCCACAATCATTCAAAGCCTTCACTTGATATCTAATCTTCTTAGTAATCCCACTATATTCAGCCAAAGCATGAAAAACTATAAATATTGCTTTCATAACATCATTTCATTAAATTTGATTCTTCGTCTTTTAATTCTTTAAGTTTAACAAAGTATCTCTTAATGTGCTTAATCTCATCATAAATTTTCAAAAACAACGAAGAAAACTTATTTGAATCTCCAAATATTGATGAACGAGAGATAGGAGAAATTTTTCTATTTCTAACAAATTTTATTTCCCCAAATTTTTTTAAGTTAAAAGCCATTGAACCATCTGAACCTCTCTTGATATTTAATTTATATCCTATTTTTTTTCCAATTTCTGTATTATGAGAAAATGCTAAACCCCGAACGACACGTTCGGGTCTATTAACGCGAACTAATCTATTAAAAATATTTCTTATTATCTCATAAAAAAAATAGAAAATTCTTTCTTGACACGTTTTATAAATAATACTATATTGCACACTAACCCCTACAACTGACTTCTCTTTTTCAAACTCATCAATCACTTTTTCTATATATTTATTGGGGTAAATAGTATCTGAATCTATACATATATAATACTTTCCTTTTGCATTATCCAAACCACATTGTCGAGCAAATCCAAATCCTTTTCTTGACTCATAATAATATTTAAGATTTACTCTTTTATATATTTTCTCTGTATTATCTGTTGAAGCATTATTAATACCTATAATTTCTATAGGATATTTTGTCTTGCTATCACTTAACGACCATATGCAACTCAATAATCTTTTCTCATCGTTATGAGAAATAATAGCAACTGTAGCTATAGGATTTTCATTATTGAACATCTTCAAATTTGATTCAACTAAATCGAAGACTTCATTACGAATATTTGAGTATGGCTTTTCATATATTTCTAAATATTTCTTACTCCATTTCATAATTTTCTTTTTATTTGATTTAAAAATAATTTCAGATCATATATTTTAAATATATGAAAAAATAGAACACATATAATCAAAGTTATTAATGACTTAATAATTAAGCTCAACATCATATTTAAATTATTAAAAAAATAATTTACAAAAAAAAGTATCAACCAAATACCAATACTTAACAAAAAAGGCAATACTAATATTCTTAAAAATTTAATAACATCCATCTTAAATACCTTGTAATAAATTAAGCAATATGATTGAAAAAAGTTTATAATAAAAGAAATCAAAAGTCCCATTGCTACCGCTTCAATTTTCCTAAAATAAAACACTCCGATTATAATTGCAAATACATTTATAATTGTTGAGAAAAGTCCACTAAAAAAAAGCGTCTTTGTTGAGTTGGCTGCTTGAAATATTGAACCAGAAGTGGATAATATCACTTGAAATCCGACCGAAAGTGAAAGTATTTGAAAACTTAAAACAGACTTAGTCCATTGCATTCCAAAAATTAAAAGGACTAATTCCTTTGAAGTAAAAAATAATAATGCGGAAAGTGGAAAGCCAATATATGCTAAAAGTTTAACTACCTTCAAATATGAATCGGATAGTTTTTTATAATCATTCTGAAATTCAGAAAAGATAGGGTGCATAACAGGAGAAACAACTTGAGTAATTGTTTGCAAAGGCAACATCATTAATCTATATGACTTTTCGTAATATCCAAGAGTATTCATATTCAAATATCTTCCTATAATCAATTTATCTAAATTCCTCGAGAAATAATTAATTAAATTAAAAAGGAATTGATAAGCAGAGAAAGCAAAAATCTTTTTCAATGAATTTGTATTAAACCACCATTTAAATTTCACTGGCTTCTTTAGATAGGAAATAATAAAAAGTAAAAAAGAAGATAAAATAGGATTTATTAACAATGAATATAATCCAAAACCTAAAAATACAGAAACAATTGCCAATCCTCCACTTATTAATTGGACTGAAAAAGATCGAACAGCAATAAATTTAAAATCTTTATCCTTATACAATAATCCATTAGGTACAATTTGACATGAAGAAAAGAAAAGATTAATTGAAAGATAATAACAGATTGGTTGAAGTATTGGAGATTTATAATAATTAGCTATTGGTGAAGCACAAGCAATAAATAATAATGAAAGTAATAGTCCTGACCAAACAGTGAATGAAAAAATACTTGATAAATCATCTTCTGTTAATGTTTTATTTTGAATAATCGCTGGAGCAATACCAATTTCAGTAAACATTCCAAAAAAAGCAATTATTACAGTAGCAATAGCAACAACGCCAAACTCTTCAGGAGATAAAATTCGAGAAAGAATTGCAGTTACTACTAATGAAATTACCATATTAGAATACTTGGCAATTGCAGTAAAAAAAACTCCCTTTGTTAATTGTTCTTTTATAGATTGACTCATATTAATGATAATTTCATTATAATCATATTATTTATCTTGATTAATAAAATCATATATATCAATATCAAAATGGGTCAATACATTTTTTAACTGACTATCATTTTTATCATCAAAAACATTTATTTTAAATAGTCCAACTCGTTGAGTATATTTTATTGGTACTAACTCTTTATTAAAATATTTTGAGGTGATAACTTTCTTATTATTTAACAAACTACACACTTTCAACCAAAGATCATCTGCATAAAAACATAATTTTCTAAATACTTCTTTTTGGAACACTTCTTTTGTGAAGCAATTAGGAGGATAAAGAACCCCTGATATACCTATTTGTACCAATTCATAACTAGGTACAAAATTAGATTTATAATTATGAATCCATTTATTATATGGTGATAATCTATTATCTGCAAATAACATTTTATTCACTTTATTAGAACATATACAATCTGGATTTTGCTTATGTAATTTATATAATTCTTTTGTAACATTATTAGGATAATAAACATCATCATCAAAAGTAATGATAATATCATTAGGAAATTCTTGAAAAGCATAATAATATTTTTTATGAGACCTCAAATCTTCATCACACCACCTTATAGACAATCCTTTATTCTCCAAATTCAAAAGTGAATTTGGTAATTTTTGTTCAGGGAACTGTTCTTTTGCTAACCAAAGAATAATTTTATCTGGTTTTAGACTTTGACGCATTAGTGTTTCAATACATATCCATATAGTATCAATTCTATCAGGAAAACTTGTTAATGAAAAAATTATTTTCTTCTCTCTCTCTTTCGTATTTAATGCATAAGGATGCTTATTTATTGTAATCTTAAAAAAATGAACTACAAATAAATCAAATAAAAATTTCAATGTTTTATACATTAAAACATCAAATTTATAACCTAAAAAACCTCTTGGTAATAAAAAATATATTCTATATAATAAATTCATTCCCTTTTATATTTTCATCCATGTCCTTGTATCAAAATCATATTTCTTAATTGGTCTGGCAGGATTCCCTGCTACTATTGTATATGGTTCTACATCCTTTGTTACCACACTCCCCGCTGCTACTAATGAATGTTTGCTTATTTTTATCCCTTGAATTATCACGCAATTTCCTCCAATCCAAACATCATCTTCAATAATTACTTTTGTTCCGCTGACTCCTTGTTCTTTAATTGGAATTTCAATATCCTCAAAGTCATGGGTTAATCCTAAAACTTGACTTCCTATCCCTAAAACAACATTATTACCGATTAATACAGGTCCTAAAATCATTCCTCTTGATGTAATCATAGTATTATTACCAATTTCTATATCTCCAATTCCATTATTAAGGATTACATGATTTTCTATAATTGTTCTATCTCCAATTATTAATTTATTTCCTGCATTTAAATCCAATCGAGCATTTCTTCTAATAATTGATCCTTTTCCTCTTTTTATTATAAAAGGATAAACAAAAAACCTTGCCCACCATCTTGTTCTTGCTGAATATGGGTGTACCCAAAGATATAGGAGGAATTGTTTTATCTTTGGGTTTTTGGTTATAATATTTTTTATCTTATCCTTCATAATCATGTTTATAATCTTTTCTTTATTGAAAAACTGAATTTTGTTCCTTTCCCTAATTCTGATTTTATATTCAAATCTCCTCCTAATAGTTTTACTAATTTTTGAGCTATTGGGAGTCCAAGACCCGAACCTTGGGAATGTTCGTCTATTTTATAGAACCTCTCAAATATCTTTTCCCGCTCCACGGGGCTTATCCCTTTCCCACTATCCTCTATGCTAAATAGAATTTCTTCCTCTTCTTCTCTTATCTCTATTTCAATGTATCCTTTATCCGTAAACTTAAACGCATTATTCAATAAATAGTTCAATATGTTATTGATTTTAGTTTTATCAGAATAAACTATTATACTTTCATTATTCTTAATAATTCTAGATTCAATATTTTTTGTATTTCGTATTTTAAAGCTTGCAAATAAGTCTGTAACTAAAGCACAAACATCAAATTCGCTCTTTTCTACCCCTGTAACTCCAGCTTCCAATTTTGAATAATCTAATATATTATTGACTAATTGAATTATTGTATCGCTATTCTCAAGGATTATCTTTTTATATTCCTCTTTATCTTCATTGTCCTCTGCATCAACTATTAATTGAGAAAAACCAACTATTGCATTAAGGGGAGTATGTATTTCATGAGTTATATTCTCAAGGAATTTTGTTTTCAATCTATCTGAGGCTAATGCTTTCTGGGTTGCTTCTACAAATTCGGTTACATCTATCGAAGAGCCTAAAATAATAATATTACCAAACTCATTTTTATAAGAATTAAATACACATTTAATCCATTTGAATTTATCCTTACTAATAACCTTCATCTGCTTTTCTTCAATAGCATTGAAAGGTATTCTGCCCAATGATATATTCTTATAGTTACTCTTCAACCAAATCACATCTTCTTTACTAAGGTTTCTATATATTGAATCTATTGTTTTTTCTACATCTTTAGAAACTCCAAAATTTTCATACCATTGGTCATTAGCCATAAATGTATCCTCACTAACATTCTCCTCCATTATCCCAACCTTGCCAAACTCAGATATATTATCGAACATTAGCTTGAACTTCTTCAATTCTACCTGCTCCTTAAATTTTTCTGTTTCGTCCGAAAAAACTATTAATAAATTTTCAAATTCTCCTTTTTCATTAAAATAAAACTCTAACTTAGCTGAAATACATATAATTTTATCACTAAACTTAGTATTATAATACTTTTCAGTCTTAACTCTGTTAAAACTATATTCATAAAGAAAAGACTGACTAAGATATTGGTTCGAAAAGCTTGGTCTATCATGATCTGAAAGAGATAAAAAGGTACTGATATTTGATAAAACTTGTTTAGGAAGGTTTGGATTATCTAAAATACTAATTCCTACAACCAAGGATAAATCACTTACTCCAAAAATATCAAGCCCTGTTTGGTTAATATCAAGCAAATAACCCCTATTATCGTAAACTTCAATTCCAACAGGAACATTATTAAGTATTTTTCTAAGTCTCTCAATCTCATTAGTAATATTTTTCTCCACAAACAATAGTATTAATTAGTACGAATTATAATCGAGTGCAAATATAGTAATAAATCAATATAAATCCTATTTAGGATAATAATAAATTTCAAAAAGGTAAAAACTCATAATGGACTTCTTAGAATATATGATTTTATAATTTGATTCTAATAAAATGGATTTTGATTCTATTTTTCTGTAATTTGATTCTAATAACTTGTTTCTTCATAATGAATCTAAGATTAATAGTAGTGAAAAATCCTAATTAGAAGAAAAAATAGTATTTTTGCCGTCTTGAATTTGCTATTTGGCAAAAGCAATTTTATAAACAAAAATTATATATGGGTTTTAAGGCTGTTAGACTTTTAAGTGAAACTTTATTTGTTTTTGGAACAATTGTAATGGCAGTTATCAGTCTTTATGCCTCACAAGCAAGGTTTTTCAATCCTCAAACCCATGTATTTGCATCTTTGATAGGACTTTTTGCAATCCTTTTTATTGTACTAAACCTCTTTCTCTCCTTCTATTGGGCTTCGAAATTCCGAGCATGGTTCTTTGTTTCAATAGCTACATTATTGCTATTTATTCCCTATACACTAACGATGTTTCAAATCTCATTTAAACCTCGACCACCCTATAACGAAAGAGATATTTGTATTGCTACTTACAACGTTAAGAGCTTTGGATATTATGGTCATTATACTAATAACTTCAAAAATATAGCTTTTGCTCTTGGAGAAAAAGACCCTGATATTATCTGTTTCCAGGAGATATGGTTCGATAAGCATCTCCCTATCGACAGTATAGCTAATTTTCTTGAGATGCCTTATTATGCTATTGGAGAAAACGGATTAGGAGTAAAAGATTTAGCCCTATTCAGCAAACATCCAATAATTGAGACTAAAAGTCAGGTTTATCCTAACACACATAATGGTTCAATGTATTGCGATATACAAGTAAACGATAAGGTTATAAGAGTTATGAACCTTCACCTTCAAACCTCTAATTTCAGTCAAAAACAACACGAAGTCAGACAATTGAAACAAGTATTTAAGCCAAGAATATTTGCTCAAGCCATTCAAAATATTTCGAAAACCATAAACGATAATTCAATAAAAAGATCCGAGCAAGCATTGGAAGTAAATAAAATCATTAATAATAGTCCTTATCCAATATTTGTTGCAGGAGATATAAACGAAACTCCTTCTTCTTTTGTTTATGATAAGGTTAAAGGGGAGCTATTAGATGGATTTCGCCAAGGAGGAAGAGGATTTGGCTCAACTTATAAAAAAATCTTTGGAATTTTCCGATTAGATTATATTTTCCATTCAAAAGACTTCCAATGTGTAAATTATTTTAGCGAAAACCTTGAATACTCCGACCACAAACCAGTCTTCGGATTCTATCGCTATAAATAATTTATCCTCACAAATTGACAATCTTATTTATTTCAATAAATACATTTCTATTGTATCAGGTAAACATCTTTGGTTTAATCCAAATTATATCAAGAAAGAATCTAACGAAACGCCATTTAAAAGTATTCTTATTGCGAAACAAAGTATTCTTTCTGCGTTTCAATGTCAGTATGGTAGCTATGAGAAGACCATTATGGTACCTACCACACGCCTGTTATGGTACCTACCACACGAGCGTTATGGTAGCTACCATAATGTAGTTTTGAAACTTTTGGTGATTTTATTTGGAAATAACAAATTCATTCCCTTGCAGATGCAAAGATAAGTAAAATATCTGAATTATGGATGAAATTTACTCTTTTTTTTGCTCGCTCAACTGCCAAAATCTACTTTAGCAAGCTAAATTGGTAATCTCTCACACTTTTGTCATTTTTTATTAGATTTACAAGCATAAATACCTTAGTATATACATGGTTATAGATAGAATTTATACAATAATAGATAAATTCTATCAACCAGTTTACACCCTGGCTTTCATCTATTTAAAAGCACAAAAACCATATTAAAAACCAATTTCATAATAATAATCACTAAAAACACTTGTTTTAAGCTAATTCCGTTGTATATTTGCAAATTAAAATAGGAATATAAATATAAAAAATAAAACCATGAAGAAGATATTTCTTTTAATCGCAGTAGCCATTTTTGGAGTTTCTTGTATTAACGAGGACTTCGAAAGTATGAAATTAGATTTAGATAACCTAAGCCCATTTACCGAAGAATTAGCTCCAATTCAAGAGGGTAAAACAACACAAATTTTCGCCGATGATAAGCTTATTTGCGAAACACAAGTTCCAACTAGTTATTATATGCCAAAAGGTGCAATAAGAACAATTGATTATGTCCCTAATAAAAAAGATGTAACTTTTAGTGGATGGGATGAATTCCATTTCACTGCTGCATTTGAGGACACAAGAAATGGAGATAATGATTATAACGATTTCGTTTGTTTTATAACAAGAGACAAGGTAGAAATTGGTTCATACCCAGATTGGTCAGTTAAAATAACAATGTATATCCAGCCTATTGCTTTTGGTGCGGGGACTGTGCTACAATTTGGAATGACATTACCTGATGGTAGAGATACTATTTTTACTAATAATATTCAGCGAGATTTATTTCCAGGAACAACTGGATTTGTTAACACAACTGATGTTACAGACGTTTACTTTACCGCAGACACAAATCACATAATAAAATTTACCTACATTCAACCAGGAAGAGCTGCTGCAAGCTATCCTTTCCACCCATTTATAATAAATCAAAGTGGTGAGAAATTATACGTTGCTTTAAATGGTCAAAAAAATGCAGTGAAAAATTATTTAAGTATTGCGAGTGTTACGGGTTATCCACTTGGGATTGCTACTTATGGAGCTTTCTTCTATCCTTTAGAAAAGGTAAATATTGCAACTTGCTATCCTGGTTTTAATAATTGGGTAACTGGCAATAGTAGTGAATTAGGAAGCTATTCAAATAACAAAGCAGATAGCGTATTTAACAGGGTTAATTGGGGACTCCCTTCAGGAATTATTAAATTTAATCCTCAATCTCTATGGCCTGATTAATTATTGAATTCAATTTTTAAAGAAGTAAAAAAGTGCAACTAAAATAATATAGATTGCACTTTTTTATTTTAATTACAAATAAAATACATCTAAGTTTTACTAAATTAGCTCCCAGAAATATAAATAATTAATACGATATCTAATCTTATATTTTTATTTTTAGTATTTTTGCTTGACGAATTTACAATTCATCTTAACGGACAATAACTAATAAACTATGAAAAAGATATTAATACTCGACGACAAGGAAGCTATTGCAAAGATTCTCTCTATGTATCTTAGTAAGGACAATGAAATTGCATGGTTCGATAATCCTGAAAAGGGTATTGATTGGATGAATAATGGGAATACTCCAGATTTAATAATTACGGATTTGAAAATGCCTGTAATGAGTGGAGAAGAATTTCTGAAATATATAAAAAGGATGGATGAATATAAGAGTATTAAAGTAATAATACTTTCGAGTAATGATAGTACTACTGAAAAAATCCGACTATTAGAAATGGGTGCAGATGATTATATTGTTAAGCCCTTTAATCCAATAGAACTAAATCTTAGAGTAAAAAAACTATTATGACCAATTCTAAGAAAAATAATAATTTAGAATTATTCAAGCTCCCATTATGGAAAAGAGTGTTTGATATTTTCTTTTCTATCTTTGCAATTATCGTCCTAAGCCCTGTCTTTATTATTGTATCAATTGCCATTTGGGTAGAAGACAGAGGCAAGGTTTGTTATTGTCAGAAAAGAGCAGGGAGCAATTTTAAAGTCTTTAACTTTATTAAGTTTCGTTCAATGTATATGGATGCAGACAAAAGACTAAAAGAGTATGGAAAATTAAACCAATACGAAATTGAAAATGAAGAAGAAAAAGAAATTGAATTTCATAATATAAAAGTCTCTGATGATGGAATAATTATCAATGATGATATTCTTATTGGGGATAATTCAATTTCAAATGATGACAACCTTCTTTTTGGAGATGATTTCACAGTTGTAGCTAACGACTTTGCTATATTTCAAAATAGCATAAAGAGAAACAGTTTTAAAAAGCTTGACGGAGATCCAAGAGTTACTAAGGTTGGGAGGTTTATTAGAAAATTTAGCATAGACGAGTTGCCCCAATTAATTAATATACTTAAAGGAGATATGTCGGTGGTAGGGAATCGTCCTCTCCCTCTTTACGAAGCGGAGCTATTAACAAATGACGATTATATTGAACGCTTTCTCGCTCCTGCAGGGCTTACTGGACTATGGCAGGTAGAAAAAAGAGGAGATGCAGGGAAATTATCAGCAGAAGAAAGGAAACAACTTGATGTAAAATATGCAAGAGAATTTAATTTTTGGATGGATATAAAAATTATTTTTAAAACCTTTACTGCCTTTATTCAAAAGGGAGACGTATAAATAAAATAAGGATGAAATGAAGAAAAATAAAATTTTAATTGTATTTATTTTACTTGCAATAGGATTTACAAGTAGTAAAATATCTTTTTCACAAGATTCTATAGAAAATCAAATTGTATTAAAGGATTTCTCAAGTCTAATTCTACCTCCAATTGATAGCCTATTCTTATCCTTAGAAAGCAATCCTAATATTAAAGCTCAAGATTATAGAATATTAGAACAAGAGTCCGTTATAAAATCTCAAAAAAGAGAATGGATTAATTATCTTCGTTTCTCGTCCTCATACCAATATGGATACCAAGGAGCAGAATCCTTAGTACAAGGATATTTAATACCTGCATATTACCAAACAGCTCAAAACGCACAAAACCTTTATCATATAGGAGTATCTCTTTCAATACCTTTTGGAGATTTTATAGATAATGGAAATAAAATAAAAAAAGAGAAACACAGATTAAATCAAATAAAAGCAGAAAAAGAAATTAGTCTCAATGAACAGAAATTTATAATTATTGAATTTTATAACAAAGCAAACGAACAATTAACAGCCTATAAAATCAAAGCTGAATCTAAGAACTATGCTGAATTAAAGGCAAGAATAAGTCAAGAGGATTTTATTAATGGGATTATTAATATAGATGAATTGACTGTCGCAAAACATTCCGAATCTGTTGCTATTTCTGATTTCCAAAAATCAAAATCCGAACTAATGACTGCATTAATGAAATTAGAGATTATTTGCAATTATAAATTTCATATTATTAAACAATTATAGATAATGAAAATCTTTAAATATATATTAAGAGTAATCTTTAAAAGGAAATGGTATTTAGTATTATTTCCTCTTCTTGCATCCATAATTACTATTATTCTAACAAATAATCTAACTAAAACTTTTAAAGTATCAACAACTATATTTACTGGATTTGCTTCGGGTTATTCAATAGAATCTGATGCAAATATAAGCATTAATAGAGAAACTGTTAATACAGCAATGGATAATCTTATAAATATAATAAAATCTAAATCCACATTAGAAAGAGTTTCTTATAAATTATATGCCGAAAATATGATTTATGGGGATTCTACTAAAGATAACTCTACTATATACAAAGATAATTATATTGAAATTTTTAATCGCACTCCCATTGATGTAAGAAAATTAATTGAAAAAAAATCAATTGAAAACACAGTTAAAAACCTGAGGATTTACAGCGAGGCAAGCCCTAAAAACTTCGTTTATGGACTTTTTAATTGGAACCACCAACATTATTGTTTTGATGCATTAAACCAAATTGATGTTAAGAGAGTAGGGAATAGCGATATGCTTGAGATTACTTATGAAAAAGATGATCCTGGGATTGCATATAATACTATTAAAATTCTAATTGAAGAATTTAAAAATGAATACCAATTACTTCGTTTTGGCGAAACCGATAGTGTTATCCAATATTTCCAATCCGAATTAGTCAGGGTCGGAAGTATGTTAAAGGATACTGAAGATTCTCTTACAAATTATTATATCGATAAAAAAATAATTAACTATTTTGAACAAACCAATCAAATTGCTTTTCAGGATAGAGAATATAATTTAGAATATCTTAGATTGAAAATGGACTATAATAGTTCATTAGCTGCTTTAGATGAAATAGAGAAAAGGATGGATATTAATCTAAAATCCATAAAGAATAATTCAAAATTCGTTCAACACTTAAATGAAATTTCTAATTTGAGAAATGAAATTGCTTTTATTGAAATTAATCAGCAAGACACATTAGCTCAGACAAAAAACAAATTAGAAAAACGCAAAAAGGAAATTTCTAATAAAGAAAAAGAAATTAGTCAATTTCTGAATTCATACGTTAGTGATAGATATACTAAAGAAGGGATTTCATCTCAAAATATAATTAACGAGTGGTTTTCTGAACTCATGAAAAACACTAAGGCAAATGCTGAAATTAAGGTATTAGAAAAGAGAAGAGCTGAGATAGACAAGGAATATACTTTTTATGCCCCTGTTGGTTCAACACTAAAAAGAAAGGAAAGAGAAATTAGTTTTTTAGAAAACACATATTTAAATATATTGCATAATTTGAATTCTGCTTTATTAAGGAGAAAAAATTTACAAATGACCTCGTCCTCAATTAAGGTAATAAATCCCCCTATGTATCCGCTTAATTCAAATCCTTCAAAAAGGAAAATGATTGTTTTAGGAATTACAATAGGTACTTTAATATTTATCCTCTCATATTTTATTATCCTTGAGCTTTTAGATAGGACTCTTAAGAATAAAATCAAGGCTGAATTTTTAATTGGAAACGAAATTACTGGGGCTTTCCCTGATTCACCTAAAGGTAAATATAGGAGACATTATAATGATATATTAGACAAATCGAGGCATTTCTTATTTAATTCAATTATAAATAATCTAACTTCTTCGAATGATAGTCTAAATATTATAAACATTATTAGTAACGAAAAAGGGGAAGGGAAGAGTTTTATTGCCGAGAATCTACTAAAGATATTAAATGAAAAGAACATAAATGCTAAATTGATTACCTATCATAAAGATTTTAATCATGAAGACAAAAACTATTTATTAGCTAATTCAATTGGTGATTTTTGCGAAATTGGTGATGAAAAATTTATTATTATTGAACACCCAGCATTAATAGACTCTAATATACCTGTAAATATAATTAAAGCTTCTAAGATTAATCTATTTATTAGCTTAGCGTCTAAGGCTTGGAAAGATAATGATCAATTACTTTATGATAGATTAGAAAAAGAATGCGGTAAAGAAAACCTTTATATTTATTTAAACAAAACAAGTATTGATGCAACAGAGGTCTTTACTGGACTATTACCTCCATATTCTTGGATAAGGAAATTTATATATAAGATTATTCAACTTGACTTTAAAACTAAATAGTGAAGATATTTGGATATTCCATATCAAAGATTTTACAATTAGTATTTTTAATCCTAAGTGTATTAGTTATACTGTTTGCTGGACTTAAAATACATTGGGGATTATCTTTAATAATAGGTATAATCCCCTTAATAATTGCTTCATCACTCTTTATTGCTTCCTCTCCATATTGGATATTTATATCATTATTTATATTCAATTATTTTATCATGGGGCTAACCCGATATTTACCCGGGCTAAAAGGTGGAGTAACTATGGATTTGCTTATTCTTTTCGTAATTGCCTCTTTAATAATCAATAAAATCAATCCAAAAACAAAATATAATTGGAATAGGGTTAATAACCCTATGACATATTCTATACTTATATGGGTAATTTATTGTTTTTTAGAATTATTTAATCCACAATCAGTTTCTTCCCAAGCTTGGTTTACTGGTGCAAGAGGGATGAGTTTGTATTTTATTATAATATTCATTCTTTCAACTCTGATTATAAACGACTATAAAAAAGTAAAAGCAATCTTATTTATCTGGTCAATACTTACTATCATTGCGTTTATTAAGGTATATATTCAAAAGAATTATGGTTTTGATGTTGCAGAAAAAAGGTGGTTATACGTTGATGGAGGTGCAAGAACTCATATTATTTATTCTGGAATAAGATATTTTTCATTTTTTAATGATGCAGCGACCTTTGGTTGTTCTATGGCTTTTTCTTTTGTAGTTTTTATTATTTCTGCATTTGGGAAAATCAATCTTAAATACAAAATATACTATATAATAGTCTCCCTTATTGCATTATATTCTATGTTTCAATCTGGGACAAGGGTTGCAATGGCAATTCCTTTTATTGGAATTGCAACCTATCTTTTCTTAAGCAAAAGAATAAGAACAGTATTAATATTTGGGGGAATTCTTGTATTTATGTTTTTGTTTTTTAAATACACAAATATTGGACAGGGTAATAGTAATATTAGAAGAGCAAGGACAGCTTTTAATCCAAGTAAAGACGCTTCATTTTTAGTAAGATTAGAAAATCAAAATAAAATGAAAACCTATATGGTTGATAAACCTTTTGGGATTGGAATAGGATTAAGCGCTGGAAGGGCACAAAAATATGGCTCTTATACAAAGCTATCAGAATTACCAACCGATTCTTGGTTTGTCTTGGTTTGGATAGAAACAGGAATTGTTGGGTTGTGTTTATATATTGGATTATTGTTATTTATTTTAGTATATTGTGCATACATTATAATGTTTAAACTAAAGAATAATGAACTGCGACAATATATGATGGGATTATATGGCGGTATTGCAGGTATGATGATTGCTGCTTATGCAAATGAAGCTTTTACTCAATTTCCCAATGGTTTTATTGTTTATATTGGCCTGGCAATGATTTCGCTTTCACCTTATTTTGACAAAGAAATTGAAGAAAAGGAACAAAAGTTATATAATAGCGTAAGAGAGAGAATCAATTAGTTATATAAAATAACAATTAACTGGACTGAATTTTATGAATGACATAATTATTTCTTTTATTACTGTAAATTATAATGGACTTGGAGATACTATTGAACTTATCACAAGCATTAAAAATACAATTAAAAGCATTAGATATGAAATAATTGTTGTTGATAACGGGTCAAGAAAGGATGAGCTAACTCCATTAAAAGACCTTTTTGATGATGTTCACTTTATTAAGAGTGAAAAAAATCTCGGTTTTGCAGGAGGTAATAATTTGGGAGTAGATATCGCAAGAGGTAAATACTTTTTCTTCATAAATAATGATACATATATTTTGGAAGATACCATTAAATACCTTATAAACAGATTAGAAAGTAGCGATAAAATTGGTGGATTAAGTCCAAAGATTCTCTTTCACGAACCTTTTAATACTATTCAATTTGCAGGTTTTACTCCATTTTCGAAATACACAATTAGAAATAGCATAATTGGATATAGTAGACCAGACAATGAAGAATATAACAAAGCTGAGAGAACTCCTTACATTCATGGAGCTGCAATGATTATCAAGAAAGAGGTTATAGAAAAAGTTGGGAAAATGCCAGAAATTTACTTTTTATATTACGAAGAAATGGATTGGTGTGAAATGATTAAAAGAGCAGGGTTTGAGCTTTGGTATGAACCAAAATTTATTGTATATCACAAAGAAAGTCGTTCAACTGGTAAAGATAGTTCAAGAAAGATATATTATCACACAAGAAACAGACTTCTATTCACTTGGAGAAACATAGAGTACAAAAGAAGAAATATTTCTATTTTATATCAATTATTTATTGCAAACCCAGTTCATGTATTAAAATATTTTTTCAGAGGAAAATTTAAATTTTCAAAAGCAATAATAAATGGAGCTTTAGATTTTATAACAATTAAAAATAAAACTTTACAGCAATGATTATAAATACAATTAGAATAATTGAACTTCTTTTATTTATTTTAACTGCTTTTTCTGTTGGATATTTATTCTTCTTTGCCTTAATGTCAATGAAGGAAGATATGCCAAGGCATAAACAAGCTAAGAAAAAACATAAATTTCTTGTTTTGTTCCCTGCATATAAAGAAGATATTGTTATAATTAACTCTGTTGAAGAATTTCTCAAACAAGACTACCCTAAGGGATTATACGATGTTTTGGTTATTTCTGACCATATGAGTGAGGAAACTGACAATAAACTAATTCAATTAGGTGCAGAAGTAATAAAAGCTAGTTATGAAAATAGTTCTAAGGCAAAGGCTTTGAATTTTGCTGTAAACGATAGAAAGGACTATGATTATGACGTTATAGTTATTATGGACGCTGATAACATTGTAAAAGAAGATTTCTTAAATGAAATGAATAATGCTTATGATGCGGGGAATAAAGCCATTCAAGCTCATAGAGTAGCCAAGAATAGAGATACAGATATGGCTCTTTTGGATGCTGTTAGTGAAGAAATAAATAACTCCATTTTTCGTAGAGGTCATGTAAGAATTGGTATGAGCTCAGCATTAATTGGTTCTGGTATGGCTTTTGATTTTAACTGGTTCAAAAATCATGTTCATTACTTAATAACTGCTGGAGAAGATAAAGAATTGGAAGTATTATTGTTAAAACAAGGTATTTATATAGACTTTCTTAATTGGGTTTTTGTTTTTGACGAAAAGACAAGAAATCACTCTGCCTTTGCAAATCAAAGACGTAGATGGGTTGCAGCTCAGTTTGACATTCTAAGCCAATCCATTAAGGACTTACCTAAAGCAATCTTGAATAAAAATTGGGATTATGCTGATAAACTTATTCAATGGATGATGTTACCAAGAATAGTTGTTATGGGTTTCTCTTTTAGTTTTGCAGTTATATTACTATTTATTGATTGGGTTTGGGCTCTTAAGTGGTGGTTTATTTTCATTGTATTGATGTATTCTTTCGCAATGGCTATTCCTGATTTTCTTGTTGACAAAAAACTTAAGAAAACCTTCCATAAACTACCATTGGTTTTTGTTGTGATGATATTTAATATACTTAGAATTAAAGGGGTAAATAAAAAATACATTCACACAAAAAAGGGATTAAAATGATAATTGCTATTGAGGGGCAAAGAATTTTCCGTAAGAAAAAACATGGAATGGATTTCGTTGCTCTTGAAACCATTAGAGAAATTCAGAAAATTGATAAAAATAATCAATACTATGTAATTGTTGCTCCTGGAGAAGATAAGTGTTTAGAAGAAACAGAAAACTTCAAAATAATTGAGATAAATTCTTTTGGAGGATATTTTGGATGGGAACAAATTGCTCTTGCTAAAGAGATAAAAAAGATTAAGCCCGACATTTTGCATTGCACAAGTAATACAGCTCCTCTTTTTGGCTCTTCAAAACTCATCATTACTCTTCATGACATTATTTTTCTTGAGAAATTAACAAGCAAAAATAAATCTATATATCAGAAATTAGGCAGGATATATAGAAGATTTGTTGTTCCAAGAATTATCCCTAAGGCAAAGAAGATTATTACTGTATCAAAATTTGAAAGAGATAGGATTACAGATTTTTTAAAATTAGATTCCAATAAAATTATTTCTATTTATAATGGATATAGTAAGCATTTTCAAGTTAAAAATAATCCAAAGGAAGTATTCAGAAAATATATAAATACAGACAATTACCTTTTCTTTTTAGGAAACACAGATCCTAAAAAAAATACAGAAAGGACAATTTTGGCATATGCTGATTATATTTCAAGAGCTGAAAATGGTAAAATATTTTCTCTTCTAATTGCAGATTTAAAAGAAGAGTATGTTGATACTATTTTAGAGAGAAACAACATACAACACATTAAACAATATTTAGTTTGCCCTGATTATATTCCAAATGTTGATTTACCTTATATATACTCTGGTGCAAGAGCTTTTCTTTACACCTCTCTTAGAGAAAGCTTTGGAATACCAATACTTGAATCAATGGCTTGTGGTTGTCCAATTATTACATCAAACACATCTGCTATTCCTGAAATTGCAGGTGAAGGAGCAATACTTATTAATCCACTAAATATTGTAGAAATTTCTACAATGATTGAAAGGTTAATTGGGGATGAAAACTTTAGAACAAAACAAATAAATTATGGTTTAGAAAGAGTTAAACTTTTTAGCTGGGCAATAACTGCAAGAGAACTAATAAATGTTTATCACCAAGTATTTAATGATTAATTTTTCTATTATTTTTCCCTTTGAAGTAAAATATTTTTATATATTTGCAAAATAACACATTACTATTTGTAACTTAATAATCTATATACAACTCTTCAGACATAAGTGTAAGCATATCTTTGTATAAAAATATATCATAATATGGAAATAAATAATTCCGATTATAAAATTTTAATTGTTGACGATGTAAAAGCCAATGTAATGCTTTTAAAAGCTTTGGTAAAGAAAAATGATTTTCAAATTATTGAAGCTTATGATGGTAAACAAGCTTTAGAAATATTTGAGGCACATAAACCTGATTTAATTCTTTTGGATATAATGATGCCTATTTTAGATGGTTATCAAGTTCTCGAAAAGATTAGAACTGGGGATATAAATAATGATGTTTCAGTTATCCTTATTACAGCATTAGACAATAAAGAAGAAGTTGTTAAGGGTTTTAGTGCTGGTGCGAATGATTACATTTCAAAACCCTTCAATAACAAAGAATTGGAAGCAAGGATTAGACATCAAATTTCACTAATTGCTGCAAAACAAGAGATTGACAAAAAAACAAAAGATCTTATATCTGCAATAAAGAATAGAGATAAATTATACTCTGTTATTGCTCACGACCTACGTTCACCTCTTAGCAGCGTTAAAATGATACTTAATCTTTTACTCTCAGAACTTAAAAATTGTGGCATCAGCAATGATTTATATGAACTATTAGACGAATCTAACAGAACTACAGAAAACCTATTCATACTTTTAGACAATCTTCTTAAATGGACTAAAAATCAAATAGGAAAGCTACATCTTTCTATACAAAAAATTGATATCATAGGAATTACACATGGCTTAATTGGACTTTATAGTTTGATGACACAAGGGAAAAATATTGAAATAAATGTAATTTCTAACTCAGAATCTATAGAAATTTATTCTGACACAGATATTTTTAAAACCATCATTAGAAACTTATTATCAAATGCTATCAAGTTCAGCTACTCTGGAAGCAAAATATATATTTCTATTGATGAAAAAAATGACAGTGTTGAGATTTGTGTTGAAGATTTTGGATGCGGAATTTCCCCTGAGAGACAAGCATTAATTCTTGCAGATAAGGAAATTGGCTACACTTCTTATGGAACAAATAATGAAGAAGGAAGTGGGTTAGGATTAAACTTATGCAAAGAGTTTACAGAAAAGCTTGGAGGCAAAATTTGGTTTGAATCGGAACTAAATAAGGGCTCAAAATTTTACATTTCTCTCCCAAAAGTATTTCCCTCTGCAAATTAAGCAATAAAGATAGGATAAAATATAAATTATATACGATATATTTTCAAAAAGTCAGCACTTATCTTAAAAAAGACGCCGACTTTTTTAATTTATGTGCCGTTTTTTTTCCATAAGTAAAAGAAAAATAACTTTTTGTTTTAAATTCTTTTTGTGATTTCTTTATAATTGTTGTATCTTTGCACCTCGTTTAAAATTTAACGCATTTAATTGATAAATAATAATATGATAAATATAACTCTACCCGACGGGTCAATTAAGCAATTTCAAGAAGCATTGACTTCTATGGATATTGCTAAAAGCATTAGTGAGGGGCTTGCAAGAAATGTTTTGTCTGCAACAGTTAATGGAGAGGTTTGGGATGCTAATAGAATTATTGAAAAGGATAGCACAATTAAGCTAAATACTTGGAACGATGTTGAAGGGAAGGATACTTTTTGGCATAGTTCGGCTCACCTTTTGGCATCAGCAATTTCGGAGCTTTATCCTAATGCAAAATTTGGGATTGGTCCAGCAATTGAGAATGGATTCTACTACGATATAGATTTTGGCGATACTCAGCTTTCTTCAGAAGATTTTGCAAAGATTGAACAAAAGATGCAGGATTTGGTTAAGCAAGGTATTCAAATCAAAAGACATAATATATCTAAAGCTGATGCTATTGAGAAATTTTCTAAAATCGGGGAAACCTATAAGGTTGAATTGATTGAGGAGTTGGAGGATGGAACCATTACTTTATATGAAAGTGGAAAGTTTACTGATCTTTGTCGTGGTCCACACCTTTCAGATTTTTCTCAAATTAAGGCTGTTAAGATTCTTTCTTTGGCAGGTGCTTATTGGAGAGGCGATGAGAAGAGAAAGCAACTTACTCGTATTTATGGAATTACCTTCCCTAAGAAAAAAGAGCTTGATGATTATTTGGTTCTTTTGGAAGAGGCTAAGAAAAGGGATCATCGTAGGCTTGGAAAAGAACTTGAGCTATTTATGTTTTCCGATAAGGTTGGACAAGGCTTACCTATGTGGTTGCCAAAAGGTGCTCAACTTAGGGAAAGACTTGAAAACTTCCTTAAAAAGGTTCAGAAAGACTATGGTTACCAACAAGTGATTACTCCACATATAGGAGACGTTGGCTTATATAAATGTTCTGGTCATTATCAGAAATATGGTCAGGATTCATTCCGCTCAATAACAACCCCAAACGAAGGCGAAGAGTATTTCTTAAAGCCTATGAATTGTCCTCATCATGTTGAGGTTTACAAATTTAAACCTCGTTCATATAAGGATTTACCTTTCCGTTTGGCAGAGTTTGGAACAGTTTATCGTTACGAACAAAGTGGAGAATTGCATGGTTTGACAAGGGTTCGTTCTTTCACTCAGGATGATGCACATATATTTTGTACTCCAGAGCAGTTGAAGGAAGAGTTTTGTAAGGTTATTGATATTGTTCTTTACATATTCAAAACTTTAAAATTTGAAAACTTTACTGCTCAAATTTCACTTAGAGATCCAAACAACAAAGAGAAATACATTGGTTCTGATGATATTTGGGAGAAGGCTGAGAGTGCAATTATTGAGGCTTCAAAAGAAAGAGGCTTAGATACTGTTACTGAAATTGGAGAGGCTGCTTTCTATGGTCCAAAGCTCGACTTTATGGTTAGAGATGCAATTGGAAGGAAATGGCAGTTGGGAACAATTCAAGTGGATTATAATCTTCCAGAGCGTTTTGAATTGGAATACACTGGTTCAGACAATCAAAAGCACAGACCAATAATGATTCATAGGGCTCCATTTGGTTCTATGGAACGTTTTGTGGCGGTTTTGATTGAACACACAGGAGGGAAATTCCCTCTTTGGTTGACTCCAGAACAATTTATTATTTTACCAATTAGTGAAAAATTTGAGTCATATTCAAAAAAAGTATTATCTTTGCTCGCTAATTTTGACCTCAGAGGCTCAATAGATCAGAGGAACGAAAAGACTGGCAAGAAGATTAGAGATGCAGAGTTAGCAAAGGTTCCCTACATGTTGATAGTTGGGGAAAATGAGGAAAAAGAAGGAACTGTTTCGGTTAGAAAACATGCTCAAGGCGACTTGGGAGTGATGAAAATTGAAGATTTTGCATCCTTAGTTGACTCAGCAGTGAAAGAAGAATTAAAATAAAAAGATATATAAAGAAAAATAATTGTTTAATTAAAATAGGAGGAATAAATTATAGCAACAATTCCATTTAACAAAAAATCACCAATACAAAGAAAAGAAGAACTACACAAGATTAATAATAATATAACTGCACCCGTTGTTCGAGTAGTTGGTGAAAATATTGAGCCAGGCATCTTTAACATTAAAGAAGCCATAAAGATGGCTGATAGTTTGAACTTAGATTTAGTAGAGATATCTCCTACTGCCAACCCACCTGTTTGTAAGATAATTGATTATCAAAAATTCCTTTACGAACAGAAAAAGAAGCAGAAGGAAATGAAGGCTAAAAATGTTAAGATTGTTGTTAAAGAAATTCGTTTAGGGCCTCAAACCGATGAACATGATTTTAACTTCAAACTAAAGCATGCCATTCGCTTCTTGCAAGAAGGTAATAAAGTTAAGGTTGAAGTGTTTTTTAGAGGAAGAACAATTATTTATAAAGACCAAGGCGAAACTCAACTTCTAAAATTTGCTGAAGCTTTATTGGAATACGGCAAACCCGAAATGCTTCCAAAGCTTGAAGGCAAGAAAATGATGATGATTATTGCTCCAAAGAAATAAGAAAACTAAATAAAATCTACTTGTGAAAGTAGGTAAATTAATAATAAACAAATAAAAAGGACGTAAAATGCCAAAAATGAAAACTAAATCCAGTGCTAAAAAACGTTTTATGCTAACTGGAACAGGCAAAATTAAGAGAAAGCATGCGTACCATAGTCACATCTTAACAAAGAAGACTACAAAACAAAAAAGAAACTTAGCATACTCTGACACTGTTTCTAAAGCAGATGAGTCTAATGTTAAGAAAATGCTTATCATGTAATTATTGCAAATTAACGGAGTTATTAACCATTGTATTTAGCACAAAAAGATTCTAATCGTAGTTGATAGAACGCTAATACGAAAAAAAATGAAAAAATTATGCCAAGATCAGTAAATGCGGTTGCATCAAGAGCCCGCAGAAAAAAAATCCTAAAACGCACCAAAGGCTTTTGGGGAAGAGGTAAGAACGTTTGGACTGTTGCAAAGAACAAATGGGAAAAAGGACAACAGTATGCTTACCGCGATAGAAAAAACAAGAAAAGAGAGTTCCGTGCATTATGGATTAACCGTATAAATGCCGCTTGTCGTCAGAACGAAGTTTCTTACTCAGTATTCATGGGACTACTTCACAAAAACAATATTGAGCTTAACAGAAAGGTTCTTGCAGACTTAGCAATGAATCATCCAGAAGCTTTCGCAGCTGTTGTTAAACAAGTGAAGAAATAATTAATTTAAGTTGTTAAATCCCTTAAAGAAAAAAGAAAAATGAGTAAGCCAGAATTAATGAAATATGTTGACAGCCTAACTGAGAGCAGAGAGTTCCCTAAGTTTAAGGCTGGAGATACAATCACAGTATCATACAAGATTAAAGAAGGAAATAAAGAACGTATCCAGCTTTTTAGAGGAGATGTTATTCAATGTGCAGGAGAAGGCATGACTAAAACATTCACAGTAAGAAAAGTCTCTGGAGGAATTGGAATTGAAAGAATATTTCCTTACTCTTCACCATTTATTGAAGAGATTGTTGTAAACAAAAGAGGAGTTGTTCGCAGAGCAAGAATCTTCTACCTAAGAGGACTAACAGGAAAGAAAGCAAGAATCAAAGAAAAGAGACATTAGTCTTTCTAAACTTAGTCACAGATGCGATAAATCAAATAAAAAGGTTTATCGCATTTTTTTATGCCCAAAAGAAAATAAAATAACCCTCAAATCAGTCCAAAATCTACCAAAGGTTTCTTTTTTGAAAATAAAAATAGTAATTTTGCAAATAATATACTACTTTATAGTAATATATTGAATAAGTTTTTGTTTCAAAAGTTAGCACCATAAGATTTAATAATTATGATAATCACATTAGTAATTCTTGCCCTAAGCATTATATTCTTTATTTCAGGCAAAATCCGTTCAGATATTGTCGCATTATGTGCTTTACTTTTCTTAATGGTATTTGGAGTACTCACCCCTCAAGAAGCCCTAAGTGGTTTTTCAAACAATGTAGTAATAATGATGATTGGACTATTTGTTGTTGGTGGAGCAATTTTCCAAACAGGATTAGCAAAAACTATTAGTGATAAGATTATATCACTTGCAGGAGAAAGCAAAACCAAGCTTTTCTTCCTAATTATGCTACTCACCTCATCAATTGGAGCTTTTGTGAGCAATACAGGAACAGTTGCACTACTTATGCCAATAGTTATCAGCGTGGCAATTGGAGCTAAAGCAAGCCCAAGTAGATTTCTAATGCCATTAGCATTTGCAAGCAGCTTAGGAGGAATGATGACTTTGATTGGTACGCCTCCCAACCTTGTTATTAGCAATACCCTAAAAGATTCAGGCTTTGGAGAACTATCTTTCTTTACTTTCTTGCCAGTAGGAATTATTTGTGTTGTTGTGGGAATGATTGTGCTTTACCCTCTTAGTAAGTATTTCCTTTCTAAGGACAATAAGCACAACGATAATGAGAATAGTGGTAAATCGTTGGGAGATTTGGTTGATGAGTATCAGCTCTCACAAAACCTATATAGAGTTAAGGTTAAGGAAGATTCACTCTTGATTGAGAACAGACTTTCGGAGCTTAACATACCTCAAAACTATCAAATTGATGTTTTGGAAATAAGAAGGAAATCTCAAGACAAGAACCCATTTAAGAAAGCACCACTACAAACCTTTGCTAAGGCTACAACAATAATTGAGGTTGATGATATATTGTATTTGAAGGGCAATTTGGAGAACGTTGTTGAGTTTGCAAAAGAATATAATTTGGAATTGGAACATACTGATCGTCCCGAAAGAATAAATCATGACCCATTGGCAGACCTACGTTTCGATTCAATTGGGATAACAGAATTGGTCTTAATGTCAAGCTCAAAATTAGTCAATAAGAAGATAAAAGATTCGGGCTTTAGGGAGAAATACCATGTAAATATCCTTGGAATCCAACGAAGTGATAAGTATATACTTCAAGATTTGAAAGATGAGAGGATGCACTCAGGAGACGTCCTATTGGTTCAAGGACAATGGAAGGATATTGCCCTTTTGAATGATGAGCAGGCAGATTGGTTGGTGCTTGGCAAAACAATAGAAGAAGGCTCTAAGCTAAAACTCAACTACAAAGCACCAGTAGCAGCAACAATAATGATACTTATGGTTTTGGCGATGGTATTTAATATAGTCCCATCCGTTACGGCAGTTATGATTGCAGCAGTACTCATGGTACTTTCAGGATGCTTTACCAATGTGGAAGCAGCCTACAAGACTATAAACTGGGAAAGCATAGTTTTGATAGCAGCCATGCTACCAATGTCCATAGCAATTGAAAAAACAGGAGGAGCAGCAGCCTTTTCAGAACTAATAGTTGATGTTGCAGGAGGCTCAGGACCCTATGTAGTTTTGGCAGCAGTCTATTTTGCAACCTCACTACTAACAATGTTTATCAGCAATACAGCCACAGCAGTACTATTCGCACCAATAGCCCTCCAAATCGCCCTAACCATTGGAGTAAGTCCAATACCAATGCTATTTGCAGTAGCAGTATCGGCGAGCATGTGTTTTGCAAGTCCATTCTCAACCCCACCCAACGCTTTAGTAATGTCAGCAGGACGCTACACATTCATGGACTACGTTAAGGTAGGATTACCATTACAATTGATTTTGGGAATAATAATGATATTCGTATTGCCAATGATTTTTCCTTTTTAAGATTTAAAGGAAAGCCTTGTGCGTACCCAAATAGAATCCCAAATTACTCCTATATCCCCTGAAGGGGACTTGGCTGACGCATTCCTTGTTCCCCTTTAGGGGTTAGGGGTAATTAAGATAAGAATAGAATACGTGGAAATACAATTCAAAAATTCAATTTACAAATCAATCTCCCTTTCTAAAAACATCAATCAAAAATAAAAATACAACGTTATATTCAAAATAATTTCGTATATTTGCAGATGTAAACCATTCATTAGGTTTATTTAGGACTATTTATCCTAAATTCAATTTCTGGAGAGCAAACTCCAATTCCTAAAATATTATAAAAAAAGATGCACATCTTTTATAGTGAAAGATGCACATCTTTCGTATCAAATGATGTGCATCTTTGGGGTAAAAACTCCTCGTTTAATAAGTTTTTTATAAGGAGTTAGTAGATTTATTCGCCGTTTAGGAAGAATTATTCCCTACATAATTTCAAAATTATAAGGATTATTTACAAAGAAAAGTCTAATTAATTTTCAAGCACGAAACTCATATCTCATTAATGAAATCAAAAAGAAAAAATAAAATAGAAGAGAATTAACAACACATTAAAATATTTCCCTAACTTTGAACTTTGGAAACAAATAAAAAGTTAATAATGAATAAATATCGGATTGAAAATTCCGTAGTGCGGGATTTCTTTGTTTTGCAAAGCGACAAAGTTGATAAGTACTCCCGCACGACGTAATATCCAAAATTTAATTATATAAATAATGGACTAATGACTAAAAAGAAATATTTTATTATTATTTTTTCTGTGTTATTGCTTGCACAATGCAATAATAAAGAAGAAACTAAAAAAGAAAAAATCAGTAATATCCTAACAGGGAAAAATAAATTAGTTTGGAATATCCATAAGAACGAATGGGATGAGTATTTTAAGGAATTTAACAAAACATCATATGCTTGTGAGTTTTATAAAGGAGGTTATGGTTTTTATATCACAACATCTTGGATATGGGAAAGTAGAGGTATCAAAACTATTCCAGAGGATTCTACATGGAGAATGATAGATTCTCTTAGTATCAAATTTAATTATGATACATTCCAGATATTAGGCTATAATGATACATTATTCAAATTAAAGTCTAAAGAAGATACTTTTTATTTGATTAAGGAACATAATCAGAAACAAAGTTTTTATAATGGAGAAATATACACTAATGATGAAAATATAAATCATTTGCTTCATGATAGGTAGTGTATCAGATTGGGCGTTGTAATTATAAGTAATTAATAATAATGAATCAGTATCGGATTATAAATCCTTATAATAAAGAAGTGCGGGATAACATATCCCGCACGACGGAAGCAACCCAATCACGTACAACAATGAAACCCAAAAAGAAGAAGAAATGCAACTGCCCAACTTTTTCATATTATGAGGTGAAGAAAATAGAGCAACAATTATATTTTTAAACTCTTTTTTATCTCTGAAAATAAAACTTCGTTTGCGATAAATTAAAACGAAGAAAGAAAAAATTATTCCTTGACTTTAATAAATTATTCCTTGATTTCAATAAAATAAAACGAAGAGTTATTTTTTGATTAATTACTTGCAGTTTTTCATATATTTATCCAATTTTTCTTTTGGAGCTCCTTTACTTTGAGCTATTTTGAAGAAAATACAAGCATTTCCATAATCTCCTTTAAAATAATATATTTCACCCTTTGTAATAATTGCAGTTACATAATCAGGTTCAAGAGCTAATGATTTTTCAATATCAACAAAAGCTTCATCATAACGTTTCATATTCATTAAAATATCAGCTCTATTATTATAAACATTTGCTCTGTTTTCATAAAGAAATTCATTAGAAGGAATTTTTTCAATTAATTTATTCATATCAGACAATGCACCATCAAGATCTCCCTGTCTTTTCTTAACAATAACTAAGTTTATTGCAGCAGGATAGTTCTCTTCAGGATTTGATGCAATAAGCTTTTCATAATATACTTGTGCATTTGCATAATCTTCTCTTTTACTTAAAAGCATTGCTAAATCAAAAAGAGCTTCTTCATTATTAGTATCTAATTTAATAACATTTTTATAATCAATAATTGCATTATCAAATTGTTCAAGATCTCTATATGTTTTAGCCCTGTTTAATAATGCAACGCCATATTTATCATTTAATTCGAAAGACTTAGAGAATGATTTAAGTGCTTCCTTATTATTTCCCTGATTTGATTGAAAAGCTCCTAAATTGTTCCAATATAAATGAATATCCTCATCATTTGGATAATTTTTAATTAATTCTTTTGTGGTTTTTTCTGCTTTCTTCAAGTCATTTGCGTTAGCATACTTTATTGATTGATTAAATAGTTCATTTGCACTTTGAGAATAAAGGTTAAAGCAAAATAATGAAATGATTAGGGTTAATAAAAGCTTTTTCATATTTATTTCTTTTAAATTTCTGCAAATATATGATTTTAATTGTTATGGGAACTTCTAATAATATATATT